>DATFHH010000180.1:0-38149 GCA_035248565.1 Pyrinomonadaceae bacterium | reverse complement strand
GTGATGTTCCAGGTAACGCTCTCGGCGTTCTGAATACGTTGGGAGAGACCCTGGCTCTTGCTCTTGTCAAGCGTCCAGGTTCCGGCGAAGTTTGGCGCAGCAGCTTGCGCAGCCAGAGCAAACACTAGCGCGCTTGTCAGGCCAAAAGCATAAAGCAACTTTCTCATTCAGAATCTCCTTCTAATGTATATAAATTCGTACTGTGTGTGCGAAGTCTATCAAAACAAATGCGAAAAAACTGTCAGCAAATGTAAAGATTTGTATAGAGAAGGTAAAGAAGGAACCTTTCTATTTTCATTCGCGTACCATCGCGGGGTGTTTGAAATATTCTGTCATAGGTACTCTGCGAGTGGTGTTCACTCACAGGGAGAGCGCAATCTAACAAAAGCAAGGAGAGCTTTATGAAGTCAATCGTAAATCGGATGATGGTGGTTCTATTGGTCGGTGCATTGACAGGTGTCGTTGCCTTGGCCAAAGTGCATAAGGAAAAGGTTACTTTCGAGAACGACATCAAGGTCAACAACACGCTCGTCAAGAAGGGAACCTACGAATTGCAGTTCAACGACGAAACTGGTCAACTCGCCATCACCAAAAATGGCAAGACTGTCGCCGAAGCAATGGCGAAAGTCGAGTCACGTACAAAGAAAGCAAGTGATTTCCAATTGAGATCGACCGTCAATGGCAATGAAACGCAACTGATCGGCGTCACTTTTGGTGGATCCGACAAAGATATCGTGCTTAGCAACAGCGGAGCATCAACCACCGGCAGCAACTAAGTATTGCCCCCACAAAAAGGCATAAAAATACAAAAGGAAGCGGAATTCAAAACCGCTTCCTTTTGTACTTTCTGTGCCTCTTTGTGGCAATATCCGATCCATGAGATATCGTCGCTTTGGGCGTACTGGCTGGGAAGTCAGCGAGATGGGCTATGGCATGTGGGGCATGGCTAGTTGGTCCAATTCCAACGACAACGAGTCGCTGCAATCACTACAAGCAGCGGTCGATCGCGGCTGCAACTTCTTTGATACCGCCTACGCCTACGGCAACGGCCGCAGTGAAAACCTGTTGGGCCAAACTGTCAGAGCCAACGCCGGCAAACGACTCTACACAGCAACCAAAATTCCACCGAAAGATCTCAAGTGGCCCGCGCAACCTGATTCGACGTTAATGCAGTCGTATCCGCCAGACCACGTCGAGGAGTATGTACATCGCAGCCTGGAGAGTTCCGGGTTGGACCAATTTGACCTCATACAGTTTCACACCTGGAGTGACGAGTGGATGCGCGACGATCGTTGGTTCTATCGTCTCGACGATCTGCGCAGTCAGAAACTGATCAACGCGATCGGGATCAGTATCAATCGTTGGGAACCATGGAACGGCGTACGCGCGGTGCGCAGCGGACAGATCGATTCAGTGCAGGTGATCTACAACATCTTCGATCAGAATCCGGAAGACGAGCTGTTTCCCGCGTGCCGCGAAATGGACGTGGCGGTGATTGCACGTGTTCCTTTTGATGAAGGTACATTGACAGGAAATTTAACCAAAGACAGCAAGTGGCCTGAAGGTGATTGGCGCAACACTTACTTTGTTCCTGAGAACCTGATTCCGAGTGTCGAGAGAGCCGATGCGGTAAAGAAGACTTTGGAAGAATGGAATCGAGAACGTTCGACGAAGATCACGATGCCGGAGCTCGCGCTGCGGTTCATCCTGGGGAATCAGGATGTGAGCACGATCATTCCGGGAATGCGCAAGCTCTCACACGTTGAATCAAATATCGCAGCCAGCGACGCTGGGCCACTACCAGCGGAGTTACAGGAAAAAATGAGGGGCTTTCGTTGGGTGCGAAAGCCCGCCCCGTGGTCCCAGTAATAGAGCCATCCGCAGATTACACAGATTTATATTTATCTGCGTAATCTGTGGATGGATTCAGCTCTTCATGTCAAGCACTTTCACCAGAAACGCCCAGCGATCCGCCAGTTCTTCGATGATCTTCGACGTCGGTTTCCCAGCGCCGTGCCCCGCCTTCGTCTCAATGCGAATCAATATCGGCGCGCTCCCCGCCTGTGCCGCCTGAAGCGTTGCCGCAAACTTAAAACTATGTCCCGGCCAAACGCGATCGTCATGATCGGCGGTCGTGATCAACGTCGGCGGATACGACGTTCCCGGTTTGATATTCTGCAGCGGTGAATATGCGTACAACGCTTTGAACTCTTCCGGATTCGCCGACGACCCGTAATCAGAGACCCACGCCCACCCAATCGTGAAGTTCTGAAAACGAAGCATGTCCATCACGCCGACTGCCGGCAGCGCCGCGCCAAAGAGATCCGGCCGCTGCGTCAACGCTGCACCGACAAGCAAACCTCCATTACTGCCACCACCGATCGCGAGTTTCGGAGTCGAGGTGTACTTGTTATCGATCAACCACTGCGCCGCGGCGATGAAGTCGTCAAATACATTTTGCTTTTTGAGCTTCATGCCGGCCTGGTGCCACTCTTCACCATACTCGCCACCACCGCGCAGATTAGGTTGCGCGTAAACGCCACCCATTTCCATCCAAACTAGATTGCCGACTGAGAACGCCGGCATGAGCGAGATATTGAAGCCACCGTAACCGTAAAGGTAGGTTGGATTGTTGCCGTCGAGCTTCAATCCTTTCTTGTACGTGATGAACATCGGCACCTTCGTGCCGTCCTTGCTCGTGTAAAAGACCTGCTTCGTTTCGTATTCAGCAGGATTGAAATCGACTTTCGGTTGCCGGAAGACAGTGCTTTTGCCCGTCGTCATGTCGTAACGATAGATCGTAGCCGGTGTAGTAAAGCTGGTGAACGAATAGAACGTTTCTTTATCGGTTGCTTTACCGCCGAAGCCTTCGGCAGAACCTATTCCGGGGAACGTCACCTCACGCAGAAACTTGCCGGCCGTGTCGTAGATTTTTACCTGCGTGTAAGCGTCCTTCAGATAGTTGAGGATAAATTTGTTATTGACGAAAGTCGTCGCTTGAAGTGTTTCCTTGCTTTCGGGAACGATGACTTTCCAATTGCTGCGTGCAGGATTGTTCGTGTCGATCTCGATGATCTTACCGCGTGGTGCTTGCAAATCTGTCTGAAACCAGAATCGCGTTCCGTCGTTGCCGATAAAATTGTATGCCGCATCAAAATCGTCGAGCAGCTTAACAACCTGAGCATCTTTGGCTTTCAGATCTTTGTAGTAGACACGGCTTTTCACGTCCGTGCCCTCACTGACGTTGATGATCAGATAGTTGCCGTCTTCAGTGACCGTTCCTCCGAGCAACCAATCTTTTTGATCCGGACGTTCATAAACGAGCACGTCTTCGGCCTGCGTCGTGCCGAGTTTGTGGTAATAGATTTTTTGAAAGTAGTTGGTTGCTTTCAGCGCATCGTTCTTCGGTTCGTCATAACGACTGTAGAAAAACCCTTTGCCATCGCGCGTCCAGGACGCTCCGGAAAACTTCACCCACTTGAGATCGTCGGAAAGGTCTTTGCTTGTTTCGACGTCACGGACTCTCCACTCCTGCCAGTCTGAACCCGATGCCGACAAGCTATACGCGAGCAGTTTGCCGTCAGGACTGGCTTGCAGTCCGGAAACTGCGACCGTGCCGTCCGGCGACAGTGTGTTGGGATCGAGAATCATCTGTGGCTGCGCCTCCAGCGAAGTCACCGTGTAGAGCACTGCCTGGTTCTGCAAACCACTGTTGCGCGAGTAAAAGTAGTGTTGGCCCTCCTTGAATGGAATGCCATACTTTTCATAATTCCAGAGCTTGGTGAGCCGATCTTTGATGGCGTTGCGCTGCGGAATAGACTCGAGAAAAGCAAACGTCAACTTGTTTTCCGCCTCTACCCAATTACGAGTTTCTTCGGAATCGAGATCCTCGAGCCAGCGGTACGGATCGGCGACCTTCACGCCGTGATAATCGTCAACCTGATCGCTCTTTCGAGCCGGGGGATAACTATTTGGTTTGATCATCTGCTGAGTGATACCTGCGATGCATAGACACACGATTAGAGCAGGGCGAATGGGTGAGTAGAAAGACATAGCAAACGCTCCCTTCCAGTTTCCGAACTTGCGAGTATAACAGTTGCCCCCTTTTCAGCAACCGGTGTATTGTGCCCACGCGTTGTAAGATTCTGAAAGGAGTACGCTTATGTACTTAGAACGTTCGGGATCATTGGTGGCCGCGCTAGTGCTCGCTATTGGTCTAGTGATCGCCACTACGATTGGCGGCTGGTTTTTCGTGAAGGGGAAAAGAGGCGACCAAACAATCACCGTAACTGGTTCGGCAAGAAAGCGAATCAGATCGGACCTTGTAGTTTGGCGTTCGGCGGTTTCGTATCAGGCGCCCGTGTTGTCTGAAGCTTATCGCGCACTCTCCGAATCAGTGCCGCGAGTGAAGGCTTACCTGATCAGCAAAGGTATCCCCGAGAACCAGATCACTATCTCTTCGATCTCTTCACAAACTCTCCACGGCCGCACGAGCGATGGAGTAGAAACTTCCGAGATCACCGGCTATTCGCTGCGGCAGGAACTGTCCGTACGTTCAAACGACGTGGACAAGATATCTCAGATTGCGCGTGAGGCGACCGAGTTGATTAATCAGGGAATACTGATCGAATCGATGGCGCCTGAATATCTCTACACCCAGCTCGGTGGCCTGAAGATCGAGATGCTGGCTGAGGCTGCCAAAGACGCGAAGGTCAGAGCGGAACAGATCGCGCAAAGCACCGGCAGTTCGATTGGTAGTGTACGCTCAGCCCGCATGGGTGTGTTGCAGATCACGCCGGCGGACTCAAACGAGGTCTCTGGCGAGGGCATGAACGACACGTCGTCGCTCGAGAAAGACATCACCGCGGTCGTGAATATCGGCTTCGCGGTCGATTAACCACAAACAGGCACAAAAAGGGTTGACAACGCGCCGCGGCATGGGCGAATCTAAGCCAACGCTTGTCGCCCCCCGACGCGTAAAGTTTTTAGTCCAGGACTCTCCTAAACACTATGAAAATGAATTCCCGAGTAGCCCTTTTTGTCGTCGCTCTTCTTTTTGCTGCCGTCGAGATGAAAGCGCAGGAGAGTAGTGCGGTGCGGCCTCGGACGGTCGCAGGCGCCGCGCAGGCTCAGCAAACCCCGGCACAAGCAGCCGCAGCCCAAATCGCCGCGCCACTGCCAAAGCCGGCCGATACCGAAACCGGCTTACCGGTTATCGTACCTGAGTCACAGAAAAAGCTCGCCGAGCCGATAACGCGTTTCACGCCCTCGGTGATTCAAACTCGCATTTCCGAAGCACGCCGGATGCTCAAGACGCGGCCTGTGCCAACTGCTTCGGTTCCATCGATCGAATTTGTAACGATCGCAGCTTTGGATCGCGAATCCGCGCGCACACATTTCATCACGCTTTCAAAGGAGACTTTTCTGACGAAGGGCGCTGAGGTCAACACGACGACTTCCGAAGGCACAAACGTTAACGTCCGTATCGTTCGCGCGAACGGCGTCAACACCGCCCTGACGATATTTACTCAGGACGGCAAGTCGCTTGCGCCGCTAACAGTGGAGTATCCAATTGAACGCGGCGGAAAGTTTTTAGAAACGGCTTATTACACTTCTGCTCATCCGGCTTTGCTTTCACCCGATCTGGTGCACTCCGGCCAATCTTATGTCCGCAACATGCTGGATCTCGCAGTCAAACGTCTCCGCGACAAAGGCGTGACGATCTCGCCTGAGATCGTTGACGTTGCCGAGCGTCTGTGCGTCGTCGAACACGTCGATCACGACCGTTTCCGCAATGAGAATCGGCTGGCGTTGTATGACGAGATCTATTCGTTGTTTGCTCTGAACGAACTCGATACTTATCGATTTTCAGTGAGCAGCGCAGGCGCGGGCGGCATGGTGCAGATGATTCCCTGGGCTTACAACCTTCTGCGAACGCGGTATCCCGGCGTCGGTCTCATTCCTGATTTCGTGACGGGAATGCGCAACCACGCGAACGCACTTCAGGCGATGCTGCTTTACATGAAAGACACCTGGAGCGATTTGACCGCGAATGATGAAGTGATGTACGCGCTGAACGCGAAGCTCGCAACACCGAGCGAGTTGCTTGCAGCGGGTTATAACTCGAATGCAGCGAAGCTTCCGTTGTATCTGAAACGTGGCGGCGACTCTTGGCGCACGCTCATCCCGCGCGAGACGCAGATGTATCTTCAGATTTACAAATCGTTCGAAGCGCTGGTGCCAATTCAAAGCAGGACCGCGGATCAAAACGGATTGAAGGCTGATCTGCGCTGATCTGTCTTTCCGTGTTAATCGGCGGCTAAGACTGGTCTCGCATCCGCGTACTGTAGTTTGTAAAGCTTCCAATACAACCCACGTTCAGCCAGCAACTCCTGATGCGTGCCTTGCTCGCGAATCTCACCATGATGCAGCACGATGATCCGATCCGCGTTCTGAATCGTTGAAAGCCTGTGTGCGACCACGATTGAAGTGCGATCGCGCATCACTCGTTCGATGGCCCGTTGAATTAACTGTTCGGTCTCCGTGTCGATCGAACTCGTCGCTTCGTCGAGAATCAAGATCGCCGGATCGAATGCAAGTGCGCGTGCAAATGAGATCAGTTGCTTCTGCCCAACCGACAGTCCCGCGCCACGCTCACGCACTTCCGCCTTATAACCCTCTCTCAACCGCCGAATAAAACCGTCAGCATGGACCTCGTGCGCTGCCCAACGCACACGCTCTTCGCTAATGTCTTCGCGGCCGAGACGAATATTGCCTTCAATTGTTCCACTAAACAGGAAAACTTCCTGCAACACCACCGCGAAGTTCTGTCGTAACGCCGCCAGGTCCCAATCACGTACATCGATCCCATCAAGCAGTATTCTTCCACGCTGAATGTCGTAGAAGCGCATCAGCAGATTCGTGATCGTCGTCTTGCCCGAACCGGTGTGACCGACCAGCGCGATCGACTGCCCTGGCTCGACCGTGAACGACACGTCTTTCAACACCCAATCTTCGTCTTTATAAGCGAACCAGACGTTCTGAAATTCAATTCGACCACGCGCGCGTTCGGCTTTAAGCGGCGTCTCGGGTGGCAGGATTGTGATCGGCAGATCGAGTGTCTTGAAGATGCGATGAGAAGCAACCACGGCGCCTTGCAGCACGTTGTACTTGTCAGAGATGTCGCGGATCGGTTGAAACAGCGACTGCGAATATTGGATAAACGCGACGAGTGCGCCGAGAGTCAGCACAGTATGCTCGGGCGTGTTCTGCATCACGCGATATCCGCCGTACCAGATGATAAGCGCTATACCGATCGCCCCGATCAGATCGACTAACGGGAAAAATACGGCGTAGTAAAAGATGGTGTCGATATTCGCGTTACGATACTCGTCGTTAATGCGATCGAAACGACTCAGAGACTTTGCTTCTGCGTTAAAAATCTGAACTGTTTGCGCGCCGGCAAAGTGCTCTTGCAGGAAGGCGTTGATGCGTGCGATGCGCGTGCGCACCAGTTCGTAGCCCTTTCGCGCGCCTCTGCGAAACCATGTCGTCGCTGCAAAGAGCATCGGCACGGTCAACAGAGTGATCACCGTGAGCTTCACGTCCATCCACAACATCACGGAGATGATCGCGACGATCATCACGAGATCGCCGAGTAGATCCGTCACGCCTTCGGTGAACAACTGATTGAGCGCATCGACATCGGTTGTCAGTCTGGTCATGATGCGACCAACGGGGTTGCGATCGTAGTAGGCGACTTCCTGATGCTGGAGCTTGTTGTAAAGCTCTTTTCGCATGTCGAACATCACATACTGTCCGACGCTGTTGACGAGAATCGCTTGAAAGTACGAGAAGATTAGTCGCAGAAGTTGTGAAGCGAGATACAGCACGACCAGCAAGGTTAGTCCCTTGGTCGTGCGTGGCAGGATGTACCAGTCAATCGCGTATTGCGTGAACTTTGGCTGGAGTATGCCGAGCAGGTTCAACGCCAGCGTCAGGGCCAACGCCGACATGAGCAGGCGAACGTAGGGCTTTAGGTATCGCAGAAGGCGCTTCGTGACCTGAAGATCGTAGGTCTTGCCGATCGCCTCTTCTTCGTGAAATTGTTTTACTGCCGTAGACATTAATGACATTTCCAATTGCCGATTGCCAATTGCCAATTTATTCGATCCAATGCCTTTCAATCGGCAATCGGCAATTGGAAATTGGCAATGACTTATGTTGCTGCTAACTCTTCTTCTAACAGTTGCCGTTCGTACAAATCCGCGTATTCGCCGCCGCGTGCAAGCAACTCGTCGTGAGTTCCTTGCTCGACGATACGACCTTCATCCAACACGCAAATTAAGTCGGCGTCGCGGACTGTCGAGATGCGATGCGAGATGATCAAGCTGGTGCGATCGCGCATGACCCCACGAAGCTGCCCGAGGATCTTCTCTTCCGTGTACGTATCAACTGACGACAATGCATCGTCGAGTATCAAGATCTTCGGCTCACGCAAAACTGCACGCGCAATCGCGGTGCGTTGCTTTTGTCCGCCCGACAGCGTGATGCCGCGCTCGCCAACAAGCGTCTCGAAGCGATCCGGAAATCCAGCAATGTCCTCAGACAAGCCCGCGATCTCTGCCGCCCATTCGACCTCCGCCATCTCCGCTTTCTCAACGCCGAAAGCGATATTTCCCTTCACCGAGTCGCTGAACAGAAACGTCTCCTGTGGCACGTAGCCAACGCTCGAGCGTAGTTGCGCCAGTGGATACTCTTTGATCGGAATGTCGTCGATGAACAGCGTGTTGTTGGGTGCATCGATCAAACGCGGAATCAGGTTGGTAATCGTTGATTTGCCGCTTCCTGTGCGTCCGACGAATGCAACTGTGTGACCTTCCGGAATCGTGAGATTCAGGTTCATGAGCACCGGCTCGTCGTTTGGATGATACCTGAAGGTCAGATGGCGGAACTCAATCTTTCCTTTGATCGGAGGCTGTTCGCGTGTGTCAGGTTCGTCAGCGATCGCAGGTTCGATCCGGAAGATCGCATTCAACCGTTTTAGACTCGCCGTACCGCGTTGATAAAGATTCACCACATATCCGAGCGCAATTAAGGGCCAGATCAATCGCGTCAGATACAAGTTGAACATCGTGAACTGGCCCACCGAGATCTCGCCACGCACAGCGAGTGGTACACCGGCCCAGATGATAAGCACGTAACCGATTCCGATCAGAAAAGTCATCAAAGGTCGCATCAACGCGTCGATGCGGACGAGTCCAAGATTGCGCTGCGCGTATTCCCAGTTGAGATTGTTGAAGGCCGCCATCTCGGCCCCTTCCTGCGCGTAGGCGCGAACGACGCGCACGCCGTTGAAGTTCTCTTGTGCACGCGCAGTGATCTGAGCGAAGAAGTCCTGGATCTTTTCAAATCGCGTGTGGACTTGTTGACCGAAGAACTTTACGGTCAGCGACACTAAAGGCATCGTTACAAACAACAACACCGTCAGCCACCAGTTCAGCATGAACATCAGCGGCAGCACCAGCACCACGACAAACAGTGTCGATAACGAGTACATGATCATCGGGCCGGCGAGTTGCCGCACAGCGCCGAGGTCGTTGGTAGCGCGCGCCATCAGATCGCCGATGCGATGCTCGTGAAAGAACGACAGCGGCTGATCGACCAGATGCGCGTAAAACTCTTTGCGCATGTCGTACTCGATGTTGCGCGACATGCCGATCAGGATGCGCCGCTGCAGGAAGAGAAAAATGCCGCTGATGAGGCTGGCGGCTAAGACTTTGCCCGCGGAGATGGTCAGTTTTGACCAGGAAAGTTGTGTCCAATTCGCATCGACAGCGCGACCGACAATGAGAGGAATGAAAAGACCGGCGACAACGCTGGCGAAAATGCAGGCAATCCCGAGGGTCAGTTGCGTTTTATAATTCCGAAAATAGAGCGCGAACTTCCTTAAATCTTCCACTCCGGTATCATACCATCTGTCTCATCCGCGGCTTAAAACCGAGTCGCCGACAGGCTCGACAATTACCGCAGTGCCGTACGCCAACACTTCCGTGACACCTTGTGCGAGCTCAGTGGTGTCGTAGCGCGCACCGATGACCGCATTCGCACCAACCTCAGTCGCGTGCTGGATCATAATATCGAAGGCGTCGACCCTCGTCTGTTCACACAACTTTGTCCACACAGTGATGTTGCCGCCGACGATCGTTTGAAGCGTTGCGCCAATCGTCGCGAAGACGTTTCGCGAACGCACGACGATGCCGCGCACGACGCCGAGGTTCTGTACGACCCGGTAATTCGGTACCTCGAAAGCAGTGGTCACCATTTGATGTGAGACTGAATAACGCGGCGTGCTCACATTGTAAGGAACGCGTTGCATCGGTTCTGAATTCATCGCTTTGCTCCTCGAGTGGACGACTTTCGTTTAAATAAACTTGCGTCTTTCGGCTTCTGAGATTTCGTCTTTGGAATGTGAAGAAATGTCTGCAAATCGCAGCGACCATTTTTGTCGAATACTACGCCTTCCTGTTCGAGCATGCGCTGCTGTTTGTCGTGCGGCAACGCGATTCGACCAGTGGAGATTCCGCCCTGCGCATTGACCACGCGATGCCACGGAGTTCCATCAGGTGAAGCATGCATCACGAAACCGACGGTGCGGGGCGTATAACCTTCACCGAGCAGCTCCGCTATCTGGCCGTAAGTCATCACGCGACCTGAAGGAATCCGTCGCACGATCGCATAAACCCGTTCGCGATACTCTGGATTGTCTTTTGCCATCGTCTATTGAGCCGCGGTTCTCAAAACCACTCGCGCAGGCGCGCCGTCACCAAGATTGCTTCGCAGGCGCAAGGGTAAGCAGATTAGTTCGTATTTCCCTGCGGGAATGCCGGTGAGATTTAACCCTTCGAGAATAACCACTTCCTGCGAAAGCAACACGCGATGTGTTTCGTGGTCCTTCGATGCAAACCTCTCAATCGATAGATAGTCGATGCCGACGAGCTTCACCCCTTTCTCCACGAGCCACTTCGCGGCGCTGTAATCCAGATACGTAAAATCCGTTCTAAAATCTGTGTTATCCGTGTTCCAGAACGCGGAGTTGCGTGTTCTGAAAAGTACTCGCGTCGTTTCCGGCGCACAATGGGCCATCACAAACTCTTGATCGATCGCGCGAACATCCTGCGGGACTTCGATCACCTCGGCTTCACCAATCAACACTTCGAGCGAGAGCGTCTCAACTTTCGCAGCACCTTCAATGAAATGCGCCGGAGCATCGACGTGTGTTCCCGTGTGCGCACCAAAATTCAACGCGGAAACGTTCGCGCCGTCTCCTTTCGACAAACTGCGCCAGTCGCCGATTTCAACTCCTGGATCACCGGGCCAGGTTGGTAGCTCATTTGAGACGGGGACAGTCACGTCGTAGATCGGCATGCGCGATAGTATATACTGGAAACTTCATGAACAATCCCTTTCGGCTCGCGGCCTCAAGTTATTTAAATTCGGCGCCTTTGATTTGGAGTTTTCTAAATGGACCGCATCGCGGCAGTGTCGATTTCATCGAGGCTGTTCCGGCCCGTTGCGCGCAACTGCTAGCGGAATCGTTAGTTGAAGGCGCGCTGATTCCGGTTATCGAGTATCAGCGCATCGCCGGGGGTTTGTTGGCCCGTAATGTGTGCGTCGGCTCGCGCAAAGAGGTGCTGAGCGTTGTACTCGTCTCGAAAAACAAACGGCTCGAGGAGATTCGAAGTGTTGCATTGGACGAATCGTCACGCACGTCCGCTACGCTGGTGAAGATCGTTTTCGGAGAGTTTTTGCGACGCGAGCCGGAATGGACCACTCGCGCGCCCGATCTCGACCAGATGCTGGAGAAGAACGATGCCGCGTTGATCATCGGCGATCCGGGAATGACGTTTCGCAGACACGGGCTAAACGTCTGGGACATGGCGAGTCTTTGGCGAGAACACACTGGTCTCGGGTTTGTTTTTGCGATGTGGATGGTTCGCGACCATGCGATCGATCGCGCGTGTGAGGTCGATTTCGGGGGTGCACGCGACGAGGGAGTCTCTCATATTGAAGAGATCGTTCGTTCGTATCAGGATAAGATTCCGATGTCGGTGGCGGAACTTAGAAACTACCTGACAGAGAACATCGTTTTTACTGTTGATGAGTCGATGGAGAGAGGTTTAAGGTTGTATTTTGAGTTGGCATTTAAGCACAAACTGATCGAGCATGTTAAGGAGTTAAGGTTTATTTAGCCGCGGATTGCACGGATAGGAACGGATAGTCGTGAATATTGAAAAGATTTTAGATCGCGTGCTAGAGGGCGAGCGCATGTCTGCCGATGAATGCAAGACGCTGCTCGAATCGCATGACATCGCGCGCATGGGCGTTGCTGCTGACGAGATACGCGCGCGGCGTCACCCGGATAATATCGTTACTTACATTATCGATCGGAATATTAATTACACGAATGTTTGTAATGTCGTTTGCACGTTCTGCGCGTTCTATCGGCGTCCGGGCGCGCCCGACACTTACGTCCGCACCTTCGACGAGATCTGCCAAAAAATCGATGAGACTATTGCTCTCGGCGGCACGGGTGTATTGATGCAGGGTGGTCTGCATCCGGACTTCAGCATCGAGTGGTATGAAGATCTGCTGCGTTCGTTGCGCGCGAAGTATCCGGGATTTCAGCTGCACTGTTTCTCACCGCCGGAGATTCACAACATTCACCTGATCTCGAAACTCGATTATGAGACGATCATGAGCCGTCTCAAAGAAGCAGGACTTTACAGTCTGCCAGGCGGTGGCGCCGAGATTCTCGACGATGAAGTGCGTAAGCGAGTTGCGACCAAGTGTACTACAGACGAGTGGCTGGCAGTGATGCGCGCGGTGCATCGCGTTGGTCTACGGTCAACCGCGACGATGATGTTTGGAATCGGGGATCGTGTCGAACACCGCGTCAGGCATTTGCAGCGTATCCGCGATCTACAGGACGAGACCGGCGGCTTCACTGCGTTTATTCCGTGGACTTTTCAACGTGAGAACACGGCGCTTGGACGTAGGATCAAAGACGAACCAACTGGCATGGATTACCTCAAGATGCTGGCCGTCTCGCGTCTCTTTCTCGATAATATCGAAAACTTTCAGTCGTCGTGGTTGACGCAAGGCTTACGACTCGGGCAGGTCGCGCTGCGTTACGGAGCCAACGACATGGGCTCGATCATGATCGAGGAGAATGTCGTCTCCGCCGCAGGCGCGCACAATCGCGCGGACGAGCAGATGCTTCAGTTCTTGATCCGTGAGGCCGGCTTCATTCCTCAGCAGCGCGACATCCTCTACAAACACGTAAACCATCCACAGGTTACACAGATTAAATCTGCGTAATCTGTGGATGGTTTTTATATTACGGCGAAGTCAAACTGCTCCTGGTGAATCGCGGTATCGCTCGTGATGTCGATTGGTCCAAGATAGTCCTCAATCTCCGTCAACACATCGCGCTCGCTCGAACGCAGCGCCTTCGCCACATCAGGATTGATTCGCAAGGTGACTTGCTTATTGTCGCGTTCTCCGTTGATGCCCTTCGCCAAACGCCGTGCCTCTTCGAGCAACTCATAACAGATCGTTTGCGGCGACTTGATCAGTCCAGCGCCCTGGCAGTTCGGACAAGGCGAGCAAAGCGTTCGCTCGAGCGACTGCTTAACGCGCTTGCGCGTCATGATCACCAAACCGAAGTCGTTGAACGAAAGCACCTTCGTCGGCGACTTATCATTGCGCAAAGCGTCCTGAAGCGCCTGCATCACCTTCTGTCGATTGCGACGCTCTTCCATGTCGATCAAATCGAGCACGATGATTCCACCCAGATCTCGCAGACGAATCTGGCGGACAATCTCGTCGACTGCTTCGAGATTGGTGCGCGTGATCGTGTCTTCGAGCCGGCCGCTGCCGCGTCCGACAAATTTGCCGGTGTTGACGTCGATCGCCACCAGCGCTTCGGTCTGGTTAATCACGAGATAACCGCCGGACTTCAGCCACACCCGCGGCTTAATCGCTTTGTCGATCTCAGCCTGCACGCCGTAGTTTTCGAGTATTGGCTGCTCTTTCGTGTAGAGCTTCACGCGCTTAACCAAACGCGGCTGAATGCGGTTGATGAACTCGACGATCGCCTGATACTCCTCTTCTGAATCGACGCGAATCGACTCGAAGTCGTCAGACAATTGATCGCGCAGCAGTCGTTGGACCAGATCGAGATCGCGATGGACCAGCGCCGGCGCTTTTGCTTTTTCAGCGCCACCGCGGATATCCAGCCAGGTACGGACCAGATAACGAACGTCTTCGCGCAGCTCTTTCTCACTAATGCCAACACCCGCCGTGCGGACGATAAAACCGCCTGACGGAATGTCTTCCTCAGCCCGAATCATTTGAATCAACTTCCGCAGCCGGTGACGTTCATTGTCAGACTCGATCTTGCGCGAGACGCCGACGTGTTCCACTGTCGGCATGTAGACCAGAAAACGTCCAGGCAGGGCGATATGCGAAGTGATGCGCGCGCCTTTTTTGGCAATCGGTTCTTTCGCGATTTGGACCAGTATCTCCTGCCCTTCGCTGAGTAGATCTGTGATAGCCGGCTGATGTCGCTCGCGCCTGCTTTGGTTCCGATAGCCGCGCTGATCGCGTCCACGCTGATCGCGCCCCCGCGGACGCTGGTTACCATCTGACTGCTGCGGAGCAGTATCTTCGTGAACGTCACTGAGCTGCACCGGCTCGCGCTCATCGTCGTGACCATCGACTGGAACCTCCGCGATCGTTGCGTTTTCGACTTCTGTTCCTGAGGTCGCAGACGGTCGATTTTTACCCGTGCGGCGTCGTCTTCGTCCGCCGCGCCGCGTTGCAAACTCGCCTCGCGATTGATTCTCAACTACGCGCACTTCGGAATCGGTATATGCAGGCAGCGACTCGCCGCCAGTCTCCGCCTCAGCCGCTCGTTTTTTGGAAGACTTCTTCGATGCTTTCTTCTTTGAAGCGCTGCTCTTGCTTGCAGCGGTTCGCGTTGAACTCTTTTTCTTCGTAGCAGCCGAGGACTTGCGCGCGCGTTTACTCGCTTGCTTTTCAGATACCGGCTCCGCCTGAGCGACCTCTTCTTCGTCGTCACTGATACGTTCAAAGCTCACGCTTCCTAATGGATTCGTGGCGACCTCGTCGATGAAACTCGAAACATGCGCCTCGCGTGGTCGCCGCTCTTCGCGGATCGGCTCTGCTTCGGTAGCTTCATCGTCAACTCGTTCAAACGACTTGCTGCTCAATCCGGACGAAAGCAGTGAGCCTACTTCCGCACTCCGGAAATCGTCCTCCATGTTGAATTCGACGGCGTGAATCTGATCGAAGAGTCGCTCCTGAAGTCGGGCGTCCTTGAACATCTCGCCATTGGCTGCGGTCTCTTCTTCGTCGACGATGCGTTCGATTAAAGGATCGCCTGCGACAAAAGGTGTGTTGGGTATCTCGAAAGATGGAGCAGGTGGCGGAGTCGGCATTGGTGCTTCGTCGGATTTCTCCCAGCGCCCGCGACGGCGGCCACGGCGACCACGACGTCGTCCGGCCTCAGCCTGTTCTGAAACTTCTTCGACCGGCGCGGCCTCGAGCCCTTCCAGCGGCTCGGCTCGTTCTTGAGTTTCGTCGATTCGCTGTTCGCGTTCTGCTCGATTTAGAGCTACCTCTTCGGCGGCCGCGTGTTCTGCGTCCGGAGTTCCCTTCTTAGACTTGTCAATGACGATTCTTTCAAACTCTTCTTCTTCGTCGAAGAAGTCGGAGACGTAAAGGAAAGCGTCGCGTTCGAGTCCGATATCGACGAAGGCGGACTGCATTCCGGGCAAGACGCGCATCACGCGACCTTTGTAGATGTTGCCGACGATTCCCTGGTGTTGTTCTCCACGTTCAATGTAGAACTCAGCGACCTTGTCGTCTTCAATGATCGCAATCTTCTTTTCGCGTCCATTGACGCTCACGATAAGTTGTTTAGCCATTACCAGCCTTTTCTAAAATGCGGGGTGATACGGATCGGCCTGGGGGTGAATTGCGGTGAAAGCAATTCTCTACTGGCCGAATGTGGGTTAAGCTTGGGATGGCGCCGTAGATGGCGCACAGTTGTGGGCGTTTGCGGATCGGTGTCCGCAACACGACCGAAATCTCTTTCTTTCAACAGAAAACCTGACTAGCCACCGGGCGCTATGGACCGGAGATCCTTTAACAGGGAGCATGCTTGTGCTCTAAACCTGTTTGATCTGTGGGCGGCTGCAACAAAAGTTAATCTAAACCGTCCGATAGACGATCATAAAAACGGGCCTCGCCAGTTAAGTGCCGGAAGCACCTCATCGCTTCCATGCACTGCTTTAGTCTTGTTTGGACCTAAGCGCCTGAAAAAGCGGGCGGGCGAGCTAGGCGCAGTATAACCCAGATACGAAATTGCGACAAAGAGTCTAAGGAAAACGTGTTTGGGATTTGAAAGACCTGCTAACCGCCTAAAAGAAAAGGCCGACACAAAATCGGCCTCTTCGTCTCCTCGCTTGAAAGATCAAGCGGTTTTTTTAATTCTTCTTGGCCTCGCATAGCGCTGAGACGCTGCTAATTTTGCATTGATCCATTGATTAAGCGAGACTCCTTCTTGCGCTGCCTCTTCTGCCAATTGTCGATGTAGATGCTTTGGCATACGAAGATTCAAAGTGCCACTAAATGATCGCTTGCTCAAAGGCTCCGGGACGATCTCTCCGCAGTCGCCTAAATCTTCCAGCGCATACTCAACCGCTGACCGAATTTCGCGCAGAGCATCTTCTTGTGTATCACCATGCGCGGCAAGCGAAGGAAACTCAAGCACCCTGCCAATGAAAGCCTTATCCTCTTCAGACCATACCACGCTGTATAGATAGTCCTGAGCGTCATACTTAACGCCACCGCCCTTTGATTTACCTGCCCTATTCTCCGCCATGTGCGTCTCCTTTCCCCACGGTGCGTGGCTGTTTACTTTTTGTCTCTTGCATTTCCTTCAGCCTTTCAAGCGCAGAAATTACCTGATCCACTTGATACGGCTTCGCGTTCCCTCGAACCCTCTGCAAATTGATGCGAGGATCGCCCTGCCAAGGCGTTTTAAATATGTAATGACTGCCACTAATTCTTTCACGGCCGAAATGTTCCTGACACACTCGTGCAAGATAAGCAAACCGTGTATTGTTCCTTCGCTCCTCTAGTTTCTCAATTTCATCGTCAAGTTTTGACATAGGAAGACCGCCTTCCAAGTCACGGTACTACTGGCAGTACTACGATGTCAAGGATTAAAGTGGGGATGCTTAGACAAATATCCGAACAAAGCAGCAACATACTATTACCCCACGACCCAAAGAGGGGAGAGTCTGCTGCTGAGCCTTCAGATTCCACAGAGTGCCCAAGGTGATAGTCTTTAGAATTTTACGCTCTTGTGTTATTTCTCACTTGGAGAACTCTAATATTTTAGGCAAAATGCTAATTCAAAATCGACGTCGCCCTGGCTTCGGTGCGCTCACGCAATGTCACTTTGATCTCCGCCACGCATCTGTTGAAGCAACCAAGTCAGACTCACTGTTTAGCTTTATGAGCCCTGTAGAGAATCCTTGTTCAATATTTTCGACAAAAAGAATCTTACCGAGCGCGATATCTGCACCAAGTACATAACGCCGGCTCTTGTCGAGACGGCAGGATGGAATCGAGACACGCAGCTCAGGGAAGAGCTCTCGCTCACTAAAGGCCGAGTTATCGTCCACGGAAAGCTCCACACTCGTGGAAAGCAAAAACGCGCGGATTATGTTCTTTATCACAAGACCAATATCCCGTTGGCCATCGTGGAAGCGAAGGACAATACTCACACGCTGCATTCCGGAATTCAGCAGGCGATTGAGTATGCAGAGCTGTTGGATGTTCCTTTTGCCTACAGTTCAAACGGCGATGGATTCATCGAACACGATCGAATCAGGGGCGTGGAACGAGAGCTCGCATTGAAAGAGTTCCCTACTCCTGAGGAACTGTGGCGCCGTTACTGCGAACACAAAGGCATCGAAGATCCTGAAGAGAAACGAATCTACGCCCAGGATTACTACCCGAGTCCCGAGAATAAAACTCCACGCTACTATCAACTGACCGCCGTTAACCGAACCATCGAAACGATCGCGAAGGGTCAGAAACGTGTGTTGCTTGTGATGGCAACAGGTACAGGAAAAACGTTCACATCATTTCAAATTATCTGGCGACTTTGGAAATCCGGAACAAAGAAAAGAATTCTGTTTCTGGCCGACCGTAATATCCTCGTCGATCAAACAAGGACAAATGACTTCAAGCCGTTCGGTTCCGCGATGACAAAGATCCAGAATCGCAACGCTGATAAGTCGTACGAAATCTATTTAGCGCTTTACCAGGCAATCACTGGTCCCCTGGAGGCGCAGAAGATCTACAAACAATTCTCGCGAGAGTTCTTCGACTTGATCGTGGTGGACGAATGCCATCGCGGTAGCGCAGAAGAAGACTCGGCCTGGCGTGAAATTCTCGAGTATTTTTCCGATGCGACCCAGATCGGAATGACAGCCACTCCGAAAGAGACGCGCTACGTCTCCAACATCGATTATTTCGGAGACCCAGTTTTTACCTACTCACTTAAGCAAGGCATCGAAGACGGTTTTCTCGCGCCTTACAAGGTCATCCGCATCGACATCGACAAGGACTTGACTGGATGGCGGCCCGAAAAGGGAAAAAAGGACAAGTACGGCAAAGAGATTCCCGACCGTATTTACAATCAGAGTGACTATGACCAGGAGCTGGTGCTTGAGCGGCGCAACGAACTTGTAGCAAGAAAGATCACTGAGTTTCTGAGAGCAACTAATCGATTTGATAAGACAATCGTCTTTTGTGAAGATATTCCGCACGCGGAACGGATGCGAAGCCTGCTGGTCACGCTCAATAACGACCTCGTTTCTCAGAACAGTAAGTACGTCATGCAGATCACGGGCGACAGTCCCGAGGGCAAAGCCGAGTTGGACAATTTCATTCTGCCAGAGAGCCGCTATCCCGTTATCGTCACGACGTCAAAGCTGTTGTCGACCGGTGTTGACGTGCAAACGTGCAAGCTGATTGTGCTCGATAAACGTATCGAATCGATGACTGAATTCAAGCAGATCATCGGTCGAGGCACGCGCATTAACGAGGCCTACGATAAGTTCTCTTTCACGATCATGGACTTTCGGAAAGCGACGGAGCTTTTTGCCGACCCGACATTCGATGGGGAGCCGGTTCAGATTTACGAGCCGAAAGGCGACGATCCAGTTGTGCCGCCGGAAGATCCCATTCAACCGCCGCAAGGAGGCGATGACACTGTCGAGTGTGGTTTGCAGGTCGGACCTATGCACAAAGGGCAACGCCGGACAAAATATTACGTGCAGGATGTGGCGGTTGATGTCGTTGCCGAGCGTGTTCAGTACTACGGAAAAGACGGAAAGCTAATAACCGAATCTCTTAACGATTACACGCGCAAGGCCGTCAACCGTAACTTCGCTTCACTGACCGATTTTCTGCGTAAGTGGACCAGTGCCGATCGCAAACAGGCAATTGTGGAAGAGCTTGAAAACGAGGGTATCCTTCTCGAAGCACTTGCTGAGGAAGTTGGAAAGGACTTTGATCCTTTCGATTTGATAGCGCACGTTGCGTTCGGCCAGAAGCCTCTGACACGACGGGAACGCGCGGATGATGTGAAGAAACGAAATTATTTCGTAAAGTACGGCGACAAAGCTCGTGCGGTGCTTGAAGCACTGCTGGATAAGTATGCGGACGAAGGTTTGACTAATCTGGAGGATCCGAAAGTGCTACGAGTGCAACCATTCAATAAGTACGGCACGCCGATCGAAATCATTCAGGCCTTCGGTGGCAAGGAACAATACTTTCAGGCAGTAAAAGACTTGGAGCAACAGCTTTATCGCGTAGCTTGATCGATTCGGAAAACACGTATGTCAGTAAGCACTACAGTCAAAGCCATTCAGGACATCATGCGTAAGGACGCTGGTGTCGATGGTGATGCACAAAGAATCAATCAACTGGTCTGGATGTTCTTTCTCAAAATCTTTGACGACCGCGAGTCGGAGAAAGAGATTCTTGAAGACAATTATCGCTCTCCGATCCCGGAAGAATTGCGCTGGCGTAACTGGGCGGCCAACGCTGAAGGCATCACGGGGGAGATGCTCGCCGACTTCGTAAACAATCTTTTCAAGACCCTGAAGGGACTTACCTCGCCGGATCCTCGAGCGCAGCTCGTACGTCACGTCTTCGAAGAAGCAAACAACTACATGAAATCTGGCACGTTGATGCGCCAGGTCATCAACAAGATCAACGAGATCGATTTCAATCGCAAAAGCGACCTGCACCTCTTTGGCGACATCTACGAGCAGATACTGCGCGACTTGCAATCGGCGGGCAACGCGGGCGAGTTCTACACGCCGCGAGCAGTCACAAAATTTATGGTCCAGATGGTTGATCCGAAACTGGGTGAGAGAATTCTGGATCCGGCTTGTGGCACCGGAGGTTTTCTGACAAACACTATTGAGCACGTCAGAGAGAAGTACGTTCATAGCGTTGAAGACGAACAAATCCTTCAGAGCTCTATCAAAGGAGTCGAGAAGAAGCAGCTTCCGTATTTCCTTTGTGTGACAAACCTGATGTTGCATGGCATCGACACGCCGAATCAGATCTCACACGACAACACGCTCGCTCGTCCTTACCGCGACTATCAACCCGAAGATCGCGTAGACGCGATTGTCACCAATCCTCCTTTCGGCGGAATGGAAGAAGATGGTATCGAGAAGAACTTTCCAAAGACCTACAGCACACGAGAGACGGCTGACTTGTTCCTGGTGCTGATTGTTCATTTGTTGCGTGAAGGTGGCCGCGGCGCGATCGTACTTCCGGACGGCACGCTCTTCGGCGAGGGCATCAAGACGCGCATCAAAGAGAAGCTTCTGACCGAGTGCAATTTGCATACGATCGTGCGCTTGCCGAACGGAGTGTTCAATCCGTACACCGGCATCAAGACCAACTTGCTTTTCTTTACGAACGGGCAAAAAACGAAAGAGGTCTGGTATTACGAACACCCGTACCCGCCGGGTGCGAAATCATACAATAAGACGAAGCCGATTCGGATTGAGGAGTTTGAAGCGGAAAAGGCCTGGTGGTCCAATCGCGTGGAGAATGAACGAGCCTGGCGTGTTTCGTATGAAGATATTGAGGCGAACAATTTCAATCTCGATATTAAAAATCCTCACGCGCCCGACGATGACCACGGCGATTTCGAAGAACTGCTTGCGAAGCACAACAAAATTATGCACAACCTTGCTAATACGCGGGACACACTCAGAAATGAATTGCTGAACGCTCTTCATTCCGGTATTGGAGGATGCTAAGTGGGCCTGCAAACGTTCTTCAGTAACTTCGCCCTTCTTTCCGAAGTCCCGAACTTCAATGATAGATTTCGCACGCTCGCTTTGGAACTCGCGTTTTCAGGTGACCTCAGTGGTGGTAACAGACAAATGTGGGTAGAGAAAAAAGTTGATGAGATTGCATCTCTGATTCAGACAGGGTTTGCCTGCAACAGAATACATCAAGTTGAAAATGGTTATATTCACTTGAGAACACACAACATCAATATACAGGGAAAACTCAACTTTGACTTAACGATAAGAATTGACCCCAGACAAGTTGACGAACGTAAGGCTCACCTCAAACAGGGTGATTTGATTTTTAATAACACCAACAGCCAAGAGTTAGTTGGCAAGACTTGCTTAGTTAACCGTGACTATGATTTTGCGTATAGCAATCATCTTACGTTAATTCGCTTGAAGGATGGTTATGCACCTAATTATGTTGTTAGGTATTTCAATCTCCTTTGGCGGCGAGGTTTTTTCGCAAATCTATGCAATAGATGGATTGGTCAAGCTGGGATTAATACAAACATCCTTCGAAATCTGATGATTCCGTTTCCGCAGCTCGAAGAACAAGAGCGCATAGTCGCTGAAATTGATGAGCTGATGCGGCTTTGCGATGAGTTGGAAGCGCAGCAGCAAACAAAACGGGAAAGCCGAGTACGCCTCAATACGGTCATACTCGCTCCGCTTAACAAAGCAGCTGCACTCACGCCCGACGAGTTTGAACAAGCAACGACACGTCTCGCCGACAACTTCGATACGCTTTACGATTCGATCGACACAGTCAGCAAACTCCGTTCAACAATTCTCCAACTCGGCGTGCAAGGCAAACTTGTTCCGCAAGACTCGAACGACGAACCTGGTGATGTCCTACTCCGTCGCATTCAAGTCGATAAAGAACAACTCGTAAAGCAAGTTGGTGCAAAGCGCGCTCCGCCTACCACACCCCTCAGCGAACCTATGTTTGATCTGCCACTCGGATGGACATCGGCACGATTCGGTGATGTTTTTCTTGATATTGAAGCTGGGTGGAGTCCTCAATGTAAGCGTAACCCGGCAACAGACAATGAGTGGGGAGTCCTAAAAGTCAGTTCAGTATCGTGGGACTACTTCCGCTGTGATGAAAACAAGGCGCTGCCGGAGGACATTGAGCCAAGATTAGATCTCGAAGTGGCGGCAGGAGATTTTCTAATATCGCGTGCTAATACGTCAGAGCTTGTAGCTAAAAGTGTTGTAGTTAAGCACACACCGCCGAAGCTACTGATCAGCGACAAGGTTCTTCGGGTACATTTTCCAGAGCATGCAGATAAGGAGTTTTACAACTATTTCAACAATAGCCAGTTGGGACGCGACTATTACGCTAAAACCGCGTCAGGAACGAGCAGTTCCATGAAAAATATTAGCCAAGTGGGCATTTCTATGTTACCGGTTCCCGTACCACCACTCGCGGAACAGAAGCGCATCGTCGCCAAAGTCAGTCAACTTATGTCGCTCTGCGACGAACTCGAAGCCAAACTGCGCCAGGCCGAAGCTGACGGCGAAAAGCTAATGAACGCCGCCGTAAAGCACGTTCTCGATAGCGTTCGTGATGTTTCCAAAACATCAGAGGAAGTTTTCGCTTAACGATACCGAAAGATCATTAAGTTAAAATCGAAAGGGGCCACCTCACATGCCCAAAAGAATTAACGAACTTCCACAACACACGCGACCACGCGAGAAGTTGCGTGAAAGAGGTCCGGCTGCGCTTACTGACGAAGAACTGGTTGCTGTAATTCTCGGCATGGGCACTGCAGGCGTTGACGTTCGCACAATATCGCGCCATGTAGTCGCGTTAATCCGCGAACATCGTGAAGCGGTCACGCTCGAGCAGCTAGTATCTGTTCCGGGTATGGGTCTCGCTAAAAGCGGACAAATCCTATCTTCGTTTGAATTGGCTCGACGGTATCTCCTTGCGGACTCGACAAAGATCGTTTGCGCTGAAGATGTGCTGCCGTTGCTTTCAGACATCAGAAACAAATCACAAGAACACTTTGTCAGCATTACTCTGAACGGCGCGAATGAGGTAATACAGAGACGTATTGTCCACATCGGCATACTCGACAAAAGCCTGGTCCATCCACGCGACGTGTTCGCCGACGTTATCACCGACCGCGCGGCTGCTGTGATCTTCGCTCACAACCACCCTTCCGGCGACCTGCAACCGAGTGACGAGGACCTGAAAACTCAGACTCGACTAGTCGAAGCGGCAAAGATTCTAGGAATTCGTGTGCTCGATCATCTGATTGTCAGTCGCAAGGGATACTTTAGTTTTGAGGAGTCAGGTTAGACCGGTACGGACGTTAATTCTGAATGCAGGTAGTCGGCGGTGAGAGAACGGCTGCTCCACTATGCGTGGCGATTGTGCGACCGAAGATTGTTCTGATTTTCTTTCGCAACCCGAATGAGAAAACGCAGCGCCCCATTCACAGCGTCTGTGTTTGGAAACGCGCCGGCGACATTACCCAAATTCTACAAAATAATCTGCGTAATCTGTGGATGGTGTTCAACTCTTGTGTTTGTTTGCGGGGTCGTATTTCGGGAGGGATTCGACGATGAAATCGAAGCCCAGCCACAGGCTCCAACTGTGGTGGTAGAAAGCGACCGGAAAGATCAACGCCATGATGAAGAGGAGCACCAGCACGCTGCTGTAGTCTGCGCCAAGGATCAGTAAACAGAAAAAACAGACCAGCAGGATCGCCAGCTCGGTCGTGACTACATTTGCCAGGATCGCCCCGACAAAAAACCCATCTTCACGCTTAAAAAGTGCCATGCAGTTTGGGCAGTGATGGCGGATGTGAAAGGGGTGAGTAACGATTTTCGATTCGCCGCAGGCGGGACAACGTAGTCTCCAACAGCGAGCCAGCACCTTTTTAATCTGTTCAAAATCTGTTTTCAAGGTGTGTCAGATATTAACGTGCGCCCCATAGAAGCACAAAAGCACCAACGAAAAGCGAATTCCGTCTTTCAATTCAAATACATCTGTGCGTATCGGCCGTTTTTGTGGCAAAATCACTGCCGCTTTTTCTCCCGAAAGCCAAAATCACCTTCAAAAAGGAGTAGCGTTATGTCGTGGCATAGGATCGTTCTCCCTTTTACAACCGAAATCGATCCCACCGTTGTAGAAATCGGCAAGCTGGCATGGGAGCGTTATCTGGAGGAAAACAAGCCCGTTGGCTTTGGCATGTTCCATGCGACCGAGGCAAACGCAGCGGGAGAGGAGTTCTGGGTAATTTACCTCACACCCGTGGCTGCGTCCGTTTGTAGCGAGCTTGGGAAAACTTATAAGGCTGAGCCTTGTGATGTTCCAGCCCGCGATGAGCCAAATATGGCTTACGTTTTTGGCGACCCCCGGACGATGAGTCTCTTGCAAGAGAGTTATGAAGCTAAATTAGCGGCCAAGGCAGCGGCAACTGCACCCGCGAACGCAGCGGCCAATTCAGCCGCGTAGCTTCATACATTTAGGCCACAAAAAAGCACAAGAAGCACAAATTGCACCAAGAGCAGTTGTGCTTCTTGTGCATCTTTGTGGCCTCATCTTCTGTGGGTAAGTCGTAACTGCTCGTTCAGCAGATCCCAAACTTGTCGCACGTGTCGTTCGGTGGTGCGGATGTTTCCGATCGAGAGCCGGAGGGTAAGTTTGTCGTTCAAACGCGTGTGAGAAAGCAGTGCACGGCCGCTTGCATTGACCCCGTGCATGATCGTTTCGTTGAGTGCGTCGACATCGACTGCACCTTTTGGACAGGCACGAAAACAGACCAACCCCAGCGGCACGGGCGCCAGCAACTCCCAATCAGCCGATTCATCAATCCACGCCGCAAACAATCGTGCTAATCGACAATGCTCACGTATGCGTACAGCCAAGCCTTCATGGCCGAAGTAACGCATCACCATCCACAACTTCAGCGCACGAAAACGTCGTCCCAATTGAATGCCGTAATCCGAACCACTACGCACTTTTTCCTGTTCGGGCGTGCGCAGATATTCAGGCACGAGCGAGAACGCACGTTTGAGCAAATCCATGTGCCGGCAATAAAGCACCGAAAGATCGAACGGAGTGAAGAGCCACTTGTGCGGATTTGTAACGAGCGAATCAGCGCGCTCACAACCGTCGAGAATGTATCTGAACTCGGGAACGATCGCAGCCGAACCCGCATACGCTGCATCGACGTGCAACCACATCCCATGCTCTTGGCAGATCGGAACAATCTCAGGCACCCCGTCGATGCTCGACGTCGAAGTCGTTCCGACAGTAGCCACGACACAAAACGGAAGATAGCCATTTCGCTTGTCTTCCTCGACAGCCGCTGCTAACGCGCGCGAATCCATGCGAAATTCATGATCAGTTGGGATCTTGCGCAGCCCGCGTTGGCCCAGGCCGAGCGTGATGACTGCTTTTTCGATCGACGAGTGTGACTGTTCTGAAACGTACACGCGCAGCAACGGAAGATCAGGACGACCGCTCATTCCTTCTTCGCGAATGCGTCGCTCGACACCCTCGCGCGCGGCTGCTATTGCGTGCAGACTCGAAACCGAAGCAGTGTCGTAGATGATTCCGATCATTCCGGGATCGAGGCCCATCATCTGTCGCAACCAGTCGAGCGTGACTTCTTCGAGCTCGGTCGAGGCGGGCGAGGTGCGCCACAGCATCGCCTTGTTATCGAAGGCGGCACTCAACAACTCACCAAAGATTCCGGGCGCGGACGTTGATGTAGCGAAGTAAGCGAAGAATGAGGGATGGCTCCAGTGAGTCAACGCGGGCACGATGAGTCGATCGAGGTCTTCGATGATTTTCTCCATCGACTCGCCTTGTTCCGGCGGTGCGCCAGGCAATTTCGCTTTCAAATCGCCCGGCGCGATGGCTGCGAGTACAGGTAGGCTTTCGATGTTGTTGAAGTAGTCGGCGATCCAGTCGATTAGCTCGTGGCCGATGCGACGAAAGTCTTCCCTGCTCATGTCGCCCAGTTCAGGGGCTGGGTGGGCTTTGGGGCTATTCACGGCGCTTTATCTTACAGATAATGGCCACAGATCACACTGATTGATACGGATTGCCTGCCTCTGCACTCGACAGGTGCCCTGAAATCGATATAATTCGACCAAGAGATCCGCTCGTCAAATCAATCGCCGTCTGTGAGGACCAAATGAAACGCATTCTTTTCGCGCTTTTCTTGATTAGTGTTCTATTCGCCAACTTCGCCTGTGAACGTCGCGGAGGCGCGACAAATGGAAGTAGTAGTGGTCCAATTGCGGTTGGATACTACGGCGATCTTTCCGGCCGCACCTCGAGTTTTGGTCAGTCGACCAAGAATGGCGTCGAGATGGCTGCCGATGAAATCAATAAGGCGGGCGGCATCGACGGACGTCAGATCCATGTCATCACGGAAGATGATCAGGGCGAACCAAACAAAGCCGCGACTGTAGTCACCAAACTCATCAATCAGGACAAAGTGCAGGCCCTCCTCGGAGAGGTGGCTTCATCGAACAGCTTAGCGGCCGCTCCGAAGGCGCAAGAAGCGAAGGTGCCAATGATCTCGCCTTCGTCAACAAATCCGCAAGTAACGCAGGTTGGCGATTATATTTTTCGCGTGTGCTTCATCGATCCGTTTCAAGGCGAGGTGATGGCAAAGTTTGCCGCCAATAACTTGAAGGCGAAAAAAGCGGCAATTCTTTACGACTTCAATTCCGATTACAGTCGCGGGCTTTATCAATTCTTCAAACGAAGTTTCACGAGCCTTGGTGGGCAGATCGTTTCCGAGCAATCCTACACTCAAGGCGATCGCGACTTCAGTGGCCAACTGACTGCCATTCGCTCGGCAAATCCGGACGTCATCTACGTGCCCGGCTATTACGGCGAAGTCGGCGTAATCTCCAATCAGACCAAGCAGCTCGGCATCAAAGCGCCGTTGCTCGGCGGTGATGGTTGGGACGCACCACAACTCTGGCAACTCGGCGGTGCTTCTTTGAACGGCAATTACATTTCAAATCACTATTCAGTAGACGATCCTTCGCCCGCCATTCAGAAGTTTGTGGCCGATTACAAAGGTCGTTACGGGATCCTGCCTGATGCACTGGCTGCGCTCGGCTACGACTCAATGAAAGTGCTCGCCGATGCAATCAAGCGAGCCGGAACTACTGAGAACACAAAACTGCGTGATGCGATTGCGCAGACTAAAGACTTTCCCGGTGTGACTGGCAAGATTAGCATTGACAAGGACCGTAATGCAGTAAAACCCGCCGTCGTTCTAAAACTGCAAGATGGTAAATTCCACTACGAGACAACGATCTCCCCGGAAGGCTCAACGCCATCCACCGCAGCTTCGGGCTCCACGGCGCCGAGCACGGCGAGTGCGCCTGCTCCGCCAACGAAAGCGAGCAGTCCAGCGCAATAAAGGCGCAATAGGCCAACGAGCACCTTTTCATGGATACCTTTGTTCAGCAACTGATTAATGGACTCAATATTGGTGCGATCTATGCCTTGATTGCTCTTGGCTACACGATGGTGTACGGCATTCTGAGGCTGATCAATTTCGCACATGGCGACGTGTACATGGTTGGTGCGTTTACCGGTTACTTCCTCGCGCTGAGTCTTGGACTCGCTGCTGGTCCATCGCTCGCCAGCCTGGGCATCGTGCTGCTGGGGTCGATGATTGTTGCGGCAATCGTGGGAGTGATTATTGAGCGCTTTGCATACCGTCCGGTCAGGAAGTATTCGCGCATGACGACGCTGATCATGGCGATCGGCGTTTCGCTTCTGATTGAGAACCTGTTTGTTGCGCGCATCGGCGCTGCGCCGCGCGCGTTTCCGGATTTTCTTGGTTCGCAAAGTCAGCCGCCGATTCATTTATTCGGTAACGCGGCGATTTCCAAAGCTCAGATCGTTATCTTTCTCGTTTCGATCGCGTTGATGGTGCTGTTGCAGTGGATCGTCTTCAAAACGAAAGTGGGCACCGCAATGCGCGCGGTTTCGTTCAATCTAAATTCGGCCAAGCTGATGGGCATCAATACCGATGCGATTATTAGTTTGACGTTTGCGATCGGATCGAGCCTCGCGGCCGCCGGCGGCGTTTTGACAGCGCAATACAACCCGAACATCGATCCGCTCATGGGCATCTTGACTGGCCTCAAAGCTTTCGTGGCGGCGGTGCTTGGAGGTATCGGGAATATTCCGGGCGCAGTGTTGGGCGGCTTATTAATTGGCGCGGCAGAGACTTTTGTAGTCGGCTACGGAAGCAACATCGGCATCGCGTCCACTTACCGCGATGCAGTGGCTTTTGCCATTTTGATTCTGGTTCTCTTAGTTCGTCCGTCAGGTTTGCTAGGTTCTACCGTTCAGGAAAAGGTCTGACAATTCCACTGAATGCCAACCTTACTTAAACGCTTTATCGGTTTAGTCGTTGTCGTGTTGCTGCTCATAGGCGCAAATGCCTTCATGAGCAGAGAAGGCCTTTTCGGGTTTGGATTTCCCTACTACTACGCCGAGATCCTCAATCTCACCGGTATAAGCATCATTCTGGCAGTGTCGCTGAACCTGATTACAGGATTCACCGGCCAGTTCTCGATCGGACACGCCGGGTTCATGGCGATTGGCGCATACTCGTCCGTCTTCATGACTGTTTACTATTCAGAGGGGGCTGAGAAATGGCTGACCGCAATGGTTGGCGCGACACTGGCTCAGTCGCTCGTGTTTCTCGGAGTTATTCTTTTTGGCGCACTCATCGCCGCGATCGCGGGACTGGTAGTTGGTATTCCCAGTTTGCGACTGCGCGGAGATTATCTTGCCATCGTCACCCTGGGTTTTGCCGAGATCATCCGCATCATCATTCTCAATATCGATCGCGTCGGCGGCGCCACAGGTTTTCGTGGTCGAGTGCCGCCCTGGGACGGTCGTCTGATCATTCCGCAGTATGCAAACTTCATCTGGATTGGTGGTTTTGCTGTCATCACGATCGTCGTGGTTTACAACATCGTAAACTCCGACATTGGCCGCGCTTTTATTTCAATTCGTGAAGACGAACTCGCCGCAGAGGCGATGGGAATAAATACGACGCGTTACAAAGTGCTTTCGTTTGTAATCAGCTCGGCTTTCGCTGGTATCGCGGGCGCGCTCTTCGGTCACTTTCGACAGTTTCTGCACACCAACGATTTTCAGTTCATCCGCTCGATTGAGATCATCATCATGATCGTGCTCGGCGGTATGGGATCGATCACTGGTGCGGTGTTGGGCGCAATCGTCATCACGATTCTGCCCGAACTGCTGCGCAAACTTCCCGGCGATCTCTACAGCTATCGCCTCGTAATCTATTCAGCGCTGTTGATTTTGATCATGCTCACGCGACCACAGGGCGTGATGGGCGCGAAAGAGTTTGGTATTTCGTGGCTAAAGCGAGCGCAGCGCCGTCCCGAAGGCGACAAACCAGTCGGCGAAAAGGGCGTGCCAATTGCGCAAACAGACGAACAAGGGAAAGAGCATGCCTGAAACGAAAGTTGAGAATCAAACCAACGGAGAATATCCGTTGCGCACCTGCAAGTGCACGATTCGCTTTGGCGGTTTGGTCGCCGTCAACCAGCTCGACATGAATGTGCGCGACGGAGAGATCTACGGATTAATTGGACCAAACGGCGCCGGTAAAACTACGATCTTCAATCTTCTTACCGGTGTTTATGAACCAACTTCAGGCGAGCTTTACTTTCAAGGCCAAAGAATCGACGGGCTCAAGCCATACGAAATATCACGCCGCGGAATTTCACGAACGTTTCAAAACATTAGGTTGTTTCCGAGTATGTCGGTGCTGGAAAACGTGATGACCGCATGTCACCGTCATGCTAAACAAACACTCTTCGACGCAGTGTTGCGGCTGCCACGCTTTGAGCGAGACGAGCGCGACCATCGAGACTTTGCGATGGAGTTGCTCGAGATTTTTGATCTCGCAAAATTTTGGAACGAAGGTGGGACGAGTTTGCCGTACGGTTCACAGCGACGGCTTGAGATTGTGCGCGCGCTCGCTACCAGACCGAAGCTGTTGTTGCTTGATGAGCCTGCCGCCGGGATGAATCCCGCGGAACAGGAAGACTTGATGCAGTTGATCAAGCAGATACGCGATCGGTTTGGACTGACGATCCTGCTCGTCGAACACAATATGAAAGTGGTGATGGGTGTCTGCGAGCGAATCCAGGTCGTTGATTATGGAAAATCGATCGCGCTCGGCGTGCCCGAAGAGATTAAAAATAATCCAAAGGTGATCGAAGCGTATTTGGGAGACTAAAACCATCCACAGATTACACAGATAATCTGCGTAATCTGTGGATGGCTCTGCTAGCGATGCTAAAGCTCGAAAATGTCTCAGTTAACTACGGCGCCATCGAAGCTCTAACCGGCGTCTCGATGAACGTCGAGAAGGGCGAAGTGGTCACGCTCATCGGCGCCAACGGCGCCGGCAAAACTACCACCCTACGAACCATCACCGGGCTGCTCCAACCACGTCACGGAAAGATCATTTTCGAAGGCGAAGACATCAGCGCCAAGCCAACGCACAGACTCGTCGCTCGCGGTATCTCAATGTCGCCCGAAGGCCGCGGCGTGTTTGCGAATCTCTCCGTCCGAGAGAACCTGCAAATGGGCGCGTATCTGAAAAAGAATAAAGCCGAGATCGCCGGTGAAATGGAACGCGCCTTCAAAATGTTCCCACGTCTGAAAGAACGTGAATCACAGAAAGCCGGAACATTGTCAGGCGGCGAGCAGCAAATGCTGGCGATGGGACGCGCGCTGATGTCTAGTCCTCGCCTGCTGTTGCTTGACGAGCCGTCGCTGGGTCTTGCGCCGCTAGTGGTCCATACCATCTTTGAGGCGATCGATGAAATCAAGAGCAAGGGGACTACGATTCTTCTCGTTGAACAGAACGCACACGCGGCGTTGGGCCATTCCGATCGCGCCTACGTCCTGGAAACGGGAAGAATAGTTATGGAAGGTCCATCGAAGGACCTGGCCAACGATCCCAGGATTAAAGAAGCCTATCTCGGTGAGTAGATCAAACAATCGCCGCCACCTAATTTCGAGCCTATCCCAGCGACAGCCGACTACTCACTACCTGCCAAAACTGGTCCTGCCTGCCGTCCTCGTGCTGATGGCGCTCGCTTTCTCCTGTAGACATCAATCGAACCCAACCGACACTGTGGACCACAGCACGATCAAGATCGGTTACTTCGGTGATTTGACTGGTCCAACCTTCAACTTCGGACAGTCAGCCATCAATGGCGTGCTGATGGTGGCTAATGAGGTAAATCAAACGGGCGGAATCCACGGCCGTCGCATCGACGTGGTGATCGAAGACGACCGCGGCAGCCCCGAAGAGGCAGCACGAAAGACTGCCAAACTGATCGACGACGACAAAGTCGTCGCCATCATCGCGGGCGGCACTTCAGGCAACAGCCGCGCGGCTGCACCGAAGGCACAGTCGTCGCACGTGCCTCTGATATCGCCGTCTTCAACCGATCCGGCAGTGACGCAAACCGGCGACTACATCTTCCGAGCGTGTTTCGTCGACACGTTTCAGGGTGAAGTGATGGCGAGCTTCGCCGCCAAGACACTCAAGGCGCAGAAAGCCGCAATTCTTTTCGATTTTAATTCGCCGTATGGCCGCGGGCTAACGGAATATTTCGAGCTCAGTTTCGCAAAACACGGCGGAAGGATCGTGAGCAAGCAGTCGTACACACAAGGTGACGCGGACTTCAAGGGACAGTTGAGTTCGATTCGAGCGGCTGAACCTGACGTGATCTACATCCCCGGTTATTACGGCGACGTCGCGCTCATCGCCAAACAGGCGCGCATGATCGGACTGACGCAGCCGTTGCTTGGTGGTGATGGTTGGGATGCGCCCGAGCTCTGGCAATTGGGCGGCGATGCTCTGAATGGAGCTTACATTTCAACTCATTACTCAGCTGACAATCCCTCGCCCGCGATTCAGGCGTTTGTTGCAGAGTACAAACAACGTTACGGCAATCTGTTGCCAGACGCGCATGCGGCGCTCGCCTACGATGCCTCGCGATTGTTAGTCGATGCGATTGAGCGTGCCGGATCGACTGAGGGCAACAAGATCCGCGATGCGCTGGCGCAAACAAAAAACTTCACCGGAGTCACGGGCATAATCAATATCGACGCCGACCGCAACGCGATCAAACCAGCAGTGGTTTTGAAGTTGCAGGATTTGAAGTTTATCTATCAGGAAACGATTCAACCGAGTCATTAGCCTGTCTAAGGGCTGCCTCTACAGCCTGGCGCGCTGTTCCTCCGATCTGAGACTTCGAAGCTAACATTCGTTCAAGTGACAACGCCGCATATACATCTTGATCGATCAAGTCGGAGAACTGTTGCAACTCACCGAGATCTAACTGATCGAGCTCTTTGCCAAGTTCGATCGCGCGCATCACGATCTTTCCGACAATCTCGTGCGCTTCTCTGAACGCGACTCCCTTGCGCACGAGATAGTCTGCGAGCTCGGTCGAGTTCATGTATCCACTTGAAGCCGCAGCAAGCGCTCGTTCCTTATTGACGTTGATGTTGCGCAACACAGTCGCAGTCACGTTCAGCGAGGAGCTCACGGTGTCGAAAGCATCAAACACCGCCTCTTTATCTTCCTGCATGTCTTTGTTGTAAGCGAGTGGCAATCCTTTCAGCGTCGTGAGCAACGCGAGCATATCACCAAACACGCGACCTGCTTTTCCACGCACCAGCTCCATCGAATCAGGATTTTTCTTCTGCGGCATCAGGCTCGAGCCGGTGGCAATCGCATCTCCAAGTTCGAAGAGTCCAAACTCGCTGGTTGCGTAAAGAATAACATCTTCAGCCAACCGCGACAGATGGACCATGATCAGCGAGCACGTGCTCAGGAACTCGATCGCGAAGTCACGATCGCTGACGGCGTCCAGACTGTTATGCGAAACTCCTTCGAAATCCAATTCGGTCGCCAGTGCTTCCCGATCAATTGGAAACGACGTACCGGCGAGTGCAGCGGAACCGAGCGGCAGGATGTTTACGCGGCGTCGAACATCGCTGAGACGTTCGCGATCGCGTGTGAGCATTTCGAAATAGGCCAAACACCAATGGGCCAACAACACCGGTTGCGCACGTTGCAGATGCGTGTAGCCCGGAATGACAACTTCGCGATTCGCTTCGGCAAAGTCGAGCAACGACGACTGAACGCCTTTAACCATTCCACTGAGATCGTCGATCGACTGTCGCAGCCACAAGCGCAGGTCCGTCGCGACTTGATCGTTACGACTGCGACCAGTATGCAGCTTGCGACCGGCGTCACCCGTCAACTCGACCAATCGCGTTTCGACAAAGGAATGGACGTCTTCAGCCGCAGATTCGACAGGTGCGCCTTCGGCGCGAACGGATTCGAGTGCCTGTTGAATTTGATTCGCCTCCTCGTCGCTCAAAACGCCCGCACGTTCCAACGCGCGACACCACGCGATGCTCGCCAACACGTCGAATTCAAATAAACGGCGATCAAAGCGAAAGGAGTTGTTGAACTCTGCAAATCCGGGATCCGACTTCGCCTTGAACCTGCCGCCCCAGAGATTTTTCGATTCCGACATATTGGATTCTCCCAACCGAGCGCCTCCTTGGAGTGCGGCGACTTGGCGCCGCTTTGTTATCGATCGCGCTTGATCAAGGCCAAAGCGGCGCCAAGTCGCCGCACTCCAAGGAGGTGCTTCTTGATTTGACCGCCAACCAACTACCATGCTAGTTTATGCATCTATGCATTGTTTATGCAACCCTGGTGCATAAGGCATGAACAAGAGAGAGCGGCAGCAAAAGATTTTGAGTTTGATACGCGCCAAGCGAATCGGCACGCAGGAAGACTTGCGTGCGCTGCTCGAAACGACAGGCGTGCCCGCGACGCAGTCGAGCGTGTCGCGTGATTTGGAAGAGCTCGGCGTGGTCAAGCAGCACGGTCATTACACATTGCCGCGAACAAATGGCGCGCCCGCTCGCGGCCTGCTGAGTTTAGACCAGGCGGGTGACAGTTTGGTAATCGCTCGCACCGTTCCGGGACTCGCGTCGGCAGTCGCGGTTGAGATTGATGCTGCTGCCATTTCGGAGATCGTTGGAACGATTGCTGGTGAAGACACGATCTTCATCGCCGTGCGGGACGCGAAAGCGCAGCGCACGGCGGTGAAACAGATCTGGCACTTATTTAAAACGGCCCACGGATAGAGCGGACAAAAAAAGGCAGATGAACGCGCATAAGAAGATTAGAAGGATCGTGCTGGCGTATTCGGGTGGACTCGATACGTCAGTGATGCTGCGCTGGTTGAAAGAGCATTATCAGTGTGAGGTCGTCTGTTACTGCGCTGACGTGGGCCAGGGTGAAGAGTTGTCCGGCCTTGAAGAGAAAGCCCTCGCAACCGGCGCTGCAAAGCTTTACGTCGAAGATCTACGCGAAGAGTTCGTCCGCGATTACGTCTGGACCGCTGTTAAAGCCAATGCCGTGTACGAAGGCGTGTATCTGATGGGTACTTCCCTTGCGCGGCCAGTGATTGCGAAGCGTCAGATCGAGATCGCACAGAAAGAAGGCGCAGATGCCGTGGCCCATGGCGCCACCGGCAAAGGCAACGATCAGGTTCGTTTCGAGTTGACTTATTACGCGCTTCAACCCGACATCAAAGTCATTGCTCCGTGGCGTGAGTGGGATTTCAAAGGACGCACGGATCTAATCGCCTACGCGAAGAAGCACAACATTCCCGTCACTGCGACTGCCGAGAAGCCCTACTCGACCGACGCTAACCTGATGCACGTCTCTTACGAAGGCGGCATTCTCGAAGACCCGTGGGCCGAACCACCTGAGAACATTTTTCAACTGACGCGCTCGCCTGAAAACGCTCGAGCTGAAGCTCAATTCATAGAGATCTCTTTTGAAAAAGGTGAACCGGTTGCGATCGATGGCCGGCGGCTCGATCCCGTCAAGCTCCTCGAAACGCTCAACAAGTTGGGAGGAGAACACGGTATCGGCCGTGTTGACCTGGTTGAGAATCGTTTTGTCGGAATGAAGTCACGCGGCGTGTACGAAACGCCAGGGGTGACGATCCTGCACGCTGCGCATCGCGCGCTCGAGTCGATCACGCTCGATCGTGAAGTCATGCATCTGCGCGATTCGCTCGGAGTGAAGTTCGCAGAGTGTGTCTATTACGGTTTTTGGTTCGCGCCTGAATTCAAGTTGATGCGCAAACTGATCGACGAGACTCAGGCGCGCGTAAACGGCGACGTGCGTCTGAAGCTTTATCGCGGAAACGCGATCGTGGTTGGACGTCGTTCTCCAGATTCACTCTACGACGAGAAGGTCGCGACGTTTGAAGCAGACACGGTTTACAACCAGCGCGATGCAGAAGGTTTCATCAAGCTCAACGCGCTGAGGCTGCGCCTGGGAGGTGGGCAATGACTACTCAAGCAATCAACGTAATCGATGTCGACAAGATCGGCTCGGCAACGTCACCGCTGCAACTCGCGAAGACAGTTGCACTCGTGTCTGCGTCAGACGCAACGAACGCCGGCGATGTGGTCGTCGTTCGTGCACTCACCGACAGTGCGACCTACAACATGCTCGAATTGCCCACGGGCCGTCTCGCGAAGATCAATCCGGGTGACTTGTTGATTGGCGTGCTCGGGCGGCGTCGCGCGTTGAAGGGATTTGTCGGCGATGTGCCGCCGGCGCTCGCCAGTGGCGATCAGCTTCATCTGCTCAACATGGGCGGTGTGATCGGTTGTTGCACCGGTCACCATTCAAGTCTCGGCGACGCGATCAAGCTGGAAGTGATTGGACTGGTCTGCGATGAGACCGGCCGCGTGCAGAACATCGCCGATGCCGCGTTGCCCTCGCGCACAAGTCTCGGTGAAACGGCGCCAATCGTGATGATCGCCGGCACGAGTATGAACAGTGGTAAGACCTACGCTGCAACCGAGCTGATCAAGCAGGCGACGCGTGCGGGTCTGCGAGTTGCGGCGGCGAAACTGTCGGGAGTCGCATGTCTGCGAGATACGTTGAACATGGCAGATCACGGCGCGGTCGTCACCGCGAGTTTTCTCGACTGTGGTCTGCCGTCGACGGTTGATATCGAGGACCTCGCACCTTCGGCGAAAGCGATCATCGCGCGCCTCAACGAAACGAATCCGGATTTGATCGTGCTCGAGTTGGGGGATGGGATTTTGGGTGGCTATTCGGTTGAAACGATCTTTGCTGACGTCGAACTGCGTGAAGCGACAGTGGCGCTGGTGTTCTGCGCCTCTGACTACGTTGGTGCATGGGGTGGGATTGAACTGTTGCGACAGCGAGGCGTCGAGGTTGATGTGATCTCGGGTTCGGTGACTGATTCAAAGATGGGCGAAGACTATATCAAGTCGCAGTTCAACGTGCCTGCCGCAAATGCGCGACGCGAAGGCGCTGCACTGTTCAAGATTGTAATCGAGAAAGCAGACCACAAAAAGGCACATGAACAGCCTTTTGTGCCTCTTTATGGCTAAAAATGATTTCGCAAGACAAAATTCGTGTGGGGATTTTTGGCGGCTCGGGATATGGCGGCTCGGAGTTGCTCCGTATTCTGCTCTTTCACCCGAATATCGAACTAGCCTTCGTCACGGCGAACGAACACGCAGGCAAAGCGATCGGCGAAGTTCATCGAAACCTGAACGGCCTCACGCAGCTCAGTTTCATCAAGTCGCCTGAAGAACCTGAAAAACTAAACAACCTCGACTGCGTTTTCCTGGCGCTCCCGCACGGACAGGCGATGGAGATCGTTCCACGCCTGCCTGCAACTCTCAAAGCGATCGATCTCTCCGGTGACTTTCGTCTCCGCGATCAGGCAGTGTTTGAGAAACACTACAAGCAGCCGCACACCGCGATGGATTCTCAAGCGGAGTTTGTCTACGGCTTGACGGAAACAAATCGCGCCGCAATCAAGCAAGCACGTTTGATCGCTAATCCGGGTTGTTTTGCGACAGCCACACTGCTCGGTCTAGCGCCCCTCGTCGCAAACAATTTGCTCAACGGACGTGTCGTGGTTGACGCCAAGACCGGTTCATCGGGTTCAGGCGCAAAAGCCGCTGCGAACACGCATCATCCGCAACGGATGAATTCGTTCTACGCTTACAAGCCATTCACTCATCAGCACGTGCCGGAGATCGAGCAGGAACTCAATCACGTCGGCGATTGGACCAACGAACTTGTGTTTATGACACACTCACTGCCGGTTGCGCGCGGAATCTTCGCGTCGATCTACGCTGAAGCAAGACGAGAAATGACTGAAGATGAGTTGCGCGCAATCTTCGCAGAGTATTATCGCGACTCGTTCTTTGTTCGACTGGTGAATGGTTCGCCTGATATCAATTGGGTGAAGACGACAAACTTCTGCGATCTCGGCTTCGCGGCGCGTGGAAAACAGATCGTTATCTTTTCCGCGATCGACAATCTGGTTAAAGGGGCCGCCGGTCAGGCCGTGCAGAACATGAATCTGATGTTTGAGTTGGATGAAAAAACCGGGTTGGTGTTCGCAGGGACGAATCCTTAGCCGCGGATAACGCGGATGACACGGATTATGATCAATGCATTTGAGGAGGAGCAATTCCAGCTCGCTACGTACAAAAAGAT
>DATFHH010000179.1:0-35609 GCA_035248565.1 Pyrinomonadaceae bacterium | reverse complement strand
CACGGCGCCGGCGTTCTCATCAACGATTTGGACGATGACGTTGGTAATGAAGTGGCCGCGGCGATCACGGCTGAAGGAGGACGGGCTGCTGCCTGTAATGGCAGCGTTGCGGACGAGAAGTTTCCTGATCAACTTATCGATACGGCGCTGAACGAATTCGGTCGTCTGGACATCATTGTTAATAACGCTGGTTATACCTGGGATGCCGTCGTCCACAACATGACTGATAGCGCCTGGGAATCAATGATTGCGATTCACATGACCGCACCATTTCGCATAATTCGTGCTGCGTCTTCGTACTTCAGGGAAACGGCTAAACAGGAGATCGCAAACGGTAAAAGCGTTCATAGAAAGATTATCAATGTGTCTTCAGTTTCCGGCCTCACTGGTAATGCCGGCCAGGTCAATTACGCTGCTGCAAAGATGGGTGTAGTCGGAATGACCAAAGCGCTGGCAAGAGAGTGGGGAAGATTCAATATCAACGTCAATGCAGTTGCCTTTGGTTTTATTGAAACTCGCTTAACGGACGCTAAGGAGAAGGGAGTCCGTCTCAAAATTCAGGACAACGAAATTAGTCTGGGTGTTCCTGAGATAGCGCGAGAAGAGTTCAAAAAAATGATTCCGCTGGGAAGACCGGGCACACCGGCCGAGGCGGCTGGTCCAGTTCTGTTTCTTGCTTCGCCGCTCTCTGACTACGTAACAGGCATTGTTCTAACGGTTGCCGGCGGTTCGTATATGTGAGCTTCAGTACGGATTCGTGAAGTGTCAATGATAGAAGCGTGAGAGATCCATTCAACAGGTCAGCAGCTATTGTTGGTGTTAGCGAATCCGAATGTGGTCGGCGCATTTCGCTGACTCCGCTTCAACATCAGGCGCTGGCAGCAAACAAAGCGCTGGCTGATGCCGGTTTAACGAAGTCAGATGTAGATGCGGTCATGACAACCGATGTAATCGGGCTGCCGAGCCTTATGGTAGCGGAGTACCTCGGCATCAAACCGCGATTCACCGATACTACAGTTACGGGTGGGTCGGCGTTTGTCTTATTCGTCGAGCACGCAGCTTTGGCTATTGCTGCCGGTTTATGCAACGTTGTCCTTATTACTTATGGCAGCTCGTTGTGGTCCGATCGGCATCGTTTCTCGAGGGCGGCCGTAGATCCTCGAATGCCGTCGGCTCAGTTCGAGTTTCCTTACGGTGATCTCTCTCCAATTTCCGCTTATTCGCTTGCGGCGACGCGGCACATGCATGAGTACGGGACTACTAGTGAACAGTTGGCAGAAGTGGCTGTCGCCTCCAGACAATGGGCCATGCTCAATCCAAATGCGCTGCTGCGTAAGCCGATCACTGTCACTGACGTCATGCAATCACCGATGGTGGCGAGCCCATTCCATAAATTGGACTGCTGTCTAATGACGGATGGTGGCGGCGCTGTGGTTGTCACTTCTGCCGAGCGTGCAAAAGATCTTCGCCGGCCGCCCGTATATCTTTTGGGCTCAGGCTTCAGTGCGACTCACATGACCGTGCCCCAGATGAAGGATCTCACTACAAGTGGCGCTGCCGAGTCTGGCCGTTTAGCGTTTGAGAGAGCTGGTCTAACTCCGAAAGACATTGACGTTGTCCAAATATACGATTCGTTCACGTTCTCGGTCATATTGGCTCTCGAGGATTTGGGCTTCTGCAAGAAAGGCGAAGGAGGTCAGTTTGTTGAAGATGGTCACATAGGACCAGGCGGAGGCTTGCCGACCAACACGTCTGGTGGTGGTCTTTCATATACGCACCCGGGCGCCTTCGGGATTTTTTTAGTGATTGAAGCCGTTCGTCAATTGCGGGGTGAGTGCAGGGACAGACAAGTGCCTAATGCGCAATGTGTCCTGGTCCATGGAATCGGTGGATGGCTATCAACACACGTGACTCTTATCCTGACAACATAGGACCAAAATGAGCGAGCAGAGACCAACTCCGATTCCCGATCTGGATTCCGCGCCTTATTGGGAAGCTGCGCGCGGACATGAGTTTTTGTTACAGCGCTGCAGCTCTTGCGAGAGATTTCGCTTTTACCCGCGTTCACATTGTCCATACTGTTTTTCTGCGTCGTTTGAATGGCAGCGTGCATCGGGGCGTGGAACAGTCTACTCATTTACCATAATTCACAGAGCACCTTCGCCCGGCTTCCAAAATAAAGTGCCTTACGTCCTTGCGCTGATCGATCTATTCGAGGGCGTCAGAATGATGACCAACATAATCCAGTGCGAGCCAAATGACGTTGAGATTGGTATGCCTGTGGAAATTGTTTTTGAGGATCTCAACGACACAATCTCATTACCACAATTTAGACGTGCACAGCGTTAGAACATTTGAGAGATGGCGCCATTATATTTCGAAGATTTTGAAATCGGCAGCGAGTACGTGACACGCTCCCGCACTATTACCGAGGCGGACGTCGTGGCATTTGCCGGTCTGTCTGGTGATTTTAATCCTCTACACGTCGATGAAGAGTTCGCTAAGAAGACGATTTTCGGTGCTCGAATCGCCCACGGTTTGTTGGGACTGTCAGTCGCGTCAGGTCTAATTAACCAACTCGGCATAGGTGAGGGGACCGTAATAGCATTTCTTGGACTGACGTGGAACTTCAAAGGCGTCGTCAGAATTGGCGACACGATCACGGTACATCAACGACTAGCTGAAAAACGGGAGACCTCGAAGAACGATCGCGGCATTTTGCGGATGGCCATAACCGTCGTTAATCAACATGGAGACGTGGTCCAGGAAGGCGAACATGTTCTCATGGTAAAGAAAAGAAATTCTTAGGACCTTTTCAAAAGGTAAACAAATTGGTTGGCATCATCGATTACAGCACATACACACCGAGCTATCGCTTAGAACGCAATTTGATCGCGGAGCAGTGGCGAACAAAGTCTCTGGGCGGTGTGAAGGCCGTTGCTAACTACGATCAAGACGCATTAACTATGGCGTTCGAGGCAGCGTGGAGTCTTGTAGAGCGAGATGAAACAAAGCTGCAGCATGACGGCTTGTACTTTGCTTCAACGACGGCGCCGTATTGGCAGCGTGCCTCGTCAAGCTTCATCGCGGCGGCTTGCGACCTTCCCGATGAAATCGAAGCAGTCGATTTCGGTAGCAGTCTTCGTTGTGGTACTGGCGCATTGCGAGCAGCATTAAATGCCGTCGTTGCCGGCGCAAATCGTAAAGTTCTAGTCGCAGTTTCCGACGTTCGTGACGCTGCTCCTGAATCTGTCGAAGAACAGCAATTCGGCGATGGTGCGGCCGCCTTATCCATCGGAAGAGAGGGCGTAATTGCCGAAGTAATCGCACATGGTTCTCGCTCGGACGATTTTCTGGATGAGTGGCGAAGGGACAAAGACTCGTACGTCTCCACGCTGGGATCACGTTACTCATTGGAGCGCGGTTACATCGCAAATACCGTCGCTATTGGAAAACACATTTTAGACCTGGCTCGTCTTAAAGCCAGTGATATTGCCCACGTCGCCCTGAGCTCTCCTGACGGAAGATCTCATCTCATCGCCGCCAGAAAAATCGGTTTTGATTCAAAGCAACTAGTGGACGTTCCGATTGCTGATGGCGGTCTAACGGGCGCGCCTTTGCCTATCACGTTGCTTTGTAAGGCACTCGACGAGGCTACGCCCGGTGAGTTTGTGCTCACAATTGCTTACGGCGATGGCGCTGATGCCGTGCTTTTCCGTTTGACTGACGAGAAACGCAAAGGTGCCCAGACCTCGACAACTGTTTCACCGCTGAATATTCCGACCTACTCGGTCTATCGCAAACAGCGTGATTTCAATCGCAGAGCGACAGAAGAGGGTGGAGTTATCTCTAATGTCACCTTGGAGCAGGAGGAACGACAGAACGTACGCTTACATGCGACACGTTGTTCAAACTGCAACACCGTGCAGTTTCCAATGGCTGTAGTCTGCGTTCAATGTCATAACCGCAATGGGCTGCAGGAAATTAAAATGCGCCGGCGTGGTCGTGTATTCACTTTCACCAAAGATTACCTCTATAACGCTCCTATCTCTCCAGTGGGAGTGGGCGTCATCGAACTTGAAGATGGCGCTCGCTTCTACTGCCAGTTAACGGATATTGACACGGACGCGATCGAGATTGGACAGAAAGTGCAGCTAACCTTACGCCGGCTCAAGGATGGCGGAAGAATGCACCACTACTATTGGAAATGCAGACCTGTCGGCGTGGATGAGAGGACGCGCGTTTAATCGAGGGAGTCAGGGCATGGAGAAGGGTTCAATAAAAGATAGAGTTGCCATCATCGGCGTTGGCTGCACAAAGTTTGGTGATAACTTCGATCAGAGCTATGAAGATATGGCGGCTGACGCTGTCTTTCAGGCGCTGGACGACGCGAAAATTGAAGCGGCACGAATCGACGCTGGTTGGCTGGGCACATTTTCACCCGGACAAGGGTACGGTAAAGCAAGTGTTTCGCTCGCAGATGCAATAAAGATTTATAACAAGCCGCTAACGCGAGTGGAAAACTATTGTGCGACGGGTACAGACGCGTTTCGTAATGCCGCGATGTCAATCGCCGCAGGTGTCTACGATGTTGCCCTGGTCCTTGGAGTTGAGAAGTTGAAGGATCGTCCCGCACGAGGACTTGCTTCAGAAGGAAATCATTTATACCAGCACGAAGGTTCGACCGCGCCGGGTCTCTTTGCTCTCGCCGCAACCCGTTACCTCGAGGAGTTTAAGATCGGACGTAAGCCGCTGGCTCAGGTGGCGGTTAAAAACCACCACAACGGTACCCGTAATCCAAAGGCGCACTTTCAAATCGAAGTCACGGAAGAACAGGTACTGAACGCTCCGATGGTGGCTTATCCCTTCGGACTCTATGACTGTTGCCCGACAACAGACGGAGCAGCAGCAGCGATACTTTGTCGAGCTGATATGGCCAGGCAGTTTCGTGATGATTACGTATTGGTTAAAGGTGTAGGTCTGGCAGTGAATACTGGCCGACCGTGGTTTATGCCTGGCCACCAGTTCACTGGCTTTCCCGCGACGCGGGCTGCGGCAGATCAGGCATATGAGATGGCCGGGATCAAAGATCCCGTCCGCGAAATCGATCTCGCGGAAGTCCATGACTGCTTCACCTGGACCGAGATTACAAATTACGAGGATCTTGGATTTTGTAAAAAAGGCGAGGGAGCTCATTTCATCAATGAAGGACGGAGTCATCTTGAAGGCGACTTACCTGTTAATCCATCCGGCGGATTGAAGTCATCCGGCCATCCAATCGGCGCCTCAGGTGTGCGCATGATCTACGAGATTACTACGCACCTGAGAGAACAGGGTGGGTCCAGGCAGGTGAATGGCGCCAGGATCGGATTGGCCCACAACCTCGGAGGATTGGGTGCCGTTGCCTGTGTCGTTGTGCTGGGCCAACCATGAGACTAATGCATCAGTAATCAGGCAGTAAGCGGAGACAGTCGGCGTGCCAGACTTCAATTTAACGGATGAGCAGAGTGCGGTTCAGCGTTTGGCTCACGAATTCGCGCGAAATGAGATTATGCCGGTTGCCGAGCATCACGACCGAACCGCCAAGTTTCCCTGGCAAGTAGTAAAGAAGGCATACGAAGTTGGTTTAATGAATCCAAACATTCCGACGGAATATGGTGGACCAGGTCTGACCTTGTTTGAAGAGATGCTTATTAACGAGGAGTTGGCGTGGGGCTGTGCAGGTATCTCAGGCTCGCTTACTATCAACAATGTCGCGAGTTTACCCATTCTCATCGCGGGAAACGAACAGCAGAAGCGAACCTATTTGGGTCGACTTTCGCATGAGCAGCAATTAGCGGCTTATGCCGTAAGCGAACCTAACGCCGGTACTGATGTAGCTGCTATTCAAACTAAAGCTGAGCGTGTTGGTGACGAATACATTCTGAATGGTACGAAGCAATTTATAACCAATGCGTCCGTGGCCGATTTCTTCGTCGTTTTTGCGGTTACGGACAAGAGTGCAAAAGGGAAGGGCATCAGCGCATTCATTGTAGAAAGGGATTGGGCCGGTGTGATCCCTGGCCGGAAGGACGACAAGATGGGGCAGCGCGCCTCCAACACTGCTCAATTGATCTTCGAGGATGTCCGCGTACCCAAAGAGAATTTATTGGGACAGGAGGGAGATGCCTTCAAGATAGCAATGAAAGTCTTCGATCGATCTCGTCCTGGAACAGGCGTGTTGGCGGTTGGCGTTGCTCGTCGAGCACTTGAGGAAGCCGTCAAGTATGCAGGTGAGCGCAAAACGTTTGGTGTGCCAATCGGCCAACATCAGGCTATTCAATTCAAAATTGCAGACATGGCAACGCAAATTCAGGCGGCACGTTGGCTCTGCTGGCACGCGGCGTGGCTGGTGGACCAGGGACACAGGTCATCGCGAGAAGCATCGATGGCGAAGTGTTTCGGAGCCCAAACGGCGGTGAATGTAACTTCCGAGGCAGTACAGATCTTTGGGGGCTACGGTTATGTAAAAGATTACGTGGTGGAAAAGCTCTACCGCGATGCGAAGGTATATCAGATCTACGAAGGCACTTCCGAGATACAGCGGCTGATCATTGGCCGAAGTTTCCTCCAAAATCACGCTAGCTAGATTCCTTGCTTGCAAAATAAATCGCGCCCGGGAACAAAGCGCCAACACGACTCGCGTTATCATCTCTTCAGTAGGGCCATACGAAGTCAAAACTCTTCGCGCCTTTATAGGTCTTGCGGCCGGCATCGCGCGAGCCGCGACACTAAGAAAACCCGACTGACTGACTAGTCAGTCTTAGTGCTTGTCTTTCAGCGGAAGCGCGAGTATAATCTGACTGACCAGTCAGTCGAGGCCTTGGCAAGTCGGTCCACTCATTCAAATCCGCTCTTAATTGGAGCATTGAGTGCGCTGGACCAGGTGTTCTACGTCTCCTGTTTCGCCCAGTAGGCAGTCGTTCTCAAACAGCCATATCAGTAAGACCAGGCTGCGGTGCTGAGATTTCGTATCGCAGATCGTGGCGAGGCGCTGTCAAAGCATCGCGGCAAGATTTTTTCTGGGTGTAACCCGAGTCGTTGGCCACCAAGCACCATTCAAAAACTGAGATAGCTGACATCAATAACGTCCTTTTTAATGACCTTTGCGGGCAACTCCCGGAGCCTTCCATGGACTTGAGGATAGGATCTCCAGGCCACACTGAGGAGAAATTATGAAAAGGCGACTTCCCTGGGCTTCAATTATTACCGAGGCCATGCTGTTGTGTGCGATCTGCTCCCACGCAGTCGTTGCGCAGACTATATCGGGTACGATCTTCGGGAACGTAACGGATCCAACAGGCGCTGTGGTCCCCGGAGTAACCATCACTATCAAAAACCTCGAGACCGGCGCCACGCGCACTATAATCACGGATGACGAGGGGCGTTACCGCGTCAGTGCCTTGCCGGTAGGATCCTACGAAATTAAAGCTGCACGGCAAGGGTTTGGTGAAGCGCTACATACTGGGATTGAACTGACTGTTGGTCGTGAGGCCGCGGTAGATTTTCAACTCCAGATAGGCCAGTTGGCTGAGCAGATTAGAGTTTCATCTGAGGCGCCACTGATCGATCAAACTCGACCGGCGATTTCAACCGTCGTTAACGAACGCACTATCCGTGAGTATCCACTCAACGGAAGAGATTTGTTTCAGCTCACAACGCTGCAGACGGGTGTCACAAATACGGCCGGCATTACCGCTTCTTCGATCGGAAGCAGCGCAATCGATACTGGCCCCGGCACCACCAAGATCGCTGTTAATGGCGCGCGAATTACCGCTAACAACTTCCTCCTGGATGGAAGCATAGTTAACGACGCCTTTAACAATACACCTGGCGGCGTCACCGGAAATTTCGCCGGTGTGGACACCCTGCGCGAATTTGAGATGTTGACGAATAGCTACAGCGCCGAGTATGCGGTGGGTGGCGGCGCGATCGTTAATGCGGTTACGAAGTCCGGCACAAATCGATTTCATGGAACGGCATTCGAATTTCTCCGCAATAGTGCCCTGGATGCTCGCAACTTTTTCGATACGGGCGATGTACCACCGTTCAAACGTAATCAGTTCGGCGGTAGTATCGGTGGACCAATTAAGACAAACAAAACATTTTTCTTCGGCAGTTATGAAGGAATGAGGCAGAACCTCGGCGTTTCGCGCCGGTTTGCGGTGCCTACAGCGGCTAAGCGCGCTTTCGCTGCGCCCAGCGTCGAGCCTTACGTTGATCTGTATCCATTACCCAATGGTCCAGATCTTGGCGGTGGAACTGCTTTCTATATTCGGAACGCGACAGACAACGCAACGGACAACTTCTTTACAACAAGGGTGGACCACCAGTTCTCCGCGAACGACTCCATCTTCGCACGCTACTCGTTTGACGATTCGAGCGTGGATCAGGCGACGCAGCTCATTCAAGACCAAGTGACCAGTGGTCGTAACCAGTACGTCACTATCGGTGAAGATCATATCTTCTCTCCGCGCGTTCTTAACACTTTTCGATTTGGTTTTACTCGCTCCTTCATAAGCGGCGACACTCCCTATGCAGTAGATATTCCTGCCAGCCTGTCATTCATTCCCGGGCAACCGCTGGGTACCTTTTTTGGTATAAACGAGATCGCGCCGTTGGGGAATAATTTCTTTACCCCACGGTTTTTTGCTTACAACCATTTCGAGTTTACGGATGCGGTCTCCGTTATTAAGGGCGCTCACTCAATCAAAACAGGTTTCAGTTTCCGCCGAATTCAATTGAATGCCGCGTCTAACCAGTTTCTCCAGGGTGTGTACTTCTACCAAGGCTTACCCCCAAATCCTTTTTTCCCACAAGGTCTATCTTCCCTCGATGCTTTTCTGTTTGGGTTGCCGGCAATATTTATCGCGCCGCAACCTGGAGCAGATTTTTACCGAGGTATACGACAGTCTGTCGTTGGTAGCTACATTCAGGATGATTGGCAGGTGAGCCGAAAACTTACGCTAAACCTGGGACTGCGATATGAGTTCTTTACGGTACCCACCGAGGTTAATGGAAAGGTTGCTAACCTGCGGAATCTAACAGATCCAACCACCACTGTTGGTGAGCCGTTCTTTAATAATCCCAGCAAGAAAAACTTCGCACCACGAGTGGGATTCGCTTATGTGCCATTTGGCGACAAGACTTCAATACGAGGAGGTTACGGAATCTACGATATGCCGATATTGCCGTACCTCTACCGGTTTGAAATTTCAGGCCAGCCCCCCTTCGCGGGCTTGGCTTTCGTTGGTGGTCCGCCACCAGTCTTTTTTCCCGCTCCGTTTCCTAACGCATTTTCTGTAATTACTTCCAGTCAGTTGCCGTTGCCGCCTTCAGTGAACACGATCGATTTCAATCCTGAGCGGACATATATGCAGCAGTACAACTTAAACCTTCAGCACGAAGTCCTGCGCAATCTTGTCGTGACTGTTGGTTATATCGGTTCCATGGGTGTACACCTGCCACGAAAAAATTCAGTGAACCAGCGGACCGATTTTACTTTTGTGAACGGTCGCAAGTTTTTTCCCGAGTTGCCTGCGGGCGTGCCACCACAATCGAAGTTTTTGAATCCGAATTTTGGGTCGATTCGCTTGAACACCTTCGATGGTGTTTCCAGTTACAACGCGCTCCAGTTAAGAGTCGAGAAGCGCTTGAGTCGAGGTCTGGAATTCCAGGCCTCTTACACCTGGGGTAAGGCCCTCGACGATGCTTCCGGCACGGAGAGCGAGTTCGCGAATGCTCAAGGAGGATCGCGTGTGCAAGATCCTTTAGATCGAAGGGCCGAACACGGACGGGCCGCATTCGATGTCAGGCACACGTTCATCATGGGCGGGACCTATGAACTGCCGACGAACAGCAGGTTCACAGGTGTGAGCAATAAATTATTGAATGGCTGGGAACTTTCCGGCTTACTCACTACCCGCAGCGGGTTTCCATTCAACCCGGTTATTGGGTTCGATCGCGCCCGAGATGCTTCGCCCGATAATATAGCGCAACGACCCGATCTCGTACCTGGCCGATCCTACGGTAGCGCCGTTACCGGCGATCCTAATCATTACATAGATGCGTCGGCTTTTACGTTGGCGCCGCCGGGCATGTATGGAAACTCAGGTCGCAACGTGCTGGATGGTCCAGGGTTGGCAACATTTGATCTGGGAATCTTCAAGAATACGAAAATCGGAGAGAACGTAACTATTCAGTTCCGTACGGAGGTCTTCAATCTTTTCAATCGCGCCAACTTTGCCATACCGGATAACCTGGTCCTCTTCACCTCGGAGAGCGGGAATGTGCCGGGAAACTTCGGAATCATAACCAGAACGACAACGACTTCCCGGCAAATGCAATTTGGCTTGAAATTTATCTTCTGAACCAGAACAACTTTCAGGTGAGCTCACAAAAATCGCAGCAGGACATCGTTTTGGCCGGCGCGACCCTCATCGATGGCCGCGGTGGTCAGCCACAGCCTGATTCCGCGATCGTCATTCATGGGCAAAGGATTGCGGAGGTTCGAAGTAACAATGGTTTCGATTACGGTGAGTCGGCCAAAGTTATTAATATCACCGGTAAATATGTTCTCCCCGGTCTGATCGATATCCACGTTCACTATTCCGATTGGATGGGCCAGTTATTTCTTTCACACGGTGTCACCACGGTGAAGGATCTCGGAAATGACATCGATTGGGTCTCCAACGTCAGCAATGACATCAACTGCGGCAAAATACATGGACCACGGATTCTGTATGTAGGCAACGGACTGGATGCACCGCCACCGGATCGAAACACTCACGTTGGCGTTAATGACGCTGATACTGCCAGGAGGGCAGTAGAGTTGCTCCACAGTAAAGGAGCGTCCGCGATTAAGGTTCGCGAGAAAATGCGGCCTGAGTTATTGGCGGTCGTGGTCAAACAGTCGCACAAACTCGGAATCCCAGTCACTGGTCACCTTAAACGTACTGATGCTCGGGAGGCGGCGCTCGCGGGAATCGATGGTCTTGAGCACCTGAGCGGTTTTGTGCAGGCGATCACTACCGCTGCCAGAGAGCGGCTATCAGGTCAAGACGATAGACAAGTTCTGATTTCTGATCTCAAGGCGTTTTCATTAATTGAATCGTCAGCCGCAGAAGAACTAATAAATCTCCTTGTGAGCAGAAACGTGGCCATTGCACCAACGATGCCTATCTGGTGGCGAATGGCGACACCGCATCGCGACGATTTTGCCTCCGAGGATGCTGAGTATGCTGACGACCCGGCCCTCGCATACATACCGGAGAATATTCGTGCCCAATGGGCAAGTTCAACTTTTTATGAAATTGACAACTCCGTCGAGCGGGACCAGGTAGAACTCGGTTATGCCAAGATGCAGAGCGTGGTTTTGACTCACCATCAATCCGGTGGCGACGTCTTGGCCGGATCTGACACCTTCTTTTCCATTCCTGGATTGAGTCTGCATCGGGAATTGCTGTTGTTGCGAGATGCTGGTATTTCACCGTTGGATGTTATCTCCATCGCCACTCTCAATAACGCCAGGTTCCTTGGTAAAGAATCTGAGCTGGGGACGATTACAAGTGGCAAGTTAGCCGACATTGTTGTTGTTGACGAGAATCCGCTGGACGACATCAGCAACATCAAGAGCGTGACACTGGTCATGAAAGACGGACAGATTGTGGATACGAGTGATGAAGCCAATTACTTTGTTTCCAGGCCAAAGCCAAAAAAATCTTCCTGGCTCGAAAAGATCGGGTAAGTAATGTTGGAGAGCGACTAGCATGGGCCAACTTGAACGCGAAGTCGAGATGCAATCCGAAGATGGTTGGACCATATATGGGACGCTCTCAACTCCTGACGACGTTGCGGAGGGTGAACAGTTGCCGGGAGTTCTCCTGCTTCATTCGTCAGGCCACGATCAGGAAACTTTTAATAAGCACTACGCAATCCCCGGTCTCGCTCAGACGTTTGCAGACCGACGAATAGCCTCGTTGAGAATTGATTGGCGCGGCCGCGGAAAGAGCATTGGAAAGCAAGAGTTTCATTCCTTCAATAGCGAGCAACGAAGAAAGATCCAACTTGATGTTAGGCAAGCAATCAAGTTCCTCGCACTGCATAAAGAAGTGGACTCGAACCGAATTGCGATCGTCGCCGAAGAGGTAAGTGCAGACGCAGCCGTCCTCGGCGCGCGGGCGGACTCACGGGTCAAATTATTTGCATTCCTGTCTGGCCGGCTCAGTGCGGAAGCCAAAGACTATCTTGCCAGCGAATCTGTTCCGGTGCTTTGCGTGGTGAGTAGTGATGACCGGGCGGGATTTGTCGATATGGCAGAAGCTTATAGCCGGTCGAGGCACCCGCGCAGCGACATATCGGTTCATCGCAATGCAGGCATTGGAACGACGATGTTTTACCTGTGGCGCCACCGGTTTCCGAATGCCAAACCGATGGACGAGCAGCTTGCTGATAAGGTCAGTGATTTTCTGGGACCGCTGGAATCCAGAAGCGAAATTTCGTTTGTGACGGAAGATGGATGGACGATTTACGGTGAGTTGTCGTTTCCGGCGGGGCGAAAAGAGAAGCTACCCGGGGTGGTATTGCTTCATACAGCTTTGAGCGATCGTTACGTATACCACGATTTGTCTGCCGCCCTTGTTCGACGTGGAATGGCCGTACTCAGCATTGATTGGCGTGGCCGGGGAAAGAGTCTGACCAAGGGCAAATATTCAGAGTTGATGCAGGCCGAGCGAGAACGTGGCTACCTTGATGCGAAGGGTGCGATCGATTACCTGTCATCACTGCCGGTCATGAACCCGAACCGAATTGCTGTTCTCGGAACCGATCGAGGCGCGCTGCACGCGCTGAACGTGGCTCTAGACGATCCTCGTGTGAAAGCGCTGGTCATCTTAACCGTGATTTTCACGCCACCTCAGAAGGAATCCATTAGCAGCCTCAATATTCCAGTCCTTTATATAGGCAGCCAGGGAATCGAAAACGTGACTCGTGATCTGACGGACGCTTACCACGTTTCAAAAAATGGCGGAAGCTCACTGGCCATATTTCCCGGAAGCGCGCTGGGATATCAATTATTGGAAGCCAATGAAACGGTGCGAGCAAAAATTGTGGAGTGGTTACATAGCCAGATGCAGCAAGAGGCATTTGCCACTACAGAATCTTTACAAATCTAAGGAGATCAAATGGAGACAACGATAAAAGATAAACCGGTAGGCTGGTATCACAAACCAGACTCGGTGCAGAAAGAAGTCCAGTTTCAAACTGAGGATGGTTGGACCATCCATGGCACTTATACGTTTCCGAACAGCTATCGTCAGGGAGAGAAGTTGCCCGCGGCGTTATTGGTTCATGCTTCCATGCATTCTCAGACTGTTTGGGTAGGCTACCCTGGTTGGGCGAAGATCCAGGAGTCTGTGGCCACCCTAAGAATAGACATCCGTGGCCGCGGAAAGAGCCGTGGTGCGATTCCCTGGGTAGATGCGTCGCGCGAGCAAAAAGCCAAAGTGGTTCTTGATGTTCAGGCGGCTCTCAATTTCTTGTGCTCTCAGGAGCAAGTCGATCCGGAGCGCATTGGTGTAGTCGCGGAAGAGTACAGCGCAAGCCCGGCTGTCATTGGCGCCCTGGAGGATCCTCGAGTTCGGGTGATGGTCCTGCTGTCGGGTATTTTGAACGAAAAAGCGATGGACTTTATTTCGGCAAATACTACGAAGCCGATTCTGTACGTGGTGAGCAAGGAAGATCGACGCGGCTTTGATGATATGACGAATGCCTACAATCTGACCAAGACCGACGGCAGCGATATCTGGGTCCAGGATGGACTCGGCATCGGGGCGACGATGGGTAGCGTGTGGCGCAATGTATTCGCTGATGGGCCGATGGAGAATTCGACGGACGATGCCGAAGGGCGGTGGCTCGTAAACGAACTTTGGAGTACTGGAAAATCAAGTGAAGTTACTTTGACGACGGACGATGGCTGGACGCTCTACGCAACATTAAGACTGCCGGATAAAGCAAAAGACGGAACTAAAGTCCCCGGTGTTGTGCTGTTGCCGACAGCACTGGTTGATCGAGACAGCTATGTAAATCTCGAACGCGTTTTCGTGCGTCACGGTATCGCGGTACTTGATCTCGAATGGAGAGGCATAGGTAAGAGCATCGAAAAAGGCAACTATGTTGACATGACTCTTCCGGAACTTCTCCAGGCTCCCAAAGACGTCGAGCTGGGATACAAATTCCTGGCCTCTCAAGACGGTGTAGATCCGGAACGCATTGGCGTCTTAGGAACGGCACTCGCCGCAAAGCTCGCGATGCACGCAGCCAAAGAAAATCCGAGATTCAAGGCAGTTGCGATGCTCACGCCAGTCACCTGGCCCTGGGAGGAGAAGAACGACTACGAGACCATTGAAGCGCTTGACGCGCCGGTACTATTCGTTACCGGCGATGGCTTTGGAGAACTAACGAAGAAGTTTGCGGCGCACATTGCGCAGAACAAGCGCAATCAAGTGATTGTTTACCCAGGCGGCGTTTTTGGTTATCTGCTTGGTCGCATCGACCCGAACTTCGAGACCACTGTAGCTGAATGGTTTAGTAATCAACTGAGTGGCGAACGACAAGCCAAACACGCTTCGTTATCCTAGGTTTACTCCAAAGAAAATTTTGTAGTTATGGCAATCTCTAACACGATTAACAGTCGTTCCGAGAAGAAGGAACAATCAGATTCCGGGTCCAATCGCACCTCATTTAAGACTGAGGATGGTTGGACCATTGACATTGCGGAGCAAGAGGTCTCATTTGTCACTGATGACGGCTGGAGAATAACCGGCACGCTGACGACGCCGGCAATGACCGGAGCTACGCCTGTACCAGCCATCCTGTTTCTCCATTCACCTGCTCATGAGCAGGAATTGTTTTCTGCGCATGGCTATCCTGGGTTTGCTCGGCTGCAGGCCCAGTTTGTGACTCTCCGAATAGACATAAGAGGCCGTGGGAAAAGCGAAGAACCCTTCGCATTCCACCGCCTCTCAAAGCAACAGCGTGAACGGTTATATCTTGATGTAACCGCTGCTCTTGACTTTCTTGCCACTCAGGAATCGGTTGATTCACAGCGGCTGGCGATCTTCGCAGAAGAAATAAGTGCGGATTCAGCAGTGCTTGGGGCTGCTGGGGATCAACGCGTCCGAGCGCTAGTTTTACTCTCGGGCCGGTTAACGGAGAAAGCGAAGGAGGCGATTGCGTCTAACGACCAGATTGCCGTCCTGGCGATGGTGAGCAGCGATGACCGCGCCGGCTTTCGAGATATGACTGATGCTTACAAATTATCAAAAAATGCCGCGAGCGATATCCATGTATATAAAGGGTTAGGTATGGCTACGGCGATGTTTAGTACCTGGCGTTACAACAGGCCACAGGAGAAACCTCTGGACTATGTAATGGCGGACTGGTTAACAACTCGACTGAACGCTCTTGGCGGTTCTCAGGAAGTGTCCTTCACAACGGAAGACGGTTGGACCATTTCAGCAGATCTAGTAAGTGGTCTGTCCGACTCTCCGTCACCGGCAGTCATTCTGGTTCATAGTTCCGTAACCGATCGCCACATGTATCATCAGTTGGTTGAGCAGTTGGTGGATGCCGGATTTGTTGTCTTGAACATCGATTTTCGGGGGCGAGGTAACAGTCGCAACAAAGGAAACTGGCTCGCGCTTCGTTTGCAGGAACCGGATGGACCAGCCGAGATCGGCCGGGGTTATCTCGATGTAAAAGCCGCCGTCGATTTTCTTGCGGCGCAGGACAACGTTGATGCGGAACGTATCGGTGTTGTTGGCACCGTAATAGGAGCACGCTACGCACTACTTGGCGCCGCCAAGGACCAGCGCATCAAGGCGGTTGCGTCAGTTATTGGTTATGTGCCTCCGCCCGCTGAGGAACGGGAACTCGTCACGATAAAAGCACCGGTGCTCTATGTATGTAGCCGAGACCTTGCACCGGTCACTAAGGCGATGAGTTCAATTTGTGAGAAAGGTGCGGACAACGGAAATGCGCTAATAGTGCTGGACGGCGGAGCTTACGGCTATAGCGTGTTTACACTGAATCCGACGCTTGGACCGACGATCGTTAAATGGTTGAGGAGCCAACTAGGCCATCAATAAAGCTAACTATTCTCATCGTCTGATGAAGGAGAAATCAATTTGAGCTCCACTGAAGCAAACACTCCTGATCAGGCGAAAAATCCCGGCCGCTTTTACTACGGCTGGATAATTGTAGGCACCTGCTTCTTCATCCTAACCCTTACATCTCTAGTTGCCACTTCCTTTCCCATTTTCTACGTACCCGTACTCGAGGGTTTTAACTGGAGTCGCGGCAGTACGGCGATTGCTCTCTCGATTCATCTGATACTGAGTGGAATTGCGGCGCCTTTTGCGGGTGGACTTATCGACAGGTATGGACCAAGGCTGATCATGCCGATAGGCGCGATCATGACCGGAATCGCTCTGATATTGCTCAGTCGCAGTATGGCTCTTTGGCAAGTTTACGCCACCTTTGGCGTGCTGGGAGCTCTTGGTTGTTCAGCGGTCCACATCACGCCCTTGACGGCTGTTGCCTCCAATTGGTTTACACGCAATCGAGGCATGGCTATAAGCCTGGTCGTTGCTGGTCCTGGCGCGGGGCAGCTTTTTATTCTGCCGCTGTTACAAGGTTTGATCCAGCGGACGGGTTGGCGAAACACTTACCTCGTTTTTGGTATTGCAGTACTGGTCATACCGACCCTTCTTGTACGACTTTTCTTGTATCGTAAGCCATCCGACAAGGGACTGGCCCTTGAAGAAGAGACGAGACCTCAACCAGCAGTCTCAAATATCGAAGAAGGATCCGAGGAGACGAAACATGGTGGCACGACGAGGGAGTTTGTCGTCGTTGATAAACAGTGGGCCGAAACTGACTGGACCATAGCAAAGGCAGTCCGCACGCAGCGTTTTTGGATGCTGATACTGGTTTTAGCGTTAGTGGCGAGCGGATTCTTCCTGATCGGCATTCACTTGATAGCGTATTTGGAAGACAAGGGTTACAGCCCGCAGATCGCGGCTTATGTAATGGGTTTCCAGGGATTCATTAATATCTTCGGAACGTTATTAGGTGGAATGCTGGGCGATCGGATTGGCCGCGAAAAGACACTGAGCCTCGGCGTACTTTTTTATATCGGCTGTATCGTCTTTTTGAATCTGAGCGGTTCGGTGGTAAGTCTACCTTTGTTAGTCGGCTTCGTTCTATTCTATGGAGTCGGATATGGAATGGCGTTCCCTGCGCTGATGGCTTCTGTAGCAGATCTGTTTCAAGGAAAACATTTCGGATCAATCCTCGGAGTCTTACTGCTCGGCGGCTATTTTGGCGCAGCGTTTGGGTCATGGCTGGGTGGATTTCTTTTCGACTGGACACATGCGTACCGGCTTAATTTCTTTGCGGCCGGAACAGTGATGTTGCTTGCAGCCGCCCTCATCTGGAAGGCTGGACCAAGGCAAGTGCGACGCGTGATGAACCTGCCGGCGGCCGGCACTCTCATGACCGATATATCCTCACAAGCCTAAATTAGTCTGAGGCTACGCTCCTATAAATAATAGTAGTTATTCCTGTTCGTTCGGTTGGTTCGGGTGTTATGCGCTATAATCGCACTCCGACGACACTGACTCTCACTGTTTCTGCCCCTGAGCCACGTCGCAGCAGCTTTAAAAAAAGAGTTGACTGAGGAATCTAACTATGAAGAACGCCGAGAAAAAGGCAGGAAAGAATAGGATTAAGATTCACACCAACGTAAAGGACGAAGCCCTGGTAAAAGTCCGACGGGATCAAATCTGTAAAGCAGCAATGCAAGCCTTTGCAGAAAGCGGCTTCCATGAAACCAACCTGAGAAAAATAACAAAGCTGTCTGGTCTGGCTTACGGCTCAATCTACAATTACGTCAAAACCAAGGACGACATCTTATATCTGATCTGCGACACCATCTTGAGTGATCTGTATCGTCGAATTGATGAAGCCGTCAAAACCTACAGCGATCCCGTCGATCAGATTGAAGCGATAATCAAGGCAACCATCGATCACGCCGACGAACACAAGGATGCCGTCCTGCTCCTATGGGAAGAATCGAAGGTACTTAAGAGTTCGGGCTGGCTTCCCAAAATCGTCGAGAAGGAAAGTACTTACCTCAAAATCATCACCGAAGTCCTGGAACGAGGTAGCAGACTCGGAGTCTTCAAAATCCCTGCAGGTGAAATTCCAATTCTGGTAAACATACTTCCGTTGAGTGGCTCAACCTGGGCCCTCAGAAGGTGGAACCTCGGAACGATCTCCAGAAGCGAATACACAGAAGCGCTTATGGACTTCGTATTGCAAGGTATAGGTGCTTCGAGAAGAAATCTAAAAGGCGTCCCCGCAGCTCCCAAGAGAAAGCGAGCGTAACAAGACCGCCGCCTGCTCCAGGCGAATATCAGTTCACGCCTGCTCTGCAAGGGCTTTTCATCGTCGCTTCATCCTGCGCAAACTTGCAATTTAAAAACCAACACTTTTCTTCCAAGCGATCAGTTGTGATGAGCCGTCGTGGGATGGTCGCTTCAAGTCAGCCACTGGCTGTCGAGGCGGGAGTCGAGACACTTCGTTTAGGCGGAAACGCGATAGACGCTGCTGTAACGGCGACTTTTCTTTTGAACGTCGTAGAGCCAATGTCAACCGGCATCGGGGGAGATTGCTTTGCAATTATCTATCTGGCTAAAGAAAAGAAGCTGATTGGTATCAATGGAACTGGTCGTTCGCCGGCGGATATTTCTGCCGAAGCACTGATCGAACGCGGCATCAACAGCATGCCTGTTGAAGGGCCGCTGAGCGTCACCGTGCCCGGCGCTCTGGAAGCTTTGGCCCGGTGTTTGAAGGATTATGGCACGATTCCCTTGAGCGATGCTTTGGCCCCTGCAATCTCATACGCCGAGCAAGGCTTCCCGGTAACAGAGATCATCGCGCGACAGTGGGCAGGCGCCTCAGCCAAATTGAAACAGAATCCAGAATCCGCCCGAGTTTATTTGCCGGGTGGGAAAGCACCCGCCCAGGGCCAGATGTTCCGTAATCCGGACCTCGCGAAAACATTCAGAGCAATTTCAGAGCAGGGAACTGACGCTTTCTATAACGGAAAAATAGGTGAAAGCATCGCGTCCAATATTCAAGCGCTGAACGGGTTCATTACTCTCGCCGATCTGGCCGAGCATTCATCCAACCTGGTTACTCCGATCCGGTGCTCTTACCGTGATCGGTACGAGATCATAGAAATGCCTCCGAATAGTCAAGGCCTGGTTGCGCTGATTGCGCTGAACATCCTCGATGGTTATAGATTGAATGATATGGTCCACGGTTCTGCGGAATACTTGCACTATTTACTTGAGGCGATGAAACTTGCCCTGACCGAGGCACGCAACAATGTCAGCGATCCTGACGACTCAACGCATATAGAAGAACTATTATCGCCAACGCATACTCAATCTCTACGAGAGCGGATTGTTCCGAACGAAGCAGAGCAAAGACAGGTCAGCCCGAGCGAAGGTCACCATGATACGGTGTTTGTCGCCGGCGTCGACGAACAACGAAACGTTGTATCGATGATTAGCAGTCTTTATAAGGCGTTTGGTTCGGGGATCACTGTGCCTGGAACCGGTATAGTGATGCAAAACCGCGGCGCCGGCTTTTCCCTTGAGCCTAATAATCGTCACACCTTGCGTCCTCGAAAACGTCCATATCACACGCTCATGCCTGGGATGATTCTGCGCGATGGTCAACCCTGGGCCTGCCTCGGAGTTGTTGGCGGAATGATGCAGCCTCAGGGACAGGTCCAAGTCATATCTAATCTCATTGACTTCGATATGGACCCTCAGTCGGCACTGGATGCGCCGAGATTTCGAGTATTGGAGGACCGCACGATAGCGCTTGAAGAGGCTTTAGCGAATAGTGTCGTTCCAGAGCTTGAATCACGTGGTCACCGAATTAAGGTAAACTCAACTGAAGAAGAGTTCGGTGGAGGTCAAGTAATACTGATTAATGACCAAACGCTTTATGGCGGTTCTGACAAGCGCAAAGATGGTTGCGCGATCGGATATTAGTTGCCTGTTCGACACATGAAGTCAACTCACTCGTTTGCTCTGTTCTTACGTCGGCCCAGTGACATAAAAATAACCACCACCGATATTAACGCCGACAGCAGGAACGTCAGTCTCACCGCCGAAGCAAACGCCTGACGCGCAGCAATGTCCCCACTTATTCCGTTCGCTTCGAGTTGGGCCATGGCGTTAAGTTGCGCGATGGTGAAGACCAGGCTAGTCACCGCCACGCCCGTCATTGAACCGAGATTCTTCAACGCGCCAATCATGCCCGACACGATACCGTACCTGTTTGGCGGCACGGCTCCCATCATCGCATTGTTGTTAGGCGGCTGAAACAATCCCATTCCGATTCCAAACGGGACGAGTCGAAGAATCACGCCAAGAGTACCCGTACTAATGTTGAGAGTGCTCAAAGCGATCAGGCCGAAGAAATTGATTACGGCCCCAGTTGTTGCAATGGCGCGAATTCCGAATCGATCGGCGAGCCGTCCGCCCAGTGGCGCGGCTATGACTAGCGCGAGTGGCACCGGGGCCAGAAGAACGCCTGATCTTGTTGGGTCAAGCAGTAGAACGCGATCGAGATAGAACGGCACCAAAAACGCGATGGAAGCAATTGACCAGTAAGCCAAAAAACTGCTGAGTGCGGCGGCGCTGAATGCCCATTCACGAAAGATCTGTAGATCTAACAGCGCGTGTTCTACTCGATTCTCAAGGATTAAGAATCCGATTGCGAAGAGAACGGTAGCAATTGTTAGCGATAAGATAGTAGACAGCTCCCAATCTGACTTTGACAACGCGCTGGTCAACAAAAGGAACGCAGTCAAGCAGGCAAACAGAGTGACAGCGCCTGCAAAATCAAAACGTTCGGTTGATCGCACGCGCTCCTGCGACGGCAATACCTTCGCTGCAAGTACTGCCCCAACGATCCCAATCGGAACATTGACATAGAAGATTGAGGGCCACCCGATGTGGTCTGTGAGAAAACCTCCAACTAGTGGTCCAGTAATGGCGGCAAAAGCTAGAACCGAGGCGAGCATACCAAACGCCTTGCCTCTTTCCTGTGCGGAAAAAGTTTCACCGATCAGCGCCGCACCATTCGCTAAAAGTGCTGCTGCTCCAATTCCCTGGAAACACCGAAAAACTATCAAGGACCAAATTGTTGTCGATGCCCCGCATAAGGCCGACGACACAATGAATACGATAAATCCAAAGATATATAGCGTCTTTCGGCCATACATGTCTGCCAGCCGGCCAAAGATAACGACGAGCCCAGTGATCATCAGCAGGTATGACGTTACTACCCACTTAATTACACTGAGATCAGTTTGGAAATACCGAGTGAGAGTGGGCAGGGCGATGTTGACGATGCTTGAGTCGAGGTAACCAATGAAGGTCCCAAACGCGATGGCTGCAAAGCTAAGCCATTTTCGAAAACTTGCATCGTGATCTAACGATACCTTTCCCTGCAATCAAATTTTTCCTTTTCGGCGGTATGCTCAAGGTAGGTCGCCCTTAGTAATTGGTATCTTGGCCGTCAGTACATCTTCGACGTTGAATAAAAGCAAACTCTTCAGGAAGCTAACGAGATCTGATTGTTGTTGGGCCCTTAATCTGGCAAAGCGATTTCGCGTGGTAAGTGCCTCGCCGCCATGACGTAGAATTACCTCCTCGAGACTCTTCGCGCTGCCGTCGTCGAGAAACGTTGTGTACGTTCCCACACCCCACAAGGGCCGGGTAATGAACACTCGTTTAGATACTCCCGTTTCGTCACTCGCATCCGCCATTTGTGGACCCATATCATGCCGCTTGAGATCTGCGTAGAGTGGAACGACAAATGGTTTGAAGTCAGGAACAACCAGCGGAACTGGACGCTCCCGATCCGGATCGACGTACCCATCGTCAATCGAATGATGAAGCAGCCGTCGTTCAGCTTCGAATCGATTGCTCTTTTCATTCCAGAACACGGTGATGTGTTCTATTCGGGGGTCGCGTTTAACTCGCATCTCCGGCCGATGACATTCTGCGCAACCGATTGTTCTGAACAGTTGTTCTCCTTTTGTGACTTCAGTTGTTATTGGACCACGTCCGGGAACCGGATAATTGACAAGATAAAATTCAATAAGCGAGAGAGAGCCTTGCGTCAGTTCGTCTGCGACACCATCACCATCCGGATCAAGGCCCGACACAATTGATCCGTCACAACGGCCATTTTCATTATTGTTTTGGTTCGAGCACTGAAAACTGTCTTGTGATTGGATTCCGAGGTGATCAAATGCTGCACAACTGATGAAGGCTCGTAAATGAGAGTGAGTACCCTTGCGTCCGAACGGTCTTACAACAAGATCCGGATTGACAGTTCCACCGGGGCGAACTCCGAGTCCTTTGCTGTAGTCGACGCCATTTTCGGTTACGAGGGCCCTGCCTTGCTTGCGGGCGGTGACAAGATCTTCAGTAGCTTCGATGCCGAGTTGCTGAATCAGCCCAGCACCAAACATGTCATTGGTCCGAATCCGATTGCCGCGTCTAAAAACGTTCTGTTCGCTTGGTCCAAAACCAGCGGACGCGCGAGGTGTGCTGTGACACGTTTCACACGAGGCGGCCTCAAACTTTGATTCGGGCCACGCTCGAGTAGCCTGCTGGTTGCGCAGCTGGCACGGTATACCATTGCACCCACTCTTCTCGTCAGTCGCAAAGTTGTGATGGAAAATGCTCCGTCCGGTCTGTATGGCCTCCTGAGTAAACCCGAAGCGGTTAATAAGAAATTGTCCGGTACCTCGCGTAGTCTTATTACCCTCCGGAATTCGCGCGATATCACGATCTCGAAAGCTCACTTGCGAACTTAGGCTGAACCACGACGACGCGATCAAAATCAAGAACGCTGCCACTGCATATGAAGAACCGCGCAATTTCATACCACTCACAACCGAGTACTCGATCCTTGATAAAGAGACTAACTGTCGTATCGAAGAGAGACCGTCTTAATGCGGGTGAAAAACTCCATCGCCATTTGACCTTGCTCGCGATACGTTTCACTGCTCGACTTCTTTACCCCGCCAAACGGAGCATTTAGCGCCACTCCTGTTGTCGGCTGATTAACCTTAATCATTCCTGCTTCGATCGATCGAATGAAGCGTTCAGCCTGTCTCAAGTTCTGCGTGCAAATAGAGGCAGAGAGGCCATATTCCACATCATTCGCAATCGCAATTGCTTCATCAAAATTGCGCGCTTCAATGATTGAAAGCACAGGACCGAAGATTTCCTCCTGCGCTATGCGCATATCCGGAGTCACGGCCGTGAATATAGTTGGCTCAATAAAATAGCCGTGGTCAAAACCGTTTCCGCTTAACTTGTGACCGCCACAAAGGAGTTCCGCGCCGTCTTCTCTTCCAACCTGTATATAACTCAATATCGTTTTCTGTTGTTGTTCATCTGCGACAGGCCCCATTTGCACGCTTTGATTGAGACCGTTACCAATCACGAGTTTCTTGGTGGCCTCGACAAGTCTGTTGCTAAATTGGTCCATGACCCCGCTAAGAACAATCGCTCTGCTGGTGCCCGTGCAAGCTTGGCCGCTTAGACCAAACGCCCCCTGGATTGTGCAGGAGACAGCCTGGTCCAGGTTTGCGTCTTCCAGGACGATGATTGGGTTTTTGCCTCCCATCTCGAGTTGCTTGCGGCAGGTGGTGCGGGCTCGATGCTGAATGTGGTCGCCAACGTCGTAAGAACCCGTAAACGTTACAGCGTCGATTGAGTCGTTTGTTACCATTTCCTCACCGACGACACTGGCTGGACCAGTAACCACATTGATGACGCCATTCGGTAATCCTGCTTCGAGCAAAATCTCTCCCAGTTTTATTCCCATCAGCGGAGTTACAGAAGCAGGTTTAAAAACGATTGAATTACCAGCTGCTAAGGCGGGCGCAATTTTCCGCGCGGGAATCGTTAGTGGAAAATTCCAGGGAGTAATTACCGAAACGACTCCGATCGGAAGCCTTAGCGTGTAGAGGAATGTTGATGGTTCATCCGCGGGTAAGGTCTCGCCGGCAAGTAGATAAGCCTGGCCTGCATAGAACCGAAAATTCGCCGCCGTCCGCTTAACTTCAGCAGTACTCTCGCGAAGCGTCTTTCCTTCTTCACGGGTGAGAAGTTCGGCCAGTTCAGACGTTCGCTCCTCGATCAGCCTCGCAGTCCGATCAAGGATCTCCGCACGCTTGGCGGGCGTCGCTTGGCCCCAGGAAGGTTGTGCTCGGCGCGCAGCCTCGATCGCCTGCTTCGTTTCCTGAACTGTCGCTTGCTGAAACTGGCCAAGCACATCGGAAGTATCAGCGGGATTTACGTTACTAAAGGTTTTTCCGCTCGAGGATTGGACCCAGTCACCACCGATCAGAATTTTGTAAGTCTTGACTTCCTGCATACGCTTTCTTGCTCCGAGCGCCGTGGTGTCACCCAGTAAAGGCTGGTCGCCTTCGAGTTTTTAAAAACCGACAATGATTGGTTGAGTGAGGCGCGCGATTGCCTTAATGAGGCTCATGATTACCAGACGTCCTGTCTTAGGGTTATCTGGATTTGGGATATTCTTCAACGTGAGTCTTACTTCTCCAAACTCACCGCATGATGAAAGGTGAAACGTGTTGTGTTTAGCAGAGGGATCGACGAACATCTTTACGGCTGTTCTATCGAAGCCGATGCCGGCAAGACTCAAAGCGGCAAGAACATTTACGTTTTGTGGAAAAGCACTCACCGCGTCGCGAGCTTTACCTTCATAGAAGCAGACAGCTTCGTCGGTAGCTCGCAAAGCAACGCTTTCAGCAGGTGTGCCCATCCACGCCGCTACTGGTTTTCGCACTTCCAGAACAACTTCATTGATTGAACCCACCGCGGCTGCGGAGACGGCATCAAGTCCGCCAAGTGCACCCGATGGTACTAAAAGTCGTTGTTTCGCCTGTTTGGCTGCGCATCTTATTAGCGCCAGAAAGGCTTCATCCGCAAAAGCGCCAACACTCACGGCAAGCAGATCGCGTCCGCTTCTCAAAGAATATTCCGCATACTGCTTCAGCGCTCCATGTCCGGCTGCCTCAACCACCACCTCTGTATCGTCAGAGAAAAATCGCGCTGGATCGCTCGTTACCCTTTGATGCATTCCATCTGCAATATCGATTCTGCTCGTGTCGCGCACAAGGATTCGGCTGATCTCGACATCACCCGCCTGCCCCTTATCAACGGCTTTAGCAACAGCCTGACCGATCGTTCCAAATCCAATTAGTCCAATTCTCATGGTTATGGGTTAAAGACACGGTTATTGGTTGGACTCTTTGGCGGCGGCCTCTGCAATTTGATGATCGAGATCGGCTGGGATTCCGCCGCTGACTCCGACTGCCCCAATCACCTGTCCCTCCACGATGATTGGAACAGCACCTTTGCCTACTAAGAAACGACCTGGACCAAGGCCCACGATACTCGCGGCAAATAACGGTCGTGCCTTCCAGCGTTCCTCGAGCTCCGCTGTGGTGGCACGAAACGCTGAGGCAGTAACCGCCTTTGCCTGCGCAATCTCCGGCGTGATCCAAAGCGCATTATCCAGACGCAAGGCTCCAGCCAGGCGACCGGATTCATCAACCACCACGATTGATGCTTCGACTCCGAGTTCCTGCGCCTTCAGCTTTCCTTGCCGTAAACATTGCTCGACTCGTTCTAGTGTCAGCGCACTCATTGCCATGCCTTTTTAACGAATGGAGTAGATCTATTTCGCGGCCGATCGTTCGGGTGTGTCGTCGTCTTTTCCTTCAACCGCATACCAATAAATACCGTTCATATGATTCCAGCGCTTCTGTGCCGCAGTACGCACCGCCTCGATCGCTTTACCTTGAAGTTCAGGTGTATCGCAATACTTTTCAGTCATCTGAAAACCGCGAGCACTGTGGATTTCGTCGGCTGCGACGTGGCCACGGAAAAACCGAATTTCTCTATCGCCGGGGTTCCAACCATAGTTGTTATGAAGACTCGGAATCACACGCGTGTAGATCTGCGGAGGCTGAGATTCAAGACCAATCATCAAACCAGCACAAGCCACCTGCCAGGGACTTTGATAGACGAACCGCCAACCCCAATCTTTGAGGGCCTGCGTCCACGGCAAGACTTTCGCGTTTGTTACTTCATCACGAGATAAACCACACGCTGCTGCATAATCGACAAGCATTTCAAGGTGACGATCCTCCGGATCCTCTTCCTCTTTTAGGTTCTCCAAAATGCTGTCTTTGACTTCTTTCACCGGGCAGACGGCCCAGATGTACGCAAGCCAGTTAAGGTAATCGGTAACAAAGTGATAATGTTGGACCACGTAGACGGCCGATTGGCGTTTGCTCAGTTCACCCTGCTCCCACTTATCGATAAACGGATGATCTTTGCTATGTCGTTCATCTCTGGCGGATTTCAAGGCATCAAGAAATGAAAATGCTTTGACCATGGCTTCTCCCTGGGCTTTCATTTGTAGTACTTCTTACTTCTATCGATTTCCGCGCCATAAACCCGTCGATAGTCATTCTTCATGTAGGTTTCCGGATCTGCGGCATAGTCCTTCTCATAGTTACCCGGAGCATTGATTCCGGGAATAGCTGGTATCCAATCCTCGCGTAATAGTTCGTCCGGGTTTCCGAACTTTGCTGCTACCTGTCTCACTTCAGGATCGTCCAGGGCCGTCAGGTGTCCTTTATCTATGAGTTTTACCTCGCGTCCATCCTTTAGCTTGCAGGTAAACGTCGGGAAATAGAGATGTGCGTGAAAGTGATAAAAGGGCAAATTCCTCTTCAGAGCCCACACTAAATCGAGCGACTGTCCGATGCCGAGATGCATGATGCCTGAGCGATCGCGTTCGGAAACAAATGAAGATCTAACTGTGGCCGATTCAAACACATTGAAGGGACGAATAACTTTAGGATGAGTGCCGATCGCGGCCTCGATGAAGTAATCGATGCCGGGTCCAGGATAATGCGGAAACTTGAGATCTTTGTTTTTCTCTATGAACTGGCGCCAGAGGTCGCCAAATTCACCGCCGCCTTCAATTTTGGTTACTTTGCTATGTTCAAGGTAAATCTTCATGTGAGGATATGGACCAAGGTGGTCTGCCGTTCCCGCGAGCACGCCATGAACATCGGACTTAGGTAAAACAATGCCGAATGGATATCCGGTCAAATGTCCAGAGATGATTGGGTCTTTGAGGGAGCCGTTATGGTATAGATGAGTACCAAAGCCTTCCGTCTTATAGTCGGCGTAATTCCCATCCATTATCTGCCAGTATTCGGGAAACCATGTGTAGCTGAGATCTGTGCCTTCGGGATCGGTGATTCTCACGGTATCCGTTTGCCTCAATATCTTCCATGAGGCACGGTCAATTGCTTCAATGATCTCCTCTGGATACATCACGGCGGCGCCAGCGAGTTGCTCGCGCGTGGGCCAGTCCATCGAAAAACTGTAGTACTTCAAAGTGCAGTTGTTATTCGCCCAAAAGGTTTGACCGATTACTTTGTCATAGCCTTCCTTCTTCGCTACCTCCTCGGTCCATTCAGGGCCTCCGAGCATCCATGCCGCCGGCTTGCTGTTCACCAGTATCTTCATGACGTCAGGAGTTTTGAAAAGTGCTCTTTTGCCTTGTTCTTCGACCACGTCGACCTTGCATTTCATCTCGTCTCGTAAGACGCGCATGAAGGCTTCGAGCACCAGCGGGTCTACATCACTGTCGGTGACGAACAGGATCTTCTCACCGCCCTTAATGCCATAACCGGGCCTTTGGTCTCCGGTATAGGGCATTGGCCGGGTCACGATGCGCCTCACAAAAGGCAATAGCTGGTCTACGGTGGTGATATCAGGAATTTTTGCGTACCGGGGAGCTGGATAATCGAATTTTTGCGTCGGTGTCGATTTACTACTGACACGTGCCAGCGGGGTAGTTATAAGAACGAGCGCGAAGAGTGATGAGAGCAGTATGAGATTGCGAGCGTTACCAAACATCGCGTTTTTCCTTTCCTGGCCGTCTTGAAGCTACAAGGCGAGAATCCTCAAGTTGACTTACGATTAAGATTCGGTATAATTTGACTGATTAGTCAGTCAGAAAATATAGAAGAAGCTGTTTCTTGTCAAGTATCAGCCCCTGGATGAGAGACCTTCCTGCCAAAGAGAGGACCTTGGGTCGTGTTCTGGAAGAGCAGGCCGCGGCTCACGACACTCGCCAATTTCTCAACTTCAAAGGATCGTTGAGTGTCTCCTACAGACAACTGAACGAGAAGGCGAATCAATACGCCAACGCATTTCTCCGGCACGGAATAACAAAAGATACAAAGGTCGCGATCATGCTGCCGAATTGTCCGGAATACCTTTATTCCTGGTTCGGTCTCGCGAAGATTGGCGCAGTAATAGTTCCGGTAAATACCGCGCAAAAAGGCGAACTTCTTCAGTACATCCTCGATAGATCCGATTCGGAAGCAATTGTTACTGACGATGCTTTGCTTAACCGCATACGCGAGATTGAAGCTCAGCTCCCCAAGGTAAAACGAATCTTTGGGCTATGGGACGTCAGCCGCAGTTTGGCGGGAATTGAAGTGAGTTTACTCAGTGATTTTAAAGAGGCGTCAACGAAGCCGCCAATCGATCTCGACGTCAAACATTCTGATCCGCTGTCAATCTTGTTCACGAGTGGAACCACTGGACCATCAAAGGGAGTGGTGATGTCTCACCACTACTATTACCACGCTGCCAGGACAATCGGCGCCGGAATGTCGATCACGTCTGAAGACGTTCTCTATACGTGTCTACCACTCTTTCACGTTAATGCTCAGGTCTGCACGATACTGACCGCAATCCTGTACGACGCCCGTGTCGCAATGTACGAGCACTTTAGCGCCAGTACTTTCTGGGACGAAATCAGAACTTCGAACGCGACCGTCTTCCTCGCTCTGGGCGCAATGGGAAATATCCTTTATAAAGCGCCGCCTCGAGCGGACGACAAAAACAACAAAGTGCGGTTGGCAATGGTCGTTCCGCCTCCCGAAAATCTCGACGATTTCGAGTCACGGTTCAACCTGCAAGTCATCTTTGAAACTTTTGGTATGACAGAAGGCATTGTCGCCGCGCCAGCTATTTCAGAGCCTCGCCGGTTGGGTTGTTGCGGCAAACCGAATAAGGACGTTGAGGTCCGAATAGTGGACCACGATGATCTGGAGCTTGGTCCAACAAAGGTTGGAGAGATCGTAATGCGCACGCGAGAGCCGTACACGATGATGTCCGGCTATTACAAGATGCCTTCAGAGACACTTGAGGTGTTTCGCAATCTCTGGTTCCACACCGGAGACATGGGCTATATGGACCAGGATGGGTACTTATATTTTGTCGGCCGAAAAAAAGAAGCAATACGGAGACGAGGAGAGAATATCTCAGCCTTCGAGGTCGAAAAGATCGCCAACCAGCATCCGAGTGTACTTGAAACGGCGGCAATTGCCGTCCCATCCGAACTCAGCGAAGACGACGTTAAGTTGGTGGTCGTGCTGCGAGAGGGAGAAGATCTCGCGCCGGCAGATCTTATCCGTTTTTGTGAAACGCGGATGGCGTATTACATGGTTCCGCGCTACATAGAGTTTCGTACGTCTCTTCCGAAAACACCCACCCAGCGGGTCGAGAAATACAAGCTGCAAGTTGAAGGTAATAAATCCGATACATGGGATCGGGAAACGGCAGGCTATCGACTCGACAGGGGATAGACCTTGCGACGTCATTATCAGAGTCTTTCCGAAACAATCGTCAGCTGAACCAGTTTTCAGAAATTAAATGCAACTTACCCCAGCACACTGGATCTATGCAGTATTCGTTTTGATTGTTGTCGCAACGATGGCGAAGCGCCGTGATGCGCTGATTCCGTGCATCGCGGGAACTTTTTTCATCGGATGGAGCCTCACCGGGAATTTACTTGGCGCGGTCGAAACAGTTTTCAAATCGTCACTGGTAGCAGCTCGGGAGTTGCTCGACATCATTTTGATCATTTCAGTGATTGGAGGGCTTGCGGCTGCTCTCGAAGGAATCGGCGCGGAAAGGCTGATGCTCGAGCCCGCGCGACGGTTCATGAGATCTCCTCAGGTGGCGTTTTGGATTATCGGTTTTGTCATGCTCGTTGCTTCTTATTTCCTTTGGCCCACCCCCGCGGTAGCGCTTGTTGGCGCGGTGTTGGTACCAGTTGCTGAACACGTCAGGCTTCCCGCTATTTCGGCTGCGGTGGCAATGAATATTTTCGGGCATGGCATTGCCCTCTCAACGGATTACGTGATTCAAGGCGCTCCGGGTATCAGTGCCAAGGCTGCAAACGTTCCTGTCGAATCACTAATGAAGAGTCAGTTCCCGCTGATCGCGACAATGACCCTGGTGACGGTGACTGTCGCATTCTTAATCGCCAGAAGGGACATCGCACGCGCCGTTGCAAGACCGGCAGATCAGGATGCGAAGGTTGATAACGGTTCTGCCGCTGTTGCTCCTGAAGTCAAAACTCAACGGCCCAGGATTGCAACTGCAGCAGCGATAACTGTTCCACTCGCTTATTTGCTGGTTGTCTTTGTGCTGATCGTTTTCCGCCTAAGAGGAGGAGAAGCAACGGCTGTAATAGGTGGGGTCACGCTTTTACTCACAGCGGTATTCACGATGTTAGCTCACGGGACAGACAGCCTCGATTTGATTACTGATCATTTAATTAAGGGATTTAGTTTCGGTATGAAGATCTTCACGCCGGTAATTATCATGGCGTCATTCTTCTACCTTGGCTCTCCCGAGATAGCTCGAGAAGTTTTCGGGCAGAATGCGCGTGGACTACTTTTCGACCTGGCCAGCTCATTGTCAGGTCTCTTGCCGCTAAACCGGATCACGGTTGGCTTTCTGGAAACCATGATAGGTGGAATCGTTGGATTGAGTGGATCCGGCTTCAGTGGTCTGCCGTTAACCGGAACGTTGGCTGGTGCGTTCGCATCTGTTACTCAGCTGAAAACCGAAACAATTGCTGCCCTGGGCCAAATAGTCACGGTATGGGTGGGTGGAGGTTGCATCATTCCGTGGGGCGTGGTCCCAGTGGCTGCAATTTGTCGTGTCTCCCCAAAGGAACTGGCACTGAAGAATTTCATTCCCGTTATCCTGGGGTTCATCGCTACGACGATCGTCGCAATTATTCTCATGTAGATGTTCTGCGAGACAGAAGGAGAACGCCAATGTCCTTCCCAGTACGTTACAGGTTAGTTGGTCTGCTGACAGTCGGTAGCATGATCAATTTCATCGACCGGGTGAACATCTCTGTTGCAGCGCCGGTGATGATGCCCGCGCTTGGCTATGACGAAGCACAGTTTGGCGTGATCTTTTCTGCGTTCCTCGCTGGCTACACGTTGTTCCAATTCCCTGGAGGCGCGATCGCTGATCGTTGGAGTCCCAAGAAAGTTGTGGCTCTTTCCTGCCTGGGATTCTCGTTATTCACTGCGCTGACTCCATTAGCCGGCGTGGCGTTTCTGTTAATGCTCGCGATACGTTTCTGTGTCGGAATTTTTGAGTCAGTCAGTTTTCCGGCTTACGCTTCAATCAATGCCCGGTGGATTCCCCGGCGCGAATATAGCCGAGCTCAGACGATCAGCCTGTCCGGTTCTTATCTCGGTCAGGTTCTCGCTTATCCTCTAACTACCTGGTTGGTGCTGCACTTCTCATGGCGCTTGAGTTTCTACTTCAATGCTTTACTGGGAGTGCTCTGGATCATCGTCTGGTATTACTTTGCCACTGACCAGCCTCACCAACATCCCAAGATTACCAAAGCGGAATTGGCTGAAATTGAGGAGACGCGTGCCGCTCGCTCGAGCGAACCAATCTCACCGTGGGTCGTGCTGAAATCACCGCAGGTCTTGTTCTTGTCTGCGTCGTATCTTTTTCTACTGTACGGCGTGTGGATGCTCATTCTTTGGCTCCCGACTTACCTCGTAAAAGGCCGTGGCTTCTCCGTGCAACAGATGGGTTGGATCGGAATGATTCCGACCGTCATGAGCTTCGCGGGTTTGGTTAGCGGAGGAATGCTCTCAGACCTGTTGCTGCGCCGAGGTTTCAGTATTCGATTTGCCCGAGCGCAGGGACCAGCTCTCTGCATTATTGTGGGAGTTCCGTTTCTTGTGGCAGCTGTGTTGGTACCGTCAGCTAACCTCTCCGTGGCTTGCTTTGCGATTTATCTATTCGCGATAACCCTATCAACTGGAGGATTTTGGGCTGTTCCCTTAGAACTGAATCCAAAACTCGTCGGCGCCATCTCTGGCGTGATGACCTGTGCGGGAAATCTCGGAGGCGTTTTTGGACCACTTAGCGCCGGTTATTTGTATCGCTCATACAGAAGTTGGCCGCTGCCTTTTCTCGTAGCCGCCGCGTTTGCGGCAGTGGCTTTTGCGATCTTCTTTTTTCTCGTCGTACCTGAGCCATTGTTAAGTGAGTCGGCAATCACAGCACCGGAACGCGAGGAGCGAGCCGCCTAACTCTTGAAAGCGAGTGACACGTGATCCTGGAACTACTCAGTGGACACAACTCATCACGATTGGCAGTTACTGTTGCGGGTGGTCCTTCGCTCACCTACGGACAACTGCGACAACAAGTCATTTCACTCGCACAGGAGTTGAAGGATCTTGAAATCAATCGTGGTGACCGCATCGCAATCGCGTTGCCTAACGGACTCGAGGCGATAGTGGCCTTTCTTGCTGCGAGCACTGCAGGAACTGCCGCGCCGCTGAATCCGGCATACAAGCAGGACGAGTTTCGCTTTTATCTCGCCGACACCTCAGCTCGGGCGCTTATAGTGCCGGCGAACGGGATGGCGGCCGCGAGGCAGGCGTCTACTGATGAAACCATCATTATCGAAACTGACATTGATGCAGATGGACAGGTGCGATTCCGGTCTGACGTTCACAGCTCGACGAATCCAATAGAGCGCGAATCCACTCCCGACGATATAGCGTTAATCCTTCACACCAGCGGTACTACCAGCCGGCCAAAACGTGTGCCACTCGCACACAAGAATTTGCTGGCCTCTGCGCGTAACGTAGCGAAGACTTACGCTCTTAATGTTGATGATGTAGCTCTTTGTGTCATGCCGCTATTTCACGTGCATGGATTGGTCGCCTCTACGCTCGCCACGCTTTCAGCCGGTGGAACAGTCGTAGTGGCGCCTCGCTTTGATGCCCTTTCTTTCTGGTCTACCGTGAGGGAACATCAGGTAACGTGGTACTCGGCAGTGCCTACTATTCATCAGATCCTACTTGCTCGAACAAAGGGATCGGCACGGCCGTCAGGATCTGAACAACTGCGCTTCATTCGCTCGTGCAGTGCTGCACTCCCGGCAGCGACAATGTTGGAATTGGAAGATAGGTTTGGTGTGCCAGTCGTGGAAGCATATGGAATGACTGAGGCAGCTCATCAGATGACGTCGAATCCGCTCGACGGTGCCAGAAAGCCTGGTTCAGTGGGATGCGCAACAGGATTGGAAATCGCGATACTCGATGATGCAGGTCAGCAGTTGGCGACCGGCCAGCGCGGTGAAGTTTGCATCAAAGGACCAAACGTATTCAGCGGTTACGAAGACAATCCGGACGCGAATGCAGCATCTTTTACGCGCGGATGGTTTCGAACCGGCGACCAGGGGTTTTTGGACCAGGATGGTTATCTCACTTTACTCGGTCGCATCAAGGAGTTGATCAATCGAGGTGGCGAAAAGATTTCGCCGCAAGAGATCGATGAAGTCCTCATCGCGCACCCGTCAGTTTCAGAAGCCGTTTGCTTTGCTGTTCCTGATCGTGTTTATGGGGAAGAAGTTGCGGCTGCGGTTGTTCTTGACAGACCTGAGACTGAGACTGGTTTGATTCAACATTGCCGCTCTCTATTGGCGGATTTCAAATGTCCCAAGGTAATCCACATCGTTGACGCAATTCCACGAACAGCGACTGGCAAGATTCAGCGCCGTAACGTAGCAGCCGCGATAGCTGCGCAAGGAAAAACGTAGAATGCGAATTGCCGTCGTCGGCGCCGGTGCTATTGGCGGTTTCATCGGCGCGATGCTATCGAAAGCCGGAGAAGACGTGACACTCATCGCGCGTGGCGCACATCTGCGCGCGATGTCCGAACACGGTGTCAGGATACATGGCTCTCTAGGCGAATTTGTGACGCATCCGAAACTCACTGATGATCCTGCGAATCTCAAGAATGTGGACGTCATAATTCTGACGCTGAAGGCCCACAGTCTTGTCGGAATTGCGCCGAGCCTTGCATCGTTGATTGGTCCCTCGACTGCGATTATAAGCGCCCAAAATGGTATTCCCTGGTGGTATTTCTATCGTCATGGCGGAGACTTTGACGGATTACAACTTGAAGCCGTCGATCCAGGAGGCACACTGAGCCGCTATCTTCCTCCGGAGCGAACAATTGGCTGCGTCATATACTGTTCGACCATCGTTTCTGAACCCGGCGTTATAGAACATCTCGAGGGAACTCGTTTTGCTATTGGCGAGCCCGACGGCAGTCGCAGTGATCGATGTCACAAGATTGCGCAAGCGTTTATTAGCGCGGGTTTAAGGTGTCCGATTCGCAGCAATATTCGTCATGACATTTGGGTGAAGTTGTTGGGCAGTGTTGCTTTCAACCCGATCAGCGCGCTGACTAGGACGACACTGCAAGAGATCGTGGAGTGTCCCGAGACGCGCGAGCTTTGCGCTGAAATGATGAATGAAGCGAATGCTGTTGCAACGCGACTCGGCATCGAGGTCGCTATAACTAGGGAGCAGAGACTGGTAGGCGCTGAAAAAGTAGGAAACCACAAAACGTCAATGCTCCAGGACGTTGAAGCCGGCAGGCCTCTTGAATGGGAGTCGATCGTCGGCGCGCTCGTGGAGCTTGGAAATAAACTAGACGTACCGATGCCTCAAACGAGAGCTATTGCTGCCTGCACAAAACTTTTATCGCAGAGTTTAAGCAGACAGTAGACTATGAGTACAGGTGGGAAGTCACTTCGACGTACATCAATCGACGACCGACCCTTCAGGACATCGGCGACCGCCCCTCACGGTCGACCCGTGAAGGTGGACCAAACCCCGAACGAAACTGCAGCCGAGTCCGTCCGCAATGATAAACTGGCATACACAGGACGTGATGAAAAAGCCGGGAACAACATGGATGATACATCAGAGCACGACGTTGAAGTGGCATGGTCTGTAGAGATCGAGCGACGCTTAGTCGAGATCGACGCGGGCATGGTGGAGTTGATTCCATGGGATGATGTTTCGCGCAGCATTACTCGGCGAGTCTGAATGGAGAGTCTGCTGACATCTTCTTCGCAAATCGATTTAGTGTCGGCTTCGTATAGTCGAATCGATGCTCCAAGCTCATTGTGTCTTGCTTTACCGGTTTTTT
>DATFHH010000178.1:0-8738 GCA_035248565.1 Pyrinomonadaceae bacterium | reverse complement strand
TCGAAAATTAGTCAAACGCTGAAAGCGTTCGGCAATTGGCGAACTCTTTCAGAGTTTCATCGCTTGGGGTTATGTTACCCAGGGTTTTCGCTCACGCTCCAACCCCTGGGCTGGAATTAGCGAACGCCTCCGGCGTTGGCTCCTGTTGGCAAACTGTACCACTACCCGAAAGATGGGGTAGGTTCCTTTGAATGGAGAGATAATTTTTGGCCGCGGATTTTCGCGGATGAACGCGGATCAGGGGTTGAGATTTAGGCCACCGAGTGGTACAAGATCATCGTTCCCTCCTGCTTGTCGTTAAACCCCTTTCAATATGGCTGCTGAATCGCGCGGTGAGCCGGGAACTGCGCAGCGCGTGCGAGGGAGGAGAGATGCGATGTTCAAGAAAATGTTATTGATAATTCTAGGGTTTTCGATGATAGCGGGCGGTTTTTGGGCACTCAAAGCACAGGATACTACACCCCAAAAACAAACCACCATGAAGCCTGCGCCAGCCACAGCTACGGCCCAGACAGTGCAGACTGATCTTTCGGGAACGTATGCCGGTACTTTTAATTGTGACGCTCTTGGTCTAACCGGCGATACGACACTAACAATAACCGGAAACGAGTTTACAACTTCCGATGGCAAGACCGGCCGTATCGTGGCGTCGACCACGCACGGTTATACAGCGGTGGCACTTCAGGTAGGTAGTACTGCAACCGCGCCTACCGCTACCACGCCCGCTCCGATGGAGACGCCGATGATTGTGTCGATGCGTGCGCGGAAGAGTGGCAGCCGCTTAACGCTGACGTCGGTGCCGGGTGCAATGCATCAGTGCAGTTTCACGCCAGGACGAAATATCGCGCGTGGTCGACGAAATCGGACCGCACCGACTGCGACCGGAACCGAAGTATCCAGCCCAGCGACCGTACCGGCCCCGACTGAGAGTCCGATGCCGGCACAAACTCCAACGCCAAGTCCGACGCCGAGGAGAAGTCCGCGACCAAGACCGACTCCAACGCCGAGCGCGAGTCCAACGCCGTCGCCCGAGCCGATGCCGAGTCCAACCCCACCGCCCGAACCGGTTCCAAGTCCAACGCCGTCCCCTGAGCCGGTGCCGAGTCCGACGCCTGGTGGAAGTCCGACGCCGACCGAGCCGACGCCGAGTCCGACGCCGACTCCAAGCCCCAGTCCGAGTCCGAGTCCGCGAGGCTGAGTCAGACGCCACAAAGAGGCACAAAATGATTGGTCAAGACCTGGCTGATCATTTTGTGCTTTTTTGTGGCGTTTGATAGATTCCAAATTTCTGATGAAAGAAAAAATACGTATAGCAGCTGGACAAGGCTTTTGGGGAGATCTCCTCGAGGCGCCCGTTCGCCAGGTTGAGGGTGGACCAATCGATTACCTCATGCTCGACTATCTCGCCGAAGTGACGATGTCGATCATGCAGAAGCAGAGAGCACGCGATCCGAACGCGGGTTACGCAAAAGATTTCGTTCCGTTGATGCATCGCATACTTCCGGCCTGTGTTGAGAGAGATATAAAGGTCACTGCCAACGCAGGCGGAGTTAATGTGCGCGGCTGTGCCGATGCTGTAATCCAGGTCGCTCGTGAGTTGGGACTCGAAGGAAAAGTTCGCATTGGCATCGTGACTGGTGATGACATCATGTCGCGACTCGATGAACTACTCTCGCGCGGCATCGAGTTGCGCAACATGGATACGGGCGAGCCGCTCGCGATAGTGCGCGACAAAATTCAGAGTGCCAACGCGTATCTCGGCGCGTGGCCCATGGTTGAAGCTTTGAACCAGGGAGCGCAAATCGTCATCACGGGCAGAGCGACAGATACTGGTTTGACGCTGGCGCCGATGATTCACGAGTTTGGGTGGTCCAAAGATGACTGGAACCGTCTCGCCGCCGGCACGATTGCCGGGCATATCATCGAATGCGGCGCACAGGCTTCGGGTGGCAACTGTCAGTACGAGTGGCGCAGTATTCCGAATCTGGCGGACGTTGGGTTTCCGATTGTTGAAGCCTCGCCTGACGGGACGTTCGTGGTGACGAAACATGCACGAACCGGTGGTTGGATCATCATCCCCGGAATAAAAGAGCAACTGGTTTATGAGATGGGCGATCCGCATGAGTACATCACACCGGATTGCATTGCTGACTTCACGACGATACATCTCGAGTACGAAGGCCGCGATCGTGTTCGCGTCTATGGTATTGAAGGGCGACCGGCGACGGAGTTTCTCAAAGTCTCAATCAGTTATTCCGCAGGGTTTAAGGCGGTGGGGACGCTTGTTTACGCGTGGCCTGATGCCTACGACAAGGCGCAGGCGGCAGACAGAATTCTGCGCGCTCGGCTCGATCGTCTCGGATTGAAGTTCGAACAGGTGTTGACTGAGTTTATTGGCGTGAATGCGACGCATGGGCCATTGGCTGGGCCACCGCGGGCTGATATTCCGGAGGTGCAACTGCGCGTTGGCGTGCGTGGTCAGGATCGCGCGGCTGTCGAGCGGTTCACGAAGGAGATCGCACCGCTGATCCTTACTGGGCCACCGGCAGTAACTGGTTTTGCAGGTGGTAGACCGAAGGTCGAGGAGATAGTGGCGTACTGGCCGGCGTTGATTCCGAAAGAGGAGATCATGCCACAGGTTGAGGTGCTTAATGCTTAGCCACAAAAAGGCACAAAAGATACAAAGAAGCAATGAAGGTAAAACTAATAGAGTTGGCGCATGCGCGTTCGGGTGATAAGGGTGATACGGCGAATGTCGGATTAATTGCTCTGCGGGAGGAGTTTTATCCGATCCTGGTTCGCGAGGTGACGGCGGCGCGTGTGAAGGAGCACTTCCGAGGCATCTGTCGTGGTGATGTCGAAAGATTTGAGTTGCCGAATTTGGGAGCACTCAATTTTCTGCTTCACGAGAGTCTTGGTGGCGGTGGCACGCTGTCGTTGATGACGGATGCGCAGGGAAAGACTTTTTCGACGGCGTTGTTGCGGATGGAGATCGATTTGTCGGATCAAGAAGCCGCGGATTTGCACGGATGAACGCGGATCAGACAGTGCTTTATTCAGTTGACGGATCGGTGGCGCGTGTCACGCTCAACCGGCCGGAGAAGAGGAATGCGCTGAATGATGCGCTGATTGCGGGCGTTAAATTGGGCCTGAGAAAAGCGGCGGCGGATGAGAGTGTTCGCGTGGTCGTGATCTCAGGCGCAGGTAAAGATTTTTGCTCCGGCGCTGACCTTTCAGCACTGCAAAAGATCGCCTGTGCGACGGTGGCTGAAAATTCTGAGGATGCGCGTTCGCTGTTGGACCTCTTTGTGCTGATACGCCAACTGCCGATCCCTGTGGTCGCAGCGGTGACTGGAAGAGCGCTGGCCGGCGGTTGTGGTTTGGCGACAGCATGCGACCTCGTGCTTGCCTCGAGCTCGGCGCGTTTTGGTTATCCGGAAGTGAAGATTGGATTTGTGCCGGCAATGGTGATGGCTATTCTCAGACGTAACGTCTCAGAAAAGCGTGCATTTGAACTGATCACTCGCGGCGAGGAGATTGGCGCCCAGCAAGCCAAAGAGCTGGGACTCGTCAATCAGGTGTTCAGCGACGAGACTTTTGCCGCCGATGTAGAGACATACGTCGGCAAGTTTGCATTATTGAGCAAACAGGCAATCGCATTAACAAAAGGACTGTTGTATCAAATTGACGGCTTAGCTTTTCTCGAAGCACTCGAAACCGGCGCTGACGTTAACGTCATCGCGCGGATGACTGAGGATTGTCAGAACGGAATTGCCCGCTTTCTCGCCTCTAAAAAATAATCTTTGTGCCTTTTCGTGGCCTAAATCACTCTCGTGGCTTCACGTTCTCTCTCAAAAACTTGACGATATCCTCCGTCGAAGTTCCTGGCAGAAATACTTCAGCCACGCCTTGCTGCTTGAGCCGCGGCAGGTCTTCCTGAGGCACGATCCCACCCACGAGCACCAGCACGTTGTCCATTCCTTTTTCACGAAGCAACTGCACGATGCGCGGGCAAAGCGTGTTGTGTGCGCCACTCAAGATCGAAACGCCGACCGCATCGACGTCTTCCTGAAGCGCCGCGGCTGCGATCATCTCGGGCGTCTGTCGTAGACCTGTGTAGATCACTTCCATGCCTGCGTCGCGCAGCGCGCGTGCAATCACTTTTGCGCCGCGGTCGTGACCATCGAGCCCGGGCTTCGCAACAAGTACTCTAATCTTTCTGTTGGACATACGTGCGGATCAAAAAGCGGGCTCTTCGTACACTCCGTAGACGTCTCGCAGCGCGGCACAGATCTCTCCGAGAGTGGCGTAAGCGCGAACGGCGTCGATCGTGGCCGGCATCGTGTTCTCGTTCTTGTGCGCCACCGTCTTCAGTTTTGCGAGTGCATTAGCGACTGCCCCCGAGTCGCGTTGAGCGCGGGTTTGTTCGAGCCGCTCGACCTGATGGTTGCGAACCGACTCGTCGATGACCAGGATTGGAACTTCGGCAGGCTCTTCGCTCATGGCATACTTATTGACGCCGACGATTACCTGATCGCCTCGTTCGACTGCTTTCTGGTAGTGGTAAGCGGAGTCCTGAATCTCGCGTTGTGGAAATCCTTTTTCGATCGCCGCAACCATGCCGCCCATCGCGTCGATCTTTCGGAAATACTCCATCGCCTGCTCTTCCATCTTTTCAGTCAACGCTTCGAGGAAGTAAGAGCCACCGAGCGGATCGATCGTATTTGCCACGCCCGTTTCTTCGGCGATGATCTGTTGCGTGCGGAGTGCGATGAGTGCGGCGCGATCTGTCGGCAGCGCCAACGCTTCATCATAAGCGTCTGTATGAAGACTCTGCGTGCCGCCGAGCACGCCGGCCAGCGCCTGTATCGCAACGCGAACGATATTGTTGAGTGGTTGTTGCACCGTCAGTGAAACGCCGGCAGTTTGAGTGTGAAAACGCAATTGCAGCGTGCGTTCATAATGACTGCCGAACCGGTCTTTCATCTCACGCGCCCAAATCCTCCGCGCCGCGCGGTACTTCGCGATCTCTTCAAAGAAATCATTATGGGCATTGAAGAAGAACGACATGCGCGGCACAAAGCGATCGATGTCGAGACCCGCGGCGACACCCCACGCGACATATTCGATTCCGTCGCGCAAAGTGAATGCGAGCTCCTGCGCCGCCGTCGCGCCTGCTTCGCGAATGTGATAGCCGCTCACCGAGACCGGGTTGTAACGAGGCGCTCGCTCCGTGCAGAACTCGAACGTATCGACCACCAACTTCATCGCCGGTTTGATCGGATAGATCCACTCCTTCTGCGCGATGTACTCCTTGAGAATATCGTTTTGCAGCGTGCCGGAAATCTTCTCCCAATTCGCGCCTTGCTTCTCCGCGACGACGAGATACATCGCCAGCAGCACTGACGCAGGTGCGTTGATCGTCTGCGATACGGTGACTTGCTCCAGCGGAATGCCGTTAAAGAGAACTTCCATATCGGCGAGCGATGACACCGCTACGCCGCATTTGCCGACTTCACCCTCAGACAGCGGCGAGTCAGCGTCGTAGCCCATCAGCGTCGGCAGATCGTAGGCTACTGAGAGTCCGGTTTGACCTTGTTCCAGAAGGTATTTGAATCTGGCGTTTGTTTCTTCGGGCGTGCTGAAACCGGCGAACTGGCGCATGGTCCAGAGTTTGCCGCGATAGCCGGTCGGATGAATGCCGCGCGTGTAAGGAAACTCACCGGGAAACGAGATGTCGCGATTAAAGTCGAGATCCGCTGTGTCAGCGGGCGTGTAAAGGCGTTCGACCTCTTCGAGCGACACGCTTTGAAAACTTTTCTTTCGTTCAGAACGTTTCTCAAGCGCCGGTTTAAGAGTGTCTTCCTTCCAGCGCTCTCGTTCCAGCTCAGCAGGTGAGGAACTTTCCTTTATATCAGGCATTTAACCTCTTACTTTTATCGAATTTAAATTGCCATTGCGATATTAGTAATTTTCACGCAAAGTCGCAAAGGTTAGCCACAAGAAGGCACGGAAGAGACAAAGAGGAAACAATTGAGATCATTCATTGAGCGGCGTTTGAATCAACCTTACATTCGCAGGATCTCGATCCTGGTCCTGGCAGTCTATCTGATCGTTCTCACCGTCTCGTTCGCTACCGCGAAGCGTGGCCGCACCGTGTTTGGCCCTTTTCTTGGTGCAGATTTCGGCGCATTTTATGTGGCCGGACAGATCTTCAATCAGTATGAACCTGCGAGTATCTACGATGGCTCACTGCACCGGCAACTATATAAAGAAAACTTTCCCGATGCGCCGCTGGATGAAGAGTTAAGTTATGCAAACGCGCCATTCTTCGTCATTCCTTTTATTTTCTTATCCCGACTGCCGTATACATTGGCCTACGCCATTTGGCTGGCGATCTCCGTTTCACTCTATTTAGCAGGATTCGCAATACTCTGGCGCGCGCTTCAGTCTTTTCCACAAGAACTCTGGTTAACAGCATTGCTGCTGGCGCTTTCATTCTGGCCCTTCCTGGTTGAATGCCTGGCCGGTGGACAAACTTCTGCGGTCGGTTTCTTCTGGCTGGCACTTGCGATTACGTTGGAGCCACGCAGGCGCTTTTGGAGCGGGCTCGCACTCGCGATGTGCGCCTACAAACCGACATTGCTCTTTTTAGTGGTTCCGATGCTTTTGGTGACAGGACGGTGGATGAGCCTCGCCGGACTTGTAGTGGGTAATCTCGTGTTGGCCCTCGTCTCGCTGGCTGTCGTGGGCGTACAAGGCTGTCTTAACTTCATCAATCGACTTCTTTTTTACAGCACAGTCGCAACCAGCACCGAAGCCGGCCTGCGCTCGTGGAAATACGTGGATATCAACGCGTTTATGCGGCTTTTGTTTCCTCACCAAACAGACTTACGATGGGCCATCACCGCTGCGCTGGTCCTGGCGATCATTCCGTTCCTGGTTTCTTCCTGGCGCCGCTTGAGAGGAGCATCACAGTGGCAACTTCTCTGGGCATTAACTCTGACGTGGACACCAGTGCTCAATATTTATATGGGAATTTACGACAGTACGATACTGGTACTCGCTGTTCTTCTACTCACTGCCGAGTTTTACCGGTCGCGCACTGAACTGCCGTTTGCATATCAATGCCTTCTCCTCGTGCTCTATCTATCGCCGTGGTTTACCCAAAACATCGCTTTGATGACCCGTCTTCAGATCTACACGTTGGCAGTCGCCGCTTTGGGCATCTATCAGTTTCGACTAGATTTAAGAGGGGAGCGCGGCTGCGATGGCAGTCACAGCCGCGCCAACTGGGAAGGCTAACCCGGTTGCGTGGATGTCGAGCAGGGGAAAACTGATTGGCAGGTTTCGGCGGGCATAGAAATCGGTTCCTCCGTCATAACTACTTCATTCAACGGGTACGACAAACTCATTGCTGCGGACCATATTCAAGCGGGCACGTGCCGCGATTTCTATGGTCCGCGGATCTGTACGAAGTTTTTGTAATTCGGCTTTTAACGCAAGATTGCTGTTGCGCAACGACTCTACATCCGTCTCCATCGCGTTGAGTTGCTGCGCCGCAAACTGAACTTTGGCGCGAGTTCGTATGTTCACTGTCACACAGACAGCGAAGGTCGCGAGAAGAATCATTCCAAAAACTACCCAGGAGGGAATTACTCCACCGCGACGCCGCACGTCTGTGCGGGTGCCCAGGATTTCGACCGAGATCTGTTGTACTGAAGCCAGAGAATTGGCGCGCCGCGCTACACGCTGCGATCTGATTCGTTCGTCAACCCAATAATTTGCGACCCTGCTCACTTCACACCTCCTTATCCTTTGCCGGTTCAGATTCCGCTCAGGTCGTACGTTCCAGCTCCATGCCAACTGCGGCAAAGGTGAAGGCTCGGCATTGACGGCCCGCCATCCCTATGTCCCGAGTAGATTGTCATGCGCTCTAGTTAAGAGGCTGCTTAAGTGAAAACTGTGGGTTTGGCCACAATATAGCAGGCACTTCGTGACCGGCAGCCCCAACTAAATGTACTTTGCGGCTTGTCAATTACTTGCCGCTCAATGACTTAGCGGCGATACGCCGGACTGTAGCATCGTGCTTAAGCACTGTAAAGATATTTCTGGTCAATGCTTTATCCATGTAAGTTCAACTATTTCTTGAACTAAGAGCGCTTAAGCAGAAATTTTGGCGAACGGGTGGCGAACGAAAATCGACAATCTTTGGACGCCACCTTGGAGTGCGGCGGCTTGACGCCGCTTTGGCCTCGACCAAGCGCGATCAATAACAAAGCGGCGTCAAGCCGCCGCACTCCAAGGTGGCTGTTAAATCTTGTTGACACGCGTGACTGCGATAACTAGACTCACAGATCTGCGGGCTTCAGTGCCCTTGGCACCACGATTGAGCGGTTCACTTGTCCCGGCGATCCCCTCACTCAATAAGGATCCCATCATTTTCGAGCACAGTTAAGGAAGGGTGTAGATGTCTGACTCTTCGGATCTAAGCCCGGACGCCCCGGCCTCGGACTCGAGTTCGCTTCAGCTGCCGATCAGTTCAATTATTCGCGCCGTTTGTGAGGCCGCAAATGGTGGTCCAGATCTGCTCTATGAGGTGATGATCAAGATGAGCCTCATGGTCGAGGCTACTGCGCCCACATACGGTTTATCGATTTGGGCCGGTTCTGATGCAGGTAAACCGACGCTGCGTTGGGCTGAAGGATTAGAAGACCAAGAACTGGCGACTGCGGAAA
>DATFHH010000177.1:0-26803 GCA_035248565.1 Pyrinomonadaceae bacterium | reverse complement strand
TTGCGGTGGCGCCTGAATTCGAAAGCACAGAATCGATCAGGTTGACGCCGTTCAAAGTGGCAAGGCTACCCGCATACGCGCCATTGCCGGAGGTTGCCTGGTAAGTAGCCTGCGCACTGTGGATGGTGCGGAGAGAAGATTGGGCCGAGCCTTCATTGGCGGCACGGCGGGAAGCGAGAAGATTGGGGATAGCGATAGCGGCGATGATGCCGATAATCGCAACGACGATGAGAAGTTCGATCAACGAAAAGCCTTCTTGGCGTTTGCTAGTCATACTAATATGGTGCTCCTTCAAAAAATAAGGGTTAGTTATCGCGCCATCGGCCTTCGTTCCGTTTGTGAGCCGCGCAAAGCGCGAAATGTCGGAGGTCTGCTAAACAACCGGTATGCCAGCGGAGGTTTCAGCTAAATGGGCAAAAAACGAATATTTTTTAGGTGAAATTTTGCGTTTGGAAGGGTTGGATTTGAGGGCCTGACAATTTGTGGCAGGCACGGAATGACGCTTTCCGGCAGGCGCCACAGGAGGCCCAAGAGTTTTAGCCACAAAAATGCACAAAAGGCACAAAGACTGAGTTAATCAGCTCAAATCTTCAAACACATTTCTTGTGCTTTTTGTGCTTCTTTGTGGCTAAAACTCTTGGGCCTCTTCGTGGCTAGTTTTCGCCGGCGCCTGCGGCGAATTCACCTGAGTCTTCAGCGCGGCGGCGAGGTCCCTGGTCCGAGGCTCGGCGGCGCGGTGTTGATTCTGGTCCACGTCGCTCATCACGCATTTGTGCAGTTAGACCACGCGCGCCGTGCTTGTCGAGCAAGTGACGCAACGAACGCACCGACAGACGCAACAGCTCGGCAGCATTCGTCTGATTGCCGCTTGTGCGTCGCAGGGCTTCGAGTACGTAGGTCTTTTCGAGTTGGTCCAGGTGGGCCGTGAGGTTAATACCGTCTTCAGGAAACTCCATCGCTTCAGCCACTCGGTATGGGTTGTAGTTCGAGATCTTTTCCGGCAAGCGCTCGGGCTCGATGGAGTTAGTGCGTTCGAGTGCGACTGCGCGTTCGATCGTGTGTTCCAGTTCACGAACATTACCCGGCCACGAGTATCGCTCGAGTAAACGCAACGCGCTTTCGCTAATGCCCAAGGTTCGTCCGGCGGGTGCGCAAAACTTTTGCACGAAGTGATTCGCTAGTTCGGAAATATCTTCAGCGCGTTCACGCAGCGGCGGCAGTTCGATCGGGATCACCGAGATCCTGTAATAAAGATCTTCGCGAAATGTGCCGCCCGACACCATGCTCGCCAGATCACGATTCGTTGCAGCGATGACACGCGTGTCTACAGTAGTTTCATCAGTTGCGCCAACAGGCCTGACTCTTCTTTCCTGCAACACGCGCAGGAGTTTGACCTGCATCGCCGGCGACATCTCGCCGATCTCGTCAAGAAAAATCGTGCCGCTGTTCGCTGCTTCGAAGAGTCCTTTTCGATTTGCGTTAGCGCCGGTGAACGAGCCTTTTACATAACCAAACAACTCCGACTCCAGCAGAGTCTCAGTGAACGCGCCGCAGTTTACTGACACGAAAGGTTTCTCTGCGCGTGGGCTCAGATCGTGAATGGCGCGAGCAACCAGTTCTTTCCCCGTACCTGATTCGCCGGTGACCAAAACTGTGGATTGGACCTGCGCGACAGTTTCGATCATCTGATACAGCGCGAGCATTCTCGGACTGTGGCCGATGATGTTCCCCAGCTTGCCGCGCGTTCGTTGTCCTTGAATGAGCGCCTTGTTCTCTTCGAGCAGCGCTTCCTTTTCTTTGACTAGCGAGATCTTTTCCAGCGCCCGCGTGACCGTTTCTTTGAGCAGATCGTTGTCGAACGGCTTTTGCACGAAATCGTAAGCGCCGAGTAGAAACGCTTCGCGCGCGGTGTCGACGTTCGCAAACGCAGTCATCATGATTACTTCGACGTCCGGCAGCTGCTCTTTCACGCTGCGTAAGAGATCGACGCCGCTCATGTCGGGCATCCTGACGTCTGAGATGATGAGATCCGGAGCTTGTTGCGCGAGTTGGATCAGTGCTTCGTTTCCGTTTGCGGCGACGCGCACAATGTGCCCGTCGCGTTGGAACAGATGCGTCAAAAACTGTCGCATTCCGAGTTCGTCGTCAACAATCAGGAGATTGGCCATAGGTTTATTTCGCCACAAAAAGACACAAGAAGCTCACTCACCGTTCGTGTCCGCAATTGGTAGCTCGATCGTAATTGTCGTTCCTTGTCCCATGCGGCTGCGCACGTTGATTGTACCACCATGCTCGCGGATGATTTGATAAACAATTGAAAGACCGAGTCCGGTCCCACCCGTCGTTGAAGAAAACGGCTCAAAGAGATGCTCAACCTGGTCCGGCGACATGCCGCGTCCACTGTCGATGAACGCGATGCGAAGTCGGTTGTTCGAATTCTTTTCCAGTGTCGCTCGCAACGTTCCGCCTTGCGGCATCGCCTGGAGTGCATTGCGCGCGAGATTCCAAAACACCTGTTTCAACTGACCTTCGTCGGCCTGCGCGAAAAGCGGTTCGGCAGGTAGTTGTTCGACGATGCTTTGATTGGCGGCGATCTCCGGGCTGTGTCGCATCAATGCGAACGTTTGATGTAGCAGGTCACCGACGTCAACTTCAGCTTGAGTCAATGAACGAGGCCTCGCGTAACTAAGAAAGTCAGTGATGATGCGATTGAGACGATCAGACTCGCGCAGAATGATCTCCATCAACTCCGTTTGCGATGAATCGTTATCCATTTCTGAGCGTAACATTTGGATCGATCCACGCATCGCGGCAAGCGGGTTGCGAATCTCATGCGCGATGGAAGCTGCCATGCGGCCAATGGCCGCCAGACGATCCTGACGCCGCGAGATCTCTTCGAGACTGCGAACCTGTGTCAGGTCCTGAAAAGTGATCACCATGCCGGTAGTTACACCTAACTCTGTCGACAGAGGCGAGATACTGTAACCAAGACGAAGACGCACTCCTCCGGACGTCACGCAATTTGTTTCAAATCTCGGGACCGTTTCTCCTTTTTCCAACGCACTCAGCGATTGTTCGATATGCTCTTTCATGTCGATAAAGAGAATCGAAGCGTCCTGACCGCGAATTTCTTCTTCGGAGTAGCCGGTGATTTCCTGGGCCGCAGCGTTGAAGGTGTAGATTCGTCCTTGGAGATCCGTCGTTACAACGCCCGAACGAATTGAGGCGACGATCCGCTCGTGCAGTGCGCGCAGGTTCGCCAGCGACTGCGTTGCCGCCAGTAGACGCACGTCGGACCGTGATTGTCGTTCCGCCAGGCGCGCGGAAAGTAGGCCGACCACCAGAAAGGCGACATCAAAAAGTCCGACCCACTGAATCGTTTGTGACACTGAGCCGCCAACCAGTTTTGTTGGATTGCTTTGTCCTGCGACACCGGTGATTTGCAGTGCGCAGGCAGTGAAAGCTACGGCACATCCGACTGACGTCACGACTGCTTCGCGTGGTCCAAGGAAGAGACTCGAGATCGCGATAATGACGATGTAGAGTGCTATGTAAGGCGACTGGATGACATTGGAATTCCAAACAAGCCAAGTGACGAGCAGCACGTCAACGGTGAGCTGAAAGCGCGCCTGGAAGAGAATGTTTCTTGAGAGGCGAAAGATGAGCGCGTAGAGAATCGTGAGAACCGCGACGATCGTGAGCAGGCCGAGACTCTTATTGATCGTCTGCGGTTCGCCCGCTCTGATCCAGATTGTTCCAATGATGCTGAGCAGGAGCGCGGTAGCTAATCTGCCGGCAATGAGCCAGCCGAGCTTCGATCCTGCGGTGCGGCTCAACTCGCCCGTCTTTTCCATCGGGAGTCAAGCCTATCATGAAATCTGCGTAATCTGTGGATGGATCTTTACTCGTAGCGCAGCGCCTGAAGTGGATCGATCCGCATCGCGCGTCGCGCCGGCAGATAACACGCCAACAACGACACGACCACCAGTAACAACGATATCGTCGTGAATGTGGTCACATCCACAGCTCCGACACCAAACAACAAGCCTGACAACAGACGTGTCAGCGCGAACGCCGCCCCGAGGCCAAGCACAACGCCCACAATCGTCAACACGAATCCCTGTTTCAAAACCAGCAGCAATACTTGTCGCGGTTGCGCGCCAACTGCGAGTCGCAGTCCGAGCTCACGCGTGCGTAGTGCCACGGAGTAGTTCATCACGCCGAAGATCCCAACCGCCGACAACAAAGTGGCTAACGCGGCAAACAATCCCAGCAGCAAAGTGTTGAAGCGCGAGCGACTGGTCCACTGAGACATGACCTGGTCCATCGTGCGCACGTCTGAAATAGGTTGACTTGGGTCCATCGCGCGAATCTCGCGTTGGACTGCCGGCGCAATTGCCGAAGGCTCGCCGTCAGTGCGGATCACGAGCGTCATAAATGAATAGGCGAGATCCGGATGCGGAAAGTAAACAGCCGGAGGTGATTCGTCGATGAGACTGTCATACCTGACATTCCCCACAACTCCGATAATCTCGGCCGGTTGCGGAGTATCAAACATCGCTACATCGAGTCGTTGCCCGATCGGATCTGCATTCGAGAAGTACTTGCGAGCCAGTGCTTCGTTGATCAGAATCACGTGCCTGGATTCCTGCTGTTCGCGGTCTGAGAAATTGCGACCACGCAACAGTGGAATGCCCATCGTGGGAAAATATCCAGCATCAGCAACGCGCACATCGCAGGCCGGACCTTGGCCGGGTGGTGGTTCCGGCTGGCCGAGGATTTTGAAACCAGTTGCAGAACCAAGACCACCGTACAATGGTAGAAAGTTGACCATGCCTGCTGAACGAACTGTTGGCAAATGGCGAACGCGATCGAGTGCCTCTGCGAAAAAACTGACGAGCTGAGCGTCTTGTCGGTACTTTGCTTCCGGCAGTGGCACTACCAGCGTGAGGATATTGTCGGTACTGAACCCTCGATCAACTTGTTGCAAGCGCACAAAACTCCGAATCAGCAAACCCGCACTCGCTAACAACACAACTGCCAGCGCGACTTCGGAAACGACCAGTGCGTTGCGTAAACGACGGCTTCCGCTCGCTTGGGCCGATTCCGACTTGCCGCCTTCCTTCAGTGAGTTGTTCAGATTCAGTCGCGAGATGTGTAACGCGGGCGCGAGTCCGAAAATGATTCCGGTTAGTAGCGACACGCCGAGTGTCCACAGCAGAACCGTGAAGTTTAGACCGACGCCTTGCAAGCTCACCAGGTCACGCGGACTGATCGCTATCAACGCTTTGATACCCAGCCACGCGAAAGCCAATCCGAGTGCGCTTCCGAGTAGTGCCAGCAGAAGACTCTCGGTCAGCAGTTGTCTAACGATTCGCGAGCGGCTTGCGCCCAGCGCAGCGCGAACAGCGATCTCCTTTTCACGCGCTGTAGCCAGCGACAGCAGGAGGTTTGCGACGTTTGCGCATGCGATAAGTAATACGAAACCCACGGCGCCAAGCATTAACCATAACGGTCGCCGAACGTTGCCGAAAAACTGTTCGCGCAGCGGTAGGACTTCGGTGCTGTAGTTCTTGTTGTACTGCGGCACTGCATCTGACAGTCTTGCTTCAATCGTGCGCAACTCTGTGGCAGCGTGGTCCACCGTCACGCCGTCCTTTAACCGTGCCACTACCGAGAGAAAGCGGCCAATGTCATTTGCGCCGGGGCCAACAGGCATCGGCAAAATCGACCATACTTCCGCCGGTCTGGGTGTTCCCGATCGATGTTGGATATGAAACTGAAAATTTGGCGGCATGACTCCGATGATTGAAAACTTGAACTCGTTGAGTCTTATCGTTTGACCGATGACATTCGGCTGTCCGCCAAAGCGGCGTTGCCACAGTGCGTAACTGAGCACTGCGACCGCTGGCTTGTTGGGCTCGGCATCGTCGGGAAGAAACGTTCGACCGATTAATGGTTCAACTCCAAACACTTTGAATATATCCGCTGTAGCAAACTGCACTGGAATCTCTTCCGGTTCTCCGTTGCCGGTGAGATTGAAACGTTGATCGCTGAACGCGGCGATGTACTGGTAGCTAGTGCTCTGATCGCGCCACGCACGAAAGTTGGCGCGCGAGGTTGTATTTTGGTGACGTCCTTCCGGTGAGACTTCCCACAACATCACGATGCGATCTGCATTACGATAGGGAAGAGGACGCAGCAGCAATTCGTTAATAACCGAGAAGATTGCCGTGTTCGCGCCGATGCCGAGCGCGAGTGTGATCACGGCTATAGTGGTAAATGCTTTGTGCTTTGCGAGCATGCGCGCGCCGTAACGAATGTCTTGAATCAACGTTTCAAACAGGCCGCCGCCTTTCACGTCGTAAGCTGCGTCAACTGCCCGGTTGACGTTACCAAAACTTCGCATCGCTTTTTCGCGTGCCTCCTCAGGTGACATTCCCGCCTGGATGTTTGCTTCGACTTGCAATTCGACGTGCGAGCGCATCTCGCGATCGATGTCGCTGATCACTGCGTCGCGCTGCCGCAGAGCACGCAGTCGGTCGCGGAGTAAGTTGAACCACTTCATTTCATTTAATTTCCTGGTGCTGCTGTGTGGCTATGCGGCTTGACGCACTTTAGCGATGGCGAGCACGAGACGATCCCAACTCGCTTCCTCAGTCTCGAGTTGCTTTCGGCCAGCGCGCGTGAGTTTGTAGAATTTCGCGTCGCGGCCCGTTTCGTGTACATCCCATCTGGACGAGACCCAGCCCTTTTGTTCGATACGATAGAGCGCCGGATACAACGATCCCTGTTCGACATTGAGCATCTCGTCTGACAGTTGGCGAATACGTTGAATGACTCCGTAGCCGTGCAACTCTCCCAACGAAAGGGCTTTGAGGATGAGCATGTCGAGCGTTCCCTGCAACAAGTCGGCCTTATTTTTCGCCACGCTGAGCTCCTTCTAAAATCATTGATGCCTAGAATCGTTAGGCATCATACGGATCGATACCTAGATTGTCAAAGTGTGCCACGAAAAGGCACAGAAAGCACAAAATGATTCTTATGTGTCTTTGTGCTTTTTGGGGCGAAGAAAGGAAGGTTCTAACCGCTCCGGCGGGTGAGGGTGGTGGCGACGGCTACCAGCTCCGCTAACTCCACTGGTTTTGGCACATGCATGTCGTAGCCGGCGCGCAGGGCCTGCAAACGATCTTCGATCCTCGTGTAGGCTGTCAAAGCAATTGCTGCAACTTTGCCACCCTTGTTCACGGGAAGTTTGCGAATCTGCCGAATCAGATCATAGCCGTCAACCCCAGGCATGCCGATATCGCTGATCAAAATATCCGGAATAAAAGTTTCCAGCGTTTTCAAAGCCTCAGCCGCAGATCCAACGTCCTTGACTTTAGCTCCGCAATATTCGAGACCTTGCTTTAGCAGATCGCGTGTGTCCGCCTCATCATCGACGACCAGAATGCGCAAGTCGTCTAAACGTTCAGTGGAATCATCTCCTGGCAACAACTCACGCGCCCCTGGATGTACACGTCCGCCCGACGCATCAGTTTGATAGACGGGAGTGATCGGTAAACTCACAGTAAAAGTTGCACCACATCCTTCACCTTCGCTGGCTGCACTGACTGTTCCACCATGCAGTTCGACAAGGTGGCGAACAATTGCCAGCCCCAGTCCCATACCACCGTGCTGACGACTCGTTTTTTGATCGGCTTGCCTGAAGCGATCAAACACATGTGGTAGAAAGTCGGATGGAATACCCTGACCAGTGTCGCTGACCACGATATCGAGATGCGAATTCACTCTTTCTGATCGAATCTGGACGCGACCACCACGAGGCGTGAACTTAATTGCGTTGGAAAGTAGATTCCAGACCACTTGTTGCAGTCTGACTGGATCACCCGGAATTGAAATCGCTCCGGTGTCTATCACCTTTTGCACGCGCACGCCCTTGGCTTCCGCCGCCGGTGTCACTGCTTCAACCGCAGCATCGATGAATGAATTCGGATCCGCAGGCCGGACATCCATGCGCAACTTGCCGGTGATGATTCGCGAGACGTCGAGCAGATCATCTACGAGCTGTGCCTGTGCTCTTGCGTTACGCTCGATCGTATCGAGAGCCTTAATCGCGTCTGCTTTTGACAACTGGCCCAGACGTAACATTCGCGTCCAGCCAAGAATCGCGCTCAGCGGAGTCCTTAGTTCATGTGAAATCGTGGCCAGAAATTCTTCCTTGAGACGGCTCGACTCTTCCGCCTGATGATAGAGCCGCTCGTTAGCTGCGGCGGCTTTTTCTGCATCTTCGCGCGCTTTTTTCGCTGCTTCGTAGAGCCGGGCGTTATCCATCGCCACCGCAGCTTGTGAGGCCAAACCGAAGACCACCATTTCGTCGCGTTCACTAAACATCCCGGGTTCCGGATGACCGAAGAACAGACCGCCAAGCACTTCTCCCGATCTTGAAATAACAGGCACAGCCATGTAGCTGACAACTGGAAGATGCCTGTCCGGCAGGCCGTAAAAAGGAGAACTCTTATCGTAGCGTGGGTCACGTCCCACGTCGTCTATGCGAACAACCCCTTCACGGCGGAAGCTTGGACCAAATAAGTCAGTTGCGCGGGGCATCGGAAACTGTTCGAAGGTTTCGCGTGACGCGCCCGCCAGCGTGTAGAGCATGTAAGAAGCGCCTTCTTCATTCAACACGTTATAGAAGAAAGAACCGAAGCGCGCGCCGATCACCTCCGTGGCGGCGTTGGTGACGGCCTGAACCGCATTGTGCAGATTAAGTTCGGCAGAAATTATCTGCCCCACCTCGTGGAGCGTGCGCAATGCATCGGCCTGTTCGCGCAACGTCTCTTCATTTGTTTTTCGAGTCGAGATGTCCTGAAGGAAGCCAATCATTCCTACAACCTCGCTGCCAGGACCGTAAACGCCACGTCCTCTGGCTGACACCCAAACTTCTGAACCATCTCTGCGCTTGACGCGATACTCGATATCGTAGTCAGAGCGTTCTGCCAGAGCGCGTTCGACGGCAATCTTCGTTCGTTCGCGATCCTCTTCGTGAAGCAACGCGCGCATTTGCGTCCATGTCAGTTGCGGGCCAGGTGGTATGTCAAGGATTTGTGCGGCTGTTTCCGAGAACGTTACGACGTCGGTTTTTGCATCCCACGACCAATCGCCAAGACGCGAAGCTGCAAGAGCAAGTTTCAAACGTTCTGAGGCTTCGTCCAGTGCCTTCCGCGCCTGGCGTTGCTCGGTGATGTCGCGTGCAATTTTGGAGGCGCCGATAATTGTTCCGTTAGGGCCCCTGATCGGCGAGACTGTTAAAGAGATGTCTATCAGAGTTCCATCTTTTCGCTGGCGCACTGTTTCATAGTGCTCAATGCGGTCGCCGGCCCTGAGCCGTGCGAGGATTGCAGGTTCTTCGTCGAGATGACCTTCAGGAATGAGGATGGTGACCGATTTGCCGATTACCTCGTCTGCGGTGTAGCCGAAGATTCGTTGCGCACCTTTGTTCCAACTGGTAATGATCCCTTCGAGAGTCTTACTGATGATGGCGTCTTCCGCAGACTCGATTAGGGCGGAGAGCCAATAGGGCGCCAGCTCCGGGCTTTTTAAGTTGACTTGATCGGTAATGAATGAGCCAGCGGGTGGCGTGTCGTCAGGGCGATTAGTAGACATAAACGTGCGAAACTCTCGTGTGCCTCAAAGGAGAGTGATAACAGGGGGATGCAGGGGGTGGGAGGGATTATAGCAAGATACCCTCAGATCTCGCACTGAAACACTTCCGAGTAGCTCCCAGGTTTCGACTCTCTTATCCACAGATTACGCAGATTGTTTTTAATAGAATCTGTGTAATCTGTGGATGAAGAACCGCAATTAGGGTCACTTTCGAAACATTTCCGAGGTTGACACCATTACTAGCGGAGAGTATAGATCGAGGCGTTTAGCCGTATTACCGCTCTGAAGAAGTAAACGCCGCAGATCCGGAAGGACGAATCAGGACCTTCCTCCGCATCGTTGTTCTCACATGTTTCGCAGACTCGCTTTCACTAAGGCTTACACTCAGTCCGCTCGCGTGCGAGTGTTTCTCGTGAGCGTGATGCTCCTCCTTGTGCCGCTCTCGATCTATTTCAGTTTGCATATCTCGAGTCGCACTAAATACTTCAAAGATCGCAACTTTCGGCAGCTAGGCAACTTCAGCCGTCAGATTGAGGAGCGAATCGACAATCTCGGGACTGCCTTCAGGAATTCAGTTGAGAATTTCGTTCAACTTCCAGACGGCACTAAGGAAATCCTCTTCGTCTTCTCCGGTGTCGACAAAAACCTGTCTGGCGATCAAAAGCTTCGCGCGGAATTTCAAACCTATCTGGATATTCTCAAGACAGACGGGACCAACTTTACTGCTGTACCTACTGTCTCAACTTCCTCCGTGAAGGATCAATCTGATCTGGGGCTGCAAGTCACCATCAGAATAGTTCACGAAGATGGGACTCAGTGGCTGTATTTTGATGGTGTGGGTAATCAGGGAATTCATCTGACGGCGAAAACTGATTTCGATAAATTGATTAGGCCGCTCATTAGCATAACGGGTGACGACACCCAGGCAAAAGGTGACACTCCGGATGAATTCGATCACATCATAGTTGCTCGTGCTGATGATGGTAAGGTGCTCTTTGAGTCAGCCAACGATGATCTTACGCTCACGTCCCTGGATCAAATCCCTTTGGCCGACGCGTCTGACAAGCCTCTCGATCTGAAGACACGAAGTAAAACGACTGATTCTGTCGACGTCACTCTCACTGGCTCGAGGTATAAGCTCTACGCGCAACCCATCGAAATCGCGTTGAAGACAAAGGACTCACAGAGCCAGGAAAGTTTGTGGGCTATCTGCGGGCTGGTCGACGCCACCCGGTTTCGGTATCAGACCTGGGCCGTTTCGCAGACGATAGTGATTGTCAGTTTTTTCGTTGCCGTATTGCTGGTTCTAAGCTGGCCTTTTCTCAAATTGATTTTTATCGGGCCGAAGGACAGGTTGCGGGTTGCGGAAACACTTGGGCTGGCAGTGGCCGTTGTTATTGCCGGTTCGTTGCTGAGTCTATTTTTCCTGTTCGGGTTTACGTATACGCAACTGGAACTCACGCTGGACCATCAGTTGTTTGATCTTGCCAACAACTTCCAAACCAATTTTCACGACGAAGTAGGAAATGCGCTCCGACAAATCGAACACCTCGATACTGATCGAGCCAACTCCAATACACAAAATACTACTCCACAGTCACCAAATAATCTGGCAAGAGACAAGTTCCACGGCCTACTACCCAGAACAAACATTTTGAACTACCTGTGCCCCAAGGGTGCGTGTGGTGACCAGACAAAGAATCCATACCCATATTTCAAAATGATCTCCTGGATAGATGACACAGGCCAGCAAGCGGCGAAGTGGTCTATCAGCAGCCAAACCACCAAGCGTATCCCTGTGAATACGCGAGACTATTTCAACAAACTAAGAAATGGGTATTACCACGAATTGGATGAGCAAAAGTTTTGGCTCGAACCCATTAACTCCATGAACACCGGCGGTTTCACCGTAGTTATTTCCAAAGAAGTAAAGCCGGCCGAAGTTGTTTCCAAAGAAGTAAAGCCGGCCAATGTTATTTCCAAAAAAGCAAAGCCGACCAAAATCCCGAACCTGAGCGTGGTTGCGCTGGATACTACTTTAATGTCGCTGACGCAGCCGGCGCTGGTTTCGGGCTTTGGTTATCGAGTCATCGATGCCAATGGCAATGTTCTTTTCCCCAACGTCAAAGAAAACTTTTTTGCCGAATGCGAGAACGACAATCGCTTACGTTCAGCAGTAACGGGACACTCGAGTGATTTCGTCAGCGTGCCATACCTGGGCAAGGATTCCCGGGTTTATGTCACGCCGCTCCAGGGATTGCCGGATTGGACCCTCGTCGTCTTCAGAGACAAAGAGCCGCTGCGAAGCAGCTTTACTGAAGTCGTCATGCTTTCGGTGACGTTGTTTATCATGTACTTGCTGCCATTGCTGTTGTTGCTGGCGCTTCTGCTGCTTGCGTCGCTGCTTTCCGGCAAGCGAATGAAATGGATGTGGCCCATCGCAGATGCCTCGCCAATCTATCTGCAATCGATTGTAATAACCGTGCTGCTTATCTTTATTGCCTGCTGGGGGGTTTCACCGCCGTCGTCATTTCGCGGGCTTTTTGTATTGAGTCTGCTCTCGATCGTTGCGTTGCTGGCGCTGATTGTGTCACTAAATCGTAGATGGCGACTGAAGCCCAGCATCTGGCTGACAGACTTCCTGGAGCGACGCTGGTCCGGGTTCGACTACCGATCGTTGTATTCGTTGTGTTTGGTGACGTTGGTCTTAATGATTGCAGTTTTCCCCGCTCTGATGTTCTTTCGTCTCGCTTACGACGAAGAGATGAATCTCTTTATCAAGTATGGGCAGGTGACGCTGGTCAAAAGCCTGAACGAACGAGAAGAACGTGTTCGCGCGGCGTATCCGGTCGAGATATTTACGAACAAAGACGCGGCCGAAAGATTCCTCACCGACAGGTTGAAGGAGAAACTCGATAGCTACTATGCGTTCTTCTTTGGGACAAACGTCGAGAGCACAAATACAAGGTTAACTGCGCAAGCAGAGCAAGGAACAGTGCTGAGCGAATTGAGAAAACGGGTGCCTTTCTCTCACCCAAGCAGTATCGTTCGTCACGGCTTGGTTGCAAACGTAAGTGCCGACGGTTTGTGGCGGTGGGCCGGTAATGACGGCAACCTTACTCTTCAAGCTCCGCAGGGAAGCGCGAAAGGAAACGTATTCTTCAATATTGCCAGCAACACCCAAAGCTTTCCGTTGCGTAAGCTGGGTCTTGCTCCTTTCATCGCCGCGATGGTTGTAATTTTGTTCTTGCTGATCCGCTTCATTCTGAACCGGGTATTTTTGCTTGACACGATCGAAGCCACTCCTCCCGATGCCACAGTGCCTGGTCCAACAGACATTCGGAAAGTATTTGTCGTGCTTGGTCCACCATACACGCGTAGAGCGAAGCTCCTGCCCGCTACTGATTTCAGGGTCTTAAATTTGAAAACGGAACGTGAGTGGCCGGATAAATTCGATCTTAAAGAATTCCTGAACAAGGATGCATCGAAGGCTATAGCGATTGAATGTTTCGAGTATCAGATCGATCAGCCGCAATACAACCTGCAGAAACTCGATCTACTCGAGCAACTGGTAGCCTGCCAAAGAACCGTGATGGTAGCTTCGACTGCCGATCCCGCGGACTACCTCTTTGAAAATAACGACAACGCTGCGAACCATCATGGATATTCAGACGCCAGTGCGCGCTGGGCAAGCGTGATGAGTAACTATTGGATCGATTATCGAGAAGACAGTGGTGATCCTGAGGCCTTCAAAACTGAGCTCCGGATAACACAAAATAACAGCCAGGATGAAAATGAAAAGGAGCTATATGATTTGTTGATTCGGGAGTGTGCGCCACGGGCTTGTCTTCAGGAGATTGGAAGGGAGATTCCGAAGCATCGCAATCTCAAGACAAGCTCTTCTGATGAGTTAATCGGTGACGTTCTGGTACAGGCCAACACTTACTATAACCTCATTTGGGAATCGTGCTCGCCTTCAGAGAAGCTAACCCTCGCCCACCTCGCGGTCGATGGGTTTTTATCAATCAACGATCCTGATATTCGACAATTGGTCCGTCGCGGCCTAATCGTCCGCGATCAGGAAATACATTTGATAAACGAGAGTTTCAGATTATTTGTATTGGACAAGAGTCACAGTGACAAGGAAGTTGCGGTTACGGAAGGCGAGGCCCGAAAGAGCAGTAGCTGGCAGTATCTGAAGGTAGCATTGTCAGTCACTGTGGTCGGATTGATGGTCTTCTTATTTGCCACTCAGCGGGATCTATACAACTCAACTCTCCTGGCGTTAACCAGTATCGCCGCGGGAGTGCCCGCAGTTTTCAACTTCTTCAACCTCTTCCAGCGCAGCATGGGTGGGGCAAGCAATCCGTCGTCCTCAAATCGCTAGCCCAACATTCCAAGAGCTCAATGGTGGAGGGAATGCGTTGACGTAATACGACGACTAATGACAGTCACAAACCGAGCAGTTCTACTCACGTTATAGTACGACCTTGCAATGCTGTTAAATACCAGAGGCTTGAGAATATTTTACGGCTTATCCGCCTGCTCCTGGATGCCTCACTGGGCTTGTCATTACTATCGCCTTGAGACTCACAGCACTTTTGTTGTCGGCTCTTGGGCTTTCTCTACTCGTGACAGTATCGTCTCTCTTATTATTTACAGTGTGTTAATCGCGCTCAATCTCCTGGCGATTTCTGTTGGAAGGTATCAAGTCGTAGCTGCGGCATTGACCAGTATAGGTCATCTAAGTATCGGATTACTTCATATCTGTCGGTTGCTGCATCCGTTCACATTTGAGGTGTTAGGTTATTCATGGACCTATGGAGCTTCTTTGAGAGAGGTATTGATAGTAGTGCCGTTCGGTTTGCTGGCAGCGTTTCTGGCAGTTGCAATTAAGACTGGGAATACTCAGCTAGTGGACCAATGCTGACGGCCGTCGCCTGCTCAATAAAGCCAAACTATCCCCAATTAAGAACTAAACCTAGTGGCCCTGCGAGAGTTTGCCGATCAATGTGAAGAGTGGCATGTACATAGCGATCACGATTGAGCCGATCGTGACGCCCAGGAAGCCGATCAAAAGGGGTTCGATTAATGTGAGCAGATTGGCGATCGCGGAGTCGACTTCCGCTTCGTAGAAGTCCGCAATCTTCCCGAGCATCGCATCCAACGCGCCAGTCTGCTCGCCGATGCCGATCATCTGCGCGACCATGTGCGGGAATACTTCCGTCGCTTTCAACGGATCGACAAAGCTTTCACCGCGCTCCACGCCAGAGCGCACTTTCGTAATCGCCTCTTCAACGATCACGTTGCCCGAGGTCTTCGCAGTGATATCCAACGATTGCAGGATCGGAACACCCGAAGACAGCAACGTCGATAAAGTGCGTGAAAAGCGCGCGACCGCAATCTTGCGGAAGATATCGCCAAGGATCGGTATCTTGAGCAGCAGACGATCGATGTTTTTCCTTCCGGCCGGTGTCCTGTAGTAAAACTTGACCGCCACGCTAACTCCGATCACCACAGCGAGGATCACCAATCCACCCCAGCCCGCGAGAAAGTTACTGAAACCAACCACGATGCGCGTCGGCAACGGCAATTGTTCCCCCGGTCCAAGCAGACCGAGAAAGATATTTTGAAACTGCGGAATCACCACGACCATGATCACCGCGACCGCTATGATCGCCAGCAGGATTACCGCCGTCGGATAGATCATCGCGGAGATGATGTCGCGTTTTAATTTCACGATCTTCTCGATAAACGTCGAGAGTCGTTGCAGGATCAGATCGAGAATACCGCCCGTTTCTCCAGCCTCGACCATGTTTGAGTAGAGCTGATCGAACACGCGCGGATGACGCGACATCGCCGCGGCAAGTGTCGAGCCCTCCTCAACATCCTGCCTCACCTGCAGGAGAATTTGTTGAAAGTACTTGTTGTCCTGTTGTTGGGCCAATATTTCGAGACATTGGACCAGTGGCAAACCGGCGTCGATCATTACAGAAAACTGGCGCGTGAAGACTGATAAATCTTTTGCCTTTACTTTCCTTCGCCCACCAATTTTCGGGATGCCAATCTCGCGTCCCTTTTCCTTGACCGAAGTCAGCGTGACTTGCTCCTTCCGCAAAATCTGACGCAGAGCTTCGCGATTGTCGGCGACGCGTTCGCCAACAACGATCTCATTCATCCGATTGCGGCCTTTGAAAACATAAGTAGGCATGGCGTTGGGCTCCGAAATGGCTTATCTGGGAACGTTTGGTCTCGTTCCAATCGGTCGCGCCTGCGCATAGGGGCTGGCGTGCTGTTTGTTGTTGCCCGCGTTTACTCCCGCACCACGGTCAATCAGTTCGCGCAGCTCGTCCACGTTCGACGAACGCTGCATTGCAGTCTCTAAAGTGATCTGCCGTTTGTGATAAAGAGTCGCCAGGGCCTGGTTGAAAGTCTGCATTCCATATTTGTCCTGGCCGGTCTGCATCATCGAGTAGATCTGGTGGACCTTGTCTTCACGAATCAGGTTGCGGATAGCGCCGTTGGGCACGAGGATCTCGAGCGCCATCGCGCGTCCGCTTCCTTCAGCTCGCGGCAGCAGTGCCTGACACAAAATACCTTCGAGCACCAGCGACAACTGAGCACGAATCTGCGCCTGTTGATCTGACGGAAACACATCGATGATGCGGTTGATCGTGGACGCTGCCGAGTTGGTATGCAGAGTGGCCAGCGTGAGGTGTCCGGTTTCGGCGATACGCAACGCCGACTCGATCGTTTCCAGGTCGCGCATTTCGCCGACCAGCACGACGTCAGGATCCTGACGCAACGCAGTTCGAAGTGCTGCGGCAAATCCGTGAGTATCTGCATTGACTTCACGTTGATTGATCAAACAGCCTTTATGGTTGTGAAGAAACTCGATCGGATCTTCGATGGTGAGAATGTGTTCGTGACGATCGCGATTGATCTTGTCGATCATCGCCGCGAGTGTGGTCGACTTGCCCGAGCCGGTTGGACCAGTGACAAGAATCAGACCACGCGGTTTCTCACAAAGCTGTTTGACAACCGCCGGCAGCCCTAATTCCTCAAAGGCTTTGATCTCATACGGAATCGCGCGAAAGACTGCACCTACTGCACCGCGCTGGTTGAACAGGTTGGCGCGAAAGCGCGAGAGGCCTTTAACACCGAACGAGAAGTCCAGTTCCAGGTTTTCTTCGAACCGATGTTTTTGCGCGTCGGTCAAGACCGAGTAAGCGAGCTGTTTAGTATCTGCTGACGTGAGCACGCGATACGACTCCAGTGGACGCAGGTGTCCGTCGACTCTAATCTGCGGCGGCGAGCCGGTGGTGATGTGAAGGTCCGAACCGCCGAGTTCAGAAAGCTTTCTCAGCAGTTCGGACAGTGAGATTTGGGGAGCGGTTTCGTTCAATGGCATTTAAGTAGTTTCTCCTGGCCCAACTTTCTCTGTGCCTCTGTCCCTTTGTGGTTAAACCACGGAGACACAAAGGCACAGAGAAGAACTCAATCACTGATTGCTTGACTCAGCTTTAGTGCGGAGCGACTCAATGAAACGCTCGGCTTCGCTCGTCATTCGCTCCGCAAACTCAACCGGCGCATCGGTGGTAAGTCCGTAAACACGGCCACCAGCTTCGGTGAAATAGAACGTCCACGCCTTTTCAGGCGTAAGCGCATCCTTCGGAGTTCGCGCGGTGACGACAAAAACGCGATGGCCATTGACCTCACGCATGAAGTCGTTAACCACCCAGCCGCCTGAGGCGACCATCTTGTCGATCACCATCCGCCGCAGATCTCCCACCGCCACTCCACCCAGCATCTTCTTCTCTTCGCGAGAAGTCAGAAAGGTTGGATTCGGGCGGCTTAATGCAACGACGGCGAGATTCATTTGTCCGGGCAACGTCGCAGGCGTTTCTCTATATGCAGGACGCGCCGCATTCACCAGTCTCGGACGCACCGCGCCGTGCGCACCACTTGAAACCATCGCGGGCGGCGCCACTGTTGTGGTCGCAACCGTAGTTAGCGGCAGCGATGGCAATGCTGGACCACCAATGCCATTCACATCGCCAAGCGAAATGTTGCTCGGCAACGAAAGCATCGCGTTTCGATGGGCCATCTCAGCAGCCAGTTTCTTCTGTCGCATGCGCGCGCGATAACGTCTCCACCAGGCGCGTGAGCGATAGCGATGATGACGCCGCTGTCCAACTTGTACGGTTTGCTTCACACCATGTGCCGAATTTGCAAAAGGCAACATAATGCTCAGTGTCAGCACCAGAATCAGCGATATTGCAATTGTTCTTAGCATCTTCGGTTCTCCTCGATTAGGCGACCGTTTCACGAACAACTTCTTCCGGCGTAGTCACGCCTGCGCGGATCTTGTGCAGACCCGATTCGCGCAAGGTGATCATGCCGTCGTCGACCGCCTTCTTCCTCAATTCAAGTGCGGAAGCTCCGATCAAGATCAACTCACGAATCTCGTCGGTGATTTCCATCACTTCGTAAAGTCCGATTCGTCCTTTGTAGCCGGTGTTATTGCAAGTCGAACATCCCTTACCTTTGTAGGTTTTGATCGTCTTGGCTTCTTCGGTCGAAAAACCCACTTCAATCAGAGCTTCGGCCGGAGTTTGCTGTTCGTGCTTGCAATCTTTGCAGATACGGCGAATCAGTCGTTGTGCCTGGATGAGGTTCACGCTAGTGGCGACAAGGAAGGGTTCGATGCCCATGTTCATCAGGCGGGAGATAGTTGAGGGAGCATCGTTGGTGTGGAGGGTAGAGAGAACGAGGTGTCCGGTGAGCGCAGCTTTGATGGCAATCTCCGCGGTTTCAAAGTCGCGGACTTCACCCACAAGAATGATGTTCGGATCCTGGCGCAGAAAAGATCGCAGCGCAGCGGCGAAGTTCAATCCAATCTGTTCCTTCATCTGCACCTGATTGATGCCGGGCAGGTTGAACTCGACCGGGTCTTCCGCGGTCATGATGTTCGTGTCGACCGTGTTTAATGATTGCAACGCGGAGTAGAGCGTGTTTGTCTTACCACTGCCGGTTGGTCCGGTTACCAGCACCATGCCGTAAGGCTTCGAAATGTTTCGCTTGAACTTGACGAGCGACTCCGGTTCGAAACCGAGTTTGGTCATGTCGAGCATCAGGTTCTGCTTGTCCAACAAGCGCAGCACGACTTTCTCGCCGAAGAGAGTCGGAAGTGTCGAGACGCGAAAGTCGAGCTCGCGCGAACGAGAGTCGACTTTAACTTTGATCTTGATACGGCCGTCCTGCGGCAGACGCTTCTCCGAGATGTCGAGCTTCGACATGATCTTGATGCGGGAAATCAAAGCATCGCGCATCTTCAATGGTGGGTGCATCACGTCGTAGAGCACGCCGTCGATGCGAAACCTGATGCGCAGTTCTTTTTCGTAAGGTTCGACGTGAATGTCAGAAGCACCGCGGCGTAGTGAGTCAACCAGCAGCACGTTGACGAGACGCACGACGGGTGCGTCTTCACTCATGCGCGAGAGTGTTGAGAGATCGATCTCCTCGTTGTCTTCAACTACTTCAACATCTTCTGTCTGACTGTGATCGAAGTCGATGCTGTCGAGCGAGACAAGATCGGCGTGAGTAATCGCGCCTGAACCATTCGATCCATTGGAAGAGGGTTCGTGTTTGACTTCCTCTGCCAGTGAGGCGAGTTCGATTTCGCGTGAGCTGCCGTAATACTTCGCGATGGCCTGTTGCACGCTACTCTCGGCCACGAGTACAGGTTCGACGTTCAGACCGGTCATGAACTTGACGTCGTCCATGGCGAAGACGTTGGTGGGATCGACCATGGCGAGCGTGAGAGTTGCGCCAACGCGCGAGAGTGGTAAAACGGAATGTTTCTGGACGACGTCTTGCGGAATGAGGCTCAAGACAGCGGGATCGATGTTGAAAAGATCGAGATTGACGGAGGGAATGCCGTAGTGTCTGGAGAGTACGGCAGTGATCATGTCGTCACTTACAAGTCCCAGTTGGACCAGATTGAAGCCGAGGCGACCACCGTTTTGGCGTTGGTGCTCGAGTGCGTCTTTCAGGTTTTGCGGACTAATAAGATTTTCGCGTACCAGAATTTCGCCTAATTTGGCTGACATGAATAGTTTAACTTTCGGGAGCGGACAGATCCCTGACTCTGGGTGATTGGAGGCGCCGATAAAGGCGCGAGGCATGAACTGACTCTGCTTTCAGCAACGATGGTACAACATCGTTGTGCGTTCATAGTACAGTTTGAACGCTGAGAGTGTCAAGGAGGGTTTTCCAGCGAAAATGGTGAGGAATCTAACGAAACCATGTGCAGATTACGCAGATAAAACTGTGGCATCTGCGTAATCTGCGCACTGATTTTATGGGCGCTTTCGCGGCGCAGGTCTGATTTTCTCCGGAGTTACTTTTTCCGTGTTCTTCAACTCCGCCAGGATCGCTTTCGCGTCGTCTTTCATCGAGTTTGTGTCGGGCGCGACGTCCACGAAGTGCTGTAAGTAATTGGCCGCTTCCTGGAATTTGTCTTTTTCGCCGCTGGCGTAAAGCGCCAAGCCGGCGCCTAGGTTGGCCTCGGGACTATCCGGTTGCGTCGTAAGGATGTTCTTAAACTCCGCCAGCGCTTTATCCGCAGCTCCCGCGTCGAGCAGCATCTGCGCCATATCAAGTTGAGCCTTCGCCTTCTTCGCCGGATCGACTTCGACCGCGAGATAATCTTTGTATGCAGCCAGCCCTGCTTCAACCTGCGTCGGATCTCCCTTGCTGACATACAGACGCATTGATTCGGCCTGCGTCAGCATCGCGGCGTACTTGTTCGCGTTGTATCTGGCGACTTCCTGAGGATCCGCGGGCACAGGCTGCGCCTTGATCATGGTTACGGCCTTGGTCGAGGCTTCAGCGGCCGCCTTGAAGTCGTCCTTCGCAGCTTGTATCGCCGCGTTCTTGGCCGCGTCATCCAAATTGGTCGCTCGGATAGCTGAGTTGAATTTTTCGACGCCACGTCCCTTCAGTGCGACAGCCTTGTTCGTGAGAATGGCAGGCTGTTCGGGATCGGCAGTAAGACCTTGGTCATACTGAGCTACAGCTTCTGTGTATTTCTGAACGGCCTCGTCGCTCTTTTTGTCTTTGCTCAAAAGACCGGCAGCGTTCAAGGCTTCATTACCTGCCTTGAAGGTGCGTGAGATGACCTCGTTTGCTTCAGTGATCTTCTTGTTGCTGGCTTCGATCTCAGCATTCTTCTTAGCCAACTCTTCGCGCTTTGCTTTGTCCGCCGCGCTTTCTTTAGCTGGCGCCGCACTTCCCGCGGCCGAAGGGTTCGCGGGCGCGGTGCCGCCGGCCTTCTCGATCTCTTCAATCGTCAGTTTCTTTCCATCGCCAGGCTTGACGGTGATTTCATAATCGACATCGCGACCGGCTTTGACACCGGGCAGGAAGTTTGGCGCGGCCGTCGGATGGCTCGCGGCAACTGTGTATGTGCCGACAAACGGCAAGCCTGCAAAAACAAACTCGCCTTTCTTATTCGTCTTGGTGTTGTACTTGGCCTTCATGTCGGTGCGGAAGACATCGATCTGTGCGTCGGCAAGAGGAACCTTTTGGCCGTCCGCCTGCTCCATCACCACATGACCGCGGAGTTCGCCGACCTGCGCGAACGCCGTTACCGAAACGGACATGACAAGAATGGCAACCGCAATCAATCCGTAAAAATATTTGCCAATCATCTTAAAGATTCCTCCGTTGTTGTGCCGGGCAACATTCCTTGAAGAGATTCGTAGGATGCACCCACACTCTTTACTGGTTGTAATAATAAGCACCTGAGAGAATGCCTAAACTTAATAATCAAAACGACTGCTGTCAAGCAGATACGGGATGGGATCCATAACGCCCGCCTCACGAAATGCGCGCAGGCGAAGAGCGCAGGAATCACAGTTGCCACATGCCACTTCCGATGCCTGGTAACAAGACCAGGTCAGGTGCAGCGGCGCACCCAACTCAAAGCCCTTCCGCACGATTTCCGACTTCCGCATGTAGATGACAGGCGTCTTGATCGTGATATGTGTTTCAGGCCGGGTGCCGAGGTCCACGACTTCCTGGAACGCTGTATAAAATTCAGGACGACAGTCAGGATAACCGGAGGAATCTTCCGCCACGGCACCAATGTAGATCGAGGTCGCTTTGATCACTTCAGCCCAACTCACCGCTGCTGACAGCAGATGCGCATTTCTAAAAGGAACATAACTCGACGGAATACCGGATGCAGACAGGTTCGCTGTGGTGACTGGGATAGCGGTGTCTGTTAAGGACGAGCCGCCGATCCCGGCCAGGTGCTCGAGTGAGACCACCAAACGTGATTTCACTGCAAAACGATCGGCCAACGCCTCGAACGCCTGACGCTCTCGCTGCTCGGTGCGTTGTCCGTATGAAACGTGCAGAAACGCAAGCTCGTCGTTTTCTTCTTGAGCGATTGCGGCAGTGACACACGAGTCCATTCCGCCTGACACGAGACACACGGCGAGTTGTGGTCCGTCAGTCTCGATCAGTTCGATCGGTTCAGTTGCGAGTTCTTCCGAGCCGCCCATCAAACTCCGTGCACCTCCGGGCCCCAGATGTATTTGTGCAGTTGCAACTGCATGCGCACGTTCAATCCGCTACCGGCGATCCAATTCGCCAGATCTTCCAGATTTATTTGTCCCCACGCTGGCGAGATCAGAACAGCTCTTGCACGCGTCTCCAGTTCGTTTTCCGCGATCACGTTCTTCGCGTATTGCCAGTCGCCTTCGTCTGCGATGACAAACTTCACTTCGTCTTTGTCTGCTCGCAGGCGCTCGAGATTTGACCAGTCGTTGCGCGGTTCTTCACCCGAGGCGGGACACTTGATATCGAGAATGACTTTCGCGCGCGGATCTAAACCTTCAGTTGAAACATAGCCGCCGGTCTCGACGAGTACTTCGTAGCCGCTGTCACAGAGACGTGCAATTAGATCGAAACACTTTTTCTGCGCGAGTGGTTCGCCTCCGGTTACTTCCACCAGCTTGACGCCGAATGAATCAACCCGGGCCATGATTTGATCGATAGTGAAGTGCTCGCCGCCCGTGAATGTGTACTCGCTGTCGCACCAGACGCAACGCATCGGGCAGCCCGTCAGACGCACAAATGTGCACGGCCGGCCGGCATGGGTCGACTCACCCTGAATCGAACGAAAAATTTCGGTCACGCGCAGCATCTGACTAAACGTTTTGAATCTAGCGTAGGGGCACTGACGTGTCAAAAAGGCGCCTCCTTGGAGTGCGGCGGCCTGGCGCCGCTTTGGCCAAAGCGGCGCCGGGCCGCCGCACTCCAAGGAGGCGCCTAGGAATCAAAGTGCATCAAACCAGCGGCGACGGTGTTAGGATTGAGCGCAACTGTTGAAACTTCACGTGGAACCTGCAAAGCCCAAAATCGAGAAGTTGTTGAACGAAAGCGCTGCCCGGCTGTTAGCGCGCGCGACTGACAGTCGTTCGCTCGGCCGCGAAGCTGTGACGCCACGAATCTCAGCAGCGGTCGAAAAGTATCTCCTGCGGAACGACCCGAACACGACACACCATGAGATCGCAAAGTTTATCGACGAAATGCAGGCCGACGATCTGTGCCTGATTATCGCCTGCGAGCGCGGTGATGAAAACGCATGGGGCGATCTCGTCGAACGATTTACAGCAACCGTGCGCTCAGCGGCTCGCTCGGCAAGCGCCAACGAAGACGCGGCAGAAGACCTGGCGCAATCGATTTGGGCAGAACTCTACGGATTGCGAACGCGCAAAGACGGAATGCCCGCAAGCAAACTCGCCTACTACTCTGGTCGCGGATCGTTGGCGGGTTGGCTTCGTGCAGTAGTCGCTCAACTCGCCGTCGATACATTTCGTAAACAATCGCGCCTGGTCCAAACAGAAGAGGACACGGATCTGGATCGCTTGGCGCGCGATACTCGATCTCCCGATGGCCAGCCGATGGTTGCTGGACTGCCGAGTCCGGAGGAGGCGATGTCGAATCGGTTTGCGCAGGTCGATATGCAGAAGGCTTTGAATCAGGCAGTTCAGGAGTTGCCCGTTGAAGATCGATTGTTGGTGAAACTTTATTATTTCGACAATCTGCGACTGCGAGAAGCAGGAGCAGTTTTAGGTGTTCATGAGGCTACCGCTAGCCGGCGCTTGACGAGAATTCAAAGCGACCTGCGCAAGCGAGTCACAAAGATCCTGATTGAGGAACGAGGTTGGACACAGGCCGAAACTGAAAGATCATTTTCAGAAATATCACAGCATTTGGACGCGGATTTGGAGAGTTGGGTCAAACAATCCACAGATTTCGCAGATTCTGTGTAATCGCTGGGGACGGTTTGACTGCAAGGTATGACGGTAGATACGTTCTTTATTAGATGACGCAGGAAACAAACAACGATATCGATCTGTGGTTGCGACGCTTGAGCCGGCGACCGGATGCGTCTGACCCGCGCGTAGAAGGAGATCATCTCGACGCGGACGAACTCAGTTCGTATGCAGAGAATGCTTTGCCGGCTGCTGCCCGTGCTCGTTACACCGAACATTTGGCGGACTGTGCAAGTTGTCGAAAACTAGTTGCGCAACTCAGCTCGCCGGTGGGTGTCGTCAATGAAGAAATTTCCAAAGTCGCGGAAATATCGGGGATCAGAAGGTTGCTTGCGAATCTTTTCTCGCCGATGGTGTTGCGCTATGCCGTTCCCGCGCTGGGTCTGATCGTGGTCGCAGCAATTGGTTTCATGATTCTGCGTCAGCAGCAACCACAAAGTAAGACTGATGTGGCTCAGCTAAAGGAGCAGCCTCAGTCTAAGGTCGCTGTCTCGAATGGGGAAATTCCTTTGCCATCATCTGGTACTGTTGGTTTGTCTGACCAAACCAAGTCAGCCGCAGCGACTCCGCAGCCGAGCGTGAACAAAACGAACGCTGCTGCTGCGCCTCCGCCGAACGCTCCGCCTTCCGTTAACGTCACGACAAATGTAAAGCAAGAGGCGCCTAAAGAGCAGCAGCAAACAGCGGCCAAAGCTCCTGAGCCGAAGCCAAGCGCCACCCCTCCGCCAGCAGTTGCTGATGCCGTAACGGTCGAATCGGAAAAACCAGCGCCACAAGCTCGGATCACGCAAGCGAGTGAAGAAGCAAAGAAAATGAACGAGCCTACAACGGGCGGCGGGCGCAACTCGAACGACTACACTCCGGCTCCCGCTGGCGCAGCGCCAGCAACAAAGAGAGCTTTCATCATCAGAGGGCAGCAGGAGATGGCGAAAACGCGGCGAGACGAGGCCGCAGAGAAAGATAAGAATGAAGCAGAAACTCGCTTGGTTGGTGGTCGCCGTTTTCGCAAAGAGAAAGGTGTTTGGATCGATACGGCTTACGAGTCTCCGCGAGCCACGACCAACCTCACTCGCGGCTCGGAACAATACCGCGCCTTAGTCGCCGACGAACCCACTATCAAGACGATTGCGGAGCAGCTCGACGGTGAGATCATCGTCGTCTGGAAAGACCGCGCTTACCACATCCATTAAATTCAAGCCGCAGATGACGCGGATGACGCAGATGAGAATTGCTGATCTGCGTCATCCGCGTCATCTGCGGCTTGTTTGCTGTAGAATACGCGCGACCATGAACAATCCAAGCCCACTTCTGCGAAGCCTAACTATCATTATCGGGGTCGCAGCAAACATGAGTGTTGTTGCTGCACAAACCAGACCAAGACCCGCAGTCCGTCGCAATCCCGCAATTGCAAACATCGTTCGTGAAATCGATGCGCGAAACATCGAGGCGACGATCAGAAAACTCGTGTCGTTCGGCACGCGCAGTACTCTGTCTGAACAGAACGATCCGAAACGCGGCATCGGCGCCGCGCGTGACTGGTTGTATTCCGAGTTTCTCAAAGCCGCGGAACAGTCTGGCGGACGCATGACCGTCGAGAAGCAATCGTACGAACAACAGAAATCGCAGCGTGTACCACAGCCGACGATCATCACCAACATCGTCGCCACGTTAAAAGGGTCACAGCCGGAAGCGACCGATCGAATTTACGTCGTGAGTGGTCACTACGATTCGATGTGCAGCAGTCCGACCGATGCGAAGTGCGACGCACCGGGCGCTAACGACGACGCTTCAGGAAGTGCCGCCGTGCTCGAGATGGCGCGCGTGATGGCGAAATATGAATTTGACGCGACGATCGTCTTCATGACTGTTGCCGGTGAAGAGCAGGGCCTGCTTGGCTCGACGCATTTTGCGGAGCTGGCCAAACAGAAGAATTGGAACGTCGATGCGATGTTCACCAACGACATCGTCGGCAACACGTTAGGTGGAAACGGCGTGCGCGATCGTGGTACGGTGCGAGTCTTCTCCGAAGGTGTGCCGTCAAACGAAACGCCTGCTGAAGATACGACTCGACGCAGCGTCGGCGGAGAGAACGATTCTCCTTCACGACAACTGGCGCGATTCATCAAAGAGACGAACGATCGATACGTGCCGCAGATGAAAGTGATGCTTGTTTATCGGCGCGATCGATATGGCCGTGGCGGCGATCACATTCCGTTTCTCGAACGCGGTTATCCGGCAGTGCGATTTACGGAAGTGAACGAAGAGTTCCGGCATCAGCATCAAAACGTGCGGGTCGAAAATGGAGTGCAGTACGGCGACCTGCCGCAGTTTGTCGATTTTGCTTACGTTGCGAACGTCGCGCGCGTCAATGCGGCGGCGTTGGCGTCGTTAGCCTGGGCGCCTTCAAGACCGAAGGGTGTAGTAATTCTCACTGCGCGTTTGTCGAATGACACGGATTTGAAATGGGAGCCGAACAAGGAACCGGATCTGGGCGGCTATGAGATTGTCTGGCGCGATACGACGTCACCGGTGTGGACCAATTCGAAAGCGGTCGGGAACGTGACCTCGTTTACGATGAAGGGGATGTCGAAAGACAATTTCTTCTTTGGCGTGAGGGCTATTGATAAGGATGGCAACCGGAGCCCGGTGAGTTATCCGAAGCCGCAGGGCCGGAACCAGCCGGCCACCCCGAGCTCGACGCCGTAATTTTATCGACCGCAAAAGGGCGTCGGGCGTCTAAGGCTAAGAGCGCCTCCTTGGAGTGCGGCGGCTTGACGCCGCTTTGG
>DATFHH010000176.1:0-3232 GCA_035248565.1 Pyrinomonadaceae bacterium | reverse complement strand
TGGTGATGCGCCAGACCGTTCCGAGTAACGGCAGGTATCGATTCCTGGAGCTGCGCAATGGACGCTATGAACTGGTGATAGAGTTTGAAAATAAAGAGATAGCCCGCGTACTGGTGTCAGTGAACTCTCCATTCAAAACCGACTTTCGACAGGATGTGGAGTTGCAGTGGAAAAACATCTCGAGAGTTGTTAAGACAGGTGTAGTTTCTGCTGCGGAGTTTTATAATCGTTCTCCCGCGAATGCGTCTCTGTTACGGCAAGCAAGAGAAGCGACTGAAAAAAAGCATTACGACCGTGCCAATTCGCTGATGCGGCAGATCGTCGACGCTGACGATCGAGATTTTCCTGTGTGGGAGGAACTAGGCACGAACTTCTTCATCCTGAAGACTTTTTTCGAAGCTGAGTCGTGTTATCTTAAAGCACTGCAATTGAAACCGGAGTTTGTTCCAGCGATGATCAACCTGGGACGTTTGAGAATAGTCGTTAAGAACTTAAATGGCGCAGTAGAAGTTCTCGATCGTGCAGTAAAGCTTCAGCCAACTTCACCGGCAGCAAATTACTTTCTTGGTGAAGCCTACCTGGACGCAAAGCTGGGTTCAAAAGCAGTACCGTATCTGAACGAGGCAATTAAACTCGATCCGGCGACAATGGCTGACGCGCATTTATTGTTGGCAGCTCTTTATAATGCGAAGGGTTTGAAAGACAAAGCTGCTGCCGAGTATTCAGCATTTCTGAAACAACGGCCAAACTACTCCGACCGAAAAAAACTCGAAGCGTATATTGCCGCCAATAAGGTTCGAAACTGAGAATGAGTGAATTTAGCCATAGATAAACGCGGATGACGCGGATTAAGGAGTTGATATGCGGATAAGATTACCGATCCTGTCGCTGCTATTGATTCTTACCGCTTCCAGTTACGCCGTGTGCCAGGGCGGTCGAGGGGCCGCGGCTTCCAACAGCAGGCACATCGTATACGGAGACATAAAGGTGGATCAGGGTCAGGCCGGTATTGATAAACCTATTCTGCTCGATCTCACTCTCTTCAATGAATATGGCAATGCAATATCACGACAGCGAGTTCAGAGTAATGGACGATATCGATTTCTCGATCTTCAGGATGGCCGGTACTACATTGTTATCGAATACGAGGGCGCGGAACTGGATCGGTTCACTGTTGATTTTTCGTCGCAATACAAGAGTGATTTGCAAAAGGACATCGAACTGCAAGCGCGCGCAGTGTCAGAAGCTGCAAAGGCGGCGGTTGTAGTGGCGGCCGATAGATATGATCGGAGTTCCAAAACCTCATCGACGTTTTCGAAGGCCAAGGATGCTGCCAAAAACAAAAAGTATGACGAGGCAGCAATGTTACTGCGTCAGGTAGTGGAAACCGATCCGGCAGATTTTCCGGCCTGGCTCGAATTAGGCACGGCTTACTTCAATCAAAAAAATTATGCCGAAGCCGAGAAGGCGTACATGCAAGCTATTTCAAAACATCCTGACTACGCTTTGGCGCTTATCAATCTGGGTCGTTTAAGGATTGTGCAGAAAAACTATGACGGTGCAATTGAGGTCCTTTCGCAAGCAGTGAAAATCCAGCCACCGTCTGCTCAGGCAAACTATTTCCTCGGCGAAGCATACCTGCAAAACAAGAAAGGCTCGCTGGGCGTTGGATATCTCAACGAGGCCATCAAACTCGATCCAGTGGGCATGGCAGACGCGCACCTGCGTCTGGCTGCTCTCTATAACGCCGTAGGCATGAAAGACAAAGCTGCCGCCGAATATGAAGAGTTCTTAAAGAAGGTTCCCAATCATCCCGATGCCAAGAAACTCAAAGAGTACATCGAAGCCAACAAGCCTAAGAATTGATCCGGTGTAATCCGTGTTAATCTGTGGCCCATGTTGCAGCTCATCACGATCGTCATTCTTGGCGCGACGCTAATCGACGGTTCCGGTCGCGCGCCTATCAGAGACTCCGCGGTAATTATCAGAGGCGATTCAATCGTCGCAGTTGGCCGCCGCAATCAGGTAAAGATTCCCGCAGACGCTCGTGTGATCGATGCGCGAGGCATGGTCGTCGCGCCGGGATTTATCGACGCTCATAACCACTCCGATCGCGGTTTCACTAGCGATCCATCTGCTGCTTCACAAGTCTCTCAAGGCATAACGACAGTAGTCATCGGGCAGGACGGTGGTTCGGCTTTTCCTGTGGGCGAATATCTCACCGGGCTTGATAAGAATCCGATCGCGTTGAATGTGCTGACGTTTGTGGGCCATGCGACGCTGAGGTCACGCGTGATGGGCGATGATACTAACCGCCACGCTACACCTGAAGAAATCGAAAAGATGCGGCAGATGGTTGAGCAGGCAATGCGCGACGGTGCGCTCGGACTCTCGACCGGGCTCGAATACGAAACCGGTAAGCCTGCTTCGACTCAAGAAGTGATCGCGCTCGCTCGAGCGGCGAGCGGGTTTGGCGGCATGTACATCAGTCATATTCGCGACGAAGCGGATAAGACTTTTGAAGCTTTGAATGAAGCTATTCAAATCGGCAGGGAAGCTCGACTTCCGGTCCAGATCTCGCACATCAAGTTAGCCAGTGTTGCTGTTTGGGGCCGATCAAAGGAAGCAGTCGTACTCATTAACAAAGCGCGCGCAAGTGGTTTGGATATAACCGCCGATTGTTATCCTTACGACGCGTGGAATTCGACAATCAGAGTGCTGATTCCAAGTGGTCGTCACGACAATCCGGTTGACGTCGCGCGTGGCCTCGCGGACGTTGGTGGACCAGCGAACATCACGATTGTCAGTTGCCGCACGCATCCGGATTACGAATTTAAGAACATGGAAGAGATCAGCCGGCGCGAAGGAATCACTCCGGTCGAACTCTATATGAAGATCGTTCGCGATGGCGGTGCGACTGTTGTTTGCCACTCGATGAAAGACGAAGATATCAGCACGTTCTATCGCCAGCCGTGGGTGATGGTGAGCAGCGATGGCGGCATTGGCTCACGCCACCCGCGCGGCGCTGGTACGTATCCGCGCGTGCTTGGTCGTTACGTTCGCGAACTGCACTGGCTTACATTGCCTGAAGCTATTCGCAAGATGACGTCGCTTCCGGCGCAACGGTTTAAGTTGAATGATCGTGGTCTGATTCGCGCCGGCTTCAAAGCCGACCTGGTGGCGTTTGATCCTAACCAGATCATCGACCGCGCCACTTTTCAGGAGCCACAAT
>DATFHH010000175.1:0-43669 GCA_035248565.1 Pyrinomonadaceae bacterium | reverse complement strand
CGATGAAACTCTGAAAGAGTTCGCCAATTGCCGAACGCTTTCAGCGTTTGACTAACTTCCAAATCGCGATCCCAGGGTTGTCGCTGCGCTCCAACCCGTGGGCTGAAATTAGTGAACGCCTTCGGCGTTACTGAAACTGCATCACTGCCCATGAGGCTGCCGCGGATGACACGGATTACACGGATTTGCTAAAATCCCGCCTTTGTCCATGAGGCAACAGATCCAGACTAAGAATGCTCCCGCTGCGATTGGTCCGTATTCACAGGCTATCAAAGCTGGTGGACTAGTGTTTGTCTCGGGACAGATTCCGATCGATCCGCAAACAGGTGAGTTTGTCGCGGGCGGTATTACCGAGCAAACGGAGCAGGTTTTGAAGAACCTGGCGGCCGTGCTCGAGGCAGCCGGCAGTGGTCTGGACAGGGTGGTGAAGACTACGGTCTTTCTGGCCGACATGAAAGAGTTCTCGGGAATGAACGAGGTTTATGCGCGGTTCTTTCAGAGTCCGCCACCGGCGAGGGCGACAGTGGCAGCGGCTGGTTTACCGCGAGATGCAAGAGTTGAGATTGAAGCTATAGCGTTGGCTTCAGAGTAACGCCACAAAGGCGCGAGGCGGTGAGGTTTGACAGAACGGTCGTGGATGAAAGGTTCAAGCAGCCTTCGACACTTTGCCTGCTTTGATACAAGCGGTGCAGACTTTCATCCGGCGCGCGCCACCCTGCGGCATTTGCACACGAATCGATTGTAGATTGGGATCAAAACGCCGCGGCGTTCGATTGTTAGCGTGCGAGACGTTGTTACCGAATTGTGGTCCCTTGCCGCATACTTCGCAACGTTTGGCCATACTGTTTCAAACCTCCCCGAATTCAGAAACCGAGGTTTATAACAAACGCGTTTCCCCGTCGTCAAGCGCGGTGGTTGATAAGGTAGTTAGTTAAAGGAGCAGAGTTAAAGTGCGCAATATCGTAAAGGTTCTTGCAGTTACTTGTCTGGTAGTTTCAGGACTGGTTCTCAATGGATGTTCCTCCGGAAGCTCGGAAGCGAAAGACAGCCTGGTAGCCGCAACCGTCAACGGTCGCAATATCATGCTTTCCGAAGTCGAACGCGGAGTCGGCCAACAGACCGCCGGCAACCCGTCAGCCCTGAATCAACTTCAGCTCGCACAGGCGCGCCTGCAAGTGTTGAGCGACCTCATTAAACGAGAAGTGCTCTTCCAACGTGCGGAGCATGAAAAGGTCCTGCCCTCTGAGGCGCAAATCGACGGCGCGATTGCGACGCAAAAACAGAACAGCGGCATGACGGCTGAAGATTTTGACAAGAGTCTTAAGGCACAAAACATGTCGATGGAAACATTGCGCGAAGAAGCTCGCAAAGACCTCGCGATATCCGCACTTCAGGATAAGTACAGCGGAAAGATCGACATCAGCGACAGGGAAGTTGAAGAGTACTACAACAAGAATCGCCAGCAGTTTAAGAATGAGCGCGGCGTTGCGTTATCGATGATCATGGTCGATCCTGCCGACGACAGCGCGACGGGAATCAAGGACGATGCCAAGAATGATACGGACGCCAAACTGAAGATCGATAACATCTATCAGCAGCTTCAGGGTAAGGCTGACTTCGCCACCGTCGCGCGTGCAAAGAGTGAAGATATCAACTCACTTCGCAGCGGTGGCGATATCGGTTTTGCCACCGAGGAAGATCTGAAGAACAATAATTTTCCGCCGGAGTTGATTGCGCAATTCTTTGGTCCAATGCAGGTTGGCGATTACACGCAACCCGTTCGTTTTGGCAGCGGCAAGTGGTACATCTTCAAACTTGCTGACAAGCGGCTAACGACCGAGAACCTGACTTTGGAAAGTCCGGGCGTGCGCCAACAGATTACCCAGGGGCTGACCAATCAACGGAAACAGATCCTTAATGCGGCGTTGTTGGAAGTCGCGATGAACGAAGCAAGGATTGTGAACAATCTGGCTGCCAACATGCTGAACAATCCGAGCAACCTTGGTCTGCGGCCTGCTGGTGAAACTGCAACCACGACTCCGCAGCCAACACCCTCGCCGACGCAGCAACCAACGGCAAAATAGGTTCGGGCCGCTGATCCGTCTCAATCCGCGCAGATCAGCGGCTAACTCCCATGTTATTCCGGCTTTCAGAAGTTCATAAGTCCTACGGAACTCAGGACGTGCTTCGCGGTGCGTCTCTACAGGTAAACCCCACTGAACACGTCGGACTGGTCGGTCGAAACGGCGCCGGCAAGAGCACGGTCTTTCGTCTGGTCCGTGGTGAAGAGACTCCGGATCGTGGCGAAGTGGTGCGCGCACGTGGCGTCAAGCTGGGCCTGTTGGATCAGCACGTCCACTTCAAGCCTGGCTCGACAGTCCACGAATCGGCGCTCGCGGCATTTGGCCGTTTGCAGCAGATCGAACATGAGATGCACGAGCTCGAGCATCGCATGGCCGACGCCGGAGACGATCTGGAAAAGATCCTCGAACGCTACAGCGATCTGCAACACGAATTCGAACACGAAGGTGGCTTCGAATACGCTGCCAAAGCAGAAGCGATTCTTCAGGGTCTCGGTTTCGACCGCGACATGTGGTCGCTCGAAACCGAAAAGCTTTCCGGCGGACAGCAGAATCGACTCGGCCTCGCGTGTTTACTGCTCGCCGCGCCTGATGTGTTGTTGCTCGATGAGCCGACGAATCATCTCGACGTGAACGCAGTCGAGTGGCTGGAAGAGTTCTTGCAGGGCTATCCCGTCGCCTATGTAATTATTAGCCACGATCGTTACTTTCTCGATCGCTCGTGTCGCCGCATCATCGAGCTCGAAAATGGACGCGCCTCAAACTACACCGGCAACTACTCCGATTATCTTGTCGAGCGCGAGGAGCGACGCGAAGCGCAACAACGCGCCTACGACAACCAGCAACAACTGATCGCGAAGACGGAAGAGTTTATCCGGCGCAACATCGCGGGACAGAAGACAAAGCAAGCCAAGTCGCGCCGCAAGATGCTGGAAAAACTCGAGCGCCTCGACGCTGTGCGCCATGAGCAGGCGTCGGGCGACTTTCGTCTACAAGCAATCGAGCGCACGGGAAATCACGTGCTCACCGTGACAGATCTTTCGATTGGTTATCCTGAGAAGCTGTTGGCAAAGGACATCTCGTTCATACTGCGACGCGGCGAGTGTCTCGGCATTATTGGACCAAACGGGTCAGGAAAGACGACGTTTCTCCGAACGATACTGAACAAGCTCGATCCATTGAGTGGTGAGATTCGTTGGGGAACGAAAGTGCAGATTGGATATTACGCGCAGCAGCTTGACGATCTCGACGATCGTAATGAGATCATCATGGAGTTGCGTCGCGTAGCTCCTTCGACCGCAACCGCCGGCGAGTTGCGTTCGTTTCTGGCGAAGTTTCTATTTACCGGAGACGACGTCTACAAGCACGTCAGAGATCTTTCAGGTGGCGAGAAGGGAAGGCTGGCGTTGGCCAAGTTGATCTACTCGCGAGTGAACGTTCTTGTGCTCGATGAGCCGACAAACCATCTCGATATTCCTTCGCGTGAAGCATTGGAAGAGGCGTTAGCTGCTTATGAAGGAACGATCGTTACGATCAGTCACGATCGATACTTTCTCGATCGCGTAGCGACGCAGATCCTGGCGTTGGATGGACTGGGCAGCGCTGAACATTACGACGGCGATTACACTGAGTACCACAACTGGAAACTCGGACGCCGTGAATCTGCTGCTGCGCCCACTTCGAAGCCTTCCGTCGAGGAAAATTTGGTGAGTGTTGTGTCGACTCCCGTGACTGCCGTGCCACAAGCTTCGCCACCACAACCTCAGAAAAAATCCGGCGTCAAAGTGATCAAAAAGAAGAAAGACAACGTGCGAACGCCCGAGTCGGTTGAAACCGACATCGCCCGCGCCGAGGCCCGACTGAACGAGATCTCGCAGCAGATGGGCACACCCGAAGTCGCTCGCGACGCCGATCGCCTGATTGCGCTCAACGACGAATATCAACAAACCGAAGCTCAGCTACGCATTCTCTACGACGAATGGGAAGTAGCCACCAAAAACCATCCACCGATTACCCAGATTAAATCTGTGTAAGGGGAAGCGTGCGGTATCGCTTACCTGTCAACCGCGCCAACGCGTTCACGACCGCCGGAGAGATCACCGGAACAGGTGGTTCGCCGCAGCCTGTTGGCGCTTCAGTGCTCGGCACGATGTGAACATCGACTGCGACTGGCGCGTCGACGATATACGGCGGCACATAGCCATCGAAATTTCTCTGCTCCACTACCCCATCCTTCAAAGTGATCGCGCCTTTCGCCATTAACTGCGTCAGACCGAACCCAATTCCCGCCTGAAACTGACTCTCGATAGTCAGTGGATTCACTGCCAAACCACAGTCGACCGCGATTGTCGCGCGATGCACTTTTGGACGCTTATTCTCGATTGATACATCGACCGCACACGCGACGCCCGTTTCGAAAGACTCGTGACACGAAACACCGAGCGCGTGTCCTTTCGGCAGGTTGTTGCGCCAGGACGCGCTTGCTTGTTCGAGTAGATCGAGTGTTCGCAACAGCTTCTTTGCTTCCGGTTTGAGTAGCTTGCGGCGATAAGCTATCGGATCGATTCGCGCGCGACTTGTCAACTCATCAATTAGTGTCTCCATCACAAATGCGTTGTGAGTATGTCCGACCGAGCGCCACCACAGCACGGGCACATTCACCGTCGGATGATGAACTGAGACGTGAAAGTTCGGAATGTTGTAGTTTGTATCAGCAGTTCCCTCAGTCGCCGTTTGGTCCACACCGTTCTTGATCATCATCGGTCCAAAGGGAGTGGCTGCCAATATTGATTGCCCGACGATCACATGCCGCCACGCTACTGGCAATCCATTTGGTCCAACAGCTAGCTCGACCCGATGAAAATGCATTGGACGATAATAGCCGCCTTGCACGTCATCTTCGCGCGTCCAGACAAGTTTGACGGGCGTTCCGCGCAGACGTTTCGCAATCGCCGCTGCTTCGCGTTGCACGTGAGAATCAGTCACAGCGCGTCGGCCAAAGCCTCCACCGGCCATCTCGGTATGAAAAGTGACCTGCTCGGGTTTTAGTCCTAACACTTCCGCAACGGCCATGTGATCGAATGTCTGAAACTGCGAGCCGGCCCACACCTCCGCGCGGTCGCCGTCAAAACGCACGGTGGTGTTCAATGGTTCCATCGGTGTGTGAGCAAGATACGGAAACTCATACTCAGCAACAATTCGATTGCTTGCCGAGATGTTATCGATTGCCTTCGCATCACCCTTGCTGGCGGCAACATTTCCAGGCGTAAGGCCCAGTTGTTTGTATCTGGTCCATAACTCAGCGCTGTCCGCTCGCTCCACGCCAGTGAAATCCCATTCGATCTTGAGTTGGCTTCGCGCCTGTTTGGCAGGCCAAAACTTATCTGCAACCACGGCGACTCCAGTGCCTTTCGCGAGTGGGATCTCGAACACATCGCGAACGCCTTCAATGCGGCGTGCTTCGTGGTCTGCGATGCTCTTCACCCGTGCGCCAAAGACCGGTGGATGAGCAACAACTGCTACTTTCATGTTGGGCACGTCGAGGTCTAATCCAAATTTCAACGAGCCGTCGCACTTCGCACGACCATCTAAGCGTTTGACTCTCTTGCCGATGAATCGAAATTCCTTCGGATCCTTCAAGCTTACATTAGCAGGCACAGGCTTCTGCGCGGCCTCGCTCGCCAGCTCGGCATAGGTGGCCGACTGTTCTGCTGGTCCATGGACCACGCCTGCCTCGGTGCGAATTTTATCCGCAGTTGTGTGCCAACGGTCTGCGGCTGCTGCGATGAGCATTGCGCGCGTCTTTGCGCCGAGCTCGCGGTATTGTTTGAATGAATGCGCAATCGAACCAGACCCGCCGACCATCTGGATGCCCAACATGGGATCTTTGTAAACGTCGGCCGCAGGCGCGAGATTGGCAATGACATTTGCCCAGTCGGCGTCGAGCTCATCTGCGAGCAGCAGTGGCAGGGCAGTTTGCACGCCCTGACCGAACTCGAGTCGGTTAACTTGGATTACGATTTTGCCGTCAGGCCTGATATTGACGAATGCATCTGGTGGGTAAACTTTGGCTTGCGTCGCCGCCTGCGGACCTTCCTGGGCCAACACCTTGCATGCCAAATCCAAGTCGAGATAAAGCGAAACGAACAGGCCACTGGTGGCTGCAAAAGAGACGCGCAGGAAACCGCGTCGATTCAAGTCACGCTGATTGTTGATTGAAGCAACCATCATGCGCCTCCTTTCGCGATCTCCGCCGATGCGGACTTGATCGCTTCGCGAATCCGCGGATACGTACCGCAGCGACAGAGGTTTCCACCCATCGACTCTTCGATGTTCTGATCGCCTGGTTTTGGAGTGTGTTTGAGGAGTGCAACGGCTGACATGATCTGTCCGCTCTGACAGTAGCCACACTGCACGACGTCTTTTTCAACCCATGCATTCTGAACAGCTTGTCCGACCGAATCCTGGCCGATGCCTTCGATCGTGACTATCGGGCGATCACCGATGTGTGAGATCGGAACGATGCATGAACGCGTGGCAACGCCACCGAGGTGGACCGTGCAAGCGCCGCACGCGCTGATACCACAGCCAAACTTCGTTCCTGTCATTTTGAGATCTTCTCGCAACACCCACAGCAGCGGTGTCGAGGGATCAACCGTCACTTCTCTTCGTAGTCCGTTTATGTTTAGTTGATAAGTGACCATCATTGCACTCCTATCTTGCGGCCGGACACGGTGTTCCGGCCTCGACCCAGCGACGCGTGGCAGCGACGAATTCTTCGTGTGTCATCGGCGGCAATGTGCGCATTGTTCCGTCAGGCCGGCGGCCCGGGTTCCACGCCCACTTCACAAGCGGTTCCTCTTCATGATGTCTCAGCAAACCTGGTCCATCGAGATTGTTGTTCCTGGATCGGTCGGTCACCGCGCGGCAAACTTCGCCGCTCGAAAGAGGCCGATCATTGATGTCCTGCCAGCGCATTGAGAGCGGTGCAAGGTGCCAGTTATGACCACCGGGAGCACCGGTGCTGTCGGCGTTAGTTTCCTGATGACAACTGGCGCAATTCAAGCCCGGTACGCCTTTGCCTTCTGGTCCACGCACGACATTGGCGATGTGACGATGCCGGTCATCGCCTTGTTGAGGATAGTTGGTGGCAGTGTGACAGTTGATGCAGCGTGGATGGGTTAATACCGAATAGATTTGTTCCCAGGCGGCGAGTCCCTGGGCTGTGCTGGTGGAATCGGGCACGTCTGCTTTCACAAAGCGAACTGCGATGATCCATGACAACACTGCAACGATGGCTGTCGATACCAAAAGACCGACACGAATCCTCGGCATCAGAATCCTCCTGACAAATTGACAATTTTGGTTTAGCCGAGTATCCGCCAGCGATGCGACCATGTCAATTCTGCTTTCTTTATCCGCCGCAATCAGCGTAATCTGTGGCTTGCTCATTGCTTTTGATCTGCGGTTTCGTCCTACGTGAGTAACCTAAATGCGCGTAATCTCTTTCGCATGACTGCACTCTTCGCCAGCCCCAAACCCATCATCGGCGTCATTCACGTTGGCGCTTTGCCGGGAACGCCGCGTAATAGTCAGACGGTGTCGGTGTTAATGAGATCTGCCAAAGCTGAGGCGAGGCTTTATCGCGAATGTGGTGTGGACGGCGTCATCATTGAAAACATGCACGATGTGCCGTATCTGCGTGGCGAAGTTGGACCAGAGATTGTTGCCGCTATGACCGCAATCGCCGTTGAGGTGAAAGCCGAGTGTGGTTTACCTGTCGGTGTTCAGATACTCGCCGGTGCGAACATCGAGGCGATGGCGGTGGCTCATGCTGCCGATCTCGATTTTATCCGCGCCGAAGGTTACGCTTACGCGCACGTCGCGGATGAGGGGTTGATTCAAGCGTCGGCTGCGAAGCTGTTGCGTTATCGCAAGCTGATCGGAGCCACGCGCGTTCAAGTTTGGGCTGACGTGAAGAAGAAACATGCGGCTCATGCGATTACCGCGGACGTCGGTCTTGGCGAGACTGCCGAGACAGTTGAATTCATGGGCGCCGACTGCGTAATCGTAACTGGCAATGTTACCGGCAAACCACCGAAATTAGCCGACGTGCAAGAAGCTAAGAGCCACTGCAGCGTGCCTGTGTTTCTCGGTTCGGGCATTAGTGAAAACAACATCGCCGAATTCTCCGAAGAAGCTGATGGATTCATCGTTGGCTCGGCTTTCAAGGTTGATGGACTCTGGTCTAATACGATCGATCTGGCGCGCGTCACGAGGATGATGAACGTTCTCAACAAACTTCGTCGCTGAGATTTTTATTGACCTGCTAAACGGCCAATAAGTAGTATGTTTGCGTCCTTCGATCTGAAGGACGCTGATGCGAACTCTCCGACATGCCTAAGCCGCGTCAGTTCATCCCAAATGCGAGGACAAATTAATGAAAAGTGCGAAGTGTCTTCAATGCGGTTTTGTCGGTTGGTCAGACGCCGAATACTGCAAGGCGTGCGGCGCGCCCCTTAGCCCCGGCGCACCAAATTATGGGCAGTCGAATCCCGGTTACAATTCGTCGAGTCAAGTGGAAGGTCAGAAGAAGGGGTTGGCTATCTTCTCACTGGTGCTTGGCATAATCAGCTTCTTAACTTTTGGGTTGCTTGGCATTGGCGCAATCACTGGCATCATCCTCGCAGCTATCGCGATGGGACGAGTGAAGCGCGAACCGTGGAAATATGGTGGACGCGGAATGGCGATCGCTGGTCTCGTGCTGAGTATTACTTCGCTCGTCACCGTTGTTCCGATTGGTATTATCGCCGGGCTCGCAGTTCCGAACTTAACTGCGGCTCGTAGGGCTGCAAATGAAAGTTCAGCCATCTATTCCCTTAGAATGATCTCGTCTGCGGAGATGACCTATCAAGCTGAGTTTCAGAAATACGGGACGCTCCAGGAACTCGCGGCCAACAACTTGATCGATCAGAGACTTGGGTCTGGCGTTAAGAATGGATATCGCTTCACGGTGAAACTGACGAATGAAGATCGTGACTCAGCCGGATTCGCAGTGAACGGCGTGCCGGATGATTATCGGAAAACTGGTACGCGATCATTCTACGTGGATGAGACACTGGTGATTCGCGCGTCAAGCAATCCCAGCATGCCCGCCTCCAGCCACGATGCGCCGTTGGACACTATGCCAATGCGACAAAACGTACAACAGAGACACGGGGCTGATGATGATCTGTAACACTCCGGCAGGGCACATGGGGAACTTTGAAATCTGTGCTATTATGCGTCGTCGTTTTTGACAATTCCTCCGATTTTAGGCGCGTAGCTCAGGGGTAGAGCACTACCTTGACACGGTAGGGGTCTGCGGTTCAAATCCGCACGCGCCTACCAGATTTATTTGGAATTTAGAATTCCCTGATCCTTTCCCATCGTCTGTGCCACTTCTCTTTCCCTGTGCCGGTTTCCTCGACAGCGATTCCTAAGTTTTGCGCTTTCCTCTAAGCTGATGTGAGCGTAGGGTCTACCATCGCTGTGAGACGTGGCCCGTAATCGAATTTGGTGGTTTGAATGCTGATTTGGTCCTGTGAGTAATTCTGTGATGTTAGATCGTGAAAGCGTAGACCTGACCCAAGCTCTTTCGTCAGCTTGTGCCAAGCTTTCTTTCAACTACAGTTCCTCACCCAGCAATGATTCAGAGTAGTCGCTGGTCTCCAAAAAATCCTTAAAAAACTCTCAAAGAGTTATCTGAGACTTGTCGGTAGGTCCAGTTTGTCATCGACTAGAACCTCCATCGAGATTCCTGCAAGGCGAGCGTACTTCAAAAGGACCACCAAACTAGGTTCCCGAGTCCCTAGTTCGAAATGAGATACAGCAGTGTAATGGACCGTCAAGTCTAACGCCTTCGCCATTTCGGTTTGGGAAAGACGTAGCCAACCAACGCGGATCGTATGTAGTTTCCCTGCCAGCTTGAGTGGCTTGCCGCGGCGAGAGCGTCCCATCAGTCACAACTCACTAGGGGGACTGAAAGCACCACCTTGCATTCTGTGCCCATTTACGCATACAATGCGGCTCACCTGATAAGTAGTGATGTTCGTTCGGGTGAATCGGGCGATTTTCACTTTAATCAAACCCCCTCCGAGGTTGGTGACATGAAGTCTAATTTCTCTTTCCGGAAACGAGTTTTCCTCTTACCTGCTTCAAACGACTGCACTTCATATAGTCACGCCATAGTCCAATCCAGTCACAATGGTGAGTATAGAGGGGAAAGTAATGTCCTGTATATAGCTGATTGTTGTCGTAAAATCGAGCTTGATTTTATTGTGGGTACCAAACGTCAAGGACGCTTGGCACTAAGAAAAATCAACTTGATTATCAGCATCCTGCCTTCATTTCGTGAGGCGCTCGCTAAAGAGATCGCGCTGATTGAGAGTACATCAGGTATAATCAAGACCATTATGGTCGCCTTAGAAGAAACCATCAGCATGCCGCTCGTTGTAACCGAGCAAGGAACTATTAGAATCAAGGGCTCGCGAGTAAGTCTGGATTCTATCGTTCACCATTTCAAGCTTGGCGCGACAGCCGAGCAAATTGTTCAGAGCTTTCCCTCTCTCGGTCTCGGCGACGTTTATTCAAGTATTGCCTACTACCTTACACATCGCCAGGAAATTGAAACGTATCTGGAGCAGCAAGAAGTAGCAGCCGATCATCTTCAGGAACAACTCGAATCTAATCCTGACTATCAAGCCGAGATTGGTGAGCTACGCTCTCGCATTTTGCGACGGTGGACCGTGGCTGAAGAAAATGGTGAGGCAACCCCGATGGCATAGACGGCACTTTCATGCTTCGGTTGCTCATTGATCAAGATCTCGATCATGTCATTCTTCGCGCTCTCTCACTGCGCATTCAGAACCTGGATGTCATAACGGCTCATCAAGTCGGCCTCAGTAATGCATCCGATCCTGAGATCTTAGCGTGGGCAGCGGAGCAAGAGCGGGTTGTCATTACTCACGATCGACGCACAATGCCTTATCACGCAACAAGCCGGATCGCCAGAGCAGACAAGGTAGCTGGTGTCGTCGTTGTTTCGAGGCAATTGCCCATCAGCCAAGTGATCGACGAGCTTGAAATAATTGTTTCGTGCAGCGATATGAGTGAATGGGAGAACATCGTTAAGCACCTACCCCTATAGCTCAGAAGCGGGTGCTGGTCTTTCTTAGGGAATCCTATTGAAGGACCAGAACTTCTTAATCATCGGCAAAGTAATTGGTCGGGTATTGGTCGGAAAGAAAAGGAAAAGAACGAAAAGGCACTTTATTATTGGGGTTCGTGGGGTAAAGCGTCGCGTTGACACGGTAGGGGTCTGCGGTTCAAATCCGCACGCGCCTACCATTCCTTTCAATACCTAGCACGAACGACCTAGTTTCATTGCTACAAAAACGCTCCTCGAGGAAAGCTTGTCCGCACCGCTCTGCCGAAACTCGAAACTCCACCACCGCTAATATCCCCAAAGATCACCAGCAGAGTCCGTGGCCGATTTGCGGAAGCGTAGGGCAATTGACGGCGGCGGGAGGTTGATCCGCGGAGGAGTCTCCCCAATTTCAGAGGACACTTTGATGAGCAGAAAAGCCGGACCGGATGTGTGCAGAGCAGTGACGAGGATACTTTGTAGTTCGTTCTCTTTAGTTACTCTGTTTACCCATTTGTAGCCTGCTGCGGCAGCTATTGCATCCAGTTCGATTACGCCCGAGATCGATCGTTGGCCGCCGGTAGAACTGTAGACTTCATTATCAAAGACTATATGCAAGAAATTCGCCGGACCGCGCTCCGCTACCATAGCCAGCGTGCTCAGGGCCATCAACAGATTGCCGTCGCCATCGAGTACCACTACTCGACGGAGTGGTTGTGCCAGCGACACCCCCAAGCCAATTGAGGATGCAAGTCCCATCGATCCAAGCATGTAAAGATTCTGATGGCGATCGCCAACTGCGAATAAAACACGAGCGAGCAAGCCGTTAGCCGTTACCACTAACTCGTTTTTCAGCATCGAGCAGAATATCGTCATAGCAAAGACAGGATTAATCATTGCAGCACACCTGGTCGGACGAGCAGCGCCATTGGTTTCCTAATTTGCAGCATCCGCTCCACTGCCTGCTCAACCTTCGTACTAATCGATTCGGCCTCGAGTATAGACCAGGGAATCTCCAGCGTGGACAGAAGATCAATCATCGACTTGCCAAGAAGAAGGTGTTCAGGAGAGTCGTCTTTGCCGCCTCTCCAACCGATCACCAGCAGGAGTGGCACTTCGTAGAGTTGCACCAGTGAGGCGAGGGCGTTAATTGCGAGTGCAAACCCTGAGTTCTGCATTAACACTACTGGCTTGCGCCCGCCCAACCATGCTCCCACCGCACAGCCAATCGCGATAGGCTCGCTCACAGCAGGTACATACGTATAGTTTCTATCATGTTCCAGACAAGAAAAGACTGCCTGCAAGGTAGTATCAGGCACGCCAGTGAAGAAATCACAGCCATGTTCTTTCAAGGACTGACAAAACTCTGTACTCGTGGTCAATTCTCGCTACCACCACGCGCAGCTTTAGTCATGGCCTCGTCAGACACCGGACCGGTGGTGAGTGCTTCTGGCTCGGCGCAGCGGAGTTCAAAGGCGCTTTGGATCCGGAATATATCTGTTAGTGAAGCTATCTTTGATTCCACTGAAGCGGTTGAACCGGAGCGAATGATCTCCGCGCAGGTTTCCTCCATTGCTTTCATTGCGCTCCGCAGACCTTGATTGGCGTAAATGATCATCTTCACCCCAAGCTCCGCAAGTTCTGAGGCGGTGACCTGAAAATACATCGTTGGAACGACAACGAGCGGAACCTCACTCTTCCACTTCTTAAGAGTCTCGAACAGCTTCCGAGGCATCCTTTCGTTACTGTGGATCAATATGGCATCCGCGCCAGCAGCCGCGTACGCCACCGCGCGATCAAACGCCTCTTCGGAATCGCCGCCCGCAATTAACGCCTGAACGCGCGCTATTACCATGAAATCACGATTGGCTTGTGCCGCCTTCGCCGCCTTGATCTTTTCCACAAATGCTGCAACGGACACGAGCTTATGCCGGCCACGGACAAAACTGTTGAGCTTGGGAAACTCACTATCTTCAATGCAGACCCCGGCAATTCCCACTCCTTCAAATCTACGGACCATATGGATCACGTTGTCAACGTCGCCATACCCCGTATCGCAGTCAGCGATAACTGGTAGCGAAACAGCGAAGTTGATCGACTCGGCCGCTCCGAGTTGCTCGCTCATGGTGATAATGCACGCATCAGGTACACAGTATGAGGCTGAAAGTTCGAATCCGCTGGACCAAATGCCATCGAACCCTGCACGTTCCGCGATCTTTGCTCCCAGCGCGTTATGCGCACCCATGAGTCTTATCACACCGGGGCGCGAGAAAAGCTCCCTCAATTTGTGGGCTTTGTTATGCATAACGTCTCTTAAGCAATCACCTGATCTGAGTCCGGTACATAATGCGCCGGGAATCCGGCGGAAAACTTTCACGTTTGTGCATAGTGCATCGATTGTCCCAGATGATCAGATCGCCTGCCCGCCAACTGTGACGCCAACTGTTCAGAGGGTCGATAGCGTATGCCCATAGCTCGTCAAGCAGTGTCTCTGATTCCGAAATTGAAAGACCGACGACATATGCATTACGCCGCCGACCGAGATAGACAGCTTTGCGTCCAGTGTCGGGATGAACACGGACGAGAGGATGAATGGCGCCGGGAGACTGGGAAACATCGCTGACAGGCGACTCACCGAACCGCAATTCTCCCGCTGCTGTATAGCTGCTGTCGTGCTTGATGCTGAGACACGTGATTCGTAACTTCAAACTTCCCGGCAAGGCATCGTAGACGGCATACATGTTCATGAAGTTTGTCTCACCGCCACTGGTTGGGGCTTCAATCGCATACAAAACGCTGGCCATTGGTGGCCGAGCCGTGTAGCACATGTCGGTGTGCCACGGCGCCTCGGTATACCCCAGGTTGCCGATGGGACTGCCGTTCTCAATCACGTTAGAGACAATCATGATCTCAGGAAAGCCAGGTGGAGCGCACACTGCTTGCTCCTGGGGCGGAGCGACATCCGGTTCGCCAAATCTCCGGCTGAACGCGAGTAACATATCGTTGTTTAAATGTTGATTTCGGAAGAGCAGCACGAGGTGCTGAAACCACGCGTCACGTAAGGCGATAAAGGTTTGCTCGTCGAGCATCTGGCTCAAATCAATATCCAGAATTTCCGCACCTACCCTGGCGGCAGTTTTGGAGAATCTGATTTGGTTGGCTGGTGCTGAAGCTGTGGTAATAGCCATGATGGAAACTCACGTCAAATGCGGTCACCGAGTATTTGCGACATAAGTAGAAGGATATTCTGCTGATCCGCATTGCTTATACCGGTGGAGTCGAGTGCAGCAGATGCAGCTTCACGACTGCGGTCTACTTGTCGCAACGTCTTTTCCGGTGCTCCGGCGCTTTCGAGGATGTTAACTACTTCGCGCACGTCGCGTTCGGTCATGATGTCAGTGCTATAGATCGATTCCAGCGCTTTCCGCGTGGCTGGAGCTGCTGAGTGATAACCAACCATCACCGGAAAGGTTTTCTTGCGCTGCCGAATGTCGCTCTGCACCGGTTTGCCGAGTTCATTTTCGTTTCCCCAAATCCCGCTATAGTCGTCATAGATTGAGTAGGCAGTGGCGAGATGCCGGCCGAAAGTCTCGTATGCGCGAATAACGCACAGGTCGTCGGTGCTTAGTAATGCTCCGGTCTGCGCCGCACACGCGATTAGCGCAGAGCGACCGCACGCTGTCTGCGTGCAGACAGTCAGGGGCACGTCAAACGTCTCTTCGAAAGATAGATCGAATATCTGCGCATCATGGGTTTCCATACAACTGCTGAGAATTACGTCCAGGGCGGCCAGGGAACGTCGATTCGGCACTGTGCTATTCCGAAACAGCTCGGTCAAGGCGCTGAAGCCGAGCGTGTAAAGACCAGTACCGGTTGTCATGGCGTGGTTAATACCCCACCGCGTCCAAAGAGTGGGTCGATGTCGCCGCAGCCGATCCTGATCCATGATGTCATCGAGCACGAGTGTGAAATCATGAATGATTTGCAGTCCGGTAGCTGCCGGCATCGCATGGTCATACTGTCCGGATACGGCGCTGGCAGCCAACACTACCAGAAGCGGTCGAATTTTCTTCCCACCCTTTATCGTCTCGGAGGCGGGCTGATTCCAGCCAAAATGATAGTCAACCATCTCGCGGAACAGCGCCGCTTCGGATCGTTTGCTCTGGACGAAGACGCGTATCTCGCGTTCAATCTCCAGCATCATCTCGGAGAGCGTTATGTCAGCTTGGACAGGCAAGAAGTTGTGCTCCGATCAGAAGATATTTGATTGCCTTTTCGCAATATCCCTTTATGAAGAATTGCTCTACTCCTGTTCGATGCTCGGAGAATTGTCGCAACTGCCAATACGGGAGAGCGTGTCTGCTCAAGTCTGAGACGAGATATGGAACGAAGTCATTGTTTATCAAGGCGCGGAAATATTCGCCACTGCTATGCATCCCACACAAGTAATGTGCATCGATAGGATCGGTGTAACGTCTAAAATCCGGATTTGACTCATCCTGGCACCACGTTATCAACACATATCTTCCGCCCGGTTCGAGGACGCGGCTAAACTCACGACAGAGGGCGTCCAGGTCCGCAATGTACATGGTCGTTTCATTAGTAAGCGCCCGTTGGAAGTAGCCCGGCGGAAATCGCGAGTCAAGCATATTCCGTAAGTGAAAAGAGATCTTGTCATAGCCTTTCTCTCGCACGAGTTGACGAGAGAAAGCACACTGGTACGATGAAATTGTGACCCCGTCGTAATAGCAGCCAAACGCTTCATGTACAAGAATTGCTGTACCGCCTCGGCCTGAGCCGCCATCAAGTACTCGATCGTCAGGTCCGACATCGCCGAGAGCATCGATAAGGTAGGAGACTTGTGCATTTTCCAATCCGTGAAGCACGCCATTAATCTCTCGCTGCGTCAGAGATGGCAGTGTGTGACGATCAAAATCGCCGGTGCCAAAGTGATGATGAATGAGTTTCGTCTCGCAACCGAGCAGGTAGTTGAAGTCGTCTTGCTTCTCGTCGTAAAGCCGCGCCACTGCGCGCTCGTATTCGGTCAGTTCCAATTCGTCTGGCGCCGTCGAGGTGAGCAGCGCCAGCGAGCTTTCCGTAGCGTGATTCATGAAAACCCCAATCTCCTTTTGAAACTCCGAACTTCGTAACCAATGGTCAGTCGCAAATTCAGATAGCCTCGATTCGCGCCTGAATGCCGAATCGTGGCTTAAGGGCTGATAAAGGCCACATTCCAACTTCCTGATCAGCGATTATTGTGAAGCGATAATTCTTAAGCAGCGCCGGTATGATTGCCATCAACTCGAGCAGTGCAATCTCTTTTCCAATACACTGACGCGGTCCCGCTCCAAACGGATAGTACGCAAACTTTGGTCGCTCATCTTTAGTGGGCTCTTCAAAGCGGGCCGGATCAAACTCTTCCGGGTGGTCCCATATCGCCGGATCGCGATGGTTCACGTACTGGCTCATTATGATCGTCGACCCGCTACGAAGCAGGTAATCGCCGAGTACGGTGTCCTTACTAACACGCCGCGTTGTCATCCATCCTGGTGGATAGAGCCGCAAGCTCTCCTTCACGACGCGGGACAGATATCTCAACCGTTTCGCTTCTTCAAACGACGGCACCGGTCCAGTCACAATTTCAGATAATTCTTCGCGAACCTTTTCCTCAATCTGCGGGTGACTCGCGATAGCGTAGATGGTCCACGCCACCGCGACGGCCGTGGTTACATAACCTGTATTGAAGATGGTTTTCACCTCTTCAACTATCTGAGTCTCGGTCAGACCTGTGTTGGTGTCAGGATCGCGCACCTCGAAAAGCAAAGTTAACAGACTGGCAGAGTGCGGTGGATCTTCTGCGTGCTCGGCCACAATCTGCCGCATGATCCGGTTCAGCTCGCTGAGTGAGTGGCGGAAATCAACATTGCGCGGTGTAGGTACCCAGAGAGGGAGATTGGCCAGGGACCACCGCCGTGATTGCCGGTATGTCATTCCGGTATTGAAGACACTCCTCAGCAGTTCGCCACTCTCCTTGAAGTCCTGCCCGAACATGATTCGGACAATGACCTGCTGAACCAGGTCAAGAGCTAAAGCTTCGATATCAATTGTTTGCCGGGTTGAAGCTGAATGCCGCAACGAATTCAGTGCCGCCTGGATTGGCTCGGACATTTCCGACATTAATTGTGCAAACCGCGATGAATGAAACGCTGGATGAAGCAGGCGCCGGCGAGTAATCCATGCTTCTCCCTTGAGCATGAATATGGATTTGTCGAAGAGGGCGCGCAAAACGTCCGAGTCGCGTGTCATCTGAAACGTCCCGGTGTGGTCCAGAAAAACAGCTTCTATCAAATGGGGATCATTGATCAGGTAATACCTCTTCCACGGGAGCCGGCCCAGAAGCACCACCGGGTCTTTACGTGCCGAAGTGAGAAAGGCTAAAGGATCCAACCGCATGCGATGCATGCCACCAAAAAACGGCAGACCGCTTACCTTTGGCACCGACTGGATGTTATCCGTCTGCATGGCTTCTTCCATCAACGCCAGACGAGCGAAAACTCGCTTATTCACAGCCTCCGGCGGAAATAGGATTCGTACCAGGTCAGTAAAGCATTCCTCGTGCGTGCGCAGAGTGGGGCCAACACTCTCTCGCAACGGCCCTGACGATCTTCAATGAGAAACTCCAGGAAAGGCAGCGCACCCATCTCGTGTAGGATTGAGCGGGCACAGTCAAGATCTCTTACTGGTCGTGGCGTAACCAGGAGCCTGACTAACTCATCTCGCCGTGGATGGCGGCTGGTAATTCCGTAAGCGATTGGGAAAGTGACCTTGACAGGATCCTTCGCAAGGTCATCACCTCCACCCCAGATTCCGCCCGCGTCGTCGAGTACTTGAATGCTGTAACCTACGTTACTGCCAAAATCTTCCAACACTTGCCGCGTGATCTGAGGAACCTTCCCGGCGACGGCTAAACAACTCATCAGGCATCTATAAATAGAGGCTGACTTCCATCCCACCAGACGGTCGTATAGATAAACAAGACGTTCCAAAGGTTCCTCATCCTTGATGGCAAGTGCGCCGGTCACGTCCAGGTAGCTGCCAATTGCCGCGGTAAGAGTCGCAGAACTGAGAGTGACCGTGGCCTGGGCCAACGCGAGGGTTTGTTTGGAATAGTCAGTCGACAGACTGGCTAACGGTTTCTCCAACACCTCGTCCTTCAAGGCGAGAATTAGATCAAAGATTTTCACCGGGCCCAACTTTTTCCACCCTGACGACATGGGGTCACTGTCAACCACTTGATCCACCGGGGCCGAAAGGTGGATCATCGTGAACCAGGCGGCTATGAGTCGCAGCAAAGAATCCGTGACCTCAATTTCAGCCTCTTCAAGAATTACCTGAATCAACGGCTCCCACATTCGGGTCCGCTTTCGAAGAGATTGGTCAAACTCGTAGCAGATCTCGGGATACTCACGCCAACCGTCGAGGCTAATAGCGAAAAGACGAATGCGCTCAGCCAGACTTTTTGTTGGGAGCCGTGTTTCGTGAGGGAGTTTATTTCTTACCGCTGCGTCCACGATTAGGTGCTCACATCGAAATCAACCATCTCTGTCCCATGGACGAATCCAGTCAAAAGCCTCTCTTCATCACTGCGCCGAAGAACGCGTCTGATTGCCTGCAGGACATGCCGTCGTTGGTCTTCTTCCTGAATTACGGGCGCCAATGCTTTTTCTGCGTCCGCTGCTTCGAACCGATCGATGCTTATTTCAAAAGCCCGAATCAAACTCAGCAAAGAAGGCATGGTCTCATCGGTGGACATGGCTACACTCCGTGGTGTCAGGCATACAGACAATTCGGAGAAAAGACACTGCCGCACACCTGAGTGACGCGCGAGAAGGCGTTGTTCGGATCAAAACTTGGAGGCGTCAATCTTTAAGGAGTCTTTGTAATCCTTCCGTTCTCGCAAAGACTCTTTCAAGCCTTGATATGCCCACGAAACATTCAGCCGTGCGGCCAGGCTCTTTCCTAGTTCCTTGTCAGAAACCGCCTCCGACGCTGCGTGAATGACCAGATGAGCCGTGCTTGCCCCTAAATCTGCAATGAGAGGACCCCGCGTTTTACCACTGCCACCTCCCAGTGATTCGGAACACAAAAGCAGGGACATGGCTTTGATTGCAGCGGCAAGATGCGGTAAGTCCTTCTCCGCCTTTGTGAATTCACTTACCAGTGTGTCTGCTGAGGTTTTGTTCAAGACAGTTGCGATGTCTTTCATAAGTATCTCCTCCGTTTGGTGAGTGCGGCAAAACGCCGCGAGTCAATAACGGTTGAGATCAATCAAAGATCCCATCTCTGGGCATTATGAATCGATGATTAACCTGTCTGAATCGTAAAGTCGGGAGGACCAGAGACTCAGGCTTTTAAGTCAGGGGCTGCTCCGGTGCGTGAGGGCGAATCAGCATTGAGGCAGCTTTCGCTGCAGCATATATCACAAGCCATTATGATCAGCAAGACTTTTAATTTTTTTGCTGAACTCGTTAATTGAAACCGAATTGGTCGGTGCTGAAGACGCTGTTCTCATCCAGAATTGCGGCAATATCCCTAACTGTCTTCGCCTTCGGGTGGCATGGCTTGGGATCTCCCCGCTGTCGAGCGGTTGCGTGCCGGATAATATTGACCGATCTACGATTCTGAAATTGGCAGACTTTTGGCAGACCACCCTTCGAATCCAATCAAGCTAACATACGATTAAGTGGAGGTTCGCCAAAGTTTTCTTCAAAGAGATCGATATCATGTGATCGAAAGAGTGGAAACTCCGTATCCGTATTGATAACCGTCTCGGTTTTCCCGCTGATAAAACGTGCGGTAGAGCCGATTCCAAATGTGATTTGGATCTGAATCGTACGTTGCCCAGGTCTCGCATGAGTCTGGATTTTCTGAAAGTAAGAGTGTTGAAGTCTTTTGCTGAACATTCGTCGGATTGGCGATGTCAAGGAAGACTGCACCCAAAACCCAAGATGACGATTCAATTAGATGCTGTTTTGATGTTTCTCAAAGACATCTTCGAAAGAGACTGGTCAACAATCAATGGCCTGAAGTACGCGATGATTGAGTTGCTGCCGTAGTGCTGAAAACCACAATATCCGTTCCTTGGGCAGTGTCGATCTGTACGCCATAACAACCCGGACCAGGCACATACATACTCGTGGGTCAGAACGACCAGTGTGTCGGGTCTTTTCCCGGACTCGGAGCATCAAGCCCTAGTCTTTCGTTAATTTTTGAACCTGAAGACGTAAAGCGAAGTTTGCTCCCGCGCTCTTCGTCAAGCCGCCGGCCTCTTATTAAGATGGGTCCCGAATAATCAGGTTTACTCACCCATGGGGTCTTCGCGCGATAGGCGCCATGCTCGTGTGGGACACGGTCAAGTCTAAACGTTGCTTCGTCGCTCTGACCATCCTGCCAGCTCAACGCAAGATAGACTGGCCCCTTTCCGAACCAGTAGCAGCCTGAACAAAAAATGTAGCCTACTTGAGGAACAGAGTTGTGACTGCCCTCGCTGACGGGGCAGCGATCGCCGGACGGTATCACGGGCAGACTTAGAGGTCGTTTGCCTAACTGCTCTGAGGCTGAATGGCCGCGGGCCGCGGAGTCAGCATCCTGTCGTACGAATCGAAATGAATTACTTTCAGTAATCGCAAGGCCAGACCATTGCGCTGCCTGTTGCTCTGCGAATGCGCATGCAGCAAGGATCAGCGTAGCTAAAGTAAGTTTCTTCATTCTTGCCGCCTGGATTAAGGCTCATTCTTAGACGCTCATCCGCGATATATTCTTCCCTGGAATAATTGGCTGGATGACTTTAGTCATCGGTTAGCGAGATTGAGCGTGAAGACTACTGAAGATTCATTCGCGTCGGTGACGTTCACAGTCTGTTTCATGGTTGGGAGAAGTCGCACCGCCTGCCGCGGAGGCGGGCTATAAGTATTCAGCGTGAGCTCATAAGTCCCCGCTGCCAATCCTGAAATTACAAACCGGCCGTCTTCATCGACCTGTGCATAGCCGTTCGCGAAGTGGAGCTGGTTGCTTATCGATGCAGTCATTCGTGCGCCGGCTGGCAGAGTCCCACCCTCAACTTTGACCTGTCCGCGAATAACACCGGTTCCGTCCGCGATCATGATGCGCAAATCGAGAATATCTTCGCCCCGTTTGATCTCAAATCCCTGCTTCAATTCTCCGCCGTTTCGCTCGATCCGCAGAATCGACAAGCCATTTAAGCTTTCATTGTCAGCCTTCAAATTGATGAAGGCTTTACCCGGCCGCAATCCGGTGAATTGAAAACTTCCGTCCGGTGAAATGGCGGTAACGTTGGCAATTCCCACTCGCAGATTTCCTATGCTGGGCACTGCGGCCACGACTTTCACAGAAGATAATCCCGCCAATGCCGTCGCGCTGGTGACACCCGCCGGAACCACGAAGCCACTCAATCTTGAGCCATGATGAGCCTGAACTTCGAGGTTCGCTAAGTCCGCACCAACGATCTCAAAATTGAGTACATCGCTATATAGATCACTGTGATCCAGGCTCGACGAGATGTACAGCGCATAATGAGCGGGCTTAAGGTGCTGTAATCTAAATTCACCGGCAGTGTTGGTCTGTCCTATGACGAAGTTCACGAAACCACCGTTGTTCGTACTGTTCGCGGGCTGGCCGTAAACGAAATGTGCTCCCGCGATCGGTTGCTGCGTGATAGCGTCAATCACGCGGCCAGTAGCACTGTACATTTCCACACTCTGGCCTAAGCCACTTGATTTCATTCCGGCAGCAAAGTGCGAGTCTCGCGGATTTGTGATAATTACGTCCGCGCACATCAATGACACCAACAACAATGCCGTGCGGATAATAAGTGAAAATGTGCTGCCGTTCCGAACGAACATTTCAGATGATCTTTCGAATGACTTACCGCAAACTTGTGTTATCTAATTATGTGAGCGCAAGCAGCAGGCAGGCAAGTGAGGCCACACAGTCGAACTTGGTGGTTCATTTGAGTCACGTTGATTCTTTATTACTGGGTAGAGGAATTCACTATACGACGCAACCCAATTCGGTCAACCTGGAAATGGATGGAGGGGAGGTTTATCCACTAGACTTAGGTGTGAATCCTGTTGTAAAGATTCGCAAAAACCGATTTCCGTTGATCTCAAGGAGAACACTATGCGTGAAGCTCGCGGTTTATTGTCCCGCTTTGTATTAATCATCGCCGTAATCCTCTTGTCGCTGCCTTTGGGTACCGATGTCAATGCCCAGACAGACCTGTCGCCTGAGCTTCGTAGCAGGATCGATAAGCTGGCTACCGATGCGTTAGCGCGGTCAGGTGTGCCAAGCGCTTCGATCGCGGTAGTGAGAGAGGGAAAGATCGTCTACTTGAATGCTTATGGTTCGGCGCGACTCGAACCAAAGACGTCGGCAACTTCCGCGATGCGATACAGCATTGGTTCCATCAGTAAACAGTTCACTGCGGCGGCTATGTTGCTCTTGCAGGAGCAAAGAAAGCTGTCGCTCGATGACAAGGTAGCGAAGTTTATTCCTGATCTAACTCGAGCGAATGAAGTGACGATCAGGCAGTTGTTGTCGCACACGTCCGGCTATCAGGATTACTGGCCACAGGACTATGTCATGCCGATGATGCTGCAGCCCGTGACTGCCACGAAGATTCTCGACACGTGGGCGCGAAAGCCTTTGGATTTTGACCCAGGGACAAAGTGGCAGTACAGCAACACAAACTACGTCATTGCCGGCGTGATAATTGAAAAAGTCAGTGGCAAACCGCTCCTGCAATTCCTACAGGAAAAGATATTCTCGCCGCTCGGCATGGCAAGCGTGGCTAATATTGATGAAAAGAAGTTAGGCGATACGGATCCGACGGGTTACATGCGTTATGCGCTTGGGCCTTTGCGGGTGGCGCCCAAGGAGGCAGCAGGCTGGCTCTTCGCGGCCGGCGAACTGGCGATGACCGCTGAGGATCTGGCGAAGTGGAATATTTCTATCATGGACCAGAAACTCCTGCGACCAGCTTCTTATCGAGAGTTGGAACGCGAGACGCAACTCCACAACGGTCTGGGAACGCGTTATGGACTCGGCGTTAGCCTGGCGACAGAAGCGGGACACCGCGCGGTCTCACATGGTGGTGAAGTATCGGGATTTGTCTCGGAGAGTATTGTGTTCCCAGACGAACGAGTTTCGGTGGTGGCGCTAACAAATCAGGATGCCTCTTCCGCAGCCGATGATATTGCTCACGGCATCGTTCCATTGCTGTTTGAACAGAATGATCCAGCAACACTCGAGAAATTAGAGCAGGCGAAGAAGATTTTTGACGGACTACAGCACGGCACGATCGACCGCTCGCTATTCAGCGACAACGCGAACGCCTATTTTAGTGAACAAGCGTTGCAGGACTTTGCGAGTAGTTTGTCGCCGCTGGGTACACCCAGACAGTTCATGCAGGTTCGACAAGGACTGCGTGGTGGAATGACATTGCGAGTGTACCTACTGCGTTTCGAGAAACAGACACTACGCGTGTGGACGTACGAATTGCCCAATGGCAAATTGGAGCAGTACCAAGTCGCCGTGCAGGATTAGCGGCGAAGGCCACCGGCCCTGGAGTAAAGTCAAGAGCGACTATTTATCGAGGTGACTCCGTTGAAATCCATCTTTCTGCTTGCTGATAGCCAGCTTCTTTTTTGGCGTGAGAACGGACAACTCCTTATTGAGAGCGTAGTGAAAGCGAGTACGCGAGACCGACTGAAAGCTGCCTATGTAGGCGCATCCAATGGCGACAACCCGGATTTCTATGACATCTTCGTAGCGGCTATGGAACAAGCTGGCATCTTCGACTGCCGAATGATTCCTTCTGCCGTCTCTGACACCGATCTAGCATTTCTCAACGACGCTGATATCATCTTGCTGGCGGGCGGAGATGTTGAGACAGGATGGCGAACCTTCCTTACCAACGGATTAAAGGACCACATTATTAGAAGATACTTTGAGGGAGCGTCTTTGATCGGTATTTCTGCCGGAGCCGTTCAACTGGGCTTGTGCTGTCTTGCTATGGATGGATACCTGATCGAAACCTTTAAACTGGTGCCTTTCATTATCGGTGCCCACGAGGAATCCAATAACTGGAAAACGACGACGGAGCTCTTGCGGTTGTCAGCTACCAATACGAGGGCAATCGGTTTGCCGACAGGCGGTGGCGCTATTTATCACCAGGGTCATGCAATCGAACCTTTACGTCACCCGCTGGTGGAGCTGTCGTTAGCGCCCTAATGAAGTTCTTCATCCACAGATTACGCAGATTCTATTAAATAATCTGCGTAATCTGTGGATAAGACGCAATGTCCTGGATGCTTTTTTGTCGCTAAAACCGTTATCAACTATCATGGGTTTATGAGCACTGAAGGACCGTCAAATTTTATTAGAGACATCATTATCGAGGACGTCAAGAGCGGTAAATATGGAGGGCGGGTACAAACCCGATTTCCTCCAGAACCAAACGGCTACTTGCATATCGGTCACGCCAAAGCCATATGCCTCGATTTCGGATTGGCGGCGGAGTTTGGCGGTAAGTGCAATTTGCGTTTCGACGACACTAATCCGTCAAAGGAAGAAACAGAGTACGTCGATGCCATCATGGAGGACGTGCAGTGGTTGGGCTTCCAATGGGACGGCCTCCACTATGCCTCGGATTATTTTCAACAACTGTACGAATGGGCCATTCAGTTAATTACGGCAGGAAAAGCTTACGTATGCGATCTTAGTGCTGATGAAATTCGCGCATATCGCGGCACGTTAACCGAGCCCGGGAGGGAAAGCCCATATCGCAACCGTTCTGTTGAAGAGAATCTCGATCTATTTGAGCGCATGAAAAAGGGCGAGTTCCCGGATGGTTCGCGAACTCTGCGTGCCAAGATCGACATGAGCTCTCCCAATCTTAATCTGCGCGACCCGGTTATGTATCGAATTCTGCACATGGACCACCATCGTACTGGCAATCAGTGGTGTATTTATCCGATGTACGATTACGCCCATGGGCAGTCAGATTCTATCGAGCGCGTAACGCACTCCATGTGTACTCTAGAGTTCGACAATAATCGCCCGCTATACAATTGGTTCATCGAACAGCTCGGCATATTTCCTTCGCGACAATACGAGTTTGACCGGCTGGCCCTCACCCATACTCTGCTTAGCAAACGCAAGCTACTGAAGTTGGTTGAAGAAGGACATGTCGAAGGTTGGGATGATCCGCGTATGCCAACGCTCTCGGGCATGCGCCGGCGCGGCTACACTGCCACAGCCATCCGCAACTTCTGCGCGAGTGTTGGCGTCTCGAAGACTAACGGCATTACTCAATTACAACAACTCGAATACTTTCTGCGCCAGAATTTGAATCAAATTGTTCCACGGGTGATGTGTGTGCAGAAACCGTTACGTGTGGTTATCGAAAACTATCCCGATGAAGTTGTGGAAGAAATGGATGCCATTAACAACCCGGAAGATAGTTCTGCGGGAACCAGAAAGATTTCTTTTTCAAAGACGCTGTATATTGAAGAAGATGATTTTCGTGAAGACCCGCCGAAGCAGTTTTACCGGCTCGCTCCTGGTCGCGAGGTACGCCTCCGTTATGCTTACTTAATCACCTGCAAGGAAGTCGTTAAGGATAGTAACGGCAGGATTGTAGAACTCCGTTGCACTTACGATCCGGCTACACGCGGCGGTAACACGCCTGATGGTCGAAAGGTAAAGTCCACGATTCACTGGGTTTCAGCGGCTCATGCTTTACCAGCAGAGGTTCGTCTCTACGACAATCTTTTTGTTAAAGAGGATCCGAACGAGGTTGAAGAAGGACACGATTTTACCGAAAATCTGAATCCCGATTCATTGCAGGTACTGCACGATTGCAAAATAGAACCGAGTGTGCGAGATGCAGAGCCTGGGACTAAGTATCAGTTTGAGCGCCTTGGTTATTATTGCGTTGACCGCGACTCGGGACACAAATTGGTGTTCAATCGGACCATTGGCCTTCGCGATACGTGGGCAAAGATCGAAAAACGCGCAACGATCGGAGCCTGAGGAAGTGGTCTGGATGTTTATTAACATAGCAATACTGGCAACTTGTTTGGATCGCGGTGCTCTTCAGCCCTCAGCGGCTCTTGCTGAGGAATACATTGCTCCCGGGAGGGGTTCCGAAAGCGGCATACGTGGTCTTTGCACGGACACAGGCGCACGAGTTTCGTTTGTTCTGTGATTACCGCAACGCAGCCTGGAGCCATCCGACTTCCCGATCGTGCTCTTCCTCGAGACGACGGAGACGCGCGGTCATGACACTTGCACGTCCGAGATAACCTATAACTTTGCGCGTGCTGTTCCGCTCCACAACCGGCAAACGTCCAATATCATTGCGCACCATCCTGGTGACGGCTTCGTGCAGTATTTCATCAGGATAGGCGATGATTAGCTTTCGCGTGCCGGCCTCCAAAACCGTTGCGTTTTCCGGCAACTGTTCCAGCGCGCGCACGAGATCGCCGCGAGTGATGATGCCTACAAGATCGCCCTCGTCGTCGACAATCAAGGTTCCCTGACGCCCAATTAGCTCTGGATCATGTCGTGCGATGCGATCCGAAAGATCGCTGACCTTCATCGACGCTCGTATCGTAGGTGGCTTCCGATCCATCACTTCGCTGACTCGTAAAACCGCCAGGGGATCGACACTGTACTCACGCGTGACGTGAAAACCTCGCCTCGCAACTTTCTCCGTCAGAATCGAGCGACGTAATAACAATACTGTCACCGCATGCGCGGCGATGCATGAGATCAAGAGCGCCGGCAGCACGTTTAGATCGTGTGTTAACTCGAGCGTGAAGATCATCGCCGTCAACGGCGAGCGCATCGTGCCGCCCATCATTGCAGCCATACAGATCATCGCCCAGAGACCTGCATCGCCGATTGGTATCCAGCGCGCCTCGATCGCGCCGAGTGCGCCACCCATAATGAGTAGCGGCGCAAGCACGCCTCCCGACGTGCCTGAGCCGAGCGAGATGGACCACACGAGTGCCTTCCCGATCAGTAATCCAATAACTGCCGCGCCAATCATCTCGCCTTTTAGCAGCGAGTGTATCGTGTCGTAACCGACGCCAAGGACGCGCGGGTCCAACCAACCGCCGATGCCAACGAACAGTCCGCCAATCGCCGGCCACCACATCCAGTGAATCGGAAGTTTTCCAAACAGGTCCTCACACGCATAGACGAGTGCTGTCAGTAAACCCGAAGCAAGTCCGGCTGAGATGCCTACGATGAAAGCGATCGTCAATCCTTCACCGCCCAACGCAGTGTGTAATTGAGTCGGAAATATTGGGCCACTGCCCAGCAGTGGCACTCTTATGATAGCGGCTATAGCTGATGCGACTGCTACGGGAATAAACGATCGCGGGCGCCACTCGAAAAGTAAGAGCTCGACGGCGAGCAATACCGCTGCGACCGGTGAGTTAAAGATTGCGGACATTCCGCCTGCCGCTCCGGCAACGAGCAGCGTCTTACGTTCAGCCGCTGAAAGGTGAAACATTTGTGCGAACAATGATCCAATCGCGCCGCCGGTCATGATGATTGGACCTTCTGCGCCAAATGGACCACCCGTGCCAATGGAGATCGCAGATGAAAGTGGTTTTAAAACAGCAACCTTCGCTTCCATGCGACTGCGGCCAAACAAAATCGCCTCCAAAGCTTCCGGAATGCCGTGGCCGCGAATTTTCTCAGAGCCGTAGCGGGCTGTCAGTCCGATAACTAAGCCGCCGATTACCGGCGCGATGATTACGAGCTTTCCAAGATGATGATTTGTAGGCGAGACAAATTCGGTAGAAAGACGCTGGTAAAAAGTCAGATTTGTAAAGATTCCGATCAAGACGACGAGAACTTTCGCGACGACGGCGCTGAGCGATCCAATTATCAGCGCCATGCCGGAAAGCAAAAGAATTCGCCGGTCGCGGGTGAAATCGGCCAACCGATCTTCGACCCGTTCCGCAGTTTTGGACATGGTTCCTCCCATAAAATGATAGACTTACAGTGATTTTCATCTACAGATTACACAGATTGTACAAAACAATTTGTGCAATCTGTGCATAGAAAGTGCCAAAATGCGTTTGACAGTTTGCGGTTATTGATTAAACTTACCATTTCGTTCGTTTATCGGGCTGACCCAGTTGTATCCCAACCACAGAGGAACCAACAGATGAGCACTGTTCGCGAAGATAATTCAATTCATTCAGGAACCAGCGCACCTCCTTTTCGTATCGCACCGCAATTACACCAAATACTTTACAAACGGCCGGGCCGAGACCAGCTCGAACCGAAACCCGAAGAGGTGCTGCCTGAACCGCCCTACCCGCAGCGCCCAAACGCAAAAGAGATGACTCATAACGAGTACTTGAAGGTAAACGGCGTTCGCATGTGGAAGACCTGGGGCGCGCCGTACTTCAAATCTCGTTTTCCGAGCCATAGAAAAGAATTGCGACCGATCATTCCGTATCTGTTCACTGACTGGAAGTGCAATCTCGATTGCCACTATTGCTGGTCGTATGACAACAAGGTGAAGGGAATGACTGAGGACGTTGCGAAGCGCTCGATCGATTGGTTGCACTCGATCGGCTCGCGCGTGTTGGCGTTAATGGGTGGCGAGCCTCTGTTGCGGCCCAAGTTCATTCATAAGATCGTCTACTACAGTGCTCAGAAAGACATCTTTGTCTATCTGCCCACCAACGGACGCTTGATGAAGGAAGATGTGATCGATCGTCTTGGTGATGCTGGTCTTGCGACAGTTAACCTCGCTGTCGATTCAGTTAAAGAACGAAAGTCTTTGCCAAAAGCTCTCGAGCCAATTCGACCTTACTTCGATTACCTGATCAAGAAGCAGAAGGTCTATGGCTACACGGTGATGTTCAATATAAACATCTGCCACAACAACATGGATGATGTGAAGGAGTTGACTGAGATTGCTCACGACAATGGAATCGCGACCGATTATCACATCAACGAGACTCCCATGACCGAGCAGGACCACTTCAAACATCTTTCCGAGAATGAGACTTATCTAACGCGCGAAGATTGGCCCAAGGTCGATGCGTTGCTCGATTATTTGAACGATAAACGGCGCAACGAAGGCTACAAGATGGTGAATCCGATCCAGCACATGGAAGACATGAAGCTGCTCATGCGCGGCGAAGTTCCAGAGTGGCAATGTCGAGCGGGCCAGAATTCGCTCATCATTCGCACTGACGGTTCGCTGGCGCCGTGTTTTCCGATGTATTCAGCCACGCATGATTGGGGTGTAGTCGGCGATCACAAGTTTGACGTAAAACAGCTCGACGAAATGAAGAGCGAGTGCACCAAGCATTGTCTCTCGACGTGCAATTACATCCTGGGCTACTGCTACGACACAGCCCGCGTGCTCGGCTGGATCATGAAGACAGCCAAAGGCGGCTTCAGAGGTGTCGAAAGTTTTTAATTAACGCCGCAGGCGTTCGCTAATTCCAGCCCAGGGTTTGAGCGCAGCGAAAACCCTGGGATCACAAATTAAAAAAAACTAACCCTGAAAGGGTTCCACCTCGTGCGAACCTTTCAGGGTTTAATCGATCATATAGATGGTCAAACCCAGGGTTGTCGCTGCGCTCCAACCCTTGGGCTCAAATTAGCCAAGGCCTTCGGCGTTAGCCGCTCGTGTCAAGCCGATGGCGGACAGTGCGTAGAAGACGATCGCGACCAACACTACGTACTTAAATCCCAACGCCATCGAACTGTATTCTGCCAGACCACCCATCATTGCGCCGGCGACGTTCATGCCGAAAGCCTTATCCGGGTGCGTGCTTCTTCGGAAGGATGCGGCAAAAACGACGCCGGCGAAGAATATCGGTGTAAAGACCAACAAGCACGAGCCAAGCACCTGAATCCCGCGGTTCATTCCAAGAAACGAATCGAGAGAAATAAGAACGTTCAGCCCCAGGCTTATTAGCAACGCAGCGTAATAGGGCCATAGGCGAGCCGGTTTCCACCTAAACGTCCACAGGTTCGCAAGCAGAATCATCACCAATACTGCGACAAATACTACCGAGTTGACGATCCACGTTCCGCCGAATAACAGCGCCATGGTGACTACTGCTTTAGTCTCGACCAACATAAATCCCGCGCCGAGAAAAAACATCTGAACATTGAATACGCTGTAATCGAGATCGTTCACTGCGCTTTGTTGTCGAGGTAAAAACAAAAGAATCAACAGCACTCCCAACCCGCCCATAATCAACATTCCACGCCAGCTCAACGTCGGAATCATGGGCTTTCGTAAATAGAGGAAAGGCCAATCATCAGTTGCAGTTTGCAAACCACCTTCCGGCGATTGCACCGTGGCCAAACCAAAATGTTCCCAGTTAGAAGTTGCGGCCTGGTGGTCCTCTGCAGCCTGAATCTGAACGATGCCCGGTGTCTGATGAAATCCGTTCGGCGACACCGGAGCAGGCGGTTGGTCATTACGCAGCCAGTAGTCAGGTTGATGCGCGAAGGCATTCCGCAGCTCGCTTGTGCCTCCGGCAAAGAAGACCGTGAAATCTCCGAACGTTGCTTTCTCAGGTTCAATAACGCTTCTATAGGGCAACGTCAGAACTATCGAATTGCCTGGGCCAAAAACCTCGTTGAGTCCATTTTCCAGACGCGCCGCCAGCCAACCTTGCCGAAAGTAGTTGTAGATCACGAAGGTGCCGTTCGGCTTGAGGTGCCGGCGAACGTCTTCGAACGCCTGCCGGGTAAACAAAAAACTTTCCAGTCGAATGTTGCTGTAGCCGCTGTGCAACACCAGGGAATCGACCAGCGCATAGACGATCAGATCGTACTTGCGATCGGTTGAGCGAAGAAAATTGCGTCCGTCGTCCAGATGAATCTCAACACGCTGGTCCGCGTATGGTTTGTCCGGGTGATACTCTTTGCCGAGACGATAAATCGCAGGATCGATTTCCACTGCATCCACGTGTTTCGCGCCCCACTGCAACGCGCGACTAACGTCGTTGCCGGAACCGGCGCCAATGATCAGCACATTCTCGAAAGCAGGTCTGCCGGCATCTCGATTCAACAGATGAGGCAGTGCATAAGCCGGAAAGTTCTCGTTGCGCGACACCATTTGCTGGTGATAAAGCAGGTTAACGGAGAGCGATCGATCGGCAAGTTTGAAATCAATTCTGTAATACGGCGACCAGAATTGCTGTGCCTCTCTCTGGCCTGGATAATCGTTGTGCACGGGCACATAGGCTGTTAGCCAGACCATCAGCAACAGCAGCAGAGCCGTTACGGAACTCGATCCAATCACTCGCTTTTGAAAACGATGCTCTGGTGAGATGAAGTAGAAGTAGCCGAGCCCGACCGCGACCAATAAAAACCACCAGAATGCTCGCACCTCCAGCCAGGAACATGCAGCGAACACCAGAATACCCACTATGCTACCGACGATGTTGAGTGTGTAGGCCTGAATTCGGTTTGGCCACTGTTTCAGCGATCGTCCGAGTTCTTGTCCTGGGCCAATGAACGCCAACGCTATGACGAGAAAGAAGAAACCGCAAAGAACTTCAACGGGTATAGCATAACGAGATAAGTCCTGACTGTGATATTCCGTTCCGAAATAAATTTGCTGAGGCGATGGCTGATTGCCGACGTCTACGAATTTGACGAACGAGCCGCTGCTGATCTCGACTGCGAGCCCCGCCACCAAAGCGATGATCAGCAGTAGGGGTGTCCACCTGAGATAATTTCGACGGTGGCCGGCAGCCAAACAACCGACCGACATTCCGAGGAACGAAGCGAGGAGCACCACATTTGTAAAGAACGTCAGATAAAGAACGTGCGCTGGAAACCAGCGAATTGCCGCCAGTTCCAGAAACAAAATCATGAAACTGATCCAGAATAATTCGAACCCGTGACGAAACTTGGCGTGATGCGCGGAGTCAGTCGTAGTCAAGGCGATGATTTCCGATCTCTTGGACGGATGTGGAAAACGCATTACCTTGACATACAACGGCGCTCCGGTTCAAATGCAAAATTAAGCCGCAGATGAACGCGGATGAACGCGGATGAACGCGGATCAGTTTTGATTCAATCTGATCCGCGTTCATCCGCGTTTATCTGCGGCTTATTTTCGTGTTTTCCATTTACGGTCGTTCACGTTGAGTCGAAGATATAAATCGCATAACCAGTCGTCAACGTGCGCAAAAGAGTCTTCGCCAGGATCGCCGGTATCTTCTTCGATTCAAACTCCATCGCACTCCCGACAATAGAAAACCATCCTATGCGGCGATAACCGTTCTGCACGAATGCCTTTTCGGGTTTATCGATAGTAAATCTAAAAGTCGCTCCCATGCCGGTGAGCTTTTCATGTATTGTTCGGCCATACTTCTCAAAGAATCTTCTCGTCATCAGGTCGCAGATGAGTTTGTGTTGTGGAAAGAGGCGATGCAACGTCTCAAGTAATTGCCGAATCGTCTCTTGTTCGAGATACATGAATACACCTTCGATCACCACAACCACCGGACGACGGCCGGCGAACGAAGATAACTTTTCCTCGAGCGAATCGGTTGAGAAGTCAATCGCGATGCGATGAAGTTCGTTCTTACACTCTGAAACGGGCAGACGCTCGTTTTTATACGCGATTACCTGAGGCTCATCGAGCTCGATCCACGTGCCACCTTCCAATCTGTAGGCACGGCTGTCGAATCCCGCGCCGATGAGCACAACGCACAGGTCTGGATCGGCAATGAGTTCCTGGCGCAGCAGGTCGTCGATAATGCGATGCCTGCCGACGTTGGAAATGTTGGGACGCGTTTCATCTTTGAATGTCTCGAGGATTCTTAACCCATCCTCGTCCATAAAAGTTTTGGCGTATACGTCACCACACACAGGTTTGTCGCGTTCAGCATCCTGCATGCGTACGCCGCAACAGTAAAAGGCTGTTTGAGAAATCGGCTTCATTTAACAGTCTCTAATTTTGAAAGATCAAGTCAATGCCCGAGTGAGCAAAGCGGCGCGCAGCATCACCAGCTCGAGTGTCGTGTTCGTGATCTTGCGACCATTGCGCATGTCTGATCAGCAATGCCAATTCCATCGTGCGCCCCAGAGTCAAAGCGAACCGCCGGGCACCTGCCTCAAGCTTCGATCGATCCGATGCTTGTGCCTCACGCAACAACTTTTCCGCGTGGTCCAACGACGCTGAGGCGCGATGAGCGAGATCCAAGAGTTGCGGATCGTGAAGCGACTCGAACATCCGATTAGTTACGGAAATGAGCGGCGCGATCGACCCAGTTGGGCCGATTGCGCGAAGCGTATCGAGCGCGAGTACGTTTGTCGTGCCTTCCCAAATCGGGAGTACCTGGCTGTCACGCAGCAAGACGGGCAAGCCAGTATCTTCAACATAACCAGCCCCGCCGAATGATTCGAGCACTTCACTGCCGACAGCCACTGCCTGCTTAGCTGTGGTCAGTTTCATGACTGGTGTGAGCAAGCGCAACAACCAAGCATCGTGTTCTTGCATCTCGCCGGCTTCACTGCGTCCCGTTAGCTCCGCAAGATAGAACGCAAGATGAATTGCCGCTTCAGCTTCAGCCTGGATTGTCAGCAAAGTGTCCATGTGCAACGCCTTTTCCGCCAGCGTTGTTCCAAAGGCAACGCGCTTGTGAGCGTAGTCGAAGGCGAGTGCAAGTCCACGACGCATGAGTGACACGGCGCTGATGCCGTTCCATAGACGCGTGATGTTCAGGAGTGGTGCGATGTTGCGAACACCGTCGGTGGTTCCCATCACGAGTTGGGCCGGTGTTCCATTTAGACTTAATTCAGCGGTTGGAACTTTGCGTGTGCCGAGTTTGTCTTTTAATCGATTGACCTCGATGTTGCGCAGCCGCCCTTGCTCGTCTCGAGTTTCAATGTAAAAAAGCGCGAGGCCATTACCACCGGGAGGATTACCTTCCGGCCGCGCCAGAGTCAACGCGATCTGCGAGGTCACTGCAGAGGTAAACCACTTCCGACCGTACAAGCGAAACTCTCGCGTCTCTGTTTCCTGTCTGGCGACAGTTTCGGACAAACCTACATCTGAACCGCCGGTGAGTTCCGTCATCCACTGACCCGCGGTCCAAAAGTTTGATGGTTCGCGAGTAATCAGGTGAGACACGGCGCGTTGGATCAATTCTTGATTTCCGGAGGCCAGCAGCGTTCGCGCGGCGCCGTCTGTCATGGCGAGCGGGCAACTGTAAATATCAGTCGACGGCGTGAAGAGATACGCGAGCGCGCATTGATGAACTCTCGAGAGGCTGCCGTGTTTGCGTTCGTAAGCCGTGGCCACGACTCCGTGCTCGACGGCAATACGTTCAGCTACTTTCCACAAAGGAGTGAGCTCGATTTTGTCGATGCGATTTCCCCACGCGTCCCATTGTGTCAGTCGAGGTTCATTCAAACGGTCAGCAAGCTGTAGCTCATACAGTTCACCTCCCGCGAGCCGTCCCAATTCGACGAGTGACGGTTCGATTTCTCGTAGTATCTCAGCGGGAAAGACACGCGCGAGATACGATCGCAACACGCGATCGTCTTCGTACTGATTGTTAAGCGTTGGTGGCGCCTGCTGGAACGGTGTTGTCATACTTGCTCATTGTGCCTCTTTGTGGCGTAGCTGTGCGAACATTCTCGCGCTAAAGATCGTTTAGACCAGTGTCTAATCAATGCAACGACGATGCACCCCGGAAAACTGGAAATTTATACAAAACAATGCAACTACGCGTCCACGCAGAACCCTGGTCGTCAGGAACTTAACAAACTCACACTTTCAACTTTAACTCTGACCGAAACGTTGCATGCTCCTGGCTCCAGAATTCCACCACACGCGCACGACGCGGCTAGCATTTGTGTGGCGCTCGCGGGTCAAGGCCTCGAGATCATCAACGGCGTTCGCCTGATTACTCAACCGGGCTGCGTGATCGTTCGCGGTCCAAAAGTCATACATTCCGACGAGTACGGCCCTGCTTCGCATCGTGCGTTCATGATTGAGCTCGAGGAAAAGTGGCTACAGAGCTGTCCGGATTTTTCAAGAGTTTTTGAGGGTCATAGACATTTTGTTGGTGGCGCCGTGCTCGCGCTGGCGCTGCGTATATATCGAGAATCCAGAATAAAAGACAGTGTCGCGCCCGTGATCGTCGAAGGGTTGATGCTCGAAATGCTGGGGCATGCTTCGCGATCATTAATCCATGCGCCCGTTCGGCCGCCCGCCTGGTTGACGCAAGCGCGTGACCTGCTGCATGGACGTTTCAACGACTCCATGAATTTGGACCAGATCGCAAATATCGTTGGAGTGCATCCGACGCACCTCGCGCGCAGCTTCAAAAAACATTACCACGCGACGATCGGCGAGTATCTGCGCCGGCTCCGCCTTGATTGGGCCACACGGCAATTGTCCGAAACTGAAGATTCGATCGCGGAAATTGCTTCGGCGGCGGGCTTCTACGACCAGAGCCATTTCAGTCACTTATTCAAGCAGAATACCGGATTCACTCCAGCCGAGTTCAGAGCTTTCTCAAACGGCGCCGCCAAAGGCTAACCACGTACACGACTGCTAGTCTGTTCCAATACGTATGACATCCCACTCCGTTATCAATTACCTATCAAGGAATTGGTTTGGGGAGGGTACGACATGTCTCTTTGGACCAGCAGCGTAATCAGTCTCTTGCTGCTACAGACTGCTCAATTCCAGCCTCTAAAAGCAAACGACGATAGCAAACCCGTTGCGATTGAGGAGGACGGGCCACATGCATTGGTGCTGGAAGATAAAGACTGGAACGTCACTCAGGCATATTCTGACGTCTTCAGGATCCTTAGTGATCAGAACACGTGCAGTAGCTTTTATGGTGGACCACGCAGAGCGACTACGGTACTCAACGATTTTGTCAGACTCGTAAAAACCAGAGCGCTGTCGCGCGAGGTGTCGTTTCAGATGAGGGGAAGAGCACGTTTCATTTTTAATAGCCACTCAGAAGTGTTCTATCGATTGTTTGATAAGACGTTGGTTAACATCAATGGATCGTTCTATCAACGCCGGGCGAATCCGATGAACATATTCCCCTCCAATGTTGGCGACTTTTCACCCGGCACACGCCAGGCACGAGCGTTGATTCTGTTACACGAGCTCGGCCATTTGATTCAGGGAGAGAGCGGCGACTGGCTCATACCCGACGACGGCTTCAACGGATCGCTGAGTAAAGCAAACACACAACGCGTTCAGCAAGCATGTCGCGCGCAACTGGAGTCACTTAAATAGCACACGGAAGAAGTGTATCTATTCATGGCTAATAAATAGGCGGGTTACGCTTGCCGTAACGCGCCTGAATCGCGTATGTTGAATTGTGATTCTCAGCTACCGTGATGAGCGCACTAGAGACTTCGGAAAGGGAAAAAGGGTCAAGGCGTTCTCCGGTATGGAACGTCCAGCGCGCTTAAAACTGGATCGTCTTGAGGCAGCGACTTCGATATTAGATCTGGCTGCACTGCCGGGCAATCGATTTGAAGCGCTAAAAGGACAACGCAAAGGGCAATTCAGTATACGGATTTAATGATCAATGGCGCGTTTGTTTTGAATGGGCCGACAAATCGCCTGGTCCAACGAATGTTGAGATCGTTGACTATCACTAGGTAGGGAGCTTGATGCCAGTAACAGCCATACATCCAAGTGAGCACCTGGCCGAAGAATTGAAATCGCTCGGAATGAGCGCAGCGGAATTGGCCCGGCAATTAAAGGTGCCGACCAACCGTATTACTGCAATCGTCAATGGGCAACGCGCCATCACAGGCGACACTGCTTTACGCCTTGGCCATTTCTTTGGTACCAGTCCGCAGTTCTGGCTAAATTTGCAAAGTCTATATGAACTGCGTCTAGCTGAGCAGAAGGCGGGAAAATCAATCAGGATCCTTCCTACATTGAAGAAGCAAACATCCGCTCACCCCTGATAGCTTACGTCAGGCCATTAGTGAGCTTGCTTTAGATTCATCATCCCAAACTGCGAAGATCTATATATATATATATAGATCTTCTTAGGATATATGGACTGATGTTAATTAATTAGAAAACAAAATTTGCATTGCGATGCACGAAGCACAACAAGCACAAAAATTAATGTGCTGCTATCCAACCACCAACCGGTTCGAAATTCTTTGTGTCTGAATTGATCGTGATCACATAAGCGCCTGCGGCGCCGACGCGTTTGTTGGGACCGAATATGAGTTTCGGTGTGAGTCCCGTGTCATAGTCGTACAGACTTTCCAAAGCTGAGACGAGTTGTTCTCGACTCAAGTCTGCACCGACGCGTTTGAGACCTTCGACAAAAGTTTTTGCTGCGGCGAGCGCTGCAAGTTGTGCCGTCGTATGTTGGGGCGGCAGTTTGTATTTGTCTGCGAGGCGACGATATTCGGCTAGGCCGTCAGCGGTTACATCTCCAGGTACAGTCGGAAAAGTTAGAAAGACTTTTTTCGTGAAAGAGAAAGGAAGGCTGTTTGGCAGATCTTTCGACGCCAAGATTCCGAGTGAGAAAATGTATGGATTCCAGTTCAACGCGTTCGCGGCTCGGAGAAAAGTTTCAACGTCATTACCTGAGCCGAAAATAAATACAGCCACTGTGCCGTCTGTTTTTAACTGTTGCGCAAGTGTGTTTGCGTCGAAGTTGGTGGCGGTGTATGGCATCTTGACAACGTTACTCCAACCGACTTCTTTCGCGCGTGTCAGCGTGGCTTCGGCGGCTGCTGAAGATAACTCCGTGTTCGGAAAAACAACAGCGGAACGAAGTTTCTTCAGATCTAACTGTTGGTCTGCAAAGTTCACGAGTGCAACTGCTTGTTCATTCACTCCTGGCAGAAGATAGAAGACGTAACGATTTGGAGGCTGATCGATTTGTGGCAGCAGCGTCGCAGGACCGATGAAAGGAATTTCTTGCTCGCGTGCCAGCGCATTTATCTGCTTGTCTGCGCCTGCGCTGATGCCTCCGATGAAAGCGAAGATCTCATTTTGAGTAGTTAACGAGCGCAGACTGGCTGACAGATCCGTCGCGCCTGATTCAGTGAAATGCAGTTTTACTTTTCGATTGTAAATACCGCCCCCTGCATTTAGATCGTCGAAGTATGCGGAGGTGACTTGTCGTATCGCGTCTCCCGTTGTAGCGAGCGCTGCGCTGGTTGGAAGTGGTATGCCGACGTCGATGCTGTCGGAAGTCACACCTGGATCACGATCGAACTCCATCCGCTTGATGTAAGCGAGGAGATCGTTCATGTCTTCAATTGACATTCGATAGCGTGGCATAGCCACCATCAAATTGTTACCTGACGGATCGACACCACGCACGACTGCTGTTGCAAACGACGATTCATTGAACGGTCCGTGGTTGCGTCCGGTCGAATGCTTATGGCCGTAAGGTTTGGTGAGGTTAGCCCACGTAAGATTTCCAGCGGTAACGCCACCTTCTGTTTTGCCTTCGCCTCTACGGCCGTGGCAACCGGCGCAATTCACACTGGTCGCCGGAACCTCGAGTTCTCCGACAACTGCGGTAATCTCGCCTTTACCTGAACTTTGGCCTCGCAAATAAATAGCGCGTCCGCGCCGCTCGGACGGTGTCAATGACGGCGTTTGTTGCGAACGTTCAGCGTCTGTTTTCTGCTGTGCCTCTTGATTAAAGGCAATTGCGGAAACGCACAGTGTAGCCGCCAACGAGCAAGCACATGCCATCGTGAATAGTTTGACTGTTTGAAAGTGCACGAGGGAATTAGTTGAGGGCTGCATTGTACTACAAACGCAGCCACAAAGAGGCGCAAAAGCACATAGAACTCGTATTTATGCCTTCTGCCTTTTTGTGGCTCAGCATGCTAACCTACTCTCAATTAACCGATGTTTCATTTCTTAAGCCAGCACCTTTGGTTGATTGTAGGCGGTGGCGGAGCCGGCGTTGCCGGGCGCTACATACAACTGCGTGTGCGCCGCGCCCATCGTGTGATCCTGCCGGATCCAAGTGCAGAGCTTCTTCGATTGCATCAGCTATATGGATACAACGAGCACTCGTTAGTTGGTATCGCTCCAGGAGTCCGTCTTTGGTCCCGCCCGGAATTGGAAGGAGCTGTGACCTTCAACGATTTTGGCAAAGTGTGGTTAGTGCCGGGAGATCCTCTGGCAAGCGTCGAGAATCAGGCTGCGGTAGCCGATCGTTTTCTGCGCGCGGCAAGAGCACAAGGACGCACGGTTGGATTTATCCCTGCCAGCGAACGCTTTGCAAAGCACAGTCGTCGCTTGGGACTACGCGCAGTAAAGATCGGATCAGCACCTTACTTTGATTTGGCGACGTGGGCTCCTCGCGGCGATCGAGCTAAGAAGGCCCGAGCCGGCGTAAACCAGGCGCGGCGCGCCGGTGTGGAAGTGACCGAAGTCATTAACATCGACGAGACGCTAATCAGAGAAGCGAGCTGTCTGTGCAACAGGTGGCTAAAAACACGCCGAAGTCCGACGAAGTTCGCATGGCTTTTTTCAGTTGATCTTTTCCAACACAGCGAGAGAAAGAAATACTTCACCGCGCGTGATCCAACGGGAAGACTGGTGGGCTTTCTTGCTGCTAGTCCGATTCCAACACGGCAGGGCTGGTACCTTGAAGATGTTTTGCGGCTGCCGGACGCGCCTAATGGCACTGCCGATTTGATGGTTGTTGAGGTACTCAACTTGCTCAAGCGCGATGGAGCCAAACTCGCCACGCTAGGCACTGCGCCATTGGCTATGGAAGGTGCGCTTGATTTGTCAATCTCTCATAGCTCCAAACTTTCGAAACTGGTGAGCGTCGTAGCTACTGTCTTCGCAGTGTTCTACAACTTCGATGGCGTGAGACGATTCAAAGCGAAGTTTGCGCCGAGTTGGTGGGAGAGTGAGTACATCCTCGTATCGCGAAATATCACAGCGCCTCCAAGAATAATCTACGCTTTTATCCACGCCATCGTGCCTACCGGAGCATCTGACTTGGTTGTTCGGCACGTTACGCGTGTTTGGCGGCGCATGAAGTTTGCGAAGAAACAAGCTGCGATTATGGCGTCTGGCGTGCAATCTTTGGTATTACCGCAAGAGGAAAAGAAAGTCAGTCAGGTCGAGGCATCTTCGACGTTTCAGTCGAACTCTTCGTCTCGGCAATTTGTTTCAGTTGATGGAGTAAAGCTCCATTACGTCAGCGCCGGATCAGGCCGGACGGTAGTCTTGATTCACGGTAATCCCGGCTCGCACAAGGATTACACGTTGGCAGTGTTTGACAAACTGGCCCAATCTTTTCACGTCGTCGCCTTCGATCGTCCGGGTCACGGCTATAGCGAACGACATGATTCGATTGCAAATACTGTTGAAGTTCAGGCTCACCTTATCCGCAACGCACTACGGAAGCTATCTATCGAGAAACCGGTACTTGTAGGACACTCGTGGGGTGGCTCTCTCGTTTTGGCGGTGGCAGTGGCTTACCAGGAAGATCTGTCCGGGATCGTTTTATTAGCGCCGGCCGCGTATCCCACCGTCAGTATCGAATGGTGGTCACTAGTTCCTCACGTTCCTGTAGCCGGAAGGTTCGTTGTTAACACGCTGACACCTTTAATGGGACGAGCCATCGTGCAGGAAAGTTTGAAAAAAGCTTACCATCCGCAAGCAGTACAGAATGAGTATGCGCAGCAGTGTGTACGCATGTGGACCAGGCCGGAACAAGTCAGAGCTTGTGCTTACGATGAAAGAACTCTGCGTTCGAGTCTGAAGGTATTGAGTCCACGATATTCAGACATTGAGCTGCCGGTCGTGATCGTCACTGGCGCTGCCGACCTATTGGTTGAACCCGAGCAGCATGCATACCCACTTCATCGAGCGATAAAAGGGTCTGAATTGATCGTGTTGCCAGAGACCGGCCACGAATTACCTCAAACTCGTCCTGATTCGGTTATTAATGCAATTGAAACCGTGTGGCGCGTAGCACCCTCGCGTTAAGCGATGGAGGTTATTTCGCTTGAGCTTTTCTGTGCCTTTTTGTGGCTAAAATCACGCGGCAAATCTCGAAGCAACCCGCAGGCGCTCGGCAATCGCTTGCTTCGGCTGCGCGCCGACGAGACGATCTATCAGTCGTCCATCTTTGAAGATGAGCATCGTGGGAATACTCGCAATCTGAAAATGTGACGCTGTTTGCGGGTTCTCATCAACGTTCAATTTCGTTATTCGGTAATGCCCCTGAGACTCCGCGGCAAGCTGATCCAAAATCGGACCGACCATGCGGCATGGACCACACCACGGCGCCCAACAATCAACGAGAACCGGCTGTCCACGCGCCTGCAATATTTCGCGTTCAAAAGTCTGGTCGGTGATGGTCGCCGGCTTTGAATCCTGCTGATTGCTCCCGGCGGCCAACGTTTCCCCACATCGTCCGCATTTCGCCGCGCTGGTAGCGAGTCTACTCTCATCAACTCGGTTCTTCGCGCCACACTTGTTACAAACAACTACTTGCATAAGACACCTCGCGAATCCTGTTTCCTCAGTTTGACTAATGTTTGGTCGCGAAATTTTCGCAAATAAGTGTCTTTGCTCTTGAACCCGCCTAGCTACTTCTTGTTACGAATCGAGTAAAGCCGATGCTCCGTGCGGATCAACAAACGCTCACCAACGATTGCCGGCGACGCCAGTGCCATGTCGTCCAATTCATTCACGTGCAGCAACTGAAACTGCTCGCCTGTTGTCATCACAAACGTTTGGCCTTCTTCGCTGAGACAAAACAGTTTGTCGTTGTAGATCCACGGCGAAGTCGTGAAGGCGGTTGCCGCGGGATCGATTCGTGTCTTGTAAATCTGCTTTCCGGTCTTGGCATCAAAACGATTCAGGATTCCCGTTTCAGTCAGCGTGTATATGGCTCCTTTGTAAGCCACCGCCGACGGCAGATAAGTGCCGCCGCGAGGCTGCGACCACACTACATACTCGTTTGACGTCTGATCTTCCTTTAGAGAAATGTCGCCTTTGGCCCCGGGACGAATCGCTAACAACGGACGACCTCGACCTCCGTTGATATAAAGTAGACCTTCGTAAGCGAAGGGCGTCGGGACCGGTGTTCCCGCCGTTCCGGCGAGGCGCCACAACTCTTTACCTGCAAGATCGTAACTAACAACTGTCTCTGGTCCAACTGTTACGATCTCGGTTCTCAATGCGTGCCGCCACACAAATGGTGTGGCCCAGCCTGAGCGCTGGCGAGGTTGTCCATTGCCGCCGAGATCTCGATTCGTGCGCCAGACTTGCGTGCCTGTCCGTTTATCGAAGGCAGCGATGTATTGCTGTTTCTCGTTGTCGTTCAAGACAACAAGCAGGTTATCGGCCAGCACCGGCGAACTTCCGGTTCCCAGGTCCAGATAGATTGGATTTGATTCAAGCGGAGTGGTCCAGATTACCTTGCCTTTCAAGTCAAATGCCCATATCCCGCGGTTTGCCACAAACACGTAAATAAACTTTCCATCGGTTACGGGAGTCTCGGAGACGAAGCTGTTTTTGCGATGACGGCCGCCGGGCGGGCGGCCTGTTTGGAACTCCGTGTTCCAATCCACCTTGCCGCTTTTCAGGTCGAGGCAATAGATGAAGTAATGCAGTGTCACCTCGTTCGGCAGTTCGATATCGCGCTCAGTGACCCGCTTGATTATCTCTTGTATCGGGAGTCCTTGTTTTTGTAGTTCCGCGACGTACTCGTTGCTGTATTCCGTGCCGATCTGCGGTGGCTTCGACTTGCCGTCGGTTACTACAGTGGTCAGGTAGACCTTGCCGCCGGATACGATTGGCGACGACCAACCTCGGCCGGGGATTTCTTGCGACCACTCGACGTTTTCGGTTTTGGACCAATGATCGGCGAGTTGCGCATGCATCGCCACCGGATTCGATTGCGGCCCACGGAACTGTGGCCACGCAACATCCTGCGCGCGAACAGTGAGTGACATTGACAACAGCGCGCAAAGAAAGCTGACGTTGCGCGAAAAAATGTAGACTCTGCGATTATTCTGTAGCTTTGAATAGGTCATATTGGTAGTGAAGGTACGCAGGTGTTTTAGGATAGGTTTCAGTACTATCCACAGATTACACAGATTGATTTATAAAATCTGCGTAATCTGTGGATACTAAAACACGTGGGGAATCATGCGCCGGGTGACTTTTGAATATTCCAGATACTCTGGATAGCGCCGTTTGACCAGTCGTTCCTCAGCAAGCATGCGAATCAGGGCGCCGAGAAACAACAACACGCCTAACGCAACGCTCGCCAACGACAAATGTACGAAGATGCCGGCCCAACCG
>DATFHH010000174.1:0-3772 GCA_035248565.1 Pyrinomonadaceae bacterium | reverse complement strand
TTGCGTCTTTGCGCCTTTGCGCGAGAAATAATTCTTGACACCGAGATTTAGAAACGGATTACTGAATGTGCGGACAGTGGAAACAGATTATGTTGGTTCTCTTGCTGTGTTTGCTGTCCGCCACAGTCGTACACGCGCAAGATAAGACTCCTGCCCAAGCGCCCAAAGTTACCGGCAACATCATCACTCTCGCCGATGGTTATACCTTCGAGGCCGACGAAGTTTGGAAACAGGGCGACGAGACCTGGTATCGCAAAGGCAACATCACTCAGCGAGTTCCGCAAGCGGTCAAATCAGTCAAACCAATCTTGGAGCAGCCGAAACCGAGTGCGGCTGAAGTTGCGAAAACGGCAAAGACGGAGTCGCCGCAGCCGGTAACCGTCTGGATTCACTTAGTCGACGGCGCGAAGTTTCGCGTTGACGAGGTCCAGGAAGCGCCCGATGGCGCCTGGTACACGCGCAACCACGTCTCCATTTTTTTAGACAAGGAGCGGATTGCCCGCATCGAATACGAAGCGCCAAGTTCCCCGGCTGCCGGTCAGCGGAACACTGATTGGACTTCCGGAACTCCCACGCTCGATCAATTAATTAAGGCCAATGGGGCACGTTTCGGAATTGACCCTTATTTGGTCTTTTTAGTAATTGAGAGGGAGTCACGTTTTCATGCGCGCGCGGTTAGTCCAAAGGGAGCGCTGGGATTGATGCAGTTGATGCCGGGAACAGCCCGGCGTCTCGGTGTCCGCAGGCCTTTTGACGCGGCCGAGAACATCCGGGGCGGAACGCAATACTTACGTGAGCTAATGGACATGTTCGGCGGAAAAGTCAATCTGGTGCTGGCGAGTTATAATGCCGGGGAAGGCGCGGTGCTCAAGTATGGTCGTAACGTTCCCCCCTACCGAGAGACCCGCGACTATGTAAGGACGATTGGAAAACGCTACGGACTGATGGGCCGGCAGCCAGGTGAAAACGAGGTGCCGGATCCACAACGCTAAGGGGGTGCGCGATGAAACATTTTTTCCCCACAACTCTAATCACTTTTTGCCTGTTGGCCGGCTGCGCGATTGGCGTAAACGCTCAGAGCAAGTCGAATGATGGTCCATTGACGAATGCCGAGATCATCAAACTCGTCAAAGCAGGCTTCAAAGATAAAACGGTCATACTGATCATCGCATCGCGAGTTCCGAACTTCGATCTCTCCCCCGATCGCATGATTCAACTCAAACACGCCGGCGTCAGCGAGAACATCATTGTCGCCATGCTCGCGCGTCAGGAAGGAAATGACATTCCCACTGACGATGAGTCGTTTGGCAGCGATCCATTCTTCAATTCAAAACTCGATCCGAAAACCGGTGACACGAAGAGTTCGGATGGTTCGACCAACATCTTCGGCTCGAGTACCGGCGCAAGGCAGAGCAATCGTAGTCGCACCGGCAATGGTTCTGCTTCGGGTGATAGTGAACTGACGGGCAGCGCAACAGTGCGAATTATCAAACCACCGTCAGAAACCGGAGGCACGACCGCAAAACTCGAAAAAACCAAAAGCCTGACCAACGATTCGATTGTCGAATTGGTGGAAGCAGGATTTTCAGAAGGGACGATCATTCGTCGCATCGAGCAGTCGCCAGTAGAGTTTGATCTGAAGGCAGACAAGTTGGAAGCGCTACGCAAACGCCGCGTCAGCGACAAAGTGATCGATGCAATGAAAGCGGCGATGGGCGAGGATAAGTAATTCGTATTATCCGCGTCATCCGCGGCTAAAAATCGTATGAAAGTACTAACCTGTGCAGTATTGTTCTTACTTTTACTTTCCGTAGCAGGCGCCCAGCGTCGAACCGCTCAACAGCGAACTACACCAAAGCCAAAACCCAAAGCGGCTGCGACGCCTGCGCCTCAACCATCCTCACTTGAAACAATGGGCGTGCCTCCACCTGTTCCTGCCCTTAAAAAGCAGCCTGAAAAAGAACCGGAACTGAGCCCCGGCGACGTCGTTTCAGTCGACACCACCGAAGTCATGTTTCCCGTCACCGTCCGCGATTCGAATGGACGCCTGGTAAACGATCTTACGCGCAACGACTTTCGCGTCTTTGAAGACAACAGTCTGCAACCGCTGAGCGATCTCGAACTGCGCCAGGTGCCGGTCGACGTCGTGCTGATGGTGGACGCTTCATCTTCAGTCGCCAACAACCTCGACGACTTTCGTCGTGCTGCACAGGGATTTGCCGCGCGGCTCGCCGAGGACGATCGCCTCAGTCTGATCAAGTTTGACGATCGCGTGCAGCTCTTACAGGATTGGACCAAGAGCCGCTTTCAGTTCCAACGCGCGCTGAACCGCATTGAACCAGGCATGTTTACCCGCTTCAACGATGCGTTGTTGCTCGCATCGCGGGAACAGTTTGGACCAGTTACGAAATCGCGTCGCGCGGTGATTGTCCTGTCAGATGGTATCGATAACGGACAAGGAACTACGACTCTCGACACTGCGTTGCAATCGTTGCTCAAGGCGCAGGTAGCGGTTTATGTCGTCAGCAATACCGAGATCTCGCGAGCCAACAAGCGCGCAGAGCTCGACACGTTGCTCGGTGGGACTGAGTCGTCGATCAGGTTTAATCAAGTGGAGATCGATCGATTACGTCTTGGCTTGCAGGCGTTGGACCAGAGTGAAGAAAACCTGGAGCGACTCACACGGGCAACGGGTGGTCGACTCTTCAAACCGCGTTCGTTCGATGCACTCGAAGCGACCTACGCCGAAGTTGCCGACGAGCTGCGACATCAATACGCGCTCTATTTCACACCACTGAACAAGGCGCGCGATGGAAGTTTCCGGCGCGTGCGCGTGGAGACTGCGAACCCGGCGTACTACCCGCAAACGCGCATCGGCTACTTCGCGCCGAAGAGTTAGCCACAAAAAGGCACAAAACACCAAAAATGTTCCTGAGAGTCACGCTTTACTTATTCCTCGTGGCGATGGGTTTTTCCTCTGTCTACGCTCAGACCACTGAAGACAAAGCTCAGGTAACGATCATCCTCGCGGGCGGTGATTCCTTGTTAGTTGATGAGGTCAGCGAGTCGGCCGACGGTTACTGGTACAAACGTGGAAACATCACGACGTTTCTCGATCGCGTGCGCGTCGTTCGCATTGAACTTCCAAAACCTCCTGAGGAACCGGAAAAAACCACGCACAAGTGGCGGCTTGCAGACGCCACAAAGGTCGAAGAGTTCTTCGTTTCAAAGTTCAAACGACCATTGCCACTGTCTGCGTTCGGACAATCGGAGCTGCACACTCGCTGGGGCTTGGACCACCGCAATGGTATGGACGTTGGTGTGCATCCTGACAGCGTTGAAGGCCGCGCGTTAATTGAGTTTCTGCGTGCTGAGTCGATCCCGTTTCTGGTCTTTCGCGGTCCTGTTCCAGGCGTGGCGACCGGACCTCACATCCACATTGGAAACAGATCACCGAGAACTTACGGCCGTTAGTGGCTTGCGGTTGTTGTCCAACTCTTTTGAGGAGGCTGGATCTTGAAATTCATCGAATTCACTCATCCTGAAGGCGGCAGATTTCTGGTCCATGTGGACCACATCACCGCCGCGCATTTTCGTAGCGGCGTAGGCGATGTGAAGACGCGTTTGGGGCTCGATCTAGATGAGCGACAGAACGAAGTCGTCATCTTCGGCGAAGAAGCCGAACGAGTTTGGGAAACACTGCAAAAGCTGAAGGAAAGCTGAGTTTTACATGCATGCTCACGCAAAGGCGCAAAGGCGCAAAAAAAATTCG
>DATFHH010000173.1:0-7255 GCA_035248565.1 Pyrinomonadaceae bacterium | reverse complement strand
AGCTATTTACGTTTTGGCCGATTAGATGAATCTCTTTGTAGCCAAGCGCCCGGAGCCTCTTGGTTTCGGCGACGATCTCACTGGCTGGACGGCTGCGTTCACGGCCGCGTGAATACGGCACGATACAAAACGAGCAGAACTTATTGCAGCCTTCGATGATCGGGATAAAAGCGACGTGTGGTGAGTGCCTTTCGACCGGTGAAACGTCCCATACGTCGTGCTCTCCGCGTTCATCGAGATCGATCACTCCTCGCTCGGCCTCACGGGCACGCTCGATTAACGACGGAATGCGATCGGTGGCGCGCGTTCCGATCACCATGTTAACCGACGCGGCGTTGTTGAAGATCGCTTCGCCTTCGAGCTGAGCCACACAACCCATTACGCCTACCAAGAGATCTTGCTTCCCGCTTCGTGCGGCGCGTACCTCGCCGATGCGTGTGTAAACCTTTCGCTCTGCCTTTTCACGCACCGAACAGGTGTTGAGTAATACGACGTCTGCTTCGTCGATTGACTTGCACAAATCGTAGCCCGACGCGCGCAAACCAGTGGCAGCGCGCTCTGAGTCAGCGACGTTCATCTGGCAGCCAAAAGTCTCGATATATACTCGCGGTTTCATTCGACCACAAATCACATTGGCAGTGGCGACAGTCTACCAGAAATCATTTGCCAAACGCGATAGCGAGAAATTCGGCCGCAAGTCATCTTTGTTCCTCCGGCATCTAAAGATTTATCGCATTAAAAAAAGTGGATTGCTTGATTCTTCGTTTCTTCGCTAGTAGTATCGCGATCGGTCCAGAATCCTAGAAAAGAAAGGCTCCTCATGTCCTTCAATAAAATAATTCTCGTGGGAAATCTCGGTCGCGATCCCGAACTGCGCTACACCGCCCAGGGTACGCCCGTTTGTAGTTTCAGTATGGCTACCAACGAGCGGCGCAAAGATCGCAATGGCGAAATGCAGGACCACACCACGTGGTTCCGTATCACTTTGTGGAACCGGCTGGCGGAGACTGCCTCACAGTATCTGCAAAAAGGCAAACAGGTCTATATCGAGGGTCGCTTGCGTGTGGAAGAGTACATCGATCGCGATGGCAAGCCGCGCCACTCGCTCGAAGTCTTTGCGACCGACATGCATTTTATTGGTTCTGCGAAAAACGACGATACGACGTATGAGCGAGCCGCATCGGCGGGCGCCGCCGCCGGCCCAACGGACTCGCAGCCAGATTTGTCGGACGAGGACATTCCATTCTAAGTGCGACCTGTTTTCGCTAAACCATTGATTCTAAAGGAGTTAATTGCTACTGAGAATCGGTGAAGGACGCGAAGGATGGTGAAAGTTGTAGGGTGCCCCACCATGTGGGGCGCCCTATGTTTTTGCTGTCTAACTTGTCACTCGATATAGGGCGCAATTCCCTATCCTACGGTGAACTAGGAAATGCATCATCCCTACGGTAGCGACTAACCATCAATCCGTAAAGCGGGATGAAACGCGTGGTAAGTCAAAGTCCAATTGATGACTCCATGCAAGCGGGCAGACATGAGTAGGAATACGAACGCATTAACTTTCGTTAGGATGAAGAAGCCTACGTGGACTAATAGGCTTTGCCAAAAGGCAGGGATAGTGACTGGCGTCTTTAGAAGCGACCAGTGTTCACCCAACACAAACCCGGAAGATATGTGCGGCTCTAAATCTGCGTAAAACGAGTGGCCGGAACGGTGTAACCAATGCTTGTGCTCTCCAACAGAGTTGGAGCAGGTGTCAACCGCATGCTGAGCATTGGCAGGATTGTCCAAGAAGCAAATGCCGTCGGGAAAGCCGACGGATATGCAGACGTGGACACGATAACGTGAAAGGTAAAGACACGAGTCGGAGTTGAAAAGTCATGAGCACAGCATCCTCACCGCTAGTGTATGAATGGAATGACATTCCGTGGCGCAGTATTGAACGGAAAGTCTTCAAGCTCCAAAAGCGTATTTACCAAGCTGCCCAACATGGTAACAAGGTAGCAGTTCACAAGCTTCAAAAACTACTGCTCAGCTCCTGGTACGCCAAATGTCTCGCAGTCAGGAAGGTGACTCAAGATAACAAAGGCAAGAAAACAGCCGGTGTTGACGGCAGATTAGCTCTGAACCCGAAACAACGGATGCGACTTGTCCAAACCTTGAGCCTCAAGCCTAAATCGACTCCCGTCCGCCGTGTCTGGATACCCAAACCCGGCTCCGATGAGAAACGACCTTTAGGCATTCCGACTATCGAGAACAGAGCACAACAAGCTCTGGCAAAAATGGCACTAGAGCCAGAATGGGAAGCTCGCTTTGAGCCGAACAGTTATGGCTTTAGACCGGGACGGTCGGCCCATGATGCGATAGAGGCAGTTCACCAAAGCATCAAGTACACACAAAAGTTTGTGCTTGATGCTGACATTGCGAAATGCTTCGACCGTATCAACCATCAAACACTGCTGGAAAAACTAGAGACGTTCAGCGTGATGAGACGTGCCGTGAAGACTTGGCTCAAAGCCAAGATCATGGACGGTGATGAACTCTTCCCATCAGAAGAAGGCACACCGCAAGGAGGTGTTATCTCACCTCTACTCGCCAACATTGCATTGCACGGTCTTGAAACTGCAATCACTACAGCCTTCCCGAAGAACGTTACGATCGACGGAAAAAGTCGTGGTGGATACCAGCCGAGAGTTATCCGCTATGCGGATGACTTCGTGGTACTCCACCAAGATCTGAAAGTCGTAGAGAAAGCTACCAGCATTGCGCAAGAGTGGTTATCGGGCATGGGACTTGAACTCAAATCAAGTAAAACGAGAATCACACATACCTTCAGGCAACATGAAGGCAATGTAGGATTCGACTTCCTGGGTTTTCACGTTCGACAGTTCAAAGTCGGTAAATGCAACTATCGAACATCGGGACACTCAAGAATCCTGGTTGATTTCAAAGCCATCATCAAACCCAGCAAAGAGGCAGTTGGGCGACACTACCGACAAGTCGCTGAAGTAATAGCGCGTAACAAGTCATCCGAACAGGCCAACTTGATACGCTTGCTCAACCCGAAGATTATCGGGTGGACCAACTATTACTCAACAGTTGTCTCGAAGGCAGTTTTCTCGAAACTGGACCATCTGGTGACGAAGAAACTCCTCCGCTGGGCCAAGCGACGCCATCAACACCAATCTCGAAGACAGACAGTAAGTAAATACTGGTTGTTTTCTGATAAAGGTAGAGGGTGGGTGTTCCAAGCATTGGATCAAAGGCTTCGTTGGTATGCCGATGTACCAATCAAACGTCACGTTCAAGTGGCGGGAACAAAAAGCCCTTTCGATGGTAACTGGGCATACTGGAGCAAACGCCTCCAGCACTATCCGTTATTAACTTTTCGACAGGCCAAACTGTTGAAGAAGCAAGAAGGAAAATGCCGGTGGTGCAGACTCTACTTCAAACAGGGAGACAGAATTGAGATTGACCATAGAATCCCACGTCGTTATGGCGGCAGGGATGAATACGGCAATCTTCAACTGCTTCATGTTCATTGCCATGATGAAAAGACCGCAATCGATGAAACTATCGATTCAATTGGTCCTGACAGTATCGATGTCAACGATTACGTTATCGAGGAGCCGTGTGAGGTCGAAAGTCTCACGCACGGTTCTGAAGACGAGGCGTTCGGGCGACCGGATGTCTTAGTTTAACCAACGGACGTGCAGCGGCTTTACTCCTTTGGCCTGCTGGTGAATGAAGTCGTAGGAGTAATTGTTAACGTTCCACTTCCTATTTTTAGGTTCACTGTGCGCCCGTTTTGAGTTGCAAAAGTCTGCACTCCCTTGACAAGGGCGTCCGCTTCCTCTTTAGGTCGATTCGGCAATTTATCCTGGACGGACACGTCTGCGTCCGAATTATTAAATTCCACTCTCAGCTGCTCACTCCACTCTTTGATAACAGAAGAGTCAGGAATTTGATTTGTTGGGCTACTCACATTTTCGTTTTTTTTTGAGACAGCCTGATTGACATTGCTATATAACGAAAGCACTGCTGCCGTATCGGGTTCACTCTGAATACTTGAGCTTCGTTTTGCTGAGTTGCGTGCAACCTCTCGGTTGTTTCTGATTTGTTTTTCCAGTTCACTTCGATAGCGAGCCATCGCAACGGCAATGTCGGTCCGATCTTCCTTGGGGATCTTCTTTTGCTGATTCAACGAGATGATGTACTGGCCCGTTTTATTGTAATCAGCAATATAGTCGTCCTGCTCCTGCTCTTTCACGGGAGTCTGCTCCAGCTTCGCCACCTTCACGTTCACAGACTGTAGCACCTCTTTAGATTCGTTCCTTTCAAAAGTAACGGTGGCGACATTGTCAGAGGTCTTAAAGAGGTTGAATTGCCTCCCCGCTATCCAGAAACCAACGATTAGAATCATTGAAGCCGCAAAGGCAATCGCAGATCGAGACTTGGCCCAGAAAAACGAGTGTTCAAACCCTCCCAGCACAGAAGGCACACCTAGTGCGGAACGTTTCCTCGACTTAACTTTCTGAGCGTCTCGACTCGCCTTCGCGAAAATATCCTGCAATGTCACTTGAGGCCGCTCTGTTTCTTTGAGGAGAGCGATCATATTTCTGCAATGGTCACATTTGGCAAAGTGTTGATTCCAATTTGGCTCCTTCGCACTATGTGTTTGTAAATCCGGATCACTTTCTACGGTATAGGTGGGTTCTTTTGCCGCCTCCTCCAGAACGGAATATGGAGGGCAGCCCTCGCTAATATCGCCAGGCAATGGCATCCATCGCCTTAAAAAGTCTTCTATTTCGCGCTCGGAATTATTCTCGTCGCTTTTTGCAGCACACACGGCATACGTCCTCCATCGGGGCTTTGGATGTGGCTTGTCCCTGTAAGCTATGGGTGTCTGGTCGTGGACCTACCCAAGGAAGATCTCCCCTTTTAGGGTTGCGGGACAGACCACTAAGTTCGTCATGTACCTAGATAACGGCTGAGGCAGGCCTTTTTCTTCAGAGAGTAGAGAAAAAGTTTGCCTCACAGAATTCGCAAAAAACTGGCACTGTCGTTTGAGTTGCTTAGGTATTCTCCGAAAACTTGGACTATGTATCTGGGTGTTAACGTTTGAGGCGTTCTTTTTTCTTCACATTCTCAGAAAAAATAGTCCTGGCCCTCTTGATGCAGCGATACCATTTGGTATAGAAGCTCGCCGGTAGCATGCCCTCCTTATCGGCTATCTCCGCCGGGCTCAGGCCCTCGGTAATGAACCTTTTCAACAGCGAAGCACAATCTGGCGGCATTTGCTCGATAATTTCTTTTAGCAGTATAGAACTGTAGACGTCACTTTCTTGAAACGCGTCTTTGAACTTAACCGTTAAGAAATCAACAAACTGCCCCGTATGCTGCTCATGACGATACCTGTCTACCAACAGATTTCGACAGCTCCTGCGCAAGTACGCGTTCAGGGCAGCCTCGGAAGTAATCTCGGCATTACTGTCTGGCCATCGTTCGTAAAACCGAACCAGGACATCATGAACGACGTCATGAACTGAATCTCGCGCAGCAGTAATGCGGAAGCTAAACAGGAGTGAGGCGACGTAGACCAACATAGGCTGATAGACGGCGAGCACTACCACTTCCCACGCAGTAGTATTGTTCGGCTCTTTACGAATAATCTGCAAAGCTTTCGCAACGTTCATGGAAGTAACGTTACGAGCGCTTGCAGTTCGTTGTTTACAAACTGCTTCAGCTTCTTTTCTCCCCTCAATTTACCTGGCTTTGTACCATACGCATCGATTAAGCGATTTCTGATGTAATCAAGAAGTTCTTCCGAGTCAGGTTTGAGATTTGGCTTATGAGCTGAGTCGCGCAAATCCCTGAATTGCTGGGTCACATAGAATCTGTACCTTTGATATGCGTGTTCCCAGTATTCCTCATCATCGGTGCGTAGAGCTTCGCGAAAAACTTTGTCAATCGGAAGCAGTTGTTTCGGTCGAATAGCCGGCCATGAAAAAAAGAGTGCACAGCTGAAACCCAGTAGAAGCACCATAATAGCCGTTGAATGATATTGCAGCATGAAGAGAGGAAACGGAGCTCTTAGATCAGCTTCGTCCACAACCTCGCTCGTTGTCGCGATAGAACTGGACAAAACTTCAACACTCGTCCCAATCTTGTACGACGGATCGCGGTTGTAATCAATTCTCAAGAAACAGGATTCATTTGCTCCCACGTCAAACGTAAAATCCATATCACCTGAAGGGGAGAGGTTCGGGTCGCTGGATAGGACCACCACTCCCGTTCCTTCATGCCATTTCTGGCGAGCCTTCTCTATTAACTGGCGCCTTGAGACTTCCCACGCTTCAATGACGCTGCTTCCTTGCTGGCACACTCCGGGCGCAACTTTATTTTCGCTGCACTTCGAAGGCCAAAGCCTGTGCCATTCGTCACAACTGTAGTTAGCGTTTTGCAGGTCGTCTACAGTCTTGGTGAGCTTGGCGTTTTTGCGAAGTCTCGAAGCCAGTACACCATTGAGAGCTTGTTCAATTGCAAATAATGTTCGGGTACCTGAGTGAGAATCTAAGACGGACAGCAATGGGTCCATATCAGATTGCGCCGGATTGGGTAAGCTATCAGTATCAGCAATACTATCGATGAAGGAAATCTGCGGGCCACCGCTAAAAGGTGTAAATGAAAAGTCCGAGACTGGAAGAGGCTTATTAGATGAGATCTTGAGCCGAATGTGGGCTTTGTACAACGGCGCACTTCCGTTATTACGTACGGTAATCAGTTGTCTTCTGTCTGTTGACGAAGGTTTGGGTGCTTGCCACCTAATTTCATAGCCACTCAAGAGCCACCATTTTAGCGATTCGGCGAGAGGCGAAAACAAAGTTAGAGCGAGCGGAACGAGGACGACAAGGTAACGGAGGAGTTTGTGTCGGGTTCTCAAAACTATTGTTCAAATCGGAATGAGAAAACAAAATTCACTCAGAGAATGTTTGCTTAAAGCATGCTCTGAATGGAGACTGAGATTTACGGGTTGCAAGGATCCCAGGTTCGGTGAGAACTCAAACCACAGAACGCGCAGACGATATTCCTCGATCTGTAAAAAGTCAAGATGCCGAATTGCCTCATCAAAAAAGTACTCGAAATGGGTATCGTTGCCTCAAATAAAAAAGTACTCGAAATAAATGAGACTTACCGCCACTGGCAACAGCCAGTTGGAGGTAGGGATGAGGCTCACGATGCAACAGCGGCAGGC
>DATFHH010000172.1:0-53106 GCA_035248565.1 Pyrinomonadaceae bacterium | reverse complement strand
GAGTTCGCTGTCTTCCGCGCACACTTCGGACACGTAGCGCGTTCGTTCTCCCGGTGAAAGATCGAGGGCCGTTTGGAAGATCTCTTCGACTTGTCGCCAGCGTTCAGGGGTCATCACGCTTTGCATTGGCAATCGGCAATGTGTTTGATGTTGGATTGGACTTGCTGCGTGCGATCAATTATTTCTTTGCATCTCTCCGTGAAGCCAGGCTTTGGCAAAGCGCCAATGACGTTTGATGGTTGTAGGAGTGACACCCAGAACGTCCGCTGTTTCTTCAATTGAGAGACCGCCGAAGTAGCGCAATTCGACCATGCGAGCCTTCTGTGGATCGAACGCGGCCAATGACTTGAGCGCATCGTCAAGCGCGATCAACTCCGCGCTTCGTTCGACCGCTCTGTCTATATTTTCGTCCAGAGAGAGTTTTTGAAAATCCTGGCCACGCTTTTCCGCATTATGCTTCCGCGCATGATCTACCAGCAAGCGACGCATTATCTGTGCAGCAACTCCGAAAAAATGGGCGCGATTTTGCCAGTTCACCCTCGTCTGATCGATGAGACGCAGATAGGCCTCATGAACCAGCGCGGTCGGTTGCAAGGTGTGATCGGGCCGTTCACGCCGCAGATAATTCGCCGCGAGCTTTCGCAGTTCATCGTAGATGACAGGTAATAAAAGATCAACCGCGCCCCGATCCCCGTTGGAGAGCTCAATCAGCAGGCGAGTTACGTTGTCTTTAGGGTGCTCACTCAATCACTAACTCTCCACACTCTGAGGTTTTAAGCGCCCTAGTATAAGGCCATTTGTCCTTTTGCGCCTCTTTGGAGTGCGGCGGCCTGGCGCCGCTTTGGCCCCGAACAAGCGCGATCGATAACAAAGCGGCGCCAGGCCGCCGCACTCCAAGGAGATGACCCGATCCCTACGTTCTTTGCGCGTTAAGGTTTGAAGGTAATTTCGAAGGGTTTTGAAAGGGACAAACATCATGCAGGCAGGCCAGTTAACAATCGCGAATTCAAATATCGGGCACATTGATGCTTCATCTTTGACGGGCAAAATCAGCAATTTGATGGCACGTGTGTTTGGTTGCTGGCATGCGGATCTGAGCCGGCCATTCTCGCGCGAAGGCCGCGCATACCGAACTTGTTTGAGTTGCGGTGCGCAGCGGCAGTTTAATACTGGTAACTGGCAGATGCAGGGGAAATTCTATTACGCAAACTAAGCCGCGGATTACGCGGATTACCGCAGATTGAGTTGTGTAATCTGCGGTAATCTACGGCTAGAATAAATATAACTATCACGTGCCTTCACCACCAGATCAGCTTCAGTAACTTTCACTTTAATTTGTCGTCGTTCTCCATCTTTACCAGCCGTTGATGGCGAGTTTAGATTTGTTCATGGGAGCACGCGGGAGAGTGGTCTTTCGTTGTGGAGGATAGATGTGACCGGCGAAGAAGAGGTTTGCCTTGCCTCTGTGTCTCTGTGTCTCGGTGGTGGTAAATACCACAGAGACACAGAGGCACAGAGTTGAATGTCTGGCCCGCCTCAACTATATTGCCGCCCAAAAACTCATGAGCACAGAAGCACGCGAACATACCTTGTTCGGTCACCCACTCGGACTCGGACCACTTTTCTTCACCGAACTTTGGGAGCGCTTCAGTTATTACGGCATGCGCGCCATTCTCATCCTCTACATGGTTGCGCCGCCCGCACAGGGTGGTCTTGGTTTCGATACAAAGCATGCCGCCTCCATCTACGGCACCTACACGATGTCAGTCTATTTAACCGCTCTGCCTGGCGGACTCGCGGCCGATTACTTATTCGGAGCGCGACTCGCAGTCTTTTTAGGCGGATTCATCATCGCGTGCGGCCATTTCTCCATGGTCTTTCATTCGATAAACTCGTTCTATCTCGGCATGATCCTCATCGCTGCCGGTACTGGTTTGCTTAAACCAAACATCAGCGCGATGGTTGGTGGTCTATATCGCGAAAACGATCCACGTCGCGACAGCGGTTTCTCGATCTTCTACATGGGCATCAATGTGGGGGCGGTACTGGCGCCGCTCGTCTGTGGTTACCTGGCCCAAAGCGACGCCTTCAAACGAGTTCTCGTCAACAATGGATTTGATCCGTCGAAGAGTTGGCACTGGGGATTCGGCGCCGCGGGCATCGGTATGATCTTTGGTCTGATTATCTACGTGCTTTTTGGCCGGTGGTTGGCCCACGTCGGCAGCAGGACGAAGAAGCGAACAGCCGCGGCAGTAAGTGAAGCCACTTCGAGTCAGCCTTTGACGCGCGACGATTGGAAACGTATTACAGCGATCTTTATCTTTTTTGTTTTCACGATCTTGTTCTGGGGCGCTTACGAGCAGAAAGGCGCGAGCTTGAATCTCTTCGCGAAAGAGCTCGTGCGAACTGAGATCTTCGGCATCGGATTTCCGTCGAGCTACTTACAATCATGTACGCCGCTATTCGTCATCCTGCTGGCGCCCGTATTTTCTTATTTGTGGGTGAGCATGAAGGATCGCCAGCCGTCGAGTCCGGTGAAGTTCACGCTCGGATTGTTGTTCATTGGTGCAGCTTATCTGCTGCTGATACCCGCGTCGATGTTGACGGCTTACGGCAGGATCAGTCCACTATGGCTCGTGGGTCTATACTTTTTGGAAGTTTGCGGCGAGATGTGTTTGAGTCCGGTGGGACTCAGTACGGTCACGAAACTCTCGCCGGCAAAGCTGGTCGGCATCATGATGGGTGTTTGGTTTCTGGCGTCGTCGCTGGGCAGTAAACTCGCCGGATACTTCTCGGGATTTTTCGTGGCGAACAATTCGATGCAACTCACAAAGCTTTACGGCGGCATCGCGATTGGTTTGTTAATCTCAGCCGCGATCCTGGCGATTCTTACTCCCACCGTGAAACGCTTGATGGGACGAGTGACGTGACAGCGTTTACGAAAGCCATCGTCAGACCACCCGGTCAAAACTTCGCTGCGGGCCTGACGCGTGTCGATTTGGGTACTCCAGTTCTCGAAAAAGCACTCGAACAACACGAGCGATATTGCGAGGGGCTCGTCTCGTGCGGCATCGATCTGATCCGCCTGGAAGCCGATCATCAACATCCAGACTCAACCTTTGTAGAAGACACCGCAATCCTTACTCCTCGAGGCGCTGTGATCGCTCGTCCCGGCGCACCGAGCCGGCTCGATGAAATCGAAAGCTTCGAACCCGTCTTGCACGACTATTTTCCTCAAGCGCACTCAATCGTCGAACCAGGTACGCTCGATGGTGGCGACGTCTGCGAAGCCGGTGAACACTACTTTATCGGCCTCTCCGAACGCACTAACGAATACGGCGCGCACCAGCTCGCCCGCTTTCTCGATTCGCTGGGTTACAAATCGAGTTTGATAGACATACGCGGTCTGAGTAATATCCTTCATCTGAAGAGTGGACTGGCTTACATCGGCGCGAGGCATCTCGTGGTCATTGAAGCATTACGTAATCACAAAGCGTTTTCCGGTTACGATCTGATCTGCCTGGACGCGGGCGAGGAATACGCAGCCAATTGTCTGTCGATAAATGGCCGAGTCCTGATAGCATCGGGCTTTCAGAAAGTGAAGAAAGAGTTGGACCAACTGGGTTACAAGACCAGCGCCCTCGAGATGTCGGAGTTTCAGAAGATGGACGGCGGTTTGAGCTGTCTCTCTCTGCGGTTCTGAGCCACGGATAACGGGAATGGAGGAGAATATGGCGGCGGAAAACTTTGACAAGGCAACGGCACTGAAGCTCTTGAACCAGATTTTAGAGGCCGAACTGGCGGGCGTTGTTCGTTACACTCACTATTCATTGATGATCTTTGGTCACAACAGAATTCCAATCGTAAGCTGGCTGCGCAATGAGGCTAACATCTGTCTCGCGCACGCGAACGAGGCGGGAGAGCTGGTTACGCATTTTGGTGAGCATCCGTCGCTGAAGATTGGCGCCTTACTCGAAACTCATAAACACGGCGTTAACGACATTCTCACCGAGTCCCTTGAAGCCGAAGAGGTCGGTCTTGCGCTGTACAAACAACTCTTCGACCTGGTGCGCGATCGATCCGTGCTGCTCGAAGACTACGCACGTCGCATGATCTCCGAAGAGGAGTTGCATATCGGAGAAGTCAACAAGATGCTGCGCAAACCCGGTGAAATAAGTTGATCCTGGGTGTTCGCTTTGAAGAACCCTCCCCCACACCAGATTACCGAACTGCTCGCCGAATGGAGCGGCGGTAATCAAACCGCACTCGACGAGCTCTATCCACTCGTCTATGACGAGCTGCACCGGCTAGCGCGTCGCTACATGAGCCGCGAGCGCAAAGGCCACACACTACAAACCACCGCACTCATTAACGAAGCCTACGTGCGTCTCGTCGATCAAAGGAATGTTCACTGGTCCAACCGCTCGCATTTCTTTGCGATCTCCGCGCAGATCATGCGTCGCATTCTCATCGATCACGCGCGGCGGCACGCTTACGTCAAACGGGGTGGCGGCGCGCAACAAGTGTCGCTCGAAGAAGCTGCGACCATTACACCTCAACAAAGTTCTGAGTTGATCCGTCTGGATGAGGCGCTTAAAAGTCTGGCCGAGATGGACTCGAGACGCAGCCGAGTGGTTGAGTTGCGCTACTTCGGAGGACTAAGCAACGAGGAGATTGCCGGAGTGTTGAATATTTCAGAGAACACGGTGACTCGCGACTGGAACATGGCGCGTGCGTGGCTCTACCAACAACTCACTGGGAGTGCGAGCAATTGACCCCCGAACGCTGGCAACAGATCAGTCGCATATTCAAATCCGCGATTTCGCTGGACCCTGAAGTGCGTGCTGCATACGTCGCGGGCCAATGCGGCGTCGATGAATCATTGCGTGCGGAAGTAGAGAAACTGATCGAGTCGCACGGGAAGGCAAGCGACGAGAATTTTATTGCGGGAAATGCAGCCGAAGCAGGCGCGGTGTTGCTGATCGACGAGAACGAGAGTGAAGCAAAGCACCAGGCCCTTGAAAAAGGACAGCAGTTCGGCTCTTACGTCATTGTCGATCTGCTTGGCGCTGGCGGTATGGGTGAGGTTTATCTCGCTAAAGACTCGCGTCTCGATCGAACGGTCGCACTGAAAGTGCTCGCACAGGACATCGCGTCAGATAAGCGGCGCATGCAACGCTTTCGCCAGGAAGCAAAAGTCGCGTCGTCGCTGAACCAGCCGAACATTCTCACCATCTTTGAGTTTGGCGAAGTCGATGGCCTCACGTTTCTCGCAACGGAATACATCGACGGAGAAACACTGCGCGATTATCTGCGCGGCAAGAACCTCAAACTGAGAGAGACACTCGACATCGCTATTCAGGTGCTTGCTGCGCTCGATGCCGCGCATGAAGCACACATTGTGCATCGCGATATTAAACCTGAAAACGTGATGATTCGCCGCCGCGATCGCGTGATAAAGGTGCTGGATTTTGGTTTAGCCAAAGTGACGGAGAAGAAAACCGCTGCGTTGCGCGCTCACGACTCCGATCCCGAAGCAGTTACTGAGTTCAAGACAGCGCCGGGTTTGGTGATGGGAACCGTCCACTACATGTCGCCCGAGCAGGCGCAGGCGCATGCGGTTGATGAACGGACGGACATCTGGAGCACTGGTGTGATGCTTTACGAGATGGTTGCGGGCGCAATGCCATTCAAGGGCACAACCACCAACCACACGATCGTGCAAATCCTCGAAAAGGATCCGGTACCATTAGGTCAGCAGGTAAGAGTGCCGGCGGAGTTGGAACGTATAGTGCTCAAAGCGATGGCGAAGAATCCCGACGATCGCTATCAAACAGCGAAAGACATGCTCATTGATTTGCGAAGTCTGAAGCGGCAGTTGGATGTGGACGCCGTGGCCGAGCGCACGTCGTCACCCAACAGCCCACGAGTTACGATTGTTACGGATGAAACGCCGCGCGATTCATCGAAGACGCGCGCACTGGTGTTTGCATTGCTTGCGATGGCGGTGGTTGCTGCCGCAATCATCGGTGTAAATATTTGGCGCTCTTCGCGAGCACGAACAACCGTTAAAACGACAACGTCTCCTGCTCCGCCTGCTGAACGCTCGCTGACGTACTGGATAACGGTGCAGAAGTTCCGCGACGGAAAGCCGTATCAGAATCCGTTCACGCTGGCTGGAGAAATCAATTTCGAAGCGGACTATCAGATTCGCGTGAACCTTCGCAGTCCGCAAACAGGTTACCTATACATATTCAATGAAGGACCGGCGACGGATTCGGTAGTGCCGGAGTTCAACGTAGTTTTCCCTTCGTCGACTGCAAACAAGAGCTCATCGCTTTTGTCGGCCGATCAGATCGTTCAGATTCCGGAAGAATCATGGCTGCAATTTGATAAGCAGGAGGGAACGGAAAAACTCTGGTTAGTTTTTTCCGATCAGGCAGTGGCAGCGTTGGAGCCCGTGAGAGAATTCGCGAATACCAAATCAGAAGGACTCATCGCGGATCCGTCATTGAACAAGCTTATTCAGGATTTTCTGAAAACTCACTCTGATCCCAAGCCGGACTCTGAAAGAGGCGAGAATCTAACTACGATAAAATCCACCAGCAATGTTATCGTCTACCCCATAAAACTCCAGCATCATTGACAAACCCCTTTTGTGCTCTCTTTGTGCCTTCTTGTGACGCAGCTTTACGTTGACCTGCACACCTCCGAGGCATATTATTGCGGCCATTCAAAAGCGTTACCAGGCACTCAAGAGTTCACGCCCTCTCTAATCGAATAGTCCCGCTTTTTCACAGTTTAGATGGTGGTTTGGCAAAACGGTTCTCGCGTTAAGAAATAGCAAGGCTTTACGGAAGCCCCATTTCAGTCGGCGTCATCGTGGTTTTAGCTCAGATCACAATTCGTCAGTGCGGATTGTGGAAACCTACACAATTTCGAAGGAGGATCAACAAATGTCAGAACAAATATCAGACTGGATCATCCACCCAATGAAGCCAGGCAAAGAGGGACCGAACCCCTCTCAGCTTGTCAACTGCCGCATCCTCAAAATTGCGGATAAATGGGTCTTTTTCGGGCCCGACGGCACGCCTCATTCAACAACAGAAGGCACCATCCCTCCCAATCCGACGTTTCAATTCCCAATCTTCCTGGCTCACCTTAATGGAACCACTATGGAGCCTTGGTACATAACGGTTACGTTTGCTGGTGACAAAGTGGCTAAGGGATACTGGGGTAACCAAGGGTACAAGAAACCACCCGATGACGGTGACCCGGACGATGACGATGACACCTGGGTCGCGCATAATGGAGCAACTACGGTAACGGGTGAAAAACGAGAGGCAGCAGGCGCTTCCTCATCGTAACCCACATTGAAAGAGATACTTTATCTTTAAACCGGAAGAGCGGGAGCGGCCCCTTGAAGCTCTCCCGTCTCTTCCGCTTTCTTGTTAAATGCGACACTCGACGCCATCAAATTACGTGTTGTCATCAACCACCGCCTGCTGCGCGGTTCTGCTGTGTACTCTTCTGAGTTGGCAAACCGCTGCGCTCAACTCAAAGGCGCAAGCTCGTGTCATCCAGGAACCGGTCAAGCAGGCGACAGTTTTGGCTGACGGAGCACATGCGCTCAAAGGTGGCGAATCGCATTCCTATGCAATCAATCTTACGACCGGCCAGTTTCTTTATGCGTTAGTTGAACAGAAGGGAATTGACGTCAGAGTAACGTTATTCCGTCCCGATGGTTCTCAGATCGCGGTCTCCAATAGTCCCAACGGTAGTTGGGGGACCGAGCCCATCTTACTGGTGGCTAACACGTCCGGTGAGTATCGGGTTGAAGTGAGTGCGCCAAACGTGAAAGCGAATGCCGCACAATACCAGATTAAGATTATGGCCCTGCGAGAAGCGAGCGCTCTCGACAAGGGACATGTAATTGCTCAAAGAAGCTTTGAGGAGGCACAAGGGCTACGCTCAAAGCCAAACGCGGCTGACAAGCGCGCTGCCATAGTGAAATATCAGGAGGCCACGCCACTTTTTGAAGCAGCAGGTGATACCTACCGCCAGACACTGAATGTTCAATCGATGGGCTTCGCCTATGCTCAACTCAATGATTTTCCGACTGCGTTGCAGCTTTTCGAGAACGCCCTCTCACTAGCGCAGAAGCTCCACGACGAGCGACTGGAAGCACCGATACAAAATTTCCTCGGCGGAATGAACGATGTTCTCGGTGAGATTCCAAAATCGCGGCAGCACTACGAGCGTGCACGTCAGCTCGCACAGCGACTAAGTGACAAACTCAACGAAGGTGCGGCATTAAACAATATCGGGAAGCTTTACGACGATGGCGGCGACTTTCAAAAAGCTCTTGATTACTACTTGCAGGCGTTACCGCTCTTCGCAGATTTGCCAGAGCGACGCGCCAGCACACTCAATAATATCGGAGTTGCTTACATCTCTCTGGGTGAGATTGAAAGAGCTCTGGACTATCTCCAGCAATCCCTCGCGATCTTAAAAACCGGTAATAACCGTACTAACGAATCGAATACGTTGAGCAACATCGGTCTCGCCTATAGCCGTTCCTTGAAATATCAAGAGGCGCTCGATTATTACGCTCAGGCACGAACGATGCAGCAGAAGATTGGGAATCAAGCCCAGGAGGCGCAAACGCTTGATTTCCTTGGCATCACCTACTCCAACATGGGCCAGCCAGAAAAAGCTCTCGAATATCATCAACAGGCACTCCAGATTCAGCGCGCCACGAAGAACGTGCGCCGAGAAGCGGTCAGTTTAAATAATCTGGGTCATGTTTACGGTCTTTTGGGTCAGTCCGAAAAAGCGCTGGACTGTTTTGCTCAGGCGCTTTCTATATTTCGCAACATCAACGATCTCAATACTGCCGCGGTTGTCTTGGAGGATAGAGCTCGCGTCGAACAGCGAATTGGTCACCTCGGCGAAGCACGAAAGGACATTGAAGAGTCGTTGTCGCTGATTGAAACCGTTCGCGTTCGCTCTGGTAGCCAGGAGCTTCGTACCTCCTATCTTGCTTCAAGAGAAAAGGCCTACGAACTCTACGTTGACCTGCTGATGCAGCTTCATGCAAAGGAACCATCGGCGCGCCACGATGCAGAAGCGCTTCAAGCCAGTGAACGCGGACGTGCACGCAGTCTGATGGAGATGTTGAATGAAAGCCACGTCGATATTCTGCAAGGCGTCAGCATCGATTTAGTCAAAAAGGAACGCGAGATCAGGCAGTCGTTGAATGCCAAAGCGCAACGCCAGATTCAGCTCATCGCACAGAAGAGCAACCAGCAAGAGATCGACACGCTCAACAAAGAGATCAGCGCGCTTGACGATGAGTATCAGCAAGTGCAGGCGGCGATTCGTAAGAACAGTCCGCAATATGCTGCGCTGACGCAACCCCAACCGCTTGGCTTGAAAGAGATCCAGCAACAACTGGATCCAAACTCGCTGTTGCTCGAATACTCGCTCGGCGATGAGCGCAGCTATCTCTGGGTGGTTGGACCAAACTCCTTGAAGATTTATGAACTGCCGAAGCGTGAGCAAATCGAGGAGACGGCACGGCAGGTGTACGAATCGCTGACGGCTCGCAGTGTGTTGAAGTCACTCGAGAGTCCGGCGCAGCGGAAAACGCGAATAGAACAGGAAGATGCGCAGTTTCAGCAGGCGGCAAATGAGTTGAGCCGAATGATACTCGCGCCGGCGGCCGCTGAGTTTGGAAATAAACGACTGGTAGTTGTAGCGGATGGTGCCTTGCAGTACGTGCCGTTTGCTGCTTTGTCGATCGCTGGGCGCCGACCGATGATCTTCGATCATGAGGTGGTGAGTTTGCCATCAGCTTCGTCTTTGGCTGTTCAACGTCAGAACTTGCAGAATCGCGCACCGGCGCCGGGAGCTGTTGCTGTAATTGCTGATCCGGTCTTCTCGACCAACGACCAGCGGCTCAAAGCGCCCGCGCCGGTTACGGAAGTAAGCGAGCAGAGTGCGGCTCGGATCATTGAGCATCTAGCGAGCGACGCAAAGGGCCAGCTCTCGATTCCACGATTGCCATTTACGCGCGTGGAAGCGAATCGAATTTTGGCAGTCGCGCCTGCCGGATCGAGCCTTGAGGCAGTCGACTTTCGGGCCAATCGCACGATCGCGACGAGCGGCGAGTTGAGTAAATACCGCTACATCCATTTCGCGACTCACGGTTATCTCGACACGACGCAAGCAGGTCTGTCCGCCATTGTGCTTTCGCTGGTTGATGAACAGGGCAAGCCACAGGACGGCTTTCTGCGTACACACGATATTTATAATCTCAAGTTGCCGGCAGAGCTTGTCGTGTTGAGCGCGTGTGAAACGGGACTCGGCAAGGATGTAAAAGGAGAGGGACTCGAAGGATTGATGCGCGGGTTCATGTACGCAGGCGCGCGGCGTGTGATCGTGAGTTTGTGGAACGTTAACGACAAGGCAACGGCGGAGTTAATGCAGCGTCTTTACACTGAAATGTTACGTCGAAACAAAACGCCGGCCGCGGCGCTACGTGCCGCACAAATCGAAATGCTGCGCACTGCGCAGTGGCAGTCGCCTTATTACTGGGCTGCGTTCGTGATGCAAGGGGAATGGAATTGATTGCGGGTTGGTTTTCGGGGGCAGAAGGGATTCGCTATGAGAGCGGTTGTTAGTTTCGCACTAATGGTTTTGATTACGATCGGCTGTTCAGTCTTGGCCCAAAAATCCGACGACGGAACGAGAAAGCTTTGGGACACTGCTTTTATCACTCCATCCGCCAGCAAAAAGAGCACGGTGCGACGTCGAGTAAACACAAGTTACCGCATCGCGACGCCAAACGTGCCGGTTGAGAACGTTGCACCCGACACGGTAGTGGGCGTCACACTCTGGCGACTTCGTCCCGCCAATCGAGCTGATTCCGGCGCGCGTTTGATCGTTCACGACGATAACGCTGTGACTGAGTGGGTTCCGGAACGGATCTCAGCCAACACAAGACTGGTCCAGGGAGATCGACTTCGCATCAGCGTCGAAGCTGTGCGTGCCGGTTATCTCTACGTCATCGATCGCGAGCAGTACGCCGATGGCAGTTTAGGAGAACCTTATTTAATCTTTCCGACTACGCGGACTGCGGGCGGCGATAACAAAGTTGCTGTTGGTCGTTTGCTCGAGATTCCAGCGCAAGATGATAGTCCGCCATATTTCACGATGAAGAAGAGCCGTCCCGATCACGTAGCTGAAGTCGTCAGCGTGCTCGTAACACCCGAGCCGCTTAAAGCAGTGCAGATCACAGACAAAGCGCAGAAACTCGTGCCCGATCAAGTCGCGCAATGGGAAAAGGAGTGGGGCTCCAGCGTCGGCCACCTCGAGATGTCAACTTCAGGACAGACCTGGACCAGAGAAGAGAAGAACGCAACTACGCGCGCTTTGACGGCGAGCGCACCCGCGCCACAACTTCTTTTCTACCGCCCTAGCGTCAAACCAACCGAACCGATGTTCGTGAAGCTGCGACTCCAGTATCGGCGCTAATCTGATCCGCGTCATCCGCGGCTTATTTTTCTAACGGATTTGGCCCGTAAAACTTCCAGTTCGTCACGAAATCACGCGTCAACTTCTGATTCGTGATCGCAGCCCGCAGCATCTCGATCGGAATACGGTTCTCTTTCAGCAGCGCGTCGTTGAAAGCACGGTTAGTCATCTTGCCTGAATCGACCAGCTCTTTGTGCATCGCATACTGCTGAAGTCCACCAATCAAATACGCGATCTGGTAAAGTGGACCATAACTGCCATCGAATGAACGTCGCACTTCAGCAGTCGCGTTATCGCGCTCGTGGCCCACTCTGTTTACGAGGAAGTCGATGCACTCCTGCGGCGTCATCTTCTCGAGATGAAAATTGAGTGAGAAGATGATGCGCGCGCAGCGATGCATGCGCCAGAACAGCATGCCGATCCGGTTCTCGGGCGTTTTGGCGAAGTTCAAGTCCCAGAACAATAGTTCCCAATAAAGCGAGTTTCCTTCGGTCCAAAACGGCGTGCCGAAGATCGCTCGATACGGCTTGTTCCGCGCAGCCATGAAGCCCTGTAGATGATGGCCGGGAATGAGTTCGTGAAAAACAGTGGCGCGCGCGAAGTGGATGTTGTTGCCGCGCATACTCATCATCTTTTGTTCGTGGGCCATCGTGTTGGTGGGAAATGAGACCTGAATGACTTCGCCCCCGAGGAAGAAAGGACTCACTAGCTGTCGCTCGGGAGTCATCATCTCCATGCGCCAACTCTCTTTAGCCAACTCGGGAACAGTTACGAGATTGTTGTCTTCGACAAACTTGATTGCTTCGAGCGCGAGGTCACGGATCATTTCCGGCTGTTTGCCGGGCTCGACGTAAAGATTCTTCACGTGCTCGAGCGCCTTGTGCCAATCGTCGCCGTAACCGAGATCTCGCGAGGCCTTTTTCATTTCGTTTTCGCACCAGGCCATCTCCTTTTCGGCGATTGCGATCAGTTCTTCAGGCGTGTAAGGGATCATCTCGGAACGGAGTTCGACTAACAAAGCTTCGCGGCCGATTGGATCGCCGACGATGTCGCTTGCGTCACCAGGACGTGCGCTGCTGGAACTCGGTCGTTGAAATCCTTGACCGCCGCCACCTGGACCACCGCTGCCTGGGCCGCCACCACCGGCGCCCCGATTCTGTGCGGTCTGTGTTGGTCCACCTTCTGGTCTGATGCCCACGAGGCGCTCAGTTATAAAACCGGCATAGCTGGTCATCGCCTGATCGAGCGATTTGTAAGGCTCTTCGTTCCACCAGGTGAAGAGCGGATCGTAGCCGTTGTAGAACGTGTACCAGTTCCGCAGGTTTGCGCGCAGGCCGTTGATTGTGTTCACCGCTCGATTTGCAACCGTCTTCTTGACGCGTACCGGTTCAATGTTCGTGTCACCACCCCGAGCTTCGCTTCGCAGGCCCAATTCAAGTGCGCGACGTCGCTCGTCGACCTGCTTTCTCAGCTCGGTTAGCATTGCGGCAACTTTCGCTGAATCGATCGGTTCCATACGACGGCGTGCTTCTTCCAACTCGATGATCTTCGTGGCAAAAGGGACGAGTGATTCAATCTCGCTGAGCTGTCGGGCTTGGATATCGAGTTGGCGCAGTTCGTATTCGAGGTGGTTTTTGAAAAGAATGTAATCGATCTTTCCGTCCTCGCTCATGGAGTCGAAGTCGAGTTTTTCAAGTGAGGCGAGCCACTCGCTGTAAAACTTCCTGAAGCGTTCGCGTCGCGCCGACGAGATAGCGACTGGATACGAGCGATTGAGACTACCGCGATCGACGGTATAGATCTCAATCGCATTGCGAATCTCACTAACCGCCGGCTTGATTCGGTTTTGTGCTGGTATTTGTGCGAAGAGACAGAGTAATAAGGAGACAACGATTAGAGTTCGTGCTGGTCGCATTCTATATCTCTCCTGGAAGGGAAGTCGTGGATTCGGCCACAGATTACACGGATTACGCGGAATTTCACAGATCCTTGTAGCTATAAGTCTCCTAAACCTTGTCACTGTAAAACATGCTATTCTTGCCGTTGAGGAAAATGGATGAATACCGTAACGAAAAAAACCAAAGTTGAGCCCGATGGCTGGCTCAAGATCCAAGCCCCTCCCGAATTTGAGAATCAGGAGGTTGACGTGATCATAATCCCGCAACGTCCAAGTGCACTCGAGCGCGTTGCGGCATGGCGTCGTTTATCTGAAGACGTTGGGAACTTGTCAGACTCGAAAGAAATCACCGACGAAGAAATTCTGAAGGAAATTGATGATTATCGAGCCGGACGATGAACATTCTGGTCGATACGAACGTCGTTGTTTCGGCTCTGATTCGTGACGGACTACCTCGTCGTGTGATTGAAGAAATTGTGGCTCACGGCGATTGGTTTTGGATCGTAACTGTCGATATTGAAAACGAATACCGAGAGGTGCTCGCCCGACCGAAATTCAAAATCCCTCCCAGCATTCAACAAGGCTTCAACGCCTTCGTAGAAATGGTCACGATCCGAGTTCAACCGGTTTCAGCTCCGTCATTCCCACGAGATCCAAAGGACGAGCTTTTTATCGCGGCAGCTTTAGCCTGTGATGCTGATTATTTAATTACTGGCGACAAAGATTTGCTTGATGAGCAGCCTCTGCCCTCAACTCAAATTCTGAACCCGGCGCAATTTGCACGGCTGTTCGGTATTGCCTAAATATGAGTGGTAATCGCAACGGACTTTCACAGATCGTTATCCGCGAAAATCCGCATAATCCGCGGCTTTAATCTGTGGTTGCGCCTTTGGAAGGCCCTTTGCTAGAATCCCGCTTCGTTACTGATGGTAGTTTCTAACTTTTGATAGGATGCTCCGGAAGACCTTCGTCATGAATCGAACTACTACTCGATTCTTTATCTTTTAATGCCGACCCGCAACCACGCGGGCGCGCGGCGAAGGCGCTCCTATCGAATCCGATCGACTGAAGTAACAATTAGTGAATCGTAAATCGTCGGGAATCGTCTTCGGCCTTGGGACTCAGGCCTTTGTTGCAGTCCCCGCGCTCCGCTTTTAACGTTGCGCCGGCTGGAGACACGCAAAATGAGCGAGATCAATGTACAACTGAAAAACGGTGAGCCTGTTCCCGTGCCGGATTCGGCGACGGTGGCGGAAGCTCTGAAGAAACTCGATCGCGATCTGGCCAAACAAGCTCTTGCTGCCAAAATCGGCGGCCGCGAAGTCGATCTCACTGCTCAACTTGAAACCGTTCGTGGCGACAATGGAGAGTCAGTGCAAATCGAACCGATCGTGCCTGAAACGCGCGACGGTCTTGAAGTGCTGCGACATTCAACCGCGCACTTGCTCGCCGCGGCGGTCCTCGATCTCTTTCCCGGGACGAAACTCGGCATTGGCCCAGCACTGCTCGACGATCCGCGTTACGGCTTTTTCTACGACGTGATAGCGCCGCAGCCGTTAACAGAAGCCGATCTGCCTGTCATCGAAAAACGAATGAAGCAGATCGCAAGTAAGAATTTAGGTTATCGCCGCGAGGAGATTCCGAAGGCCGAAGCCCTGCGCGTTTTCAGTGAACGACAGGAACCGCTGAAGTGTGAACTGATCGACGAAAAGGCTGGCGACAACGTGAGCGTCTATTACATCGACGGCTCTCCGTTCATCGATTTCTGTCTTGGTCCACACGTGCCCAACACCAATAAGTTGCGCGCGTTCAAACTGCTCTCGCTCGCCGGAGCCTACTGGAAAGGCGACGCGTCGCAACCGCAGATGCAACGCATTTACGGCACGGCATTCTTCACGCAGGAGGAACTCGATGCGTGGCTGAAACAACGTGAAGAGGCAGAGAAGCGCGATCATCGTCGTCTGGGCCGTGAGCTCGATCTGTTTTCGATTCAGGAAGATTACGGACAAGGTCTGATCTTTTGGCACCCGAAAGGCGGTGCGATACGCAAAGAGATGGAAGACTACCTGCGCGAAGAACTCTCAAAGCGCGGCTATGGATTGGTCTTCACACCGCATATCGCCAAACGGCATTTGTGGTTCATCAGCGGTCACGAGGAAAACTATGCTGACTCCATGTTTTCGCCGATGGAGTTTGAGGAACAGGAATTCCGCATCAAACCGATGAACTGCCCGTTTCACATCGGGATTTACAAATCGGCACAACGTTCATATCGAGATCTGCCGCTGCGTTACGCAGAGCTGGGAACTGTTTATCGCGCCGAACTTTCAGGCACGCTACACGGTCTAACGCGCGTGCGCGGTTTCACCCAGGACGACGCTCACATCTTCTGTACGCCGGAAACAATCAGATCTGAGATCGTGGGTTGTATTGATTTCGCTTTTCATCTGTTTGGCGTCTTTGGTTTCAGAGACATCAGAGTGGAACTTTCCGTGCGAGGTAACGATCCAGGTTCGCATTATCTCGGTTCAGACGAAGATTGGGAGCGAGCAGAAAACGCGCTCGTCGATGCGTTGAATATGCGCCAGATTACTTATCAGAGAGTCGAAGGAGAGGCGGTATTTTACGGACCAAAGATCGATATGCGGGTTGAGGACGCGATCGGCCGGACGTGGCAGTTAACGACGGTGCAGTTTGATTTCAACTTCCCGGAACGTTTTCAACTCGAATACATCGGTGAAGACAACAAACCACATCGTCCATTGATGCTTCACCGCGCACTGTTTGGATCGATGGAACGTTTCTTTGGTGTTTTGATCGAACACTATGCGGGCGCGTTTCCGATGTGGTTGGCGCCCGTGCAAATCGCAATACTGCCGATCACAGATCGCGTCAACGAATACGCTGAGCAGTTAGCGCGCGAGCTTCGCAGCGAAGGTTTCCGCGTCGAAGCGAATCTGCGCAGCGAGAAGGTCGGTGCGAAGATTCGCGACGCACAGTTACAGAAAGTGCCGTTTATGCTCGTGCTCGGCGATCGTGAGATGGAGCAGAAGACGGTGGCAGTTAGAGAACGTGCGCGGGGTGACATCGGAGTGATGTCGGTGGCGGAATTCAAAGAGATGGCGCGCAGACTGGTCGAAACGCGCGCGTTAACTAACAACCAATTAACTGAGGAGGTGCAGCAATAGCTACAGGCTTTCGAGGTCGCGGTCAGCGTCCTGATAACCGGCGTCTGCCGCCGGTTCGTATTAACGAGAGAATTCGCGTACCGGAGGTGCGCGTGATTGGTGAGGAAGGAGAGCAACTGGGCGTGATGGATGTCCGCGATGCAGTTCGCGCCGCCCGGGAGAAGGGGCTGGACCTCGTAGAGGTCGCTCCCAATGCGGATCCTCCCGTTTGCCGGATCATCGACTTTGGAAAATATCAATACGAAGCGAAGAAGAAGGCGAACGAAGCGAAGAAGAAGCAAGTAACAATCACGGTCAAGGAAGTAAAGTTTCGCCCCGGAACTGACGATCACGATTACGCCTATCGCATGAAGCATGCGCGAGAGTGGTTGCAGGAGGGCGACAAGGTGAAAGCGACGATCTGGTTTCGTGGACGCGAGATGACTCACCGCGAATTGGGGGCGCGGATTCTGTCGAAGCTCGAACAGGATCTCTCCGATGTTGGTGAAGTCGAAGCGCGGCCAAGGATGGAAGGAAACCAGATGTTCATCATCTTTGGACCAAAGAGACATAAGAGCGGCCCGGTAAAAGCCGAGGCGCCGACGAGTCAATAAAAACGGAAAAAGAGGGAATCATGCCAAAACTAAAAACCCACAAAGGTGCGGCTAAGCGTGTGCGCCTGACGGCCAGCGGAAAGATCAAGCGTGGCCATTCGCACGCGCGGCACATCCTGACGAAGAAAACTAATAAGCGAAAACGTCATCTGGACATCGATGTGCTCGTCTCCAAGGCGGACCATGATCGGGTGATGTCGATGTTGCCTTACGGCAGAGATTAAGAAGGAGTTTTATCCACAGATTACGCAGATTCACTTTGAACAAATCTGCGTAATCTGTGGATGGATCGAGATAGATAAGGAGGAATCATAAGATGCCCAGAGCAAAACGTGGCAATAAGCGTCTTGAGAGACGTAAGAAGATATTAAAGCTGGCCAAAGGCTACCGTGGCACGAAGTCGAAGTTGTACCGGTCCGCGAAAGAGTCAGTCGAGCGAGGGTTGAACTTTGCTTACACGGGACGCAAGTTGAAGAAGCGCGACTTCCGCAGTTTGTGGATCGTGCGCATCGGCGCTGCCGCACGTTTAAATGGTCTTAATTATTCACAGCTCATGCATGGTTTGAAACTCGCGGGCGTGGAACTCGATCGAAAAGTGCTTGCCGATCTCGCGGTGCATCAACCGGAGTCGTTCGCAGAAGTCGCAGGCCACGCCAAGAACGCACTCGAGAACGAACAGCGAAACAAGGCGGCATAGTTTTCTGAAAGGAAACAAAATCAGTGAAAAATAGAATCGACGCAGGTAGCCGGCTTGGCTTACTCGTAATCACGTTTCTGTTCGGCAGCATCGTTGCCTTTGCGCAGGGAACCACAGTGCCCGATTTGACGGGCACGTACGAAGGAACGCTGCAGCACGCTGGTCAACCCGAGCAAAAAGTTTCGCTGGAGTTAAAAAACGAAGGCGGAAAAATATCGGGACGGGCGATGCATGGCACGATGGCGATCGACTCGACCGACGCAAAGTTCGAGAATGGAACGCTGTCGCTCACCTTTAATGAAGCCGTGTTGGTCGTCAAGGTTGACGGCGACAAGCTCGTCGGCAATTTGATGATGGGAACGGAAAAGCATCCGGTTGAGCTGAAAAAAGTTACACCTGCTGCCGCGGCTGCTTCGACCGCACCGGCTGCTCCGGCTGCTCCAGTCAATCTTAGCGGTCAGTGGGATGCGGTTGCGGATGCGAATGGTCAGCCGTTTCCGTTTTTGCTGACGCTGAAAGTTGACGGTGAGAACGTCACGGGAGGCAGCAGCTCGCAACTCGGTGAAGCTTCCATCAAGGTGGGATCGTGGAAAGATGGCAAACTGGCGTTTCAGCTCGAAGGTCAGAATGGCACGATCACGATGAGCGCGACTGTTATCGAAGGTAAACTTTCCGGTGAGTTTGATTACGCCGGGCAGTTGCAGGGCAAATGGGTTGCAGTGAAAAAGAATTAGTTTATCCACAGATTACACAGATTAAATCTGCGTAATCTGTGGATTACTAAGTGTTAAATGGCAGAATCACCTGAACAGCAAGTAGAAGCAGCCCGCAAAGCGTTCGAGCAAGAGTTCGAACGCTTTGTTGTTGATTCAGCGGATTGGACCGCCGCTGAGAAGCAGCGCGCCTTGGCAGAACTCCGCACACGTCATCTCGGAAAGAAAAGCGCGCTCGCAGGTACGAAGAGGTTAATTGGTCAGGTTCCGGCTGAAAACCGCGCCGCATTTGGTCAAATGGTACAGTCGATTGTCGATACCTGCGAGGGAATGGTCGACAGAGTCGAACTGGAGTTAAAAGAGCAGATCGAAGCCGAGCGCACTGCCCGCGAAAGTATCGACGTAACTCTGCCCGGTCGCCGGCCGCGCTCCGGCCATCGCCACCCAATCACATTGTTGCGTGAACGTTTGGAAGACGTGTTTGTCGCGCTCGGCTACGCAATCGAAGACGGGCGCGAAATCGAAACTGATTTCTATAACTTCACCGCGCTCAACATTCCCCACAATCATCCTGCGCGCGGATGGCAAGATACGTTTTACACGACCGACGGCTTCGCGCTTCGTTCGCAAACTTCCACGGTCCAGATACACGCGATGCAACGCCGCGGCGTGCCTGTGCGCATGATCGCTCCGGGTCGTGTATTTCGTCGCGACACTCCGGATCCGACTCACAATCCGATGTTCTTTCAGGTTGAAGGCTTGTGCGTAGATCGCGGGATCACGATGGCGCATCTCAAAGGCACAGTGGCGGAGTTTCTTCGTCGCATGTTTGGTCCTGACACCGTAACGCGCTTTCGTCCATCGTACTTTCCATTTACTGAGCCGAGCGCGGAGTTTGACTTCAGTTGTTTCAAGTGCAAGGGCGCTGGCTGTCGCATCTGCAAGAACTCGGGTTGGATTGAGCTTGGCGGTTCGGGCCTGGTCCATCCGAATGTATTGCGCGCAGTGGGTGTCGATCCTCAGGAGTACTCGGGTTTTGCGTTCGGATTCGGAATCGATCGGATGTCGGCGTTGATGTACGAGCTGGATGATATTCGACTGCTCTTCGAGAACGATGTGCGCTTTTTGGAAATGTTCGAGTAAGACCATCCACAGATTACACAGATAAATGTTGATTAGTTTTGAGTGGCTGCGAGAGTTAACGGAGACCAGGTTCAAGCCGCAGGAGTTGCGTGAGCGGTTGACGATGGTCGGGTTGGCGATCGATGCGGTTGAACAGCACGATGGCGACGCCGTGCTCGATGTCGAGGTGCCGTCAAATCGGCCTGATTGTCTATCGCATGTGGGAGTTGCGCGCGAAGTGGCGGTGATTGAGAACGGCCGGCTCCGTTTGCCAGCTAGCCAGCCATTGGAAGTGGAAGGGCGTGCGGCGAGTTTAACTTCAGTAGAAATTAAGGATCCGGATCTGTGTCCGCGGTACGCTGCGCGGCTCGTGCGCGGCGTGAAGATTGGTCCTTCACCGGATTGGCTCGCCAAACGTCTCGAAGTGATTGGGCAACGGCCCATAAACAACGTCGCCGACATCACCAACTACGTGCTGCACGAACTGGGCCAGCCGCTCCATGCTTTTGACTTCGCAAAACTCGGCGGGCGCCGGATCGTGGTTCGTCGCGCCGCGCCCGGTGAGAAGTTGAAGACACTTGATGGTATTGAGCGAACTCTTACTGGCGATATGCTTGTCATCGCCGACGCCGAAAGACCCGTTGCGCTTGCTGGAATCATGGGCGGGGAAGAGTCTGAGATCTCCAACCAGACTACTGACGTGCTGATCGAAAGCGCGTACTTCGATCCGAATTCAGTCAGACAAACAGCGCGTCAACTCGGAATGGACACTGAAGCGTCGCGACGTTTTGAGCGTGGAGCGGATCGTGGCGGCGTCTTGCGCGCACAGGAACGTTGCGTCGAGCTGATATGCGCGCTTGCAGGAGGTGTTGCTACTGAAGACGCGATCGACATCTATCCGCAACCATTGCCCGAGCGCATTGTGGATCTGCGGCCCGAACGCGTGACGCAATTGACTTCACTGTCCGTTGAATCCGACGAAATCTTGAGAATACTTCGTGGCTTGGGCTTCACACGCGAGGGCGAGTCAGACAGTCGAATGACTTTCCAGGTTCCATCTTGGCGTGTCGATGTTGAACAGGAAGAGGACCTTGTCGAGGAAGTCGCGCGACATACCGGTTACGACAAGATCGGCTCCGAACTCCCGCCGTCAAGCATGTCCGGCGAATACCAGCCGAGCGAGATGAAACAACGCTCTTTGCGTCGCGCGCTGAATGCATTCGGTTTCGACGAGGCAATCAATTACAGTTTTATTCAGCAGGAGAATCGTTTCGATCTCATCCCTTCACTGCATGGACACGAGAACGATCAACCGCAGCTTGCGAATCCAATCATTGAAGATGCCGCGTGGATGCGCTCGACTCTGCTGCCCGGTTTGCTGAGCTCCCTACGCCACAACTTTAATCACGGCATTCGCGACGTTCGCTTGTTCGAGATTGGGCGTATTTTTTCAACTTTTAAGACCGGAGAACCGCCAGATGAAACGCTCGCGCTCGGTCTGGTCGTGACTGGTGGCGCGCTCGAAGAAGACCGACCACAAGCGGAACGTGAGCTCGACTTTTTCGATTTAAAAGGCGCGTTGGAAGCAGCAGTCGATTGGATGAACTTGAGTCCGTTGAGATTCGCGCAAAGCTCCGCGCGCCATCTTCGCGTGGGGCAAACTGCCGCGATCAAACTCACCGACGAAACAGAGATCGGCACGATCGGCAGACTCGCCGAGAACATCGCTGCGTCTTACAAATTTCGCCAAGCGGTTTATGTGGCTGAGTTGGATCTCGGCGCGCTTCTGCGTGGGCCGGCGAAGGCGATCCAGTATTCGCCGTTGCCTCGCTATCCTTCGGTGACGCGCGATGTCTCCCTGCTTATCGATCGCAACGTCGCGCTTGAAGAGATCTTCAACGCGGTGAACGAGCAAGCCGTGCCTGACTGTCGTAGCGTGAAGCTGGTGGGCACTTTTGAAGGTGGAAACATTCCACCGTCGAAACGATCAGTATCAATCCGCCTCGAGTATCGCTCTGACGAACGCACGTTGCGCGACGAAGAAGTTGAAGAGCGTCACTCGCGGTTGACTCGCTCATTGCTTGCAGCATTCGCTGCCGAACAGCGTTAGAAAAAATAAATCGCTCGTGATTGCAGAATGAGTCTTGCGCTCGCAGGCGTGAAGACGGATAATCGCTGTCGATTTCAGTCCAGTCAAAACGTCGGGAGATAATAAATGGTGGGTCTTTCGGGCTTGGAAAAGTTTTCTCACTTAGAAGACAAGATCTATCGAACCATCGAACTCACCAAAACGCTGCGCCAGGAAAAAGAGAATCTGGAAAAGGAACTTGCCCTCATGCACCGCGACATGGGCAGCGTGTTGAATGAGAAAGAGCGACTCGAAAATCAGGTCGAGAAGCTGCTCGCAGAACGTGAGACAATTCGCATGAAAGTCGAAGCCATGCTTGATGCAGTGGCTGCTCTCGATCCTGAAATGGCCGAGGAGCTTCGATGAGTTCCGGAGTCGGCCAAATGATCAATAAAGGCGGTATGGAAGGCACCACTAGCAGTCCAACTATTCGCGTCGAGATCTATAATCAGACTTACAACATCAGGTCTGACGGCGACACTGAATACATTATTCAACTCGCCGAATTTGTCGACAGCAGGATGAGAGAGATCTCATCGGGCACGCTCACGGTCGACTCGTTGAAAGTCGCGATCCTCGCAGCGCTACACATCGCAGACGAACTCCACCGGCTGAAGAACATGCACGAACAAGCCGACGCGCAACTCGCCGCCCGCAGTGCAGAGTGCGCGGAGATGCTTGACCGCCTGCTCAAAGTGCGAACCAGCCTCGAGAGTGAGCAAGGCAGCGCCGGCAAGCTCACTCTAGGCTAGCCACAAAGAAGCACAAAAGTCACAAAAATTAATACAAGTTTAGTCGATCTCTTTTTTGTGACTTCTGTGCCTTTTTGTGGCTAGTTATGCTACTATCCGTGGCGGCGGAGGGAAACGTTCTGCGGTGTTCGTCACCGAGTGTACGATGATTGAGCCAACGCCGTTGATTCGGGAGACCGAGGTCGTTTAGCCAGTGCATTTCTTCATCGTTAAGAACTGCCAGAGGCTGCGACATTAAGAGGTCACCCACCTGTCTATGCAGGTTCAATTACGGCTTCGGAACGGCAACTGCGGATCTCCCTCCTGCCAGAAACCGCGAGTCGATCAAGGATTCGCGGTCTTTTTTGTGTCTAACTGATTCAGCCCTATGAAAGTCCTCATGATCGGAGATGTCGTCGCTAAGCCGGGGCGCATTGCTGTGCTCGAACGCATTCAGGATCTGCGCGAGCAGCACCAGGTCGATCTCGCGATCATGAATGCCGAAAACCTCGCCGGCGGTTTTTCCGTCACGCCTGCATTGTGCGAACAGTTGTTTTCCAACGGCATTAACGTGATGACGTCCGGCAACCACATCTTCGACAAGAAAGAAGCGATCGACTACATCAACAAACAGCCGCGACTCATTCGTCCAGCAAACTATCCGCCCAACACGCCGGGCAGTGGTTGTTGGGTCGGTGAAGTAAACGGAGCGCGCGTGGCGGTGATGAATCTGATGGGACGTGTTTTCATGCCGCCGTCCGACGATCCGTTTCGAGTGGTTGAGAGCGTGCTTGCGTCACTGCCTTCCGAGACCACGATTCGAATCGTCGATATGCATGCGGAAGCGACGTCTGAGAAGGTTGCGATGGGTTGGCATCTTGATGGCCGTGTCTCAGCCGTGCTTGGCACTCATACCCACGTGCAGACGGCTGACGAGAGAATCCTGCCGGGCGGCACAGCCTACCTGACGGATCTCGGAATGACTGGAAGTTATGCCGGAGTGATCGGCATGAATAAAGCGGATGTGATTGCGCGGTTTACTTCGGTGACGGCGCGACGCGCCGACCATGCGAGCGGGCAGGTGAGGATCTGCGCCGCCGTCATCGATGTCGATGAGAACACTGGAAAAGCGAGAAGCATCGAGCGCCTGAATCTAGAGCATAATCAATAAGTCCTATAGGTCCAATCGACCTATCACTATTCTTCTTCTGACTTGCCAATCCGTCTTAAGGCTCGCGCGAGATCAACCCGTGGCGCGAGCTCGGGTTTCAGCTCCGGTTTCAATCGCAGCGCTTCATCAAAGTCTTTCTGCGCTTCACCTTCTTCACCCAAAAACACCTTCACCAGTCCACGATTGAAATAGGCCCACGCGATTTTTGGATCGAGTTCGATCGCATGGTTGAAGTCGTCCATCGCTTTTAGCACCTCACCCTTGAACATCCACGCTGTGCCGCGTCCGTGATAGGCCCATGCTGTCTGTGGCGCCAGCTTAATGGCGTGATCGAAATCAGCTATCGCTGCGTTGAAGTTTTTCAAACCAAGATAAACGTAACCGCGATGGTAAAAAGTCTCACCACTATGCTCGTTGATTTTGATAGCGTGATTGAGATCAGACAAAGCTGCTTCGTAGTTGTGGGCGTCGAGGTATAGACTGCCACGGTTGTTATAGGCTTGAGAGAGATCTTTATCGATTGAAATTGCTCGGTCCAGATCTTTCATTGCGGCAACCGGGTCTCCGCTCGCGCGAAATGCAGCAGCGCGATTGAGATAAGCGACGGCGAGTCCCGGTCGAATGCGCACCGCCTGATCGAAATCTTCAATCGCTCCCGGATAATCACCTTTGCGATACCGTGCGAGTCCGCGATTGGTGTAAGCATTTGCGGTGAACGGATCGACAACTGTGATCTCCTCGGTCGCAGTGTCGCCGGATGCGAACGAGTTTCCAGAACCGCTTCCGGCGCTCTTGCGCGTGTCGAAGCGAGAGCTCAAATTGATTGCTCTTGTATAGTCTTCGATCGCGCCATCGAGATCCCCATTTTTGGTTTTCTTTACGGCGTTTTGGAAAAGGTTGAGGGCGGCTTCAGGTGTTTGAGTCTGGGCAAATGTGGTTACCGGAAGCCAGAGGGAGATGAGTGCGAACAAGATCGCATAGCGGCGCATGGTAGACCCTCCTCGGTTGAAGCTCGTCCACCAGGTGCGCTAAGATGCGGGCGTCGACGATGCAGCTTTGGGCGCCGCGAGGCGATCGAACTTGTATTGTCATCTGAAGCCTCGTTGCTATCGGAAGTAGCAGCGAGGCTTTCTAGTTAAAACGACCGAAGTTGAAAAAAGTTACAAAGAATCTCTGGGGCTCTGGATCTGAAACACCGTCGGGCGTTGAGTTGTGGCAGGAAGAATAGGTCCTATCGGTCCTAGAGGACCTATCACTCAGGCGCGGTTTCACTCGGCACGACTGAGCCGGGATGAGATTTGATTAAAGGCGGAGCTAACAATCTCTGCGCATATCCTTCGGGAAACGAACGCACCCGTCCGCTTGAATCGGTTACTACATGGCCCGTTTCACCTTCAGCGACCACTTGTCCATTCGAAGCACGCACGATCTCGTATCCGAAACGCAGTGAGCGTTTACGTAATTCTGTAATGTGTGTACGAACTATTAGTTCATCGTCATAGTATGCAGGAGCTTTGTAGCGACAGTACGCTTCTGCCACAACCAGGAAGGCATCCTCGTTCTCTTCCATGTCGCGATAAGAAAATCCTCGCGCGCGACAATAATCCGTTCTCCCGATTTCGAACCAGACCAAATAGTTGGCATAATAAACGATGCCCATCTTGTCCGTTTCAGCGTAACGGACACGTAGCAACGTTTCGTGCCAAACGCCGAATACATCTTCAGGGGCAGGGCTTGTCATCTGAGCAAAGCCTTCCGAACTCATATACGATAGAAGGAATGAACTTCCGATCCTGCTTTAACTGTAAACGTTTAGCGGACTATAAGAGCGAAAGACCAATTATGTCAAAGAAAATCAGCGCGGCCCTGGCCCTACTCATCTTGCTGTGCCTCTCCATTGGCAGTTTCCTGCCAGCGAGCCACGCCCAGACCGGCGTCGCGGCCAGCGCACAAAGTGCAGCCGTCGCCTCCACGACCGCGGCCGTTCTCAAGGAGACCAGCGAGTTGCGACAGCTCTCGATACTTCGAGACGTAAAGAGCGGCGCACAGTCACGCTCCGAGATCGAGCGGATGGTCATTAAGAATCTCGACGACGACACCACGCCTGAAGAGATGCATGCCGCGGAGGTTTTACTGAAGGCCCTCGGGCTTGCGCCGAAAGAATTTGGTTATCGAGCTTTCCTGGTCAAACTGCTGACTGAGCAGGTTGCTGGTTACTACGATCCGAAGGCACAGCAGTTTTATCTGGCAGATTGGATCGAACTCGATGGTCAAAAGCCAGTGATGGCCCACGAGCTCACTCACGCACTACAAGATCAACACTTCAATCTCAAGCGATTTGAAAAATGGCCCAAGGGCGACTCTGACGCGGAACTTGCCGCACACGCCCTCATCGAAGGCGATGCAACCTTGGCAATGATGCTTTACATGGCGAAGAATCCGCTGGTGGCCCTCGCTTTCATTCGCAGTCTCGGTGGGCAGGAGGTTGCCACCGAACAGTTCAAACAAGCGCCCCGCGCGTTGCGTGAATCGTTGTTGTTTCCGTATCAAGAAGGCTCGGAATGGGCCACGCAACTCTACCATCGTGGCGGCTGGGACATGGTCTCGAAGGCTTTCACAAAACTGCCGCAGTCGACGGAGCAGATCCTGCACCCGGATAAGTATTTCTCCTACGAAGCTCCTCAGAAACTTACATTACCGGATTTCAGAACTCTTCTTGGACCATCGTGGAAGCGGATCGATAACGATGTTAACGGAGAATGGGGATATTATCTGATCCTTGACGAGTTTCTGAACAACGCGGCTGAGTCGAAACAGGCAGCGGCTGGTTGGGGTGGCGATCGTTTTGGACTATATGAGACTGTCAAACCCGGTGAAACTTTTGTGTCGCAGTTGACGGCTTGGGACACGCTGGCCGATGCGCGCGAATTTTTTGATGCTTACTCGAAGCGCACGTCAAAGCGTTATCCCGAAAGCAAGGTGAATGAAAAGGGCGATCGGATTGAGTGGCAGACTTCCGCTGGTAGTGTCGTGATGGAGTTGCGCGGCTCGCGGGTTGCTATTCTCGAAGGCGTTCCAGCGAACGTTAATGCGAACAGAATGCTGGGCATGATTTGGCGCTCTGTGTAATCTGCGGATAAAACCATCCACAGATTACGCAGATGCATAAAACAAACTGATGAAAAGAACTGATAGCAGCACGGCCACGAAATCCTCGCGCTTGCGCGAACTCACCGAGGAACTGCTTCAACTCGAATCTCGTCTTCGACTCGGCGGTGGCCTCGAGAAGATCGAACGACAGCACCAACAGGGCAAACTCACCGCGCGACAACGTATCGACCTGCTCCTCGATAAAGAATCTTACATGCAGGAGATCGGACTGCTCGTCGCCTACGATGAATATGGTGGTGGTGCGCCGGGCGCTGGTGTCGTGACGGTGGTCGGTCGTGTTGAGGGCAGGGAAGTCGTTGTCGTTGCGAACGACGCCACGGTCAAAGCCGGTTCGTGGTGGCCTGAAACGATCAAGAAGAACCTGCGCGCACAGGAAATCGCAATGCGCTCGCGTGTACCGATCATCTACCTCGTCGATTCAGCTGGCGTGAACCTTCCTTACCAGGGTGGCGTGTTTCCTGGCCAGTACGGCGCGTCACGAATCTTCTACTACAACTCGATCATGCGTCGTTATTTAAAGGTGCCGCAGATCTCAGCGGTGATGGGACCATGCATTGCCGGTGGCGCATACCTGCCGGCGTTGTCAGACATCATTATCATGGTTGAAGGCACGTCCTTCATGGGACTTGGCGGTGCGAACCTCGTCAAAGGTGCAACTGGTCAGACGATTGACAATGAAAGTCTCGGCGGCGCTCGCACTCACAACGAGCTCTCGGGTGTCGCCCATTACCGCGTTGCTGACGATCAAACGTGCATTGAAAAGATTCGGGAGTTTGTCTCTGAGTTACAAAAACCTCCGTCACCTGTTGTAGAAGAACCTTCCGAGCCTGCGCGTCCGCTCGAGGAACTTTACGACATCATTCCCGAAGATCATCGACAACCCTACGACGCGCGCAAGCTGCTGGAATGTTTACTTGATGATGGACATCTCGATGAATTCCAGGCCGATTACGCGAAAGAGATGATCACTGGCCACGCACGTCTCTGCGGCATTCAGATCGGGGTGATCGCAAATCATCGTGGCATGGTGCGCGTGCCCGGGGGAAAGCGTCCGAGGTTCGGCGGAATTATTTATACGGAGTCTGCGGAAAAAGTTGCGTACTTCATCGAGACCTGTAATCGTCATCAGACGCCATTGTTGTTTGTTCAGGATGTTTCCGGCTTTATGGTTGGACCAGAGGCCGAACACTCGGGAATAATCCGCGCCGGTGCGCAGTTTGTAGAAGCGATGGCGACGGCCACAGTTCCCAAGCTTGTTCTGACAGTCAATCACGCTTCGGGCGCCGGCTATTACGCAATGGCCGGACAAGGCTTCGATCCTGACTTCATCTTTAGTTGGCCCACCGGACGGATGGGAGTGATGGAAGGCGACTCCGCAGTGCAGGCTGTATTTGGCAGTCAACTCGAAAAGCTGAAGAAGAATGGTGAATCGCCGGACGAAGCTCTAAATGCCGAGATGGACAAGGTGCGAGAGACTTACGACAAAGAGCTCGATGCGAAGTATGCCGCTGCGCGTGGCTTTGTCGACGCGGTGATCAAGCCCGAGTCGACGCGGTTCGCGTTAGAACTTGCCCTGCGCACGGCCCAAAACTACTCCGGCCCTCATCTCGGCCAATTCGTGTTACCGCCTAATCTAGCCTAAGAATCCGTGTCATCCGCGTTCATCCGGGGTTCATATCTGGACGAACCCGATACACAACTGTGAATGCAGACCAGACAATTACGAGCATCCGCAAAATGGCACCCTCCTTGCCTTTCTAGTCGCCGATGAAAACCAAAAAAGAGAAGTTACAGATTGATTGGTTACGTGTGGGTGGATTCTGTTTAATCATATTCGGCTTTGCCGTCACGCTTGTAGTTGCGCAGAAACCCGACAATCCGGCGCTGGCTCCTCCGCCCGTTATAACTCCGGCTGAGAAAGCAGCGATTCAAGCTTTCGAGAACGAAGTGAAAGAATACGTAAACCTGCGGAACAAAGTGCGTGAGCAGGCGCCGAAACTTTCGAAAGACGCCACACCAGAGCAGATTCATGCTTACCAAAAGACGCTCGAAGACTCGATGAGAGCAGCGCGCAAGAACGCGAAGCGTGGTGATCTATTTAAGCCGGAAGTGGCAGACTACATCAGGCGCACTTTAAAGACTGAGTTTCAAGGAAAAGATCGAAAGGAAATTCGTGATGTCATCCTTGATACGGAATTGCAAGGCGTCATCTTGCGTGTGAACTACCCGTATGCGCAAAGCGCAGAGCTTTCCGAGATGCCCGCGACGCTTTTATCAAAGCTGCCGCAACTGCCGAAAGAAGTGAGATACAGGTTCGTCGGTAGAAATATGCTCCTGGTCGATCGTGAGAGCAACGTAATCATTGATTATATGCCTGAAGCACTGCCCTGATGGGTGGAGAAATAGGAGTGGACCATGCGAAGGTCTCGTAGTATTCATTTCTTAGTAATTGCGTTTATAGTCTTCAGCTTTCTTTCTCCCGCGCCCGCGCAAAAACTCAGCAACAGTGCCGCTAATACCTCGTCAGCCGCGTCGCCAGTCAAACTTGCGTTACCGCTGAAGGAAGGTTCGCTTCGTTTCGCAGTGATTGGCGACACAGGCTCAGGAACACAAAAGCAACGCGATGTTGGAGAAATGATGGTTAAATATCGCGAGGCCTTTCCGTTCGAGTTCGTTTTGATGATGGGCGATAATCTCTATGGTAGTGAAACACCGCGCGACTTTGAAACGAAGTTCTCTGAACCCTACAAAAAACTTCTCGACGACAAGGTGAAATTCTACGCCACGCTTGGAAATCACGATCTCGCACTCCAGGTCAATTATCAAAACTTCAATATGAATGGAAAGGAGTACTATCGTTTCAAGAAGGGGAACGTCGCTTTTTACTCATTGAACAGCAACTACATGGACAAGAAGCAGGTCGAGTGGCTCGAGAGTGAATTAGCCAAGGATACTTCTGATTGGAAGGTCTGCTTCTTTCATCACCCTCCTTACTCTTCCGCGAAAAAGCACGGCTCGGATAATCAGCTTCGAGAAGTGGTCGAACCGATCTTCGTGAAGTATGGCGTTGACGTTGTCTTAACCGGTCACGATCACGTCTATGAAAGGATCAAACCGCAAAAAGGCATTTACTACTTCGTCTCCGGTGCTGGAGGCCAGTTGAGGAGTGGCGACGTTCAGGCTTCGTCTCCGTTAATCGACAAGTCCTACGATCGCGACAACCATTTCATGCTGTTTGAAGTAGCCGGCGATCAAATGTACTTCCAGACTATTTCGCGCACCGGTGAGACTATAGACTCCGGTGTGATCGTGCGCAGAAAGAAATAATTTGTGAAGAAGAACACCTCGCCCGTCGCTCAAGCCGGCGCTATCGCGTTCAAGATTGCTGACGACGACTCACCCCTGATACTCCTCGTGCGTGCGAAGAAGACGCCTGAGGATTGGATATTTCCAAAGGGCCACATTGAAGTTGGCGAAACTGCGGAAGAAGCCGCCGCGCGAGAACTTGCCGAAGAAGCTGGTGTGCGTGGCGAGCCAATCGGACTCGTTGGCACAGTCGAATTTCAATCTGGCGATGAAGACGTGCGCGTGACGTATTATCTCTTCATATTCGTCTCTGAAGTACTGCGCAAAGAGAAACGTGAGCGACGATGGTGCAGCTCGAAGGAAGCTTTAAGCCTACTCTCACACGAGAACGCTGCGGATCTTTTGCGAAAAGCGTTGCCACTCATGAAAACCTACCTGCCACAAAAAGGCACAGAAGGTACAAATGCCGCTTAACCAGGGTGCTTTTTGTGCCTCTTTGTGGCTAATAAAATCCGACCCTCAGGTTATTCCTGATTGTTGGATCAGGTAATTCCTGCAATGATGATTCTTCGAAAATTGGTGTAGTGTTTTTAATTCTCAATCTCACGAACCCGATCCGTCTGAGATAATAAGGCAGCACAGTCAAATGAAGCCGATTCATGTGCTTATCGCTGATGATCACGCCCTTGTCCGCGCCGGTATTCGCGCGCTGGTGGAGAAAATCGAAGGTGTCGATGTAGTTGCTGAAGCAGGCAAAGGCAAAGAAGCCATTGATCTAATCCGCCAACTCAAGCCAAACCTTGTCTTGCTCGACATCACCATGCCGGATGGCAATGGCTTTGAGGTCTTGAACTTTGTAAAGAAAGAGTTTCCGAACATTCACGTGATTGTGTTGACGGTCCATGAAGCGGGTGAATACGCGATCCGAGCCCTACGCGAAGGAGCCGCGGGTTTCTTGCCAAAGAGCGCAGCGAGCACTGAACTGGAGCAGGCAATTCAGACGGTCATTCGAGGTGAGGTTTACATCTCGCCGGAGACATCACGAAAAACCCTGCTCGAGTATGGCAAGGGAACGACAAAGAGAGAGTTGCTCGCCACGTTGAGTCCAAGACAACGCGAAGTGCTGCGCCTGATCGCTGAAGGTTTGACCACCAAGCAGATTGCACAACAGCTCGAAATCAGCGCCAAAACCGTAGAAACACATCGGGCTCAGCTCATGGAGCGACTGGACATACACGACGTCGCTGGTCTGGTTCGTTACGCTATCGTCGTCGGACTCATTCAGGTGGAAGAATGAATCCATCCACAGATTACACAGATTGTTTTAATGAAATCTGCCCAATCTGTGGATGAAGCACCGCAAATTAGGTTTACCATCAAAATCCTCAGGAATTCACTGACCCACCGTCAGGAATCTCCTCATTGCGCACTTTATGGAGACCGCTTAGCCTACAACACCTGTGGAATGTAGCCCCCAGCTCTATTGAGCTGTTTTCCAATTGCCACTCCGGGCAACCTCATATCAAAAGAGCACGGCTATGTTTCAAACCAGGGAACGATTGGCGTGCGAGTCTGTGGACCACGATCAAGAGTCCCAAATGAGCGAACAATGGTAAAGATCGAGTGTGGTGAGTTTCAGTTAGGCCACGAGACTGCGAAATTGATAGGAGCTCCACCGGGGTATCTCAGGCACCGTGGGACCGTGCCAATGCTCACTCAACAACCTCTCAAGGAGACCACCAGCGCAATTTCTGACCTCGCGCTGGTGTTGTTCGATGAGACCGAAAAGGCCTCACCGCGTCTAACCAAGCTGCTGTTGTGGATCCTCGACAAGGGAATGCTGCGATTGAACGGCACTACGAGACGCGCGCGTTGAAACAGGGTGAAATCCTCGCGCGTGAAAAGGGGGACGCGGCCAGGGCGAGGTCGTCGTCCCCCTCTAACGTGTCGTATCGAGCCTTTAGAACCTCTGTCATCTATATGTCAGTCGATCATTCGGGTAGCACAAAACAATTAGTCGACAACTCTGCCGATGCGATTATTGCTCTCGCAGTAAACGGCACTGCGGACATAACTGAACAAGCGTTGCGCGACAGTGAAGAACACTATCGAGAGCTCGTCGAAACCGCTGGGGACATCATCTACTCACACGATCTCGAAGGAAACTACACCGCGGTCAACAAAGCCGGCGAACAGATCACCGGTTATACGCGCGAAGAAGTATTGAAGCTGAATATGGCGCACGCGATCATTCCGGAAGATCTCGAGAAGGCCTACGAGATGATGCGACGTAAACTTGCCGGTGAAACGGTTAGTGCCTACCAGATCGAGATCCTCGCGAAAGACGGACACCGCATTGCCGTGGAAGTGAATACTAGACTGATCCATCGCAACCATGTACCGGTTGGCATACAAGGTATCGCTCGCGACGTAACTGCACGAAAACTGTTCGAGGAACAGCTTCGCCAGTCGCAAAAGATGGAAGCGATCGAACAACTCATAGGCGAAGTCGCCCACGACTTCAACAACTTGCTGACTGCCATCAAGGGCTACAGCAGTTTGGCTCTTCAACGCACCAGTCCAGACGATCGGATTCATGGTTATCTCGAAGAGATAAAAAAAGCGGGAGATCGCGCCGCAAACCTGACGCAGCAGTTGTTGGTCTTCGGACGCAAGCAAATGCCTCAACTACAAGATGAAGAAATGCTACCGGAGACAACAACGACCGACACGGTCGCGCTAGTAGAGAAAGGATAGGAAAGTTCTGGACTGCAACCGCGGCTAAAGTAATTACTAAGTTCAGCAGAAGGGAGTGCTGCATGAGCGACAATTCAATTGAAGGAAATCTTCACGCCCTTGTTATAGATGATGAACCAGAGGTGCGCGACTTCGTCGCAGCCGTATTGCGAGAAGAAGGCTGGAGCGTGGCCCAATCTCCATCCGCTGAGGACGCCTTTGAACGTGTCAATGAAGCTTTGTGGGCCGTAGTTTTTTGCGACGTGATACTCGGCGGCGCAAACGGCTACAGCGTCCTTCGTCATTTCAAGGAGAGAATGCCGGAAGCGAAAGTCGTATTGATGACCGGCCATGGCAGCGCTGCCGGCGCACTCGACGCAACGGCTTTTGGCGCATACGACTATTTGCTTAAGCCTTTTGGACCAGAAGAGTTGCAATCACTCTCGCGCGCGTTGCGCGAACAGTTGACTGAACGTCCACAAAGATCCTCACCCACACGCCGCGCGGCTGCGTATCACTCAGACATCGAGTTGGTGGGACGAAGCCAGGCGTTTATCGAAGTGATGAAACAGGTGGGTCGTGTTTCGAATACCAATTTGCCGGTGTTGTTAATGGGCGAATCAGGCACCGGAAAGGAATTGGTGGCTTCGGCGATTCATCATCGCAGCGGGCGCAGTGACCAGCCATTCGTTGCCGTGAACTGCGGCGCGATTCCGGCGGAGTTGATAGAAGCGGAACTGTTCGGACACCTGAAAGGATCGTTTACCGGAGCCGATCGTGACCGTCGTGGTCTGTGGGAAGAAGCAGACGGCGGCACGGTGTTTCTCGACGAGATTACGGAAACGAATTCGTCTTTCCAGGTGAAGTTGTTGCGGGCTTTGCAAATGGGTGAGATCCGGCGCGTTGGTTCGAACCAGACGCAAAAAGTTAACGTGCGCGTGATCGCGGCGAGTAATCGCAACGTCGAGCAGGAAGTTGCAGCGGGAAGATTTCGTCACGATCTTTTTTATCGTTTGAATGCGGTGTCGCTGGTGTTGCCACCACTGCGTGAGCGGCCTGAAGACATTCCGCCGCTGGCGCAGAGTTTTGCCGACCGGGTTTACTCGCTGAGCCCGTCAGTAAAATTTTCAACTGAAGCGCTGGCGCTGCTCGAACAATACAACTGGCCGGGCAACATTCGTGAACTCGAGAATGCTGTTGTAAGGGCAGTTGCGATGTGCGACGGCACGATTCGCGTCAAAGATCTGCCACAACGGGTGCGCAATTACACGAAGCAGGCGGTCGCTGCAACGCCTGAGACATCCGCGATGGACCAGAGTGCGAATGGTGACGAGTGGGTGCCGCTATCTCAGATCGAGGGCCGTTATGTGGCGCGCGTGCTCGAACACACGGGCGGAAACAAACAGGCGGCGGCGCGTTTGTTGGAAGTGGATCGAAAGACCCTCGATCGAATGATCAAACGACATCACATCGCCGCTCAATCCCGGCGCACGAAGGCAGACAATCTTAGCCACGGATAACACGGATAAAGACGGATCTAATCCGTATTCATCCGTGCAATCCGTGGCAAATCTCTTGACACTGGTCAAACTAGCTTGCTACTTTCTGGCCTCCGTGAGAAAGATCCTGCTGGTTGTCGCTGTCGTCGCACTCTACATACTTCATCAGGACATCTGGTTCTGGCGAAGCTCCTACCTGGTTTTTGGTTTCATTCCCATCGGACTCTTCTATCAAGGCTGCTTCTCAATTGCCGCGGCGCTGCTGATGTGGTTGCTCGTGAGCTATGCCTGGCCATCACATCTTGAAGAAGACGTGGAAAGCGCGCGCACCCGGGAGGACGCAAGGCGTTGATTCCCGCAATCGTAGTCTTCCTCTATCTCGCTGCGGTTCTCTACATCGGCATCTTTGCTTTTCGACGCGCACATGGACGCGAGGAGGCTGAAGATTACTTTCTCGCCAGTCGTTCGCTTGGTCCATTCGTATTTCTGTTCTCGCTGTTCGGCACGAACATGACCGCGTTCGCGATTCTCGGCTCGTCAGGCCATGCATTCACTAACGGAATCGTGACGTTTGGTTTGATGGCCTCGTCGTCTGCCCTCGTGATTCCACTGACAATTTTTTTGATCGGTACACGCGTTTGGGCGCTTGGCAAGAAGCACGGCTTCATGACGCCGGTGCAAATGTTCAGAGATCGTTGGGAATGCAGTCATATCGGCACGACGATTTTCGTGGTGCAAGCGGTATTGCTGGTCCCTTACATCATCATCGGCATCATGGGCGGCGGCACTACGCTGTACACGATCAGCGGCGGACTTGTTCCGTACTGGTTTGGCGGCGCGATCGTGGCGCTGGTGGTAATGGGTTACGTCTTCTTTGGTGGCATGCGCGGCACTGCTTGGGTGAACACCTTTCAGACCGTGCTCTTTTTGTCTTTTGGCGTTGCTGCAGTGATGGTCATCGGTTTTGGCATGGGTGGTTTTCGTACTGCGGCACACGCGTTACAAGCATCGCCGATGTCGTGGCTGCTCACGCGCGAGCGCATCTCACCGTACTACTTTTTCAGCTACACGTTTATTCCGCTGTCGGCCATTGCTTTTCCGCACATTCTCATCTTTTGTTTGACGGCGCGAAAGATGAACCAGTTTAAGAAGACGGTCATCTTTTATCCGCTATGCATACTCGCGATCTGGTTGCCGTGCGTTTTTCTCGGCGTGATGGCAAATCGCGTGACTGACGTTCCGGAAATCCGCGCGAAGCAGGAAGCGCGCAGAGTGCTCGCGACACAAGGTCGCACGATGGAGCCCGAAGCGCGCGATGAGTTGCGCGAGAAATCAGGCGCCGACGACGTCATCATGCTCTTGCTGCAACGTTATGCGCCGCTTTGGCTGGCAGGACTATTGGGTGCGGGCATCATGGCGGCCGTCATGGCGAGTGATTCACAGATTCTCGCGTTGTCGACGATGTTCACGGAGGACGTCTTTGCCTTCTACGGCGGGAAGTCGCGCTTTGGAGAATCCGTGCAGGTTCAAACCGGCCGCATCTTTATCATCCTGATCACGATCTTTGCATATGCAGTCGCGCTGCGTGCGCCGGAGACGATCTTCGAGCTCGCGATCCAGTATGCGTTTTCGGGTTATGCGGCGCTGTCACCGTTGTTGGTGGCGGCGTTGTTCTGGAAGGGAAGTACGAAGTGGGGCGCGTTGGCGGTGACTGTCTGGACGGCGCTTGCCGTCGTTGCTGTCGCAGTGTTGCAGGCGATCGTTCCGGCGCCCGCGCCTGGACCACCGACGATCTTGTGGGCGCCTGGTGGTGTTGAAGTATTGTCGCGAACTCCCGGGGGAACTGCGGTGTTTGGTTTTATGCCGGTCGTGCCGATGGTGCTGATCTCGGTGTTGTTGATGATCGTGGTGTCGCTGATGACTCGGAAGCCAGGTTACAGCACATTGGCGAGATATTTTTAGCCACGGATTTTTACGGATGTCTTCACGGATTTATCCGAAGCAATACAAACGACCGTCCTGCGACCCGATTACAATTCGCCCATTCGCGATCGCAGGTGACGCAGACAACGGCGCGCCGGCATCAAATTCCCACAGCTTCGCCCCATTACTCAGCGACAAAACATAAAAACGTCCATCATTCGATCCGACAAACACTCTGTCGCCGGCAATCGCCGGTGACGATTCCACGCGAGCGCGCGTTCCAAACGTCCACAAGCCTTTGCCCGCCAACGACAGACCATGGACCATCTTGTCTCTTCCGCCGACAACTACGCGCGTCGTCGAAACAGCCGCCGACGAGTAGAACGGAAACTTTCGCTGTGGGTGCTGATAGCGCCACACAATCTCGCGCTTATCCAAATTCACGCTCAAGACCTCGTTATCAAACGTGCCATAGAAAGCAGAACCAAATCTAAGCGCCGGCGACGCTCCGGTGTACGAGCCCGAGGAAACATTGAATACTTCCTTGCCATCCGAAATACGTATCGCGCGAAACACTTCATCACATCCGGCAATGAAAGCCATGCCGTCCGAAATGCTTGGCGTCGAATGCACTGGTCCATTCGTCTTGAATTTCCATAACACTGCGCCATTGCGCGTTGAGAGACAATAGAGCTGCTCGTCGTAAGAACCAATCAACACGCGGTCGCCAACTACCACGGGCGACGATTTGATTTCACCATTCGCCTTGAAAGCCCACAGCTTTTTACCATCCTTCGCGTTCACCGCGTTCAGCCATCCACCCAAGTCTCCGATGTAGACCACACCATCGCCGTACGCCGGTGACGACTCGCCAATTGGCGAGCCGGTTGGGAATTTCCAGTAGACCGATCCGTTCTCGAGACTGAGCGCGACCAACTCGCCCTTTTCCGAAGCTGCAAAAACAGTTCCGCCAACGATCGCCGCCGATGATTCGATTGAGTCGCCGGCTTCGTAGGTCCACAATTGTTTTAGTGTTGAAGGTACATTGGACGTCGACACGCCAGTCAACGTGTGATTGCCACGAAACTGAGGCCAGTTATCGGCCGGTGTGTCCTGGGCCATCACTGGCACTGCCAGGCAAATTAGTAGGAGTAACGTCTTCAATACGCGCATTGGTAAACCTCGACTGCGCCATCTTTATTGAAAGGCCGCGGATTAAAGGCGCCCGTCCATTGCTCTGCCGCTTCGCTCGCGAGCGCGTCCAGATCAGTTTCGTCCACTCCCGATGTGCGCAGGTTGTTGCGCAGGCCACCTGCTTCGGCGAGTTCTTCGAGGTGTCGCGCCAGCACTTCCGTAGCAGTCACATCATTTCGCCTCCCGGCAATGCTGGACCAGTTCAGTAACATCGCATACTGATCGCCCGCGACGCTCTCATTCCAGCGCACCACTGACGGGAGCAACATCGCGATTGCTGCGCCATGATCCGTTCCATAACGAGCGGTCAATGGATTCGCGCAGGCGTGTGTCGCGCCCAACATGGAGTTTTCGATCGCTACTCCGGCATAGAACGCTCCCAACTGCATCGCGCCGCGCGCTTCCAAATCCGACGGATTATTCAGCACTCGTTCGTAATTGGGTTCGAGCAGTCGCCACGCCTCACGTGAGAAGATCTCTGAGAGAGGATTGCGCTTGGTGGTGACGAAAGTCTCGACAGCGTGGGCGATCGCGTCATAGCCGGAGGTAGCGGTGATGCTTCGGGGTTGTGAGACCGTCAACGCTGGATCCAGCAGCGCGATGCGAAAAGCAGCTTTCGGATCGCCGCAAGCCATTTTGACGTGGCTCTCAGCGTCAGAGATCAAAGCGTACGTTTGTGCTTCACTTCCAGTGCCGGCAGTCGTGGGGATTGCGATCATCGGCAACATCGGCTGCGTTGCCTTGCCGTAACCGCGATAGTCTGACATCTGACCGCCGTTGGTCAGCAGAAAGTTGATCCCTTTGGCGCAGTCCATCGAACTGCCGCCGCCGAGGCCGATAAGCGAATCGATTTGCAGTGACGAAGCGAACTGAGTGCCGGTTTCGATCATTCGCGTGTCAGGGTTGGCTTCGAAATCGTGAAACCGGAAGACTTCGACACCGGCTTTTTGCAGTGGACCAACTGCCTCGTCGACGTGACCTGAAGCGACGAGTCCCCGATCCGCCACGAGTAAGGTTCGTTTGAATTTGAGCTGGCGCGCCAGCTCGCCGAGACGATCGATAACGCCTGCGCCAAAGATCACGCGAGTACGGGGCTGGAAATCAAAATGCCTCAAATCGCCCATGCTCATTCAGCCACAAAGAGGCACAAAAAGCACAAAGGATTAAGAAAACCGGCAACGCGAAATCAAAATCATTTGTGCATTTTGTGCCTCTTTGTGGCTCCTAATTTTACTTTCGTGCGGTGGCTGGCCTGGCCCCGGATCCTTCCGCGATGGCGAAAAGTTGGTTGCGATTACTGATGAAGAGCGTTCCATTGGCCGGAACTGCCGACGAATACACCGAGCTGCCCATGTTTATTTCATTGATCACCTTCTCAGTTTTGCCCTCCTGCATGATCACTACGTCGCCATCTTCATCGCCAAGATAGATCTTCCCGTCAACTAACATCGGCGATCCCCACACAGCCGCAAAGAGGTCGTGCTTCCAATAAAGCTGGCCCGTCTTTGCGTCGAGTGCGTAAAGAAAGCCACTGAAGTCAGCCTGGTAAACCATCCCATCTTTGATAGCCGGCGTTGAGATGGAACGACGAATTTTATCGAAGTGCCAGACAAGGCCGCTCTGAGTGATATCGCCGCGCTTGGTAGCGTCGATGCAGTACATGTGGCCCACACCTTCGCCGTGTTCCGGATCCTGCCCGTTGGAAGTGTAAACGCGATCTTGATAGACGACTGGCGTGCTAATCAGTTCGTTACGGGTCTTGGGCCATACGGAGTCTTTCGGATTAGTGTCAAACTCCCAGAGCTTCTTGCCGGTCAGAGCTTCGTAGCCGCGAATCCAGCCATCACCCTGCGCGTGGATCAGTTGGACCACGCCGCCGATGGTTCCAATTGTCGGCGATGACCATTGGCCGTGCAGGATGCGATCCTCAACCGGGTTGTCTTCCCAAACGAGTTTGCCGGTCTTTTTATTGACGGCGATAATCGCCGGCGCTTTTGGCGCAGGAATGTTTACGTGACTCTCGTCCTGTCCGTTGGAGGTGCTGACATAGATCAGGTCGCCGTAAGCAACCGGGGATGAGTTCGCGAGATTGTGCGGCAGGGTTCCGACCTCCTCCATCATGTCGAACCTCCAAACCACGTCCGCATCGAATTCGCCGGTCAGCTTTTCGTCTGTTACTGGACCATCGTTCTCTTTGTCATGAAAGCCCTGTGTGTCGAGACACATGAGTTCGGCGCGATTGGAGATGTAATAAAGGCGATCGCCCTCGACATATGGTGAAGAGGCGACGCCCTGATATGGCCAATCGTTTACGCGCCCGGAAGCGAGTTTGTCATGGACCATCTGCCACATGAAAGCGCCGTCTGACTCACGAAAAGCCATCAGGATGCCCTTGTCCCCAGTGATCTTCGGGTTGCGGAGTCCTTCATTGTTAGTACCGACAAAGACCATGCCGCCGGAGACAACGACGTTTCCAAAGCTTTGTGAACCCAGTTGAGCCACCCACTTGACGTTCTTCTTTGTCTTGACGTCCCAAGTCGTCGGCAGTCCCTTCATGTTTGAGGTCATGTTGCGATCTGGTGTTCCTCCCCACATCGGCCAATCGCCGGTACCAGGATCGGACGCTGACACCGCCGGCGCGAGAGAGTAGACGACGACACTAAGGAGGAGCACCGCGCAAGCTAGAAAAGCACGTCGGTTGATGATTGCGTTGAGCTTTGTATTTTTGAATTTCATTTGTTCGCGTACACCTTTATGTTGTCGAAGTAGAGTTCGGCTAGACCGTTGCCGAATATTCCGGGCGCTCCCTGACGGTTAGGAATCGGATCGATGCGTTCAATCATCCACGCGGCCGGCTCGGGCTCGCCCACGGCCCAGGCCTTTCCACGCGCACGAGTTGTGCCGTCGGGTAGATTCTCGACTTGAAGTTTCAGACGGTACCAAGTGTCGGGTTTCCAGGCGAATGGGATCTTCTTCGTGCGAGCTATTTCGGGTTGCCAGGGTTCGATGTGCAGCGTTTGACTGTTGCCATAAAGAGTCAAAACATATCGCTGCGCGATGACACCGGCGTCGCCCTGCTGGCGCCGCTTCTGCGTTGCGTTAACATCGGCCTCGATTGTGTAGTTGGACCAATCGGATGGTCCCATGTAAGCGCGTGCGCGACTCAGCAGCGAAGACCCGGTAGTCAGCTTGGTGAGCACCTTGTTCCCATTCTGTTCCTGCACGGCAAACTTGAGCGTGGTGTTGACCCAACCTGTCGGCAGCGTATTGACTGCGTAGGAATCGAACGTTTCAGTCCACGGCAACGGTGGAAAGACGCGCACGCTTGCCGTGCCAATCACGCCGTCAACAGTCGCTTTCACTAAGCCTGCTTGAGTAACTGAATCTGATCCGACCGTGAACTGACCGTTCGTGATCGTTCCCTTCAATTGTTCAAGCGACCAGCTCGCGGCCGGTTCTTCGCGAACAAAATTGCCTTGTTCGTCAAACAGACGAGCACGGAAACTGACCTTATCGCCGGGTTTAAGTATCAACTCAGTTGGCACGACTTGCACATACGTTACCGGACTCGAGCTCACGTGGTTTCCAAGCGCTACCAAAGACGATCTGTCTGTAGAACTAGTGTGATTGGCTTTTTTACCGATGCAGTAGAGATTTGAATCGCTGGCGAAGTAGATGCGGCCATTCGACACAGCCGCAGAGCCGATGATCGCTTCCGGTTGCGCTTCAGTGCCGAGTTGTTCCTCATCGAGAATCTCACATCCCGTTGCGCTGGGTTTGAGAATGAAGAACTTTCCGTTTTCAGTTCCGACGTACAACTTGCCGTCAGCCAGCACCGGAGAGGCTTTCTGGATCGTTCCGAGATTTTTCAGCCACAGTTGCTTGCCGCTGTTCACATCGAATGCCGCGATGTTGGCGCTGTTGTCGATCTGGTAAAGTCGATCGCCGTCGAGCACAGGCGAGGAAAATCCACCTTGCCAGCCGTAGATGGCCCACTTGACCTGATCTTTCGTGATCGTGCCTTTCGCAGTCGCGTCGACGGCAGTCATCATTCCCATTTCGCTGGAATTAAGGTTCTCTTCGCTGTGCGTCAGGATGGCTGTGGTGCCGTGAACGACGACGCCGGTGTTGATGCCACGTTTGCTGATCTCGTATTTCCAAACGGGCTCACCTGTTTGCGGCTTGATCGCATGGACAAAGCCGTCGCTCGATCCCTGAATGAGCAAACGCGTGCCGTTGACGTTGACGATGATCGGAGCCGCATAGGTCGTGTCGTAAGGCCGGCCTCCCGGAGCACTGACGTAAACACACTCACCCGTTTTTTTATCAAACGCGATGAAGCGGTGTGCGCCACCGCCGTGTTTGCCCCACTGGAACGTCACGGCGCTGACGATGACGAGATCGCCATCGATGATGGGTGAGACTGTACGGCCACCGTGCGTGGTTAGCAGTCCGAAGTCTTCACCGAGCGATCGTTCCCACAAAACTTTTCCATCACGATTGAAGCCGATCAGATGGCCGCCAACGCCAAACGCGTAAACGTTTCCTGTCGCGGGATCGCCGACCGGAGAAGCCCAGCCGACGCGATGTGGAGGCACGTCGCTTAGATAGACGTTGAAGCGATGTTCCCACAAGAGCTTTCCGGTGTCGGCGTTGAAACACATCAGGCGTTCCTGCTCAGTCTCGCCTTTGCCGGCGGTGTTTTGCAGGTAGACGCGATCGCCCATCACGATCGGCGCCGAGCGACCACCGTATGGTACTTTCCACGCGAGGTTCTCACCGGTCGGAGACCACTTCGACGGGAGATTCTTTTCCGCGGAGATGCCGTCGCGAGCCGGACCGCGCCATTCGGCCCAATCGCTCGTAGCGATGAATGAGAAAGCAAGACAAAGATTCAAATAAATGGAGATAAAGTTACTCATTTGGAGGCCCATCATCGAAACTGGAAAAAAGCTGAACTGGGATTAGAAGTATATACGCGCTTGCAACCTTGTGGATGTACAATACGTAAGCTCACGTTGCTGCGTTTACAAATTTTCTGAATTCTAGCAGGATGCAAGGCCACAAAAAAGCACAGAAGCCTTTTGTGGAGCTTTGTGGTTCAACCCAGGAGAAATCATGCTCCAGAACATCTTCCTCCTTTCGCTGCTATTGCTCTTCCCACAAAATACCACGACTTCGAAGCAGGAGCTGAACGATCAACTCTTTGAAGCTGTCCGTAAAGGCGATGCGGCGGCGGTTACTGCGTTGTTGGATCGCGGCGCCGATGTGAATGCAAAGTTTCGCTATGGCACGACTGCGCTCTTCAAAGCCGCAGAACGTGGCAACACGGAGGTCACGAAAGTCCTGCTCGCGCGCGGCGCTGATGTGAAAGTGAAGGATACTTTTTATGGCGCGACCGCGATGACGTGGGCGCTCAATGGAAAACACCTCGAAGTGGTTCGCTTGCTGTTGGAAAAAAGTGCTGACGACGTCGAAGATGTGTTGATGGGAGGCGCACGCGAGAGTAACGAGGATCTGGTGAAGATTGCTCTCGAACGTGGCGGAGTCAAACCAGACACGTTAACCGTCGCGCTTGCAGTCTCTGAAGCCAACGAAAAGAACGCCGGCATCGTTGAGTTGTTAAAGAAAGCCGGCGCTAAACCTCCACTGCAAGTTGATGTCGCTACACTCAAATCGTACGAGGGCAAGTACAAAGGAGAGAATGGTCCAGAGGTTACTATCACGGTGAAAGATGGGAAGCTGTTTGTGGCCGGATTCACGCGCGACTCCCAACCGTTAATGGCGTTGGACAACACGACCTTCCGCCCGATCAACTTTGGTGGCATTACGCTTACCTTCAACGTCGAATCCGGTAAGGTTGTCAGCATGACTTTCAAACAGGGACAAACGACGAATCAGATGAAACGCTTGGACGTAAGTCAGTAAATCTCTTCTCTGTGTCTCTGTGTCTCTGTGGTTAGATGGGTTTACCACAGAGACCCAGAGGCACAGAGAAGAACTTCATAAGGTGAATCTAATGAAAAGACTCACATTATTTATCTTTTTCTTACTATTCGCAGCAACCGTAGCGCACGCGCAGAACTGGCCGCAGTTTCGTGGTCCAAATGCGACCGGAATCGCCGAAGGACCGAACCAGCCAGTGAAGTGGGACACTTCAAGCTCGCTCAACGTTCGTTGGAAGACTCCGATCCCTGGCCTGTCACACTCGAGTCCAGTAGTTTGGGGCAACAAAGTATTCGTCACCACGGCGGTAAACAGCGTCAAAGATGAAACGCGATATGGACTCTTCGGCGACGTCGAGCCTGTCAAAAATGATCCCCAGCATGCGTGGAAGGTCTTTGCTATCGACAAGTTGACCGGCAAGATTCTCTGGGAGCGGACGGCTTACGAAGGCATTCCGAAAGTGAAGCGTCACCCGAAGTCATCGCATGCTGCCTCCACTCCTGTCACTGATGGAAAAACTTTAATCGTCAACTTCGGTTCCGAAGGTCTTTACGCTTACGACTTCAATGGCAAGCTCCTGTGGAAACAAGATCTCGGTGTGCTCGATGCCGGCTGGTTCTACGATGTCGACTACCAGTGGGAATACGCCAGCTCGCCCATCATCTACAAGAATCTCGTCATCGTTCAGGCAGACATCCAGAAGAACTCATTCATCGCTGCTTACGACATTAAGACCGGCAAGCCCGTTTGGAAGACGATGCGCGAGGAGCTCTCTTCCTGGGGCACGCCAACGGTCTATGAAGGAAAAGAGCGTGCCGAACTGATAACGAACGGCACGAAAGCAATACGTGGTTACGATCCGTTAACGGGAAGAGAGTTGTGGCGGCTCGGACCAATGTCAGAGATAACCACTCCGACGCCTTTCGTGGGGCAGGATCTAATCTTCGTCACCAGCGGCTATCCTCCAGTGCAACCGATCTACGCCATCAGGCCGGGCGCTAACGGTGATATCTCACTCAAGGACGGCAAGGAGTCAAACGAGTTCATCGCATGGAGCAAACAGCGCGGTGGTCCATACATGCCAACGCCGATCGTCTACGGCGAACTGCTTTACACCTGTTCGAATCAGGGAGTGCTGACTGCCTACAACGCGAAGACAGGTGAACGTGTTTACCAGGAGCGGTTAGGAGGAACTGGTGGAGCGTTCACTGCGTCGCCGGTTGCTTCTGACGGAAAGATCTATCTTTCGAGTGAAGATGGAGACGTGTTTGTGGTGAAGGCCGGACCGAAATACGAATTGCTGGCGAAGAACCCGGTTGGTGAGGTGATGATGGCGACGCCGGCGATCTCGGATGGGCTGGTGATCGTGCGGACGATCTCGAATCTGTATGCATTTGGGGAGAAATAGCCTGGAACTAAATCCGTATACATCCGTCTAATCTGTGGTTATTAGCCACGGATAATACGGATCAAGGAACGATTATGCGCGGATCTCTTCTAATAGTATGCGTTCTGCTCGTTGTTTCGGGATGTAGATCGGCAACGCGGCAAGCACATGACGATTTAGTCGAACAAGACCGGCAGCGACAGGCTGCTCAAAGTCAGCCAAGCATCGCGCCGAGTCCTGTGGCGCAAGCCAGCCCTACGGCTTCGCCCACTGCGAGCGTTGCTGCTGCTCAACCAGCGCCTTCGCGAAATTATTGGACCAACTTCCGTGGTCCAAAGCGCGACGGCAGATACGATGAAGCAGCCATTTCTACCAACTGGCCCACCAATGGATTGCCATTAATCTGGAGAGAGCCAGTGGGTGTCGGCCATGCCTCGTTTGTAGTTGCCGACGGAAGGGCCTACACCATCGAGCAACGACGCAATCAGGAAGTCGTCGCAGCTTACGATCCGGGAACTGGTCGCGAGCTCTGGACCCAAAAATGGAATGCCGAATACACCGATTCAACCGGTGATGGACCACGCGCCACGCCCACCTGGGATCAGGGCCGTCTTTACGCACTCGGAGCCACCGGCGAGTTTCGTTGCCTCGATGCGAATACCGGCGCAATCATCTGGGGCAAGAATATTCTTTCAGACAATCAGGCCAGCAATCTTCCGTGGGCCATGGCTGCGTCGCCGCTCATCGTCGACGACAAAGTAATCGTCCTTCCGGGTGGTAGTCCCGGCAAATCAGTTGTGGCGTACAACAAGATGACTGGCGCGCCTGTGTGGAGGGTGCTCAACGACACGCAGGCTTACGTTTCGCCCATGCTCGTCGAGCTCGCCGGGCGCCGTCAGATCATAGTCGTCAGTTCCTCGCGCGTCGTTGGACTCGTTCCTGAGAACGGATCACTTCTTTGGAGTTATACGTGGGACACGGATAACGGCATTAACGTCTCGCAGCCGATCATCGTCGACAAGAATCGTTTCTTCATTTCTTCAGGTTACGGCAAAGGCGCGGCGCTGGTGGAGGTGAAAGGCAGCGGCAACACTTACACCGCCACGACGGTTTGGGAAAACAAGAACATGAAGAACAAGTTCAACAGCTCAGTTCTTCATAATGGTTACATCTACGGTCTCGATGAGGGCATTCTTGTTTGCCTGGACGTCAATACAGGCGAGCGCAAGTGGAAAGAAGGTCGCTACGGTTACGGACAGATTATCCTGGCGGGCAACCATTTGATAGTGACGTCAGATCAGGGTGGCGTTGCGTTGGTCAAAGCCTCGCCTGAAAAGTACACCGAACTCGCGCGCTTCGTCGCAGTGCAGGGCCAAACGTGGAACTATCCCGCGATCGCCGATGGTCGGTTGCTCGTGCGTAACTCAAACGAGATGGCCGCGTTTGACATCTCCGGGAAATAAATCCGCGTTTACCCGCGGCTAAATTTGCGCCTTTGCGGCTTTGCGTAAGATCTCTTCCCCCGGACTCTGAACCAACGAAAGAAGTGGTCCGGTCATAAACGTTGTTACCAGTGCCATCAATACCATCATCGTGAAAATGCGTCCCGAGAGAATACCAAGATCGTAACCAATATTGAGCACCACTAACTCGACCAATCCTCTAGTGTTCATGAGCACGCCAATTGAAAACGACTGCAGCCAGCTCATCCCAGTCCAACGACTCATCAGCATACTTCCGCCGAGTTTACCTGCAATGGCAACGAAGATTATCGCCGCGCACATCAACCAGTCGCGCCAGCCGTTCAGCAAACCCACCTGCGTGCGCAATCCAGTGAAGGCAAAGAACAACGGAAGCAGTGCGGACGAACTGAAAGCCGCGAGCTTGTCTTTAAGAAATATCCTGAAGTCGACTGACGGCGGCATTACTACGCCGGCCAGAAATGCTCCGAAGAGTGCGTGAATCCCGATTGTTTCGGTGATGAGCGCGCAAGCCATCACAAACGCCAGAGTCACCGGAATCAAACGGCGCCCGTGAAGCTGTGAGTCGGACTCTTTGACCAGTCGACTCAATTGCGGTCGTACGATAAAGACCATCGCCGCCGCAAAAATCAACGTCAACGCGATTGTGATGGCGGAGATCCCGATTCCTGTAGATTTAACCAACGCAATCACCATCGCCAGGATGCACCACGCGGTGACGTCGTCGACGGCAGCACAGGTGATTGCGATTGAGCCGAGATGGGATTGCGACATGCGGCGGTCTTCCAAAATTCGCGCCAGCACCGGAAACGCGGTGATGCTCATCGCAACCCCGATGAATAACGCAAAGGCGCTGAAAGAGGTTCCTGGCGCTGCCAGCTCTTGATACAGAAAAAGCGAAAGCGCCGCGCCGAGAAGAAACGGAACGATGATGCTGGCGTGACTGATCATCACCGCCGCCGATCCTTTTTCTCGTAGGTGCCTCACGTTCAAGTCCATGCCGACGACGAACATGAACAACACGACGCCGATCTGACTTAGGAGTCGCAGTGTTTCCAACGATGAAGCAGGAAAAATGAACGACAGCGCCTGTGGGAAGATTAATCCGAGCACTGATGGCCCGAGCACAATCCCCGCGAGCATCTCGCCCATCACCGGTGGTTGGCCGATCCGGCGGAATAGTCGTCTGAAAACTCCGGCGACGGTTAAGATGACGATAATCTGCGTGAGTAAAATACTGAGTGGAGTTCTGAAGTTCTCCAACAGGGTTCCTGTCGAAGAAGCTGGAGCTGTTGGAGCGACGACCGGACTCAGACGCTCGCCGGCGATGAGGATCAGCCAAACGCCCGCGACAAAAAGCAGCAGCAACAGGAGATACGGTAAATAGTTGCGGGCCTGCGAAAAAGTGAATCGGGATGACGGGGGCATCGGCTTTCTATACAACGCCAGCTCCAAACCACGCAACCTACAAATCGTTTCGCGCGTAGTACCTTTGTCATTGGCAATCGGCAATGGAATGATGCTAAGTTGATTTTGGAATGACCGTCGACGTTTCTCAAAGCAAGACTGAGGTAGGGAATTATTTTGTTTCGAACTATCCGCCGTTTTCGCAGTGGAAGCCGGAGTTCGTTCCTGCTGCGTTTGAGGCGCTGAACCAGCCCGGGAGAGTCGACGACCCGCTCGGTCTTTACATTCACATTCCTTTCTGCCGGAAACGCTGCCTCTTCTGTTACTTCAAAGTTTACACGGACAAGAACGCCTCCGAGATCGAGGTCTATCTCGACGCGCTGATCAAAGAGAACGAGCTCTACAGCCGCATGCCGGCTTTTCAGGGGCGGCAACTACGATTTGCGTATTTCGGCGGGGGCACGCCTTCATACATCAGCGACAAACAGTTGCGCTATCTCGTCGATGGTCTCAATCGACACGTGAGCTGGCGGAACGCTGAAGAAGTGACGTTCGAATGTGAGCCCGGCACGTTACACAAGTCGAAACTCGAAACACTCAAAGACATCGGAGTCACACGCCTCAGTCTTGGTATCGAACACTTCAACGATGAGATCCTTGCCGCAAACGGTCGCGCGCATCTTTCACCGGAAATCTATCGCGCTTACGAGTGGGCGCGACAAGTAGACTTTGCACAGATCAATATCGACCTGATCGCGGGCATGATGGGCGAGACTGAAGACAAGTGGCGCGAGACTGTCCAGCGCGCGATCGAGCTCGAGCCCGATTCAGTAACCATCTATCAGATGGAACTGCCCTACAATACAGTAATCTCGCAGGACATTTTGAAGAAGGGAATCGAGTCGCCAATTGCCGATTGGTCCACCAAGCGTCGCTGGCTGAACTACGCGTTCGATCAGTTTCTGGAGCGCGGTTACGAAATTGCAGGCAGCGACATCGTCTCGACGAAGAAGAAGACTTGTCGGTTCATTTACCGGGATGCGCTGTGGCATGGCGGTGACATGATCGGCATCGGCGTCTCGTCGTTTTCTCATTTCGGCGGCGTTAATTTTCAGAACGCACACAACTTCGAGGAGTATGTGCGCATCCTTAATCAGAACCGTTTGCCGCTATTTCGGGCCGTCTCGCTCACGCCGAAGCAGAGACTCATTCGCGAGATGATCCTGCAACTAAAAACCGGACGCCTTGATACCGGTTACTTTCAGAAGAAGTTTGGCGTCGATATTTGGAGCGACTTCCGGCCAGTCTACGAAAGTTTGGAAGAGAAGAGTTTGCTCCAGCGTCAAAATGGCATGATCGCACTTACTCGGCGCGGCCTCTTGGAAGTTGATGGCCTTCTACATGATTTCTTCGAACCTGAGCTCAGGACCGTACGGTACGCATGAATAATAATAATTTCGACGTCATCGTAATGGGTGGTGGACCAGCAGGGAGTTCTGTTGCCGGCATGCTGGCGCGCGAAGGGCGCCGCGTCATCTTGTTTGAGAAGGAAATCTTTCCGCGTCATCACATCGGCGAGTCGCTGATGACTGACACCTATTGGACTTTCCGCCGGCTTGGTCTGCTCGAGAAACTCAAAGAGAGTCCGTTCGTCCGGAAGTACAGCGTGCAGTTTGCCAATGCTGCCGGTAAGGAGTCGCGACCGTTCTATTTTTTTGAGGCCGTGCACCACGAGAGTGCGGTCACGTGGCAGGTCACGCGCGCAAAGTTCGATCACCTGCTGATCGATCACGCGGCGGAGCAGGGTGCGATCGTGCACCAGGGCGTTTTAGTGAAGCAGGTGTTGTTTGAAGGAGATAGAGCTGTTGGCGTCGACGTGCAGATGCAGGACGGCACTCGCGAGAAGTTCTTTGCGAACGTGATTGTTGATGCCACGGGACAGAGCGCGATGCTATCGAACAAGTTTCGCTGGCGCGTGCGCGATCCACAACTCAAAAAGGCGGTGCTCTATTCTTACTTCAAAGGCGCACATCGCGAACCGGATCTGAATGGCGGCGCGACGCTGGTGCTGCGCACGCAACCCGGAAGTGGCGGTTGGTTCTGGTATATCCCGCTCGAAGACGACATCACTAGCGTCGGTATCGTGGCGGATCCTGACTACCTTTTGAAGGGCCGCGGCCAGGACCTTGCAAAGATCTTTCATGAGGAGATTGAGAGGTGTGAAGCGGTTCGGCGTCGGGTCGCGCCAGGCACGCGTGTCGACAAGATCTATTCCATTCTCGACTACTCATATCGCTCAAAACACAACGCTGGAAATGGGTTCATTATCATCGGCGATGCTTACGGTTTTCTCGATCCGATCTATTCCTCGGGTGTGTTGCTGGCGTTGAAGATGGCTGAGCTTGCGGCGGACGCGATTCACGATGCGTTCAATCACGACGACTTTTCCGCCGAGCGACTCGGCCAGTATCAAGCCAAACTCGATCGCGGCATCGAGTCGATGCGCAAGCTGGTCTACGCGTTCTACAACGACGGATTCAGCTTCTCGGGTTTCTTGCGGAAATATCCCGACGAGCGTGTGCACATCATCAATCTGCTAATTGGAGACGTGTTCCGTGAAGGGGTGGATGCTGTGTATGGTCCAATGGCAGAATTTGCCGAGATCCCTCCACCACTCTACGAACAATTCGACGGCACCATGGCCCCGCAAACCCCGAGTACCGAAGAATCCGACCTCCTTCTATCTGCCAAATATCTTTACTACGATGACAGGCCGCAGATTAACGCGGATTCCGCGGATTAAATCCGTGTTCATCCGCGGAAATCCGTGCGACAATCTAGCGGGAGACATTGTATGAAAGATCAAGAGTTGTTAGAGCGGATTACGCTCAATCCGAAAGTAATGGCCGGCAAGCCCATCATTCAGGGAACTCGCCTAACGGTCGAGTATGTTCTCAATCTGCTTGCTCACGGGGCCACGACGGATGAGATCTTGACGGAATATCAGGGACTAAAACGTGAGGATGTGCAGGCTTGTATTCTATTCGCCACGAAATCGTTGGGAGAGACAGATTTCATGCCGTTGACTGTGGAGACGGCGTAAATGCGCTTCCTTGTAGACGAATGTACCGGGCCTGCGGTGGCCAGATGGTTGCAAGCTCAGGGACATGAAGTCTTTTCGGTGTTTGATGAAGCTCGTGGAATAGACGATGAACAGATTATTAAGACAGCGGCGGACGAGAGTTGGATTTTAATCACTAACGATAAGGATTTTGGCGAGAAGGTTTTATCGAGGACGGCACGCGCATCGCGGCGTGATTTTCATGAGGCTTCAAGATGAGCGTGCCGCGAACAAAATTAAGGTCCTAAGACAATTGCTAGAAATGTACGCCGACCGATTGCCCAACAGTTTTGTGGTCGTGACGGAGACGCAGGTTAGGTTCGCTCGAACCTAACCTTTGCAAAATCCGTGTTCATCCGCGGAAATCCGTGGCTAAAACAACAGCTTCAATCCAAACTGAATATGCCTCGGATCACGTGCTGAGGTGATCCGGCCGAAGGTTGGGGAGCCGAGGAAATTGTCCGGTAAGTTGAAGTTTGGATGATTGAAGAGATTGAAAGCCTCCGCACGGAACTGAAGGTTGAATCGCTCCGACAATCTCGTGTTCTTCAGCAGCGACGCATTCACGTTCTGAAAACCCGGCCCGGTCAGAATATTTCTTCCAGCATTTCCGAACGTCCCTGGAGGCGAAAACGCAAACGCTGCGGTGTTGAACCATTGCAGTGTCGTGGGATTTGAAAGTTCAGGATTCCCAACGAGATTCGGTCGATCGTTTGCACCGAAACCGAGTATCGATCGCCCGGTGCCACTGTTGTCGATCTCAGATAGCAGTGCCACAGTGAATGGCCTGCCTGTCTGAAGCGTGACGATGCCGTAAGTTTCCCAACCACTCAATACAGTCGAGGCCCAACCTTTATCCGCAAGATACTGCCGGCCCTTACCAAACGGCAGCGCGTATGAATAACTCACTGACAAACGATGACTGACATCGAAGTTTGAACGGCCACGCTCTGCGGCAACGTTGTAACTGTTCTGCGGAAAGTTTGGATCACCCGCACTGCTGAAGAAGTTTGAAGCGTCGTCAAGCGACTTGGACCAGGTGTAAGACGCAAGCGCTGTAAAACCATGGGCCAGCCGCTGCTGAAAACGCGCCTGCAACGCGTTGTAATTTGAATTCGCCCGTGACTCGAGCAAGTCGATGTCATCAAAGCGCGGATCAGGTCGTGGCACAAACGGCAGACCTGGCGGCAGCACGCTTGGCTGCGGCTGGTTGATGTCGCGCGCGGTCAGCAGCTTTGTTCCCTTTGAACCAACATAAGCAATCTCAACTACGCTCCTGCTTCCGAGCTGTCTTTCAACATTGAAGTTCCAGTGTTGCATGTAGCCGGTGCGCAGATCGCGTTGAATCGCCAGCGCTGAATCAGGCAAGGGAAACGGAAAGAACGACGGAAACGGATTGTCGAGCGTCAGTGGCAAGCCGGGTAATGAGAAGAAGATGTTGTTGTCAAAGAAAGGCGAGTTGAAGTAGAGCGCTTCAGCCGGCGCGAGTGGCGACTGATCGTAGTAGATGCCATAGCCGCCGCGCAGCACTGTCGCCTGCTCACGTCCGATGGTCCAGGCAAAGCCAACACGCGGCGCAAAATTGTTCCGGTCAGGTTCGAAGCCACTGCGCGGGACGCCGTTGGTTCCGACTGGCACCAGACTTCGCGTTGCCACATCGTAAATATTCGCACGATCTTCAGCATCGACTGGCGGCGAGTTGTATTCATAGCGCAAGCCGGCGTTGAGCGTCAGCCGCGGCGTCGCGCGGTAGCTGTCGTTAACGAAAAAGTTGTAACTGTGTGTGCGAATCTGTTGTGGGTTATCGACGCGGGCGACGCTTGTCAGGAACGGAAAGCCGAGCACCAGATCGCCCAGCGCGTTGCCGGTGATCTGTCCGAAAGGTGAAAACTGAAGACGGCCACGTGACTCCACATCGCGAAACGCGTTTTGTTGTGAGAAGCGCAGATCGACGCCGAATTTGAAAAAGTGATTGCCGTGAATGTAGCTGGCGTTGTCGAGAAACTGGTAAACGTTCGTGACGCTGTTCTGCGGATTGTTACCTTCGTCGCCCAGCGGTGAAAAGCCGGTGATGGTGATGAAACTCAACCCTGCATCGCGCGCGCGTGGAGAGATCGTTGGTAAGCCAACGTCCGAATTAACAATACTTGCCTGTTG
>DATFHH010000171.1:0-56380 GCA_035248565.1 Pyrinomonadaceae bacterium | reverse complement strand
TCTCCTCTTTGCGGCTTTGCGCCTTTGCGTGAAACCTACTCGAACCCTAAGAACCCAAACGCCTCAGGCACATGGAAGTTTGGCTCCGGGGTTCTCGTCGGCCGCCATGCAAGGTAGCGCTCCGGTGATTCTGGACCAGCACAACGAAACACATTAACCCGCCATTTATCGCCTGCCTGGGGTTTGGAAATCGCTTCGCTCCACGGAATTCTCATTCCAACCACCAATCGTTCTTGTTCGAGTTTCGCAGCAATCGTAAACCCAGACGCAAAGTCCCAGTCAGTCTCTCTTCCTGTCGGCCCGATCGTGATCCCGAGATCAACCCACTCTCCGCTTGGCGCTGCCTCAAACTCAAAATACCGCGACGGATTCCGCGCATCCGGCGCGAGAAAGATCTCACACACGTCTCGATCCCAAAGTCCGAGCGTCTTTCGATCGGTTTGCGGACTATCAGAAACCACCAGCGGCTCCTGCTGCACACAATCAAAACGAACGTGCAGCGCTTTGTTGGACCAACAAATTCTCGCTTTCGCGTAGCGCGCCGGTGACGCAGGCTCGCCAGACCAGAGACGATTTATCTCGACGAATTGGCATTCCTGCCAAACACGATCGTCAAAGTCATTTGCCGAAAGATCTCGATTGACAAAGCGCGCGTTAATCATTGTGTCTTTAAGCTATTCAAACAGTCTTCGATCAACTGCTCGGGATCGTCGTTCTGAAACACACGCGCCACACTGCGTTTGCCGAACCGTTGCAGCAGATACTCCGACTCATCTGCCACACCGCCTGTACCCGTCAGACAGCCAATGATCTTTCCTTCATCGTGGGCAATCGTGAACTCATTGAGCGAGCCCATCGCACCGGCAACGAAAAGCACGATGTCGCACGAGCGCACCAACACTACGTTTCGTCCTTTCAGACCGAAGCCTGTGTAGACGATCGCATCGCACGCATCGAGCGGCAGTTTGTATACTTTGACGTGCTCGCGTTCATTACTTCCCGGCGAGATCCCGATGTGAAAACTTCCCGCGTCGTGCGCGGTCTTGCCGACGACGTACACGATGCCTGTCGTGGCGCCGGTCAACAGCACCACGTCTTTCGCAGCAATCACGCGCGCCAGTTGCTCAGCCTTTTCGACCAGCTTACTGCCGGTCTCCAGCCGCGCACTGTCGGGCGCTGCCGAGCCCATGACTCCGATTTTCACTCGCATAATCATGCTCGCGGTCCCACCAGCGTTGCGTCAAAAACCAGGTGAGCCCAGGTACAAGAAAAAACAGTCCAATACCAACAGTCACGATACGTGGCGAAATACCAAAGCGATCGAGAAGCTCGCCGGTGATATAGTTCGACGCCGCCATAGTCAAAGTGAACGACGCGAACTCAGTGGCGAAGACACGTCCGCGAAAATTATCCTCAACACCTCGTTGCAGCAACACGGTCGAAAAGACCCAAAGAATACTACCGCCGCAGTGTGCAATTCCCAGCACGATCAGTGCAAAGACAAAGCTCGTTGCGGTACCAAAGGCCGCGTAGAAAGCGCCGCCGATCAAAAATGCGACGCCGATTGAGACCTGCATGCGTTTGTCGCCTTCGCCCGAGAGACGCCGCGCGACGATTGGACCAACGGCAGTTCCGATTCCTCGTGCAGCAAAGAGAACGCCGATCCCGCCGGCCGCGCCTTTGCCGACCGGAAAGATGCGTTCGCCAAAGACAGCCAGCAACGTCAGTATTCCACCACCGAGTCCCCACGCGGGTTTGACCAGCAACAGCGCCAGCACGCGTGGCCGGTCTTTGACGTATTTGATTCCCTCGATCGTCTCAGTTATTCCCAAAAGCCTGCCCAACGCGAGTTTTTGTCGAGTACGCTTTTTGCGCTTCGGAACGCGAATACTCGCAATCAAAACCGCCGAAAGCACGTAGCTGGTTGCGTCGAGAATGAAAGCGACGTCAGTGCCAAATAAACTGGTTATAAAACCGCCCATCGCTGCGCCGAGCGTGAGCATCGCCGACCATGTAACCGCCGAAATCGCGTTGGCTGCGACCAGTTCGCGATCCTCCACAAGTGATGGGATGGCGGCTGTCTTCGCCGGCTCGAAAAAAGTCGACAGAGCCAACTGCAACACCGTGAGTACATAGATTATCCACAACTGATCCGCGCGACGAACAAACAGGAAACCGAGAACGACGATGGCGCGCAACACGTCAGAGACGATCATGATCGTCTGGCGGCTGAAGCGATCGGCAATCACGCCCGAGATTGGTCCAAAGAAAAAGCTGGGAACAAAACGCGCGACCAACAACAGTCCGACATCGCGACCGGAGCCGGTAAGTCTTAGAATGATCGTGTAGAGCGCGATCATGTCAAACCAGTCGCCCATCTGACTGACGACCTGGCCCAGCCACAATTGACGGAAGCTGCGATTGCGACGCAGGAGATCAATGTAGCCGGTTGGTTTCGTGATCGGTTGCATTTTTAGCCACGGATGACGCGGATGAAAACGGATAAGACGCGGACATAGTAGCATCCTGACCGAAGTTCTCAATCTGACCTGTCAGACTGAAATCATAACCAAGCGATGTTTGCAAAATTCGAGTTATTTGCGCGGCACACCAGTTGAGAAAGAGCACAGTGCGGCGCAGAAGCCTCTGGCTTCGCGGGCTCTCCGCACGGGGTCCGTAGCCGCAAAGTTCTATGACACGTCACACAACATCTCACCCAGCACGGCAGTTCCTGCAAACGGAACTGCCACTTGCCCAATTCGCCGGAGGCAGAGTTGAGTTGCTCCCAACTCTGTCTCTGGCCACTTCTTTGCGCAAAGGTCTGGCTGATTGGTGGCTTACGAATCAACTCTGGATCTGGTGGGGGCTTCTCGTCTTGCCACTTGGCTTCGAGTTAATCTTCGATACTTTTCATCTTCCATATCTCATCCTCGCTCCACTGTCTCTCTTTGCAACTTATCTGATCTATCGCAACGCGCATCAGCGTCTGCAATCGAAAACAGAAGAAGTTGAAGCACTGAGTCAACTTCATCTCGCAACTGCGGAGGCTTTAGCAACCGCCATCGACGCTAAAGACCAAACAACGCATTGCCACGTCCGGCGCGTGCAGATTTACGCTGCCGGCATGGGTGAAGTATTTGAGTTGCCGCCGGAGGAGATCGCCGCGTTGAAAGCGGGTGCGTTGCTTCACGACATCGGCAAGCTGGCGGTGCCGCCGCATATCTTGAACAAGCCCGGGCCTTTGACGCCGGCCGAGTTTGAGAAGATGAAGATTCACACGGTCGTAGGCGCACAGATCCTTGGCCGGGTGGACTTTCCGTATCCGGTGATTCCCATCATCAGACATCACCACGAGCAGTGGGACGGCCGCGGCTATCCCGACAAGTTGCGTGGTGAACAGATCCCGATTACTGCGCGAATAATTTCCGTTGTCGATTGCTTTGATTCAGTGCGTGAAGATCGGCCTTTCAGACGCAGCATGACGACGGATGAAGCCATCGCTTTGCTGCGACGAGGCGCGGGAATTCATTTCGATCCCGTGGTCGTCGACCAGTTCATCAAACATTTGCCGCGGTTTGAGGCAGAGATCGTGAGATTGGGATTGCAACATCAACCCGTCAGTCATTTGGTAGATCCGCCGATTCAACTCAGCACGATCGACATGGCCCAGACGCGCGAACGCGGGTCTTACATCGCCTACGATCAGATAAAGAAAGCACATCGCGAGGTCTACGCGCTTTACGAGATCGCGCGGACCTTCGGTACGTCTCTCGACGTCGAACATACACTCGAGATCCTCGTCGACAAGGTGGGCCACGTGGTCCCCTTCGACACCTGCATCGTCTATCTGTACGACGAGAGCAAAGGCTACGCGACTGCGCGTCACGTGGTAGGCAAGAACGCGCAGAAGCTCGCTGGCAGGGCTATTGCACCAGGCGACGGTGTCACCGGCTTTGCACTGGCGAATCGCAGGCATATAAATCAACTTCATCCGAGTCTTGACTTCACCGATATCAACCCGGAAGCGGGAATTAAGTATCGTTCAATGGCTGCGTTGCCGCTGTTTAAGGACGACGTTTTGCTCGGCGCGCTATCGGTCTATTCGAGCGAACTCGAACAATACAGCGACGATCACATGCGACTGCTGGAGACAGTCACACGTCTTGCCTCTGACGCGTTAGGAAATGCAATCCAGCATGCGGAAGCGGAGTCGAATGCGCTGACTGATCCACTAACGAGCTTGCCAAATGCGCGTTACCTTGCACTGCGTTTTGAAGAAGAGGCGGCACGCGCGCGGCGCACCGACCGAAGTTTTCAGGTCGTCATGATGGACCTCGATGAGTTTAAGGACGTGAACGATACTTACGGTCACAAAGTGGGCGACAAGATGCTGCGCGAGGTGGGCCACATCATTCACAGTCAGCTACGCGAGTACGATTTTCTCGCGCGCTATGGTGGTGATGAGTTTGTGGCGTTGGTGCAGGAAGTCGTCGGCGCGCAGGTTGAAGAGCTTTGCGCGCGTATCGAGAGCGCCGTATCGAAGTTCTCGCTTTCGGTTGGCAAGAACCGCTTTGCCAGCGTCGGGATCAGCGTCGGCACGGCTACCTTTGGCGTTAATGGAGAGACGCTGGATCAACTCGTAATCCAGGCTGATCGCGAAATGTATCGGACCAAATCCAGCCACAGATCAGCGCGAATTAACACGGAGCAGGCCGTTCTGATCGGCTAAAATTCTTGACATATTCCTCACTCATCGCTTTCAATCGAATTGGTTGAAAGCATGGTTGCTCCCGCCGAAAATCAAAGCGCAACACTCTTAATAGTCGATGATGATGCTGCCGCCCGCGATAGGCTGCGCCAGATCTTCGAGACTGCGCAGTATCGTGTAGTGACGGCCACTGAAGCGGCGTCAGCCCTGCGTGTACTGAAGGGTGTGCGTTGCGACTTGGTCGCGCTTGACCTGGAGATGCCTGGCGTCGATGGTCTCGCACTTTGCAAACTGCTTCGCGCACAACCGACCACCAGCAAGTTACCCATCATCGCGCTTTCCGAAAGCGACGACGAAAACCGCAAGGTACAGGCATTCACTGCCGGCGCGGACGACTACATCACCAAACCCTCGACGCCCGGCGAACTGCTGTCGCGCGTCAGTCTTCACGTGCGCACGTCGCAACGTGAGTGGGCGCTGATTGGCAGCAATCGCGAGCTCAGATTTCTTTCTGACATCGGTCGCGGACTGTTACGCGCGCTCGAACCTGAGCAACTAGTAAGACGTGTGGCCGGTGCGACTTATGAAGCGCTCGATGCCTCGCTTTGCGCGGCGTATGTGACGGTCGGTCGAGACAAACACGCGCTGTGCATCTTCGATCGTGAAGGATCGGCTGATGCTCCTTCCTTGCTGAACAGCGACGCGCTGCAAGAGTGGCTGCGCTCGGCAGAGTCTGCCAACTCTTTGCTGATCACCGAACAGAACGCGTTTCTCCTTCGCGATGACATTCACGTCGCCGAGTACGTCTCACCATTCCGCTTTGCGGGTCGTGCTAAAGGCGCGCTGATTGTGGCGTTCGATCGACGCGAAGAGTGTGGCGAGACTGAAAGACGTTTGATTGAAGCTGCGGCGCAGCAGACTTCGCTTGCTGCCCACATCTGCTCGCTCTACCAAGCCGCGCGCGACACGTCGCTGAGTCTTGCGAGAGAAGTTGAGAAACGCACGGCCGAGAGCGAAGCGCAGAAGAGATTCATCGAGGCGATTGTAGACAGCTTGCCGCTGTCGCTTTATGCGATCGACCGTGATTATCGCGTGGTTGCATGGAACCGCAACCGTGAACTCGGCGAGCTCGGCATTCCGCGCGGTTCAGTGCTCGGCAAGAACGTTTTCGAAGTGTTGACGAGGCAACCACGCGAGGTACTTGAAGAGGAATTTTCTCGCGTCTTCGAGAGTGGCGAGATCGAACGCATAGACCAGGAGACTCCGTCGCCAAAAGGCGACATCCGGCACTGGGTCATCAGCAAGATTCCAATGTGGGCCGACAACACCGGACAAGTGACGCATGTCATCACTGTCGGCGAAGAAGTTACCGATCGAGTCGAAGCAAATCGCGCCATTGCTCGTGCTGAGAAACTCGCCGCGGTCGGACGGCTCGCTGCGGGAGTCGTGCACGAAATCAACAATCCATTGGCGACGATCTCCGCTTGCGCCGAATCGCTCGAAGCGCGCGTTAATGAGGGCGAATTCGATGGCTCATCTGCTCTTGACGATCTGCGCGAGTATCTCGGCCTGATTCGCAGCGAGGCGTTTCGTTGCAAGAGCATCACGATGGGCCTGCTCGATTTCAGTCGCACGAGAAACTCCGCTCGTGTGACGATCAATCTCGCAGACGTGATTCAATCAGCAGTGCGTCTGCTGTCACACCAGAAGCGCAGTCCAACCGTGCAGTTCAATGTTGAGATTGCGGAAGATTTGCAGTTTGTTTCCGGAGACCCCGGTCAGTTGCAGCAAGCGATAATCGCGCTGGCGACAAACGCGCTAGACGCGATGGGCGAGAGTGGCGCGTTGACTATCGTCGCACGTAACGAGGCCGATAAGGTCATCGTTGAAGTTAGGGATACTGGTGTTGGAATTACGCCCGAGAACCTGCCCAAGATCTTCGAACCTTTCTTCACCACAAAAGAAATTGGACGAGGAACAGGGCTTGGACTGGCCGTGTGTTATGGTATCTTAACGGAGCACGGCGGCTCCCTTGACGTGCAGTCGACCGTGGGAGTAGGCACCACTTTTACGATCACCCTTTCCGCAGTCACACTAAACGAGGAACAGATGGTTTGAGCGAGCAACAGCCGGCACGAATTCTGATCGCAGAAGACGAGGCCAATCTTCGGCTCGTCTTGCAAAAAGAGTTGGAGCGGTTGGGTTACCGCGTGCAGGCGGCGCCCGATGGCGAGGCTGCGTTGCGACGTCTTGAAGAGAGCAACGTCGACGTGTTGTTGTGTGACATCAACATGCCGCGCATCGACGGCATGGAATTGCTGCGCCGCGTTCATCAACGCCCCAATCCGCCGGAAGTGATCATGTTGACGGGCCAGGCCACAGTTGAGACCGCGGTCGAGGCGATGAAACTCGGTGCTTACGATTACCTCACTAAGCCTTACAGCATCACTGAGCTCGACGTTCGAGTTAAGCAGGCTGCGGACAAACGACGACTACGAGTCGACAACACGCGGCTGCGCGAACAGCTCGCGCGTCAGTCAGCATTGCCTGAGATCGTTTCTGTTTCGGAAGTAATGAAAGAGGCAATCCGGTTGATCGAGCGAGTCGCTCCTTCGGAAGCATCGGTGCTGATCACTGGCGAGTCGGGGACAGGTAAAGAGTTGGTGGCCCATGCGATTCATCGTTTGTCAAATCGTTCTGATGCTTCGTTTGTTGATTTGAACTGTGCTGCGTTTCAAGAGTCATTGCTGGAGTCGGAGTTGTTTGGTTACGAAGCGGGAGCGTTCTCGGGCGCTAAGGGCAGAAAGCTCGGGTTAATTGAACTCGCAGATAGTGGCACGCTTTTTCTTGACGAAGTAACTGAGTTGCCGGCGCAGTTGCAAGCGAAACTGTTGCGCGCGATCGAGACGCGCACGTTCTTCAGAGTTGGCGGCGTGAGAAAAGTTGAAGTCAACGTCAGGATCGTGGCTGCGACTAACAGGAACCTCGATACAGTTGTTAATGACGGTACGTTTAGAGCGGATCTGCTTTACCGAATCAATGGTTTTCAGATCAGTCTCGCGCCTTTACGCGAGCGGCCTGAAGACATCGAGCCGCTCACGCGTTATCTACTCAAGCAGGTCGCCGGTACGCATCCGCCGGAGTTGACCGAAGACGCTATGACTGCATTGCGATTGTATAGTTGGCCGGGCAATGTGAGGCAGTTGAAGAACTGTTTAGAGCGCGCAGTGATCCTTTCTAATAATGGCCGGATTACGATCTCGGAACTGCCGCCTGAGGTTACAAGGCCTGCGGTTGCTGCGCCTGTGACGCCGGGCGTTGTTCCAGCAACGGGTGATACGACAGCGCCTGCGCCGGTTGCGACAGCGTCGGGATCGTTGCGAGAAGTCGAGCGACAGCAGATCCTCGCGGCACTCGAGCAAACTGGCTGGCATCGCGGCAAGACCGCTGAGATCCTCGGCATCTCACCTTCGACACTCTATCGTCGCCTGCGCGATTACGATCTAGAGCGCCGCAGATGACGCGGATAACGCGCATTAGTTCTTTAGTTTCTTACGATCGATCTTGCCGCGATCGTTTTTAGGAAGTGAGTCGACGAATTCCACCCAGCGCGGGTATTTGTAGATCGCGATGTGGTCCTTCACGAATTGTTTGATCTCTTCCGCAAGCTGATCCTCACCCGCGAATCCTTTTCGCAACACGACAAAAGCCTTCGGTTTAACTAAACCATCGCTCTCATGACCGACGACCGCACACTCCAACACTGCCTCGTGTTGCAGTAAACAATTCTCGATCTCGGCCGGTGCGACGTAGACACCCGAGACTTTCAACATGTCGTCAGTGCGCCCGTGATACCAGTAATAACCATTTTCATCGATGTGAAATTGATCGCCGGAAGTGCACCAGTCACCTGCAAAAGTTTCTTTCGACTTCTCGTGTGCGTTCCAGTAACAGAGCGCGGCGGAGTCGCCTTTGATTCGTAGTGTTCCCATCTCACCCGTGGCAACCTCGTTGCCTTCAGCATCGACGATCTTCGCTTCGTAGCCAGTCACGATGCGTCCAAGACTTCCAGGCTTGATGTCGCCTGGACGATTGGTGATGTAAATGTGAAACATCTCAGCGGATCCGATGCCGTCGCAGATGTCGACTTCGAACGCATTCATCCAACGTTCGTAAAGTTCTTTCGGCAACGCCTCGCCCGCCGAATAGCAGAAACGGACACTCGAGAGATCCTCGCGTGAAGCGCCGACGACGTTCAGCATCGAATTGATCATTGTCGGCACAGTCGTGAGGATTGTCGGGCGATAACGCTTAATTACTTCAAACATCTTTTCCGCCGTCGATCGCTCGGCGAAGAGCGCTGTTGCTCCGCCAACCGCAAACGGGAAAAGGAGATTGGTGCCGGTAGCGTAACCGAAGAACAGCTTGGGAACTGAGACGGCCAGGTCGTCCGCGTTAACGCCCATGGTCGCTTTTGCAAACACTTCCGTGTTGTACGGGAGATCGTGTTGCAGATGGACCGCGCCTTTGGGATGGCCGGTTGAGCCGGAAGTGAAGAGCCAGATCGCTATATCGTCGCGGCGAGTATCGGCGGCTGAACACTGTGTCGGCATCTCCTGCACTGTCTTGTCGAAGCTCGCCCAGCGCGTGTTTGTGTTTTGTGGAAGTTCAGCTTCTTTGCCGACAACCAGAACGCTGCGCAAGTAGCGAGCGCTTGCAGCCGCTTGCGCAAACGTGTCCAGCAGTGACTCATGAACAACTGCGACTCGCGCGCGTGTATAGTCAAGGTAGTACTCGTAATCCGCAGCAGGCAACAACGGATTGACCATTGTGATTACTGCTCCAATGCGCGCCGATCCGAACCAAGTCCAAACGAACTCCGGACAGTCGGGCAGCACGATCAGCACGCGATCTTCAATGTCGAGTCCAAACCCGCGCAGCGCATTGCCGGTTTGATTCGAGAGACGTGCGACGTCACCGTAGGTCCATTTCTGATTCTCAAAATACAGACAGACTTTGTTTTCCCGACCCTCCTCCAGATTGTGATAGAGGAAATAGTCGGCCATATTAAAGTGTTCCGGGAACGAAGGCAGCATTTTTTGTATCTCTTGTGCCTTTTTGTGGCTACGTTTTCCCCCGAAACACGCCTTCCAAATACTTCGCGAGCGCCGCTTCGTCTTCAGGACTACCTGCATTGAATCGCACCGCAAACCCGATCTCCGGCGCTTCATTAACGACTTCCGCCCACAAAGTGACTGGCTGCTGGTTTGGAAGACTAATCTCCAACCACACCAACTCTTTCACTTCAACTTTCCCACCAGTCAGCACGAAGCAACCGTTACGACTCAGATCCGTAATAGTGGCATTCTCGCGCGAGAGGGTGCCTTGCCAACGAGCCGGCAAGTTGACTCTCGCACGTGGCGCAGATCTTCTCTCTTTTTCCATTACCATTATGTGCGGTGTCGCCTTGGAGTGCGGCGGCCTGGCGCCGCTTTGTTATCGATCGGGCTGTGTCGAGGTGAAAGCGGCGCCAGGCCGCCGCACTCCAAGGCGACGCCAAAATCAGTGTGCGAATGGACAGCCACCTTCGCCGTGAGTAACGTCGAGATGGGTGCGTGCTTCCCAAATTTCCGGAAAGAATTTTTTGTCGAGCGTAGTTTTGAGATAACCGATGCCTTCCGATCCACCGGTGCCGCGCTTAGCTCCGACCATGCGTTCGACCATCTTGATGTGATGCGAGCGCCATAGCGAGAAGTATTCATCGTGTTCGAGCAGCGCTTCCGCGAGTTGAAACTCTTCGTAGCGCTGTTCGAAATGCGTGAGTACCTCGAGCACGGCTTGGGTTCGCTCGCCGTCAGATACTTTTAGACCACGACGTTCGAGCACGCGATAAAAACAGTCTGCCAGTGATGGACTCGCCATTCGCGTTTTGAGGCGTTCGTAGGCGAACTCGTCGCTTTCGAATTCGCTAAGAATATCTTTGTCCTTCAAGCCCGAAGAGAATTCGATCTCGCGAAACTGCATCGACTGAAAACCACTGGCCGGATTGAGTTGATCTCGAAATGCGAGAAAACTGATCGGCGTCATCGTTTCGAGGATGTGGATCTGATTCAACAACAACTTCTCGATTTCGACGACGCGTTTCAAAGCTCGCGTTGCGGCTGGAAGGCGATCTTCCTCAAGAAACGTAATTGCAGCATCGAGCTCGTGCAGGATCTGTTTGAACCAGAGTTCGTAGGCCTGATGAACCGTTATAAACAGAAGTTCATCGTGGTGAGCTGGAGACGAAAGACAATCCTGAAGATTGAGCAGATCCTGGACGCGCAGATATTTGTTGTAAGAAAGAGGTGGATTGTCGCCGTACTTGTTGGGCATGCCTTGAGCTTTTTCTTTGTGCCTTTTTTTGGCCTAAAACGCTGCCCCCGCAGCTTCATGTTCTCGATAACTCTCTGACTCAGAGATCCTCTTCATCTCTTTGATCGCGAGTTCCAACTCTTCGTCAGTCGTGTAGAAGTGTGGGGACATGCGAATGCCAGCGCCCGGTCTGTAGTCGATAATAAACTCGCGACGAATCAACTCCTTTGCGACGGCGGCTGCGTGTTCGTGCGCGATGGTCACCGTTCCGCCGCGTTGATTCGCATCTTTCGGACTCGTCACCGTGAAGCCCGCTTCTTCGGCGAGCGCGATCAGGTAATTTGTTTGGCGCACACTCTTCGCGCGAATGCGATCGACGCCGATTTCGTTGATGATGCGATAGCCTGATTGCGCTGCATACAACGCGGGAATCGCCGGTGAACCGTGCAGGAAGCGAGCGATATTTGACGCGTAGCGCAGCTCAGTGTCGAACGCGAACGGCGCTTCGTGGGCCATCCAGCCGGTTGTTTTCGGTTCCAGTTTGGCTTGCAGATCAGGTCTGACGTACAAGTAACCCGCGCCTGGTCCACCACAGAGCCACTTCACCGATCCGCCAGTGGCGAAGTCTGCGTTCAATTCTTTCACGCTGAACGGAACCGTGCCGGCTGATTGATAAGTGTCGAGCACGACCATCGCACCCACTTCGTGCGCTCTGTCGATGATTGCCTTCGCATCCTGCAGGAATGCGCTCTTGAAGAGAACATGTGAGAAGGGAACGAGCAATGTAGTTTCATCAATCGCCGCCAGCATTCGTTCCAGAGGGACGGTGATGCCATCGTCAGATTTGACTGTTTCGATTCTCAACTCTCCGTCGCGAGCGTGGGCCTCGTAGACGTACATAACCGAAGGGAAGTTAAGCTCGGAGTAAACGATCTTGTTCCGCTGAGGCGTCGGCTCGAGACATGAGAGCACGAGCGATTGGCAAATCGAAACATTCTGATGCATGACGACTGTGCCCGGATCGGCGCCGATGATGCGAGCCACGTCATCACCAACTGTGACAGGCATGTCCCACCATCCTTCGGCCCAGGCCCGCACGCCACGCGTCGCCCATGTTTCTGCGTAATCATGCAGCCGTTCGTACGTGGCTTTCGGCATCGCGCCGAGGCTGTGCGAAATCAGGTAGACAGTCTTATCGAGAATGGGAAACTCACTGCGCCACTTCAGTAAATCGTCAGACAACGAACAGTCCTCCTACTGCCGATTAATGTAACAGATTACTCATATCAGTGTAATCCGTGTAATCTGTGGATCGAGCGTATGTGGAAATTCGCGAATCCTATCCGGCATCAGATACCTGAGACTCATTGGCCAACCGCTGAAGACGCCGCCCGCTCGAGACTTTTTAGCCCAATCCGAATTGGTAGTCGTGAAGCGCGTAGCCGCACGTGGGTCCCGGCGATGGTGCCCTGGCGCGCGACTGAGGATGGCTTTGTCACGCAGCGAAACCTGGACTGGTATCGTCGTTTTGCTGAAGGACGGCCGGGTGTGCTCGTGGTGGAAGCGACGGGCGTGCGCGATATTCCGAGTGGTCCTTTACTGCGCATCGGCGACGATCGTTTTATTCCGGGTTTGCGCAAGCTCGTCGAAGTGGTGCGAGAGGCGAGCGAAGGTCAGACGCTGCTGTTTATTCAGATCATCGACTTTCTGAGGGTGAAGCGCCGTCCGGAAAGGGCGAAGTATTTTCAACGGTTTCTTCAGCTTGACGATTATCACCGTCGGGCGTTGGTGGGGATCACAAGTCAGTCTGTGTGGCTGACAGCATCGGACAGTCAGGTGCGCGACTTTTTGCAGAATGCGAGTGATGAAGTAATTGAAGCAGTGCTTAGACCGCGCGAGCGTGAGGCTTTGAATTTTGGTTATCGAGAGCGCGTGACTGACATGCACTTGAAGCACATTCGTGAGCTACCACGCGAGCTGCCGCCGATCTTTGCGGCTGCCGCGACTCGCGCGCGCGAAGCTGGGTTTGATGGAGTTGAGCTTCACTACGCACATGCTTATACCATGGCCGGATTTTTGAGTGCGCAGAACGATCGCGCTGATGGATATGGAGGATCGCGAGAGAATCGTGTGCGCTTGCCGCTTGAAGTCTATCGAGAGGTGCGAAATCGTGTCGGAGATGATTACGTCGTAGGCGTGCGCTTTTTGGCAGATGAAGTGATCGAGGGTGGCAGTCGAGTCGAAGATGCGATCTTCTACGCTCGTGAGTTCGCTGCGGCTGGTTTCGATTTTTTGTCGCTGTCGAAGGGTGGCAAGTTTGAAGATGCGCAACAGCCGAAGGTGGGCCAGGCTGTTTATCCCTACACGGGCCAGAGCGGATATGAGTGCATGCCGACGGTGTTGTCGGACGAGATTGGTCCATTCGGACGTAGCGTGCCGCTTGTCGCGGCCATCAAAGCAGCAGTGAACAAGGCCGGATTTACGACACCTGTAGTAGCAACCGGAGGCCTATCGACGTTCGAGCAAGCCGAAGAGATTTTGCGCAAAGGGCACGCTGACATTGTGGGCATGGCGCGGCAGGCGCTTGCCGATCCCGATTGGTTTGTGAAGGTACGACTCGGACGCGGCGATGAAGTGCGCCGCTGTACATATACGAATTATTGTGAAGCATTGGACCAGGCGCACCGGCCGGTCACGTGCAAGTTGTGGGATCGAGTCGATCTCGATGAACCAGGAATTGAAACCGTTGATGAGGGCCGACGGCGCTTGGAACCACCACGTTGGTTAGCCGCGGATGACGCGGATTAGGCGGATTCATATCGTTTAATAAAGTGTGGGTCGCGGCGCTTTAGATCCTCGTAACTAACCCGCCCGCTGCGAGTCATCAGTTTGAGCGCCAATTCCATCGGGCTCAAATGCATGTACCGCCGCGCGTTCTCAAACCAGACCATGCTTTCAAACGCCGCTGCCTGATAGTCTTCAATTACCGGTCGACGTTTCATCTCGAACTGTGCCAGCGCCTCACGAACGTCGGTCTGTTCCAGGAAACACTCAGCCAGCACGATCGCATCTTCCATCGCGAGCTTGGTTCCTGAGCCGATGGAGAAGTGCGCGGTGTGTAGCGCGTCGCCAATCAATGCGACATTCTCAAACGACCAGTGCTTGTTTTTCACCAGTACGAAGTTGATCCACTTTGAATTGTTTGACAGCAACTGATGTCCATGGAGATCGGTGGAGAAAACCTCGCCAAGATACGTGCGAGCTTCTTCATCAGTCATATGCGCAAAGCCCGCATTGTCCCACGTCTGCGGATCACACTCGGCAATAAAAGTGCTGGTAGTGCGATTGAATTTGTACGAGTGCGCCGCAAAAACGCCCGCATCGTTTTCGCGAAAGGTAAGTGTGAGACCGTGGAATAGTTGATTCGTTCCATACCAGATGTAGCGATTTGTGCGGACGTCGAGCTGGGGCTGCAAACGATCTGAATACTGGAGCCGGACGGTGCTATTGACCCCGTCAGCGCCCAGCAACAGGGCGCAATCGTTACGCAGTGAATGGATATCCTGAACTTCTGTGCGAAACTGGATCTCGACACCTAGTTGCTCGGCGCGTCGTTGGAGAATTTTCAGTAACTGAAGACGTGCGATTCCCGAAAAGCTGTTACCGTGAATCGAGATTTTCTCGTTTCGATGGACCACGTCGACATTGTCCCAAGCTTCGAATCCCCGCGTGATTTCGGTGTGCGATTCTTCGTCGGCAGCACGTAGTTTGGCGAGCGTCTTTCCGGAGAAGACAACTCCCCATCCAAACGTATCGTCTGGCCCATTGCGTTCATAGATCCTGATTCGATGCGCCGCATCGATCTTCTTCATCAAGATCGCAAAATACAACCCCGCCGGCCCACCACCGATAATAGTTATTTTCATGTTACGCATAAGACAATCCACAGATTACACAGATTGACAAATGAATCGGTGTAATCTGTGGATGGGTTTGTTACGACTCCTTCAGCAGCGCGCCGGCGATTACGAGTTTTTGTATTTCGGAGGTGCCTTCATAGATGCGGAGGGCGCGGACGTCTCGATATAGCCGCTCGACAACACTACCACTAATCAGTCCTGCGCCGCCGTGGATCTGAACTGCGTTATCGATAATCCTTCCCGCAGCTTCAGTCGCAAATAGTTTTGCCTCACTCGCTTCACGCGTGAACTTGCCGCTCGCTGTGTCTCTCGCATATGCGGCACGATAGACGAGCATGCGCGCCGCGTCCAACTCGGTAATCATCTCCGCGAGTTTTGCCTGGACCAGTTGATGTTCGGCGAGCAAGCGTCCGAACTGTTTTCGCTGCGATGAATAGCGCACTGCCTCATCAAGCGCACGCCGAGCCATGCCACAGGCAGCGGCGCCCACGCTCGCGCGAAACGTGTCCATCGTTTCCATCGCTAATTTGAAACCGTCGCCTTCATTGCCAACCATATCTTCGGCAGGCACGCGACAGTCGTTGAATGCAATCTCGCCAATCGGATGTGGCGCAAGCAAGGAAGTCCGTTCGATTACACTGAATCCCTGCATCTTCGAACCGACAACAAACGCGGAGAGGACAGCGCGACCGTCTTCACGAGTTCCTCTTTTGGCGAAGACTGTGTAGAAATCAGCGATACCGGCGTTTGAGATGAAGCGCTTACGACCATTGATGACATATGTTTCACCGTCGCGTCGCGCTGTAGTTTGGATGGCGGCAACGTCGGATCCAGCTTCGGGTTCGGTCAGCGCGAATGCAGCGATTGCCTTTCCACTAGCTGCACGAGAGAGCCAGAAGTCGCGCACGTGGTCAGGCGCAGCTTTAGCGATTGCGTAAGTACCAAGGCCTTGCATCACGAACGCAAGATCCGCGAGCGCGGAAGAGTAAGCGAGTTCTTCGCGAATCAAACAGAGAGAACGAACGTCAATCTTCGACTCTGCTACCGCGTATTGAAGAAGTCCAGCCTGGGCCAGGAGATTCACAAACAATCGCGCAGTATCGTCAACGTCTGCTTCTGATGCCGCACGTGGCTCTACCTCCTGCGCGGCGAACTGCGCGACACCAGCAGCTAAATTAAGGTGTTCGGCCGTAAAAAACGGAAGTTGAGCAATGAGATGATCCATCTATGCTTTTTTGTGCTTCTTTGTGGCTAAAGACGATCTATTTAAACTTCGCGGCGCGTTTGCCGACAAACGCCTCGTACGCTTCGCGATAATCCGGATGCTGCATGCAGATCGCCTGGGCCTGAGCTTCGCTTTCAAGCGCTGTTTGCAGGTCCATATCCAACTCGCGATTGAGCATCTCTTTCGTCTTGCCCAGTGCGAACGCTGGTCCATGCGCCAATCGCTCGGCGAAATCTCTCGTCGCTTTTACTAAGTCATCAGCAGGCACGACGCGATTGTAGAATCCGATACGTTCAGCTTCTGTGGCACTGACAAAGTCACCCGTAAAAAGAATCTCTGTCGCTTTTGAAAGACCCACGATGCGCGGCAGGAGATACGACGCCGCCATGTCAGTGCCCGCCAGTCCAACCTTCACAAACAAAAAAGCTATTCGCGCGTCTTCGCTCGCGATACGAATGTCTGAAGCCAGCGCGATGCATGCACCTGCGCCGGCAGTCGTTCCGTTCAAGCTCGCGATAACGGGTTTCGGCAGTGCACGGATGTTCTGAATAAGCTCACACGTCAGGCGCGTGAAGTCCAGCAAGCCTTGCATGTCTCGACTGAACAACTCGCCGATGATGTCGTGCACGTCACCGCCCGAGCAGAACGCTTTTCCTGCACCCGTGATCACCACCACGCGGACGTCACTTTCCTCGCGCAAAGAAGCAAACGTGTCAGTCAATTCGCGATAGACTTCAAACGTGAGGGCGTTCAACCGCTCGGGACGATTGAGCGTGATTGTTGCAATGCCGAGCTGGTCCTGTTCGTAAAGAAACGTGGTTGGTTGTTTCATGCCGGTAAGACTGCCATGCCTTCGATTTCAACTTTAGCCGCGTCGTCGAGCAGTCCTGCAACCTCGACCAGGACCATCGCTGGAAAATGCTTGCCCATGTGCTTTCGATAATGCTCGCCGACTTCTTTCGTGCGCTCGCGATACTCTAACTTGCTGGTGACATAGATCACGAGTCGCACGATGTTGTCTGGCGTGCCTCCAGCCGCTCGCAAAACCGTTATTACGTTTGCCAGCGCTTTGTCGAACTGCTCGACGAAGTCGTCGCCGATGATCTTTTGATTTTCATTCGTGGCGATTTGACCGGCGATGAAGAGGAGTTTGCCGGCGTCAGCGAGAACACCGTTCGAGTATCCACGCGGCGGCCCGAGCGACTGCGGATTAATCAGCGTAAATGCCATACACTGATTCTACAATCAATCTGCGCAATCTGTGGATGGAGTTTAGCAGTTACAGAAGTCTGTTGAGTCGGGGCGCGAGTTGGTCGGCCAGGTTCCCATTGGGATCGAGCCCGCCAATTGGTTCACCCGACATGTTGCCTTCCTTGTCGAGGATCACGATCGACGGAAGTTGGTCGACACCAAACTTTTTCGAAATCACACCATCGTGATCTCGCAGCACAGTGACTTTCAAGCCATATTTTTGTGAGAAGGCGCGCAGTTGTTCGTCACTGGCGAAATTCTTTGACTTTGGATCGTCCGACTCGGTGCTGACCCAGTAGACCACAACGCCTTTGTTGCTGTAATCATCCGCTAGTTTCCTGACGCCTTGAAGTTGTGTTCTCGACAGCGGTAGCCACGAAGCGCCAAACGCCAGCACGACCACCTCACCTCGCAGGCTCTCTGAAGTAACTGTTTGTCCGTCAATAGACCGCAGTGAAAAGTCAACTGCTGGATTCGCGCGGTTCTGCGCGAAACCGCTGAGGCCCGCGAGCAGCATCATCAACCCGAGCACCAGCGGTTTTCTACTCCAACGAACATGCGCAGTTTGTGCCTTTTTCTGGCTCATTTTTCTCCTTCGCCGAACGCTTCAAATGAGGCTCGACTAAATGCATTAGATGAATACATCCGGAGTTTAGTTGGTCTACCGTTGTTCAGGCGCTGGTTCGCCGGTGACTTCTTTGTGCAGGGCCTGGTAATCATCCCACGTATCCATGTCGCGGGCAATGAAAGGCGAGTCAACCGGCACGCGTTTGAGGTCTTCGGGATGGGCTGCGAAGAGTGCTTTTAAGCCGCCGGTCGAACTCAGATTGAGCAATTCCTGTCTGAAGCTGAGGTCTACGAGGACAGGATGTCCGCCATGGTTTTGCCAGGTTGGGATCGCCAGGCGAACGCCATCTTTCCATGTTTGTATAAGAGTTGAGACAACACTTGCGGGCACTGCAGGATGGTCTGAAAGGGCGATTAAAGTAGCTTGTGTAGCGGTTGGAAGCTCACGAACGCCGGCGGCAATGGAAGCACCCATTTCGCTGTTTGGATCAGGATTGAAAGCAAAAGTGATGGGAAAGTTCCTGAGCGTTTGTCGAACCTCATCGGCACGATGGCCCAGGACCACGACGATTATTTCCACGCCGCCTCGCTGCAAATAGTCGATGCAGCATTCAATAACTGTTTTGTTTCCAAAAGGCAGCAGCGGTTTGAAAGCGCCCATACGGCGCGACTGGCCGGCAGCGAGGAGAATTGCGGCTACTTCCTTCAAGATAGGCTTTGCGTCTTTGCGCCTTTGCGTGAAACTCGCTGCTTTCTAAACCTGAAGTTCTCTTAGCGCGCGCAGAGTGTACTGTCGCGCCATCTGTTTGCGCCACTGATAGACGAAGTCTGTGTTGTCGAGTGGACGAGCTTTGATGTACGCAGCCTCTGCAGCCGCCGCGATCTGTTTGTCGTCGAATGCTTTTCCGATTAACGCGGCAGCCGCTTCTTTGATCTCGAGCGGTGCGGGCGCGATGCCGCCGAGTACGATGCGCGCGTCTTTCACGCGGTTGTTGTCAGTTTCGATCCACGTCGCGACACCTAACACCGGAAAATCAAAGGCGCCGCGTCGTCGCAGTTTTTGATATGACGCACGCCAGCCGTTCGTTGGTGGAAGTTGAATGTCGACGAGAAGTTCGTCGGGACGTTTGTGCAGGTAGTCGATGCCGTCGTCATTATACAAACCCGCAGCGTCGATTACGCGTTCGCCGAGTGTCGAGGCGAAGCGCAACTTCGCGCCGATCGCGACCATCACCGGTACTAAGTCAGACGATTGGACGGCCCAACATTTCGAGCTTCCCGGGGCGACCCAGCAGATATCCCCGTCTTTCTTCAAACAAAAATTGATACCCTTGCGCCACTCGTAGTTCTGGTCGTAGTAGTTGCAACGTGTGTCGAGCAGCAGGTTGCCGCCGATAGTGCCCATGTTGCGCAGAATCGGCGTCGAGATAGTGTGCGCAGCTTTGGCGACCACGGGATAGTCACAATTGATGATTGGATGTTCGCAGATGTCAGTCAGTGTTACGGAGGCGCCGATGCGCAAACCACTGCGCCCATCGCCGGTGATCTGGTTCAGCTCCGCGAGACGCATCACCGAGATGACTGTCTTCGGCGTCTGCTGCCGCCGCTTCATATTCGGATACAAGTCAGTCCCGCCCGCGACGAACTGCCCCGTTGGACCAGCATCGGCCATGATCTTCACCGCCTCCGCGATCGTTCGCGGCGTGCGGTACTCAAATTTGGGCAATCGCATCATGGCTGTTTACGCCCGTTTCTTCTCTTTGGCCTTCAATTCTGGATGTCTGGCTAAAAAGCCGCCGCGTTTCATTTTATAGCGACCGGGTTTGAGAATAGCGTCTTCATCGACTCCTGCTGCCAAATCACGTTTGTAATCCTCTTCTGAGATCTCGATGGTCACGTTCTCTCCATCGTCCTTTACTACTGAGAAGACAAGAGGCCTTTTACTTAGTTTTACACATTACGAGTGCACCGCGACGCGTGGCAGCTCACTGCCGTCGCCCCCTTCAGCAGGTGTCAAAACTCGCAACGGCTCGGGCCAGTCGACTGCTGGGACCGAGGCAGGTCCGAAACGTCCACTCCGCCCGCGCGATTTGTCTTTCAACGCGCGTAACACTTTCTCCGGCGTGATCGGCACTTCATCAATACGCACGCCAACTGCGTTATAGACCGCATTCGCAACGGCGGGTGGCACCGGCAGCAGCGGTCCTTGCCCGACCTCCTTGGCGCCATATGGTCCATTCGGGTCGGGATCTTCAATCAAGTAGGTCTTGACGTCACACATCTCCAACGTCGTCGGACTCTTGTATTCCAACATCGACGGAAACTTATGCACGACATTGCGGTTCGCGCGATACGCCATCTCCTCCATCAGGATCTCGCCGAGTCCCATGTAAACACTGCCCTCGACCTGGCCCATCACCAGCACCGGATTGATCGAGCGTCCAATGTCGTGCGCGATCCAAACACGTTCGACGACCACGATGCCCGTATCGGGATTTACATCCACTTCGGCAACTGCGGCCGAGTAACTGTAAGCCGGCGATGGTCCAACTCCCGATCCTTTGTACTTACCGGGCGATCGTGGCGGCGTGTAAGAGCCAACCGTGCCGATCGTGCCAAATTTCGACTCTGCCAGCACGACGGCCTCGGCAAATGTCACTCCAACCTCAGGATTTTCGACATCAAAGACGCGTCGCTCCGCAAGCGAGAGGTTCTCGATCGGAACTCCGAGCTTCTCCGCCACAGCCATCACCAACAACTCGCGCGCTCGTTCAGCAGCCTGAATCGCGGCGTTTCCAGTCATCAACGTGACGCGACTCGAATAACTCCCGAGATCGACCGGCGTCAGATCTGTATCAGCAGTAACGACACGAATGTCGAACGGATCGATACCCAAAACTTCGGCGACTATATAGACGAGTATCGAATCAGAACCCTGCCCGATATCGGTCGAGCCGCACATCACGCAGACGCCGCCTTGTCTATCGAGTCGAAGCTGCACACCCGACTGCGGCATGTTGTTCCAGTAGATTGGCAAGCCCGCGCCGCAGATGTAGGAGCTGCACGCGATGCCAATACCTTTGCCAAACGGCAGCCTGCGATTGTTCTGGTCCCAACCGGAAAAACGTTCATTCCAGCGTGAGCCGTCGACAACCTTGTCGATGGAACGGCCCAAACCCATGCTACCGACGCGCAGATAATTGGCCGTCACCGTGTTCGGAGCGACGAGATGTTTGCGCCGGATCTCGACCGGATCCATTCCGAGTTGTTCGGCGATCTTGTCGATGTGGACTTCCAACGCGTAACGCGGCTGCGGCGTTCCGTGTCCACGTTTTGGACCACACGGCGGTTTGTTTGTGAACGCCCGGAGTCCTTGAAACTTGTAACATGGCACGTCGTAGGTGACGGTTTGAAGCGCGCCTGTGTAGAACGTGCTCGCCACACCGTAACTTCCATACGCGCCACCGTCGAGAAACGACTGAAAGTGCATCGCAGTGATCGCGCCGTCGTTCTTCACCCCAGTCTTCACCCGCATCAACACCGGATGGCGGCCGCGATGACAGTAAAAAACTTCTTCGCGCGTGAGCGTGACTTTCACCGGCCGGCCGGTGATCATCGACAACTTGCAAACGACGACTTCATGATTGAACGGATCGCTCTTACCACCAAACGCGCCGCCGTTCGGAGTGGCAATGACGCGAATATGACTCGCCGGCAGTCCGAGAACTTTTGCGAGCGCGCGATGGACGTAATGCGGTGTTTGCGTCGAACTCCACAGCGTTATCTTCCCGTCTGAATCAAAGTGGGCGACAGCCGCGTGCTGCTCCATCGGTAGATGCGTATTGCCTTCGTAGAAGAACGTGTCCTCACGCACGAGATCTGCTTCGGCAAATCCATCTTCAACGTTTCCGAATTCAAGCGAGACTTTCTTGTGAATGTTGCCGCCATCGCCGTAATCGTGAATCCGCGGTTCGTCGATCAGCAGCGCTTCATCGATACTCGAGATCGTCGTCAGCGGCTCGTATTCAACTTCGATCAAGTTCATCGCATCGAACGCTGCGTCTTCATCGATCGCTGCGACCGCGGCAACCGGATCTCCAATGAAACGCACTTTGTCGATGCAGAGAGCATGTTCGTCCTGACTGACGGGCAAGATGCCGTAGGGAATCGGCAGATCTTTTCCAGTGATGACAGCAAACACGCCAGGCAGCGCCAGTGCTTTCGACGCGTCAATGTTCTTGATCAGTGCGTGGGGATGATGCGAACGCAGGATCTTGCAGAACAACATGCGCGGCAAAACGATGTCGTCCGCAAATTTTGTTTGACCGACACACTTCGCGCGCGCATCGACTTTGCGAAAAGGTTTGCCGACAACTTTGAAATCGTTTTTATCCACAGATTACGCAGATTTCTAATCTAAACCGTAGATGCTTTCCTTGGGTAATTCTATCTCTTCGCCGCGCATGCGTGCGGCTGCAAGCTCCACCGCTTCGTAAATCTTGATGTAGCCGGTGCAACGACAGAGATTACCGGATAATGCTTCCTGAATCTCCGCGCGCGATGGATTTGGTGACTTCTTCAACAGTTCCTCGGCAACCAACAAAAACCCCGGCGAGCAGTAACCACACTGCGCCGCGCCCAGATCAGCAAAGGTCTGTTGTAGCGGATGAAGCTCGGCGCCGTCAGCCATTCCTTCGATCGTTTTTACTTCGCGACCTTCGGCTTCAAGGCCGAGCATCAGACACGAAAGTACGGATCGACCGTCGACTAAAACCGTACAAGTACCACACTCGCCCAACTCACAACCGTGTTTCGTCCCGGTGAGATTCAAATCCTCACGCAGAACTTCGAGCAGGGTTTTGTGCGGAGCGAAGGCGACTTCGGCGTTTTCGCCGTTGAGTTTGAAGGAGATGTGTTTCTTACTGTGGCCCGGCACCGTCTTTCTTCTTTACTTTATTCAAAATCGTATTGTCGATCAGTCGCGTTTTACCGACGTATGCCGCGAGCGCAATGATAGTTGGCCGCTCATCAATCTTATCAATCTTTTCGAGCGTCTCCGCATCAGCAACAGTTACATAGTCTAAGCGTGCGCGTGGCTCAGACTCTACAGTGGATCGAATCAAGTCAACAAGCCGGTTGGCATTTCGCTCGCCATCTTTGTAAGCGCTCTTCGCCTGGACCAACGCCTTGTGCAGCACTGTAGCCGACTTTTGTTCCTCTGAAGTTAAATAAAGGTTGCGCGAAGAAATCGCAAGTCCTGAATCCTCACGGACAATCGGCAAAATAACGATCTCCGTATCAAAGGCCAGATCTTTAACGAGACGACGAATAACGAGCGCTTGTTGCGCGTCCTTCTGTCCGAAAAACGCAAAGTCGGGTCTGACAGTGTTCAGCAAAATCGTGACGACCGTCGCCACTCCGCGAAAGTGGCCCGGGCGCGACGCGCCCTCGAGTTGGTCCGACAGTCCTTCAACGTTGACGTAAGTCGAAAATCCTTTCGGATAGATCTCTTCGACTGTTGGCGCGAAGATGTAGTCGACGTTGTAGTCAGTCAACAACGCAGTGTCTTTGGTTAGATCACGCGGATAGTGCTCGAAGTCTTCACCTGGACCAAACTGCGTCGGATTCACAAACACTGAAACAACCACGACGTCGCACATTCGTCTCGCTTCACGCACCAAACTCAGGTGACCTTCGTGGAGCGCGCCCATCGTCGGAACGAGGCCGACAGTTTTGTCCTGTTCACGGCGTATTTTGCGCGCGACGGAACTCATGCGCTGACGGCGGTTGATGATCTCCATAGTTTGAGGTTGGAATTAAGACTTCTCGACTTTTGAGCCTCTCGATGGGATCCCGATCTCCAGTTCCGCAGCAGTTTCGGCGGGTAAAGCGTACGACTCTGCTTCTGATGGATAAGTGCCGTTTCTAACGTCCTCAGCGTATCTGCTGACTGCGTCAGTGATCACGTCGCGCAAATTAGCGTAAGGCCGAACGAACCGCGCCTGTTTGCCAAACGATAGACCAAGCATGTCGTGCAGGACCAACACCTGAATGTCGCAATGGACCCCAGCACCGATTCCGATCGTCGGAATACTGATGCTCTCAGTTATCAGTCTGGCGATCTCGCGAGGTACGACTTCAAGCACGACTGCAAATGCTCCCGCATCTTCGAGCGCCTTTGCGTCATCAATCAACTGCTGCGCTGCCTTTGCTGTCTTACCTTGCACGCGATAAGCGCCGAGCTGATTGATCGATTGCGGCGTTAAGCCGATATGGCCCATGACGCTGATCTCTTCGTCGACCAGACGCTTCACGAGCTGAACGCGTTTGTGACCGCCTTCGAGTTTAATTGCCTCCGCACCACCTTCTTTCACCAATATCAATGCATTCTTAACTGCTTCATCCTCGCCCGTGTGAAAAGATCCATAAGGCATGTCAGCCACCAACAACGCGCGTTGCACTGCGCGTCGAACCGCCTTGACATGAATCAGAATTTCTTCGAGCGTCACCGGCACGGTGTTGCCGTATCCGAGCACGACATTGCCGAGACTGTCACCAACGAGAATTACGTCGATACCTGCTTCGTCGACGAGACGTGCCGTTGGGTAATCGTAGGCTGTCAGACAAACCAACCGTTCGCCACGTTGTTTACTGGATCGCAAAGACGGTGCACTGACCTTTTCCGGTCTTTCTGGCTTCAGATATGGCATTTTTCAGCTCTCTTTACACCACGATGTGTGGACAATTGAATTGCCAGTGGAACGAGGAGTTTGGAAATGTTGCCCGAGCCGTAACAAGTGGTTGTCATTATAGTATCCACAGATCAGACAATCAATCCGCCTAATCTGTGGCTGGTTTTGGCGTCCAGCGGACAACCCGCGATTGGTCTTTGACTTCCGCCAACAATTCGCTAACCGGTTTGTCAAGAACTGGATGGACGAGATTGGGGACGAGTTCGTTCAGCGGAACCAGGACGAAGCGCCGCGACTGAAGACGCGGATGAGGAAGCGTGAGAAACTCCGTGTCCCTCAGTTCATCTTTGAAGAGTAGTAGATCGAGATCGATCGTGCGTGGTCCCATGCGCACGTCGCGCGTACGTCCCAGCGAGTATTCGATTCGCAACAGACGCGCGAGCGTTTGGTCGGGCGTCGGAAGCGTGGAGCCGCGCAGCTCGGCAACCATATTTAGAAAATACGGCTGTGCTTCATATTCAACCGGCTCGGTTTCATAAATGCTCGAGAGTCGAATAACATCCAGACCAGCGTCGAGCATGCCACGCACCGCGAGCAAAAGGTATCCGGCACGATTACCGAGATTGGAGCCGACTCCGACGTAGGCATTTTGGATCGTCATCGATGTCTCAACTTTTCACACTAATCTGGCTCAAATGGCGGTTGTTGCGCAACTCGCTTCGCTCGTCGAAAGCAGTTGTGAACAAAGTCGCCTCGATTCTCGGCATGCTGGTCGCGACGGTGTTGTCGTTAATGTTGTCACTGATACTCGGCATCGTCGCATACGCGTTGAGTCAACCAAACACTTTCGGACAGGCATTTCGCGGCCGCGCAGCGCAAGGTTTTCCGACATCATCAACAGAATTCATCTTCTTTTCGATCTTTGGTGTTCTGTATCTGATGTGGGCCACCGTGCCTTTGAGCATCGGCGGCAACAAGCAGTTTGATGCGGGTAAGTTGTTGATGTATCCGATCACGCTGCGCAAGCTGTTTGTGGTCGACTTCGTCAGTGAACTGACAACGCTGCATTCAGTCTTTGCAGTGCCGGCAGTGCTGGCGATCTGCATTGGAGCCGGCCTCGGCTCCGACAATCTCTCGTTAACACTAATCGTGGCTATTCCGGCGATCCTGTTCGGCGTCGCGTTATCGAAATGGCTCACAACAGTGATTGGCTCGCTCGTTCGTCGCAAACGCGCGCGTGGTGAGACTATCATCGCACTCATCGGCGCGCTCGCTGGTTTAGGTGCTGCGGCTGCAGGACAAGTCGCGCCACTTCTTTTCAAACACGCGGACTCGATCCGATCATTGCGCTGGACGCCACCGGGCGCCGTGGCCTTTCTGTTAATCGGCTATAACGCGGAAGACAAACTCTCATACGCACTCACCTTTTTAACATTGAGTGCTTACGCCGTTGCGTTGATCTTTGCAACGTACTGGATCGCGCGTCGTGCAGCTCTCGGTCGCGAAGGTCGAAAACGACAGAAAGCATCCGTAGAGCGCGACGCTGGCGTTGCTTATACCGGCTGGCAGTTACCATTGATATCAGCGGAGCTTTCGGCAGTCGTCGAGAAGGAACTTCGCTACGCGATGCGGAACGCACAAATGCGGATGATGGCGTTGATGCCACTGATTCTGATTCTCATTCGCTTCGTTAACACTCGAAGATTTGGAACCGCTAGACCGGGCGCCGGTAGCGATTTTGAAATCTACGGTTCCGGACTGCTCGCCGCCGGAGGCATCCTATACGTCTTTCTGATCCTCGCCGGTCTTTCATGCAATCTGTTTGCTTTCGAAGAAGGTGGAATGCGCACACTGATACTCTCTCCGCTCGATCGGCGCAAGATACTTCTCGGAAAGAACATTGCTTTGACGGTTGTTGCGTTTGTTTTTTCCATCGTGCTGTTGACGCTGAACACGATTGTTTTCCGGGATCTGACGCTTCCGAAGCTTCTGTTTGTCCTCCTCAGCTTCATCTGTTTTGCCGCGCTTAACTGGACCTTGGGCAACTGGCTCTCGATTCGGTTTCCAAAACGTATGCGCTTCGGAAAGCGGTTGAATGTGTCAGGGATGGCGGGACTGCTACTGATTCCGATGGTGATTGTCTTTGCGATGCCGCCGGTGTTCGCTACGATCACCGGCTATTTCACTCGGAACCTTGTTTATGAGTATTTGACACTGATGGTCTTCGCGATGGTCTCACTGGGAATCTATTCCGTCTTTATCAACCTCCACGGCCGCACATTGGAAAGACGTGAGATTGAGATTCTCGAAGCAGTACGCGAGCCCACTGATGAATAAAACGATCCACAGTTTCCACAGAAAAGAATCGGTGCAATCTGCGGATGGCTTTCACTGTGTTACACTTTTAGAGTCCCGTCACTACACAAATGGCTCGCAGAAGATTTCGCAGCAACCAGCGCCACGAACCGACCACCGAGCGTTCGTTTCAGGAATACATCCTCTCCACACCGGCGCCGCAAACATCACGTACCGAACTACTCCGGCTTATACGCGGCGGCGAGGACACGTTTCTCGAACTAAAAGTTAAACTCTCGAACACGGAAAAGATTGCGCAGGAGATCGTTGCCCTCGCTAATACAGGCGGCGGCGTGATTGTCTTTGGCGTAAACGATCAGTTGCGGGTCGAAGGCGTTGACGATCCGGAAAAAGTTCAAGACGACCTGGTGAGGATCTGTCGCGAGGAGGTTCAACCTCCACTCGTACCATTCATCGATCGTATTTCACTCGACAACGGCCGGCGCATCGTCGCATTGGATATTGAAAGCAAAAGGCGTCCTTATCGCACGCGCGATGGCCGCTTTTATCTGCGCATCGGAGCAGAGAAGCGCGAGGCGTCGCGTGAAGAGATCTCCTCGCTGCTCGACGAAGCGCGTCCGCTTCGCTATGAAGACGTGCCCGCACTCGGCGCCACGATTGCTGATGTTGACGAGGCCCACTTGTGGAGCTACTTGCGCGAGTTCGAAGGCGGCGCGTTTGAAGAAGCAACCGTTGTTGGTTATCCGACGGCTGAAGTGCTCGAGCGCGATTTGCTCCTCGCGACAAACGATGGACATGAGATTGTTCCGACAGTGGCTGGAATGTTGTTGTTTGGTCGCGACGATCGCATGCCTGAGTTGTTGCCGCGCGGTTCAGTTACTGCGACGAGATTTTCAGGAGATTCCTTGCAGTCGCCGATTGTCGAACGTGTCAAGATCTCGGGAAATCTCTTGACGATCTATGAAGGACTGACGCGTTTTATTCGGCGTTACTGCGATTTGTCTGAGGTTCGACCGAGGACGACAGTTGTGAATTTGGAAGACGAGTCGCCGGTGCCGGCGCGGGCGAGTTATCACCGTGGCGTGGTTGCTGAGGCGATCACAAACATGCTTGCGCATCGAGATCTCGCGTTGAGAGATCTGCCGAGTCGTGTGCATGTTTTTGATCACTCGTTGGAGTTTGTGAATTCGCGACGGAGTGTTGGATTCTCGCCGGTCGCCCAGAGGGCCATTCGATATGGAATTCCTGAGCGTTTGAATCCGCGGTTGGCGGCGGTGCTGTCGAGCCCGGCTTATGGTCTAAAACTGACGTTGCGTGGATTGCCTGCGTTATTGCGTGAAGCGAGACGATTCTGCGGCCGGAAGGCGGAGATCGTTTCGTTCAATGATGAATACCGGTTGAGGATTTACGGAAGTCTTTAGCCACAGATGACGCAGATAACGCGGATAAGAGTATCTCCTATCCGCGTTATCTGCGTCATCTGTGGCTAAAACTCTGTCTATTTCGAGCCGTCGGGTTTGGGTGCGTTGTAGAATTGCCGGGCCTGGACTATAAACTCCTTGTCGTCGTAAGTCCCATCGCCATCGACGTCGACTCTTACCTGTAGCTTGTGTCTCTTGCCATCGCGCACGTCGCCCGGATTGAACGCAAGACTGTATTGACTGCGCAGCAAAGCATTGATACTGCCAAGCACCTTCGGCAACTCGCCTTCAAACGTCACCGGAAAATAAGCGCCTCCAGTTTCCTTTGCGAACGTCTGCAACGTATTGTCAGCCTGTAACCAGCTCATTCTTCCAGGCATTCCCAACATGCTGTCAGTGGCCGGCAATTGGTCGCCGTACAGTTTCTTAAACATGTTGGCAGTGCCGATGATGTAGACCGGCACGCCGGCGTTCTGCAATATCTTCCGCGCGTCGTCGTAATTGATCTTGCTGAACGTGTCGATGCCGGATGCAACCAGAATCACCGCTCGACGCCGTCCCTGAACTGCAGCCAAACCAGTGTAATCTGATTTGTCAGACTTGTTGTCTTCGAGCACCACTGAATCGCCTCGTCCACCGACGAGCACGAATTTCATTGCGTCGAAGAGATTCGTCTCGCGAAACGCCGGCGTGTTTCGCAGCAGCAGACTGATTACTTGCTGCAAACGGTTCGGATCGTTAGTGAAGTCAGTCAATGGCGTTGGACGAATGTCAAACGCGATCACGGAAACGTAGTCGTCGGGCGGTTTGATGAACTGCGATAGAAACATCGCAGTCGGCCGGATCACTTCGTAGGTGCCCGGCTCGTAACCTCTGCTGCCGTAAAGACCAAACAGTTCAGACCATTTGCTGTACTCAACCACCATTGCCACCGTGATCGGCGCTTCCGGAGTTGAGAAGTTTGTAATCTCCTGTTTTACCCCGTCCGCAAAGATGGCGAAGTTAGGTTTCTTCAGATCGGAGACGATCTGACCCGTTTTCTTGTGATAAACAACGGCGTCGATGTTGACGATCTGCGTCGAGATGGTGACTTTTTCAACATCCTGAGGCTTCGTCGGGGTCAGGTCAGGCGGAAGTGGTTCTTGACCCGGCTTCTGAGTTTCGCTGGGTCTCTTGTTCTTCTTCTCGTTGCTGCTTGGTGGCTGTCGTCGAGACTGTGACCAGCCAGGACTGACTGTCGCTCCTAAAAGGAGCAAAGAAAGAAAAATGGCGAAAAGCGGATATGAACGATTAAATCTCATAATTCGACTCCCGAAGGACAAAAACGAGGCAGGCTTGGTTTATTGCCGATTTCCGATTTGCAATTGTCGATTAACAAAGGCAGATGCTATACACATCCGTCTCATCAATTGGCATTCGGCAATTGGCAATCGGAAATGCCCATTAGTGGTCTGATGCTGGGGAGTTGACACAAGTTTACCACTAACGGCCGCTGGCTTCCGCCTCAATAACGATATCGTAGCTTCCCGTGTTGTCCGTCAGATCTCCCTCGTTCACACCCAGGAACAGGACTCCATCGCGCTGCGCCACAAACTCTCTGCGCGGTCCGATCAGGATAAAATCGTCGTTGTCATCGCCGATTACGGCGATCAGCGCGCCGGTGGCCTCGTTACGCATCAACTTGTCTGCGTCCTGAATCGTCGCTACGCCGCCCGGAGTTGAAAATCGACCTCGGCCCAGCGAAACACGACCCGAAGCACTAATGCGCAACCGCTGACCTTTTCGCACTACCAGACCACTATTCGTCCAGCCGTTGTTTGCGTTGTCGGCTCTAACTGCGACTTTGATCGTAAAGAAAGTCGGTGTTGCAGACGACACGGGCAGTGTATCGACGGTCCGAGAATCGGTGGAGTCAGGTTGCGTGACTGGGCTCGAAGGCCGTGTTATGGGTGGATTGTTGCGTGCGGTCGAATCGTCAAGCGTCGGTGCGCTGCCCGCATTGTTTGTGCTTGAGTCGAAGTCAATTGATTCAACGTCTTCGACGTAAACGGTGGTCTGCCCGCGCCTGCCTCTCGCGTTACCACCGATCAGAATCGTGAATTGCTGGTCTTTAAATCCGATCACCTGACCACGGATCACACTTCCGTCTTTCAAACGAATCGTGTCGGCGAGTAGCGGGGTGGAGATTGAAACCAACAGCAGGACGGAGAGTAGAAGCCGAAATGTATTCTTCATGATACTTCTCCCTTTTGGGGGCATTTCGTTGACGAGGTTTAGCAAGACTCGAATGCTTTTGCAAGCGGGAGAGGGCGAGACGGTCGTCCGCGTCTCGGATGCGTAAACGCCTCGAAAAGGTTGCGGACGCGAGTGGTGATGGTGAAAATCTAGCCGCGGATGACGCGGATTCGATCCGGATCTACCCGCCTTATTCGCGGCTTACAATATCGTCCTAGACAGCATCGAGTGCGTGCCAGGTCTTAGGTCCAACGATTCCATCCGGGACTAGATCGTGATCGCGTTGAAACTGACGCACGGCGGCTTCTGTTCGTGGACCAAACTTACCGTCCACGTCGATTCGGATCTTGGCCTGAACGGTTTTGACCAGATCGCCACGCGCGCCACGTCTGAGCGTAGGCCGAGCTGGAGTGCCGGCCGGCGGGTTTGGCTCGACTGCTGGAATCAAAGTTGGCGGCGGCGCAGCGCCATTAAGGATTGTGGCGACGGCGGTCCTAAAGTCGCCCATGTTTAGACTCGGATCGACCTTGCGTCCGTGGGGTAGTGCATATTCTTTGTGTCCACAGCAAGACGTTTCGTCCTTGCCCAGCTTTTTCAGGATAGCCGCAACACCACGTTGATAGGCGTCGAGTTGTACAGACGGCCAGGGAAGATCGGTCGGCTTGCCGGTGTTCTCAGCTTCAATACCTATGAAGCTCGAGTTGCCGGTTTTTACACCTTTGAATTCACCTATGCCGGCGTGAATGGCTCGGCCGGCTGCAATCACAATGAAAGTACCATCGCGTGCCAGGCCGAGCTGAGCGAGAGGTCCGGGGAGAGCTTTTTGGCCGGGACTTTTTTTGCGTCCGTTCTTGAGGGTTTCGAGGCTTGGCATATTGCCGTTTTTAGGACCGGCGGTGTGGTGGCAGATCACGCCCATGATTTGGCCCACGTCGCCATGGCCGCGATTCTCCCAACCTTCCTCAAGTGCCACTTTCAGCCCGGCTGCTTTTAACACTTCGGGTAACCACGTCAATGAGAATGCCATGTTAAGCCACACCTCCTTCCGCCATGGGGAGATCTTCGTCTGGTGTTTCGTCGACGATGTCTACGTCGCAGCCGTCGATTGCATCGACGTCCTGTTGTTCATCAGTTGCAGCGGCGCCGGTCGCAGCGGCTCCGGTGGCGGCACCTGCTCCCGCACCAGCAGCTCCTGCACCTGCTCCCGCACCAGCACCCGCACCAGCACCAGCGCCGGGCGGGACGTATTCAAATCCCTCCTTGATCACGTGCTGTTGTTGGTCCTCGTTAATGACGACAACATCCACTTTGCCGGGATCATGAGGCGGCGTTGTTACCGTTATCGAAGTCTCAGTGGACGACACGGTCGTAGCGTCGACGTTATCAAACGTGACTTTCACTCCGGCGGAAAAGTCTCTTCCCGTGATGGTGACCGTATCACCACCTGTTGTGGAACCTCGTATCGGTGAAAGCTTCGTAGTTCTGGGCGCTGGTCCAACGTGGTCTTTTCCCTGTTCCGGCGGTTCGAGGACCGAAACCGCGATTTTTCGCAATTTGTTCACGGTCGGTTCGGTGAACATTCCGGCGAGTGTCGCCAGCGCAGCAAAAGCAAAGGGACTTGTGTCTTTGACTGTGGCCGTCGTCGAAAAGAAGCCACCGCGAATTACGAAGTAAGCAATGGCAGCGAGTCCGGCGCCGAGAAATGGCAGCATGAGATACATCGCAGTCCAGCTTGCGACCGCTTTGCGATTTCCGATGTACCACGAGAGGGAACGTAAGCCGTGGACCAGTGCGCCTAGCGCGCCCGATAGTAAGACGATGACGAGAAGTCGATCTTCGTCATAAACGCAGTCGCACCTACCAAAATACCTGAGGACGCCGACGTCTTCTCTGGGTTTACCGTTGTCATCGATGCAAAAGCCTTCTCTGATCTTGGCGCCCCCGCATTCCGGAGCCGTGCCAGTTGCATTTGTCGGAGTAGCCGCGGATGTCGAACCTCCCGCTGCTGGCGGCGTTGGTGTTGGTGTGGGCGTGGGCGTCGGTGTTGGTGTTGCTTGAGCTGCAGCCTGACCAGCGGGTCGTCCAGCGGCGGGTGGCGGAGCACCAGCCGCAGGAGTCGGTGTCGCGGTAGGAGTGGGAGTTGCTGTAGGTGTCGGCGTCGGAGAAGGCCACAGCCGGCTCTTCGCTTCGTCGGATCGCGTCGGGGGCCAGAAGGCGACCAACGAATAGATCACGAAGATCATAAAGAGAACTGTATAGCCGACTATCAGGCTAATTTCCGGTCCTCCCATGGTTTTTGCGCCCGGTCCACGGCGTCGATCTTGTTGATTGTTATCGCGTCTCGGCATCGGTTTTTCCTTCCGCGAAATGAGTGTTCACCAGTAATGGCGTTTGTGCGAATTTCATTTCACTACTGTGTTACGGCAGAAGTTCAGAAGTCGAATTAGTCGTGCGCGCGAGCACTGGAACTTTAAACCACAGACTAACGGATTGTGGCTGCTTGTTGTCTAACGCGGCACCCTTCGTTATGATCTACGTCCTCTTCCCGCCCGGAAGTCTCAATGAGAGGTAACAAGTTCGATGAAAATCTTACTCGCCGAAAGCTACAGCTACTTTGCTCTTGGCGGCGCGTCCAAAGTTGACCGAGAATTGATCCAGGGATTAGCGCAGAAAGGACACTCTTGTGCGGCGGTTTCAATCGAGGACCCACAGGAAATCACGGCTCGAGGTTTTAAACCGGGACGCACCAAAGGCGTGTTCGTTTTGGAGGTGGATGGACTCAAGATATTTGCTTCCGAGAATGTACAGGACCAGTGGCGTCCGATGCTCGAATGCTTCCAAACCTTTGATCCGGATTGGACGATTGTTTGCGAACACGGCATTCTGCTCCTTGCAACTGCGCTTGAAGAGCGCGAACCTTTACGCGTCGTTCCGCTGGTGCAAAGTACGATCACTCACCTGCCGACCGAATCGTCCGGCATCATAGAAGAGCATGTGCGGTCGCTGCTTCGCCGAACCGGCGGTATCATCACAGTCAGCAATTACATGCGCGACTACATTAAGCGCTGGAGCGGTCTCGATTCAACAGTACTTTATCTTCCTTCTTACGGCCCTGGTCCATTCACCCGCTTCCACAATTTCGATAGCGGCTACGTCACAATGGTCAATCCGTGCGCTTACAAGGGCATCTCGATCTTCTTGCCGCTCGCGCGCAGTTTGCCAGAAGTGAAGTTTGGGGCCGTTCCGTTTTGGGGCACGACTCCGCAAGATCGTGCGGCGCTGCTGGAATTGCCAAATGTCACGTTCCTTGAGCCAGTCGTCAATCTCGATGACTTATTTAAACAGACGAAAGTACTGTTAGTGCCGTCCTTGTGGGGCGAGGCTTTTCCTCAAGTAGTTGGCGATGCAATGCTCCGTGGTATTCCGGTGATGGCGAGCAACGCCGGCGGACTGCCTGAGACTAAACTCGGAGTGGATTACGTTATACCAGTGAACATGATCGAACGTTACGTGCTCGATAGTGAGAATCAGGTTCAACCCGTCGTGCCCGAACAGGACATCACGCCCTGGACCGAGACACTGAGAAGTTTATTGGCAGACCGCGCGCTCTACGAACGCGTGGCGTTCGACTCGCGCGAAGCGGCGTTATCGTATGTCAACAGTCTTGGTCCACATCACGTCGAGCAATATCTTGAAGGACTTGCCGCCGACCGCAAAGAAGCACAGAAAGCACACGCGCCGTAGCTGCATGTGTATCTCCGGTGCCTCTTTGTGGCTGGTGATTGACTAGTTTGTTCCTATCTTCAGGTCTGAAGCACGCCGCTTTTCAACTGACGTTCGCAACTCCTGTGGTGTTGCTGCGCGACCGTGCACAGCGTAGATCTTCTCCACGTCCAGTCCCAACTGTTGCAGCTTCTCACTGAAACTGAGCGTTACGTCTTGCGCGATCGGAATCGTGCCGTTAGGCGCTGCGTTTAGCATGTCTGCCTGGAACAGGATCTTTTCTTTCGGCAGATACGCAACGAGGATCTCGTTCGCGTGCGGATTCGGTCCAATGTCGTACAACTCCACGACGTGTTTGTCATCCTGGAAGACGCGCTTCTTATTCTCGACGGTTTCAATCGTCAGCTTTTGACGCGGCCACGAGTTCGGCAGTAGTGACGAATCAACCGCCGCTGCCTTTTCAAGAACGCTCTTTGTTGTAGCTGTGGTCACGATCGTCGCGCCTTCTGCAACGTACTCGCGAAAGCCGCCCGCGTGATCGGAGTGATGATGAGTCAGCACGAGATACTTGATTGGTTTGCCTGGAACAGTCTCTTTTATCTTCTTGAGCGCGGTGGTGGAAGTACCGTTGTAAATGATCTGCTCCGGAGCCTCGATGACGAGCACGTAATCGTTGAAGGCTACGAAGAAAGCGTTGTGTGTGCCGCCATTCAGTCCTTCTAACAAGTAAACATCGTCGGCGACTTTGGTGACTGTCGGTGGCGCTGGTGTTGCCGGCGGCGCAGCAAGTTTTTCAAAACCATCCGGACCTTGAAACACGTTATCTGCCGGCCGCGTGTTGATTTGTAGATCTGTGTACTCAACTTCCTGGACCGGTCCTCCTGAGTTGTACAGCACGCGTGCACTCGGAAGCTTCAGCTTACCGACCGTGCGATAGCCCGAATACGTTTGTGCTATTTCCGCGTCGCCGGCGATCGGATCGGCGTAGAGATAGCCGTAGCCGGTCAACAACTTCGTCTGCGCATCGAAAGAAAGAGTCAACTGTTGATTGTCGGGTCGAATGACGCTGATTACCTTTTGCCGCTTGCCTCCGATCTCATCTTCACCGACCCAACGAAGAGTCGCTGCGCGGTCGAGTGCCTCGAGCAGTACGAACGGAGGAAGACGACGAATCTGTCCGCGGAAATTGTTTATAGACGGGTTCGCTACCGGTGTAACGGTCTTGGACCACATATCGTAGTTTTGGCCTTCTGTTCCTTTGATAACAGTTCGATTCCAGTTGTTGAAACCGACGTTAGCAGTCTTCAACTCGTCGAAGACAAATCCCCGATCGTTATCGACGATGAGTGTTTCTTCGGAAGTGCCGGCTGCGTATGGAGGTTCAGCGCCGGGGCTTTGATAGCGCGCATAAAGTTTACCTTTCTCTTTGAGAGTGAAGTCTTTGATAGCGCGCAGTGCTTCGAGTCCGCCGTGGGCCTCGATTGCATCGTCGAGTACGCGACGAGCTTGTTGATACGAACGCTGCGAAGCGTCGAGTTGCTGTGCAATAACTGACGTTGATGCAAGCAGCAGAATCAGGGTGACGACAAGAAATAGTTTTCGATTCATAGTGGTGCTCCTCATATCCAAAATGTGGTAGGCATTCCGATATTTCGGAATGAAGGTGTGCGCGATGTCTCTGGGAAGACTGCTGGTCTAATACTTAGAAAGCAGAGGAAAAGTTCTGTGTGTTTTGTGAATCCAAGCGATTGCTAGGTGGTCCAAAATATTGGTATGTCTTTATCTTTGAAGTGCGTGTAATCTGTCGTTGAATAAGACAATACTTAGAACGCGTGAAGCCGTAGTAATGATGTTCAGTGATTACATAGTTTTTGTTGACGAGAGCGGAGACCATGGAATGATCCCAATCGATCAAACGTACCCTATGTTCGTTTTGGCCTTCTGCATCTTTCGAAAGAAAGAATACGTGGAGAGAGTCTGTCCTGCTGTGCAGCAACTTAAATTCAAACATTGGGGACATGATGCGGTGGTGCTTCATGAACATGACATTAGAAAGCCAAAAGGACAGTACTCCTTTCTCCTGAATGCGGCGCGAAGAGCAGACTTTATGAAGGATTTAAATCTGTTGATGGAAGCAGCACCGTTTACATTAGTCGCCACTGTAATCCGGAAGTCTGCATTCGGTCAGCAATATCATATCCCTGAAAATCCTTATTCAATTGCTTTGGAGTTCGGCTTGGAGCGCCTTTTCAAACATCTGGAGGGGCTAGGTCAGGGAGATAAACTTACGCATGTTGTTGTCGAACGTAGAGGCGCCCGAGAGGATGCCGAGCTTGAACTTGAATTTCGAAGGATTTGCGACGGTGCCAACTTTCACAATCGTCACCTCCCCTTCGAAATTGTAATGGCCCCCAAGGCTTCGAATGCACCAGGAATGCAACTCGCTGATCTTGTCGCGCGGCCCATTGGTATCAAAACCATGAGGCCCGCCCAACCCAATCGAGCTTACGACGTTTTGGAGAAAAAATTCAGACGAGGTCCTTCGGGACAAGTTCAAGGATGGGGGTTAAAGTGCTTCCCATAAATGCGGAGGGCCCCCGGGAATTCCCAAGAGCCCAACGCCGACCGGACATTTCCAGTCCAACTTGCCTATACCTTGCCAGATTCTGAGTCACGCGTCAACCTTTTGGCACCGATACATCTCTTCCCCGAGAGATATCGCAATCTGAACACTTGATTTCAGTTCTGACGAAGCGGAGGCATCGGTATCGGAATGTTGTACGTATCTGCGCCGACTCCCACGCCACCCTCGCAGGAATTCGGAGGCACTGTACAAACGCGCCGCGACGAGGGACATTCTGCTGCCCAGAACATGTAACCCAACATTCCACTTGTCGTTCCCGCGCCGTTCGGTGACACTGTTTGAACGTAAGCGCCGGTTGAGTTGATCAGCGAACTGCTGAAACTAACGCATTCAGGGGCAGCCCTCGTGCCAGTAACGATGTATAACGATCCAGTAAATTTCGCCGGCGCAAGCGGCACAATCGGAGGTGCAAACTGCGGCTTACCATCGATGTGTTCCTGCCAATTGGATTGCGCATCGGACGCACTGTTGAATTGTTTGCTGGCGACCATCGCGTTCGCATAATCCAACACAGGCGTTGTCGTGTTCAGCCAATCAAGAGTTGCCTTGCGCGTCAATGCGATCAACCAGCGATCGCCCGAGGCAAGATCTATCGTTAATCGCGCTGCGTGATTGTTTCCTGAAGCGTCGTAAGGCAGCACCGAACGATATGCGTTGATGAACGCTTGCAAGCCAGTGAGATTTGGATTCGTGTTTTCTTCGTAGTCGATCTCAATGCCAACACCCATACGTTGGGCCACCTCGGCTGCGTTCAATCCAAGTTGGACCGGATTAGTCGAGAGCGCCTGATTCCATGCATCGACGTAAGTGATTCCTCCGATAGATAACTCTACGCGGATGCCGCGACTCTTGAAGTAATCAACCACTGCCTGATTCATGCCGATGGGAATACCCTGTGAGGTGCCGGCGTCGTTGGTCTTGTTCAGCAGTTTCATTGGTTCAACAAAACTCAAGACCACGAGATTCACCGACGGCGACCCATCGCCTCGGTCTATTAGCCAGTGGTTGCGGCTATCGAAGTCGGTCATGTTGCGAACGCTGGCCCAGGAACAAAAGTCACTTCCACAATGCCATGCACCGTAAACCGAAATGCTGGTAACTGCGGGAACCGCCTTCGGCTTTGCAGAAAAGCTACCGAAGAGTGCAGCGCAGATAAGAAGAGTCAGCAGCACGAATATGTTTCTTAACATCCCAGTTTTCCTCCGTAGAAGTTTTAGTAAGGTCGGGGGGCTAGGGGATTCTGGGCTAGTTAACCACGGATGACGCGGATGAAATACGGATTATCCGTAATAAAATCTGTGTAATCTGTGGTTAGTGTTCGTCTTAATCTTGCGATCGCTGCCGGAGTTCAGCGAGTTCGTGATTTAATCCTTCAATCCGATCTACCAACTCGAGAATGATTGCAGCGCCTGCGAAGTTGACGCCGAGGTCGCGACGCAGTCTCGCCATGCGGCGCAAGCTGATGACTGCGCGCGTCGGCAGCAGTGGTTCGTCAAGTTCATCGCCAACCTGATCGAGCACGCCGAGTCGTATGAGACGCGCAAGCAACGGCGGACGCGTGCCAACCGCATCAGCAACCGCTTCGAGCGTAAGCGGCTCATCCAACTCACAATCAACCATGCGTATGAATCTCTCGCTCATCATGCCGCTCCTTTTGCTGTCTGTCTTTCCGCGCGCGGGTTAAATGGTGAAACTCGCTTTAACTCTTCATAGAGCTTTCGCTCTTCAGGTGTCGGGTGTTGCGGAATGACGACTTTGATCCGCACGTATTCGTCTCCACGTCCACCTTTGCGCTTGTTCAAGCCCTGACCGCGCAGACGCAATCGCTGTCCATTCTGCGCGCCCTGTGGCACAGTCATCTCGACTTGCCCGTCAATCGTGGGCACCTGAAGCTTAGCTCCGAGCACTGCTTCCCACGGCGCCAGGGGCATTTCGACTTCTACGTCATCACCCTTTACTTTGAAAATCGGATGTGGGCGCAAACGTATGTGCAGATAAAGATCGCCCGGTTGTGCACCGCTCGAGCCAGCGCCGCCCTGTCCGGCGAGACGTATCGTCGATCCGTCACGCATACCGGCAGGAATGTTGACTTCAATCATCTTTGGTTTAAGCGCTTGTCCAGCGCCACCGCATGTTGGACAGGTCTGACCGTTTGTTACACCCGTGCCCTGACACGTTGGACAAGTTTCAGCGGCTTGCATCTGAAGCGAGTGACGACCACCACGGTGCGCCTCTTCAAGTGAAAGTTCCAACTCCGCTTCGACGTCTCGTCCGCGACCGCTGCGGCGTGGTCCACGCTGTGCGCCGGCACGACCAAACAGCTCCTCAAAGATGTCGCCCATTCCGCCGCTGCTGGAGCGGAAGTCGCCGAGATCAAAATCGCTGAAATCGAAGCCACTCGCTTGTGGTCCAGTTGCGCGGCTTTCCCATCCTGGCGGAGGCGGACCGCCTCCCTGTTGGACCACGCGCCAGTTCTCGCCGTATTGATCGTAGAGTTTGCGCTTCTCCGCATCGGAGAGAACTTCGTAGGCTTCCTGTAACTCTTTGAAACGTTCCTCGGCCGACTTGTCACCCGGGTTTAAGTCTGGATGAAACTTGCGTGCGAGTTTGCGATATGCGGCTTTGATCTGATCTTCGGTGGCGCTGCGGCCGACGCCGAGCACTTCGTAATAGTCTTTTGTGTTAACAGCCATCTTCACCCCCTTGAGTGTCAGGTATTTTAAGCCACAGATGAACGCGGATCTATCTTTCGCCGAGTGGGACACGGCCGCGAATGACGGTAAGAGAATATGCGGGCAATTGAAACACGAGCTGCGGGGTGCTGGTTAAGGTTTTATGCTCCGGCGGGAGATCTCTAATTGGATACGGTTCCAGTCTGTCAGTGCTCAGCTCGTATTGTTTTCTCGAGTACTGATACAAATCGATCGCGCCCTCAAATTCGTACTCGGAGCCAGTGGTTTCGTTGTGAAACTTCACCACGACTGCGCGAGCGCGATTCGGATCTTTGTTGAGGATCATCAAGGCCCACAAACCATCCGGCCGATGCACGGCATAAGCCGTTACAGATGTCTGAGTGTCATCAACTGTCGCCGCATACAGGTCGTGTACGCCATTTCCGGTTTGAACCCACTCCTGAGTTGTTAAGCGCGCCCCATAATATGTCGGCATTCGATAGCTTATGGCGCCACGATCGTCTAGCTCGAAGAGCATATTGTTACCAGAAGAGCAGGGCACCTCATGGATTACTTCATTTGGTTCGTATCCATACAAGAAGGTTTGTTCGCCACCCAGGTTTAGAAAAGTTCCGATGATGTCTGCATTCAGTAATGCACCTTCAATGTCCATTTCGGCTCTTCCACCGAAGGCGGAATAACCATACTCGGTCATGATCCAGGGAATGTCTCGAGTCAAACCTCTCATTTGCATCTGCGTGAGCGACGTGGTGAGCATTCTGTTTGCTGCCGCGAGCTGCGGAGCTGTTGGTTGGCACACGTTGTCGAAGGGATACCATTCAAATGAGAAGAATGTGTAGTCCTCCAGTCTTCCATGCTGCTTTAGGTAGGTAAGAAAACGTCCGAGCCATGCAGGCTTGCTGTTGTCGGCGTATCTGACATCTTCGTCGTACTCGATATCCTGAAAACTTGGCCCACCGAGTTTAAGCTTTGGATCTGCTTGATGTAGCGCTCTGGCAAATTGAATGTAAAGAGCGGCGTAGTCTTCGGGCGTGACAAACTGCCCGTCCGGTTCTTCTCCTAGTTCAACTTCTTCAATGGAGTAGCCGCGCCTTTTTAGATAACGAATTTCTGCGACGGCATTTTCGGGAGTATTGTAAAGCACCGCTATCGGAACGAGCACAGGCAAACCGTTCGTAAGGTGACTCTTGAAAAGACGATCGAAGCCTGCTTGTTCTATAAGCTCGTCTTTATCTCTTGCTCGATGCCAGGGATCAGTAGACGAAACGTAAATCGAAGTCTGCTCGCGATTGTTGGACGCGTGATGTATCTCATCCTGAAGAGTGCCATTGTTGTTTGCGGATAGACCGACGTAGATTTCTCGAATCGCATAGCCAAGATGATCGCGAACGTCAACTTGCTGTCGATTTGAGATGGAGGAACTCTCCTTCATGAGGATGCGAATGAAACGAGTTCTAATAGGCTCGCTCGACAAACGCAGTGATACATCCCCTCCGCGGCCATTCTGAATGGCGCCTTGCGGAAATGTCTGCCAATCATTAGGCAGTGCTTGGCTGACGTCCGCTGCCGCCATGATGCTTGCATACTGAACGTCGTACACGCGAGCAAATGGTATGGCCCAACGAATGCGAATAGCGTCGATTAACTTTTCTCGTTCGAGATCGATCACTACCCACTGCGGGTGGTTCGAGTTCTGTTCTCCGGTGAAGTGCTGGTCCAGGTAAGGATTACTCTTCCAGAAAGTCTCGACCCTGCCATCGTCGAGTCGCGAATAATCATCATCGTTCGCCTGATCCGTGCTACTGCCGCGGCGAGGAAGTCTGTAACCATAACTGAGCGAAATTGACCCGCCCCTGATATCGCTGCTTGAAGTCCAATAACCGCGCTTTTTATCCGGCTCGCTCCAAGTGCCTTTCGCATTCCAATGCCAAGCTTCAACTGCCAGCTCGGTTCGCAATCTGTAGCTCAACGGCTTCAACCCGGCCGTCAGCATCTCCTTAATATTCCCGGGAGACAGCATCTTGCCGATTTCGCCTTTTTCATGACCATCGAGGGCAGCGCCGAAGGCGTGAGTGGGAACGAAGCGATTCACCGGATGGTCCAAGTTGCACCACACGGTTATTGTTGTTAGTTCATTTTGGGAATTGGCGGCGAGCGAGCTTATTGAAATAGCTATAACAATGAAAAGCAAACACGAGAACAATAAGACAGGTATACGGACCAAAGGAATCGAGGATCCTCCTTCATAACTCCAGCCACGCGTTTATCGTCAAAATCTAAACAGCCCGCCTCCGCCAACACCGGTAACATAGAACTCAGCGCTTAACGAGCTACAGTATTCTATTTGGAAGCGTCCATTGCCGAAAGTACAAATTGGCTTCGCTGCTGCGGCTGGACTCCGCAGCAGCTAGAGAGCCGTGACCTGGGCTACTCACACTGGGACATCAAAGTTGGGAGTACTGATCCATCTCACTGCCTATGGCGAGCACCCCGGGAGGCAGGAGCTGTCTGCACAGCGGCGTCAGCGGGCTGGGCGGTAGGAAGGTCGTATCGGTTACTCTTCGCCGGGAAAACCTCAACGTGAATCGCGACGGCGTCGGTTCCGGCAGGCTCGGCCCGGTAAGTATAAATACCTTCCACGTCGAGCGGATCGTTCGGAGGATTTGTAGGAACCGGCGTAAAGGCCACTTCAAAGATCACGAATCCTTCAATATAAGGAGGAATTACGTCTACTGCAGGCGGTATCTGGATTCCCAAGTGGCCATAAATATCCCGGCAAACAACTTCCATCGCGTAGTCCGATTTCAGTGATTCGAATATCGCGAAAGCAGGTGGGGTCGGATTCTGCCCGCCCTTGAGCTGAATCACCTTTTTGCGAAACTTGATGTCGATGCCGGTGTTGTTGTGCACATTGATTTTAGTTGAGTAGTGACCGGCCTGGGCATCGGGCACGGCCTTAAGAGAGGCGTCAGGCTGGACGCCGCAGATGAATTTTGCTGCGTAGGTGTTGGTAATCGTGGTAGGCACCGGTGCTTGAGCTTGCACAGGCGAGCTTGCGAGCAGCAACCCGATAACCCAAGCAAATCCGATGACGGTGGTTTTCTTCGCGATGTTTCTCATGTTCGTCTCCTCTTATTCACTTTGCGTGAAAGAAAAGCGCAACGCCCCGATGCTGGCAATCCAGCACAGGGCGAGACGCAATAAAGCGAGATTCAGGAGATCTGCTGGCGAGTTTGAGGTGAGAGACAGTAAGGATTCGAGGTGTCTCTGTCGTTCACCTTTTGTTTGTCGGCAGTATCCGGTCGGGAATCACGCGTGAGTCAATTTCTTAAGCGTGAATTGCTTCTTCCTTAAGGTGCTCAATCCACAGATTACGCAGATTGTTTTGTAGAATCTGCGTAATCTGTGGATAGAAGTGCGGCAATGCCGAGCTCCTCTCCACTAGGGGTCAGGATCGAAGGCAAATCATGCTCGGGATGAGCCCGCAGCAATTGGTAAGCAATTCCTCCAACTCCAGGCAACAGCGCGGGTGTGAAGGCGTTTCGGCCCATGCCGCAGGATGGTCCATCTTGCTCCAGACTGGTCAGGATTATGTCGAGCAGGTACGAGGCGCTTAGCTCTTTCGGTGCCTCTAGGGCGGTAATCGCACAATTCAGCAGTTCCCACGCACCGAGATCGCCATGACAGGCGCAATGATTCAAGCCCAGCCCCAACCGCCAGGTTGCTGCGGCAGCCAGACGCATGAATTTCCGTGTCGACGCGTGAGTAAGCGTTGAATCCAGATCCAGATGCGCCAGGCCGATTCCAACGGCGCCGTGGCACCATGCTGCTGCGGTCGTAGCGCCTTCGAGCATGCGTAGGTCACGCCAGTTCTGCTCCTGTTCGTCAAAGAGGGCGTCTTCAAAGGCGAACGCCTCTTGTGCCAATTGCTCGTGCCGCGCACTCCCAGTTGCACGTGCGAGCCGGGTCAAGGCCCAGCCGATGCCGGTTACGCCATGGGCAAAGCCACCCATCCCTTCCGGCGAGTGGGAATGGGACCAGTAAACGTGCCCGTTCCGACGTTTAGCGCGCTCGTGCAACAGATCTCCAAGTTGCGAAGCGATGCGCACGTAACTCTCATCTCCTGTCTTGCTGGCGAGCACCAGCAATGGAACGATGGCGCCCGCGCTGCCAGAAACCAAGTCGTAAACATCGTTCCCTGCAGCCGCCATGGGAATCTGGTCCGCCAGTTTGCGGGCGCGCTGCAAACCGTCGCCGCCGTCTAATTCCCAATGCGCCAGCACAAGATAGGTCCAGATCTGCGAACCAAGTCCGAGATATGCCCCGGGTAGAGGAGGTCTGACCTTTACTCCTTCGTCGGCCAGACGTTCCCGCTTGGCCTCGCTCAGGTGCAACGTATGCAGCGCCGCTGCAAACAACCTATCAACTTCGTCGATGGCATCGGCACGCCCAGCTGCTGTTTCGCGCAAATAAGCGCCAAGTAACAACGTGAGCCCGGAGATCCCGTTGTAGAGATCCTGCTGTAAGGGTTGCACTGACCAGCCCGTTGCAGTAAGCACGGGTGCAATCCAAGCCACGCTGCCGTCGTCGGCATGAATCGCATTTGTCACTATGGATTGGATGATTTGCGCGACTTGCCGGCGGCGACGCGCTTCCAGATCGCCGCCGCGTCCGTGCGTCCGCATTACCGACGTTCCATGAGATTTCCAACCGTCGTTGATGTAAGCGCTGACGAGCGACGATTGGATGACTCTTCGCTCGAGAGCGAAATCTGCACTGCGCCAATCCGCGAGGGCAGCTTCAACCATCTGACAGGGCGGAAGCCAATATGTGCCGCCCGGCCCGCACAAGCGACCTTCGCGCACCACAGTGAAAAAGTATGGGATATCGCCCTCCAGCAATTCATCGATCTCGGCATTGATGACCGCGGGATCGCCTGGCGCCACGGGAACGTTCGCGGCCATTTTCTCCAATAATCCGAAGGCGCGCTGCCGCGCCGCTTCGGGGTTATGCAGCGATACAGGGTGCCATAGCATCCGAGCGACCTCGGCGTAGACCTCCGTTCCGCGCAGCACCACTCGGATGCGGCAGTCCTCAAACACTCGCAGCCGCGGCCGCAAGCTGCCGGCAGCATCCAGGCGCTGCAGCGTGGCCGTTAATTCATCAAACCCCCGTAGTACTTCTGGCCAGTATTCGGCGAGCGCCGGCTGAGGGCTGGGATGATTCTGCGACACCGGCGCTTCAACAACGACGGAACCGACATGCGCTTTGTCCGAACCCGCCTCAAGGATTCCTTGCTGCCGCTGCATCGGCTGCTGGCCGGGGAGCATGCCCACAGCCGAAAGGTCAACACCGTACCAACCGAGACCCATTCCGCGACCGGGTAACAAGCCTATACTGAGCACCGTTTGAGCTATCAATTCGCAGGCACGGTCGAACGCTCCTCCGTAGCCAGATGGCGACGGCGGAATTTTGGGCGTGAAAAGGGTTTCACAGTCGACTACGACGGGACTTCCGCCCTGCGCGATCACGTTTTCAGCGTGCAGATCGCTGCCGCTGAGCAATCGCATTAATCCCAGCAAGTGGCCGATGCCGCGGTAGAAACTAAGCATTTCCTCGTTTCCTGCCGCGAAGCGGTGGGCCACAAATTCGACCCACCCGTAATCGCCACAGTCCATGGCTTCGGGGATGCGGATGTTCACCGCGCTGCCATGATCGCCGGCAAGTTCGGCCACGAAGCCGCGCAGGGCGCTGTCGATTGCCAACGAGCGCGGCTTGTAAACAACACGCCAGCCCTCACCGTGGACAATTGCCACGGTCGATCCACCGCGATGGCTGTCACCGGCTCCAAAGCTGAGTTCATTCAGCTCGCTCGGATCACCGGCGCACAGACTTTCCAGTCGGCGCCGATCCGTGGTCCAACGCTGCGCGAACCGCAGCGTTGCCATGCACCGCTTCCGCACGATCGCGTCTACTCGCCATAACGAAGGGTAATGACTGGCTAAGTCGTCCCAGAACGACCGCTGAGACGAGAGCTTGATGAATTGCTGCCAACGCTGTTCTGAGTTCTCGCCGCTGAGTCGCCCGGTTACCCGCGCGGCGTTGAGCTCGAGAACGAGCAACCGGCTGACTTTACTGTGCAGGACTGTACAAAGCGATTCGCGCGTTGCATCGATAATTACATCGCGCTCTCTCGCACTCAATCCTTCGACGAAAGAAAGCTGGGTTGCCAGTTCGTCCAGAGCGGGCGAGACCAAGCAACCCAGCGACTTATCGAAGTGACGCCACGTCATGTCGATTAACAGCAATAACGTGTTAAAGAGCCGGAGCAAGCGGTGCCGCAGGTCCAATACTCGCCAGTTACGTTAACGATATCTGCTTCTGCGAACTCGCCAGCAGCAAATAGCGGACCTGCAGGATTATCCTGTTCTCCGTTACTGCGCCACTGCGCAACCAACTCCGCACCATCTAATGTGTCATTCATGATCTTTCCTCCTTTCGTTCTAAGCTACAAGGAATGGACAGGCAGTCGAGGCGTCTGCAGGGATATAGTATTGGAGGTTTCGCGAGAGGGAGGGAAAAAGGTGTGTCCGATCTGCGCTTTCTGTGTCCGATTTGCTCCTACCGGCTAGTCAAAGCCTCCCCAGCTTTCGGAGGTTGCGTGTAGTTGTTTTGTCGCTCGGGTAGTCTCAGCCTTAGCTGAGTGGGGGTTCGGCCGTATAGCTTTTTGAAATCTTTTACAAAATGAGATCGGTTGTTGATACCCACAGTCTTCATAATCTCTTTCACGCTCAGAAAGCTGCTCTCCAACAGATATCTTGCCCTTTCCATTCTCAGTAATTTCATGTACCTGAAAGTGGTCATTCCAAGTTCGGCTTTGAATAGACGCTGCAGATGTGAAGGTGAAAGATTCACGACGCGGACCAACTCACTCAGCGGCAACTCATGTTCTAGATCATTTCGCATAAGGGCGATAACGGTTTGCACCCGAGGATCCATAGTTCGCAACCCTGTGACGCCAGCAATAGAGCGTCGGGCGAGACGCAACTAAGCGAGATTCAGGAGATCTGCTGGGGAGGTCGTAGGTGAGACGTAAGGATTCTGGGTGTCTCTGTCGTTCACCCTTTGTTTGTCGGCAGTTTCTGATCAGGAATCACGCAGTCCAATTTCTTAAGCGTGAACTTTCTCAATCATCCACCAGAGCGATGTATAAGTGACTGCTCTTTAGCGAGACTCGCTGTTTCGTTTAAGACTATCGGCGCTATAGTGGATGGCGCGAATCATATTCCTGCGTGAGAGGGCTGTCAACGCGGATTTTCCTGACATCGTTTTCCTGATTTTTCTGAATAAATTTTCGGAACCAGGTATTTGTTGAAACACCGGGCAGGATATAACCGTGTCGCATTAACTGCGATGTTCTTCTGAGTCGTGAGGATTTTGATAATCGGTTCGATCTCTTGTCTCTCCACCATAGCGGTTAAAGTTTTCTCGTCTATCCCGGCAGCTCGTCCGAGCACCAATCGCGCAGTGTCAGCGTGACCCGCGTAGGACCAACGCGCCATCTCGACGAGCGAGGTGAGCGCGTGTTCGCGCAGGCACGCGAGCAGCCGTGCGTCTCTTCCTTTGGTGAGGACGGCAAGAAGCGCGACTGACTTATTACGGTCGGTCCATATAACGGAGTTGAGCAGGTCGATAAAACATTCGCCGGGGATAATCGCGGACGCCTCGGAGCTTGACCTCGCGAGCACCACGAGCGCACGTATCGCGTTGTTAGGCACACCGCTATCGACGTCATGGGTGGCCCGGATAAGCGCTCGAATTTGTTCGCGTGATCTGCCGGCGTAGCCCAGTATCTCCGCCGCAATCTGACGCTGCTCGACGTCCCGCGTAGATGCCAGGACACGACGCACTGACGTCGAATTGCGCGCAGCGTACTCATGGAGCGCAAGCTGCGTGGCGCGGGTTTCTGGGTCGACTGAAAGCGCGTAGCCTTGCGACTCGTCCTCGCCCCACACCCCTTTACTTATGGCGTTCAATAAAGCCTGTTCGGCATCCCGGTGGATTTTGATTGCAGTTGGCGACAGACGCGCCGAGCCACGCGGCGCAGTGTTGTACGAAGTCTGGCGAGCCGACTCGTCGCGCAGTCCGATATAGATCAACAACCTGCCGCGGTCGTCACAACAGACAGGCGCGACCTCGGCGACATCACGGCCTGTCGCTCGTTTAATTGCTTGCGTCACCTGCGCAACGATCCTCTCCTTCGGTTCGGGCGAAACCTGGTCGCCTTCCCGTAACGGTAGAGCGGCTCGAAGCCGGTCAACATCGAGGCTGGCGTGTCCGTAGAAGTCAATGGCTCCGATAGTGAAGGATTGTTCCTGGGAGAAAGCTGGTGCGGTAGCTGTGAGGATGGCAAATAGGATTAAGATTTTCATATAGCGGATTAAAATTGATTCTTCACTTTCTCAACCCTACAAATCTTACCTAAGAAGTGAACGTGTCTTTACAAAACTTTACGATAACAGCACCAAACTTCAATTCCTTTCCAGTCATCTAAGGCTCAAAATAGCCACAGCCCTCGTTGCTCCGCGACCCCGGTCGCCCCGTCAGACTGACCTATTGGTGTGTTCACAGGAAGAGCGTATGCGATGAGCGAAGAATCCCAACAAACAACGAATAAACGGCGGCGAAGATCACGGATGGTTCAGCTTGCCAGTTTTCTCGGACTTGTAGTCGTCTTGCTACTTGTCTGGTACTTCCTTGGACCCAAACCTAATAAAGCCGCAAATCGGCAACGCGCTGAAGTTGTTCCCGTCGAAATTGCTGCTGCTACAACGATGGACGTTCCCGTTCAGCTTAAAAGCATAGGGAATGTTGAATCCATTTCAGCAGTCGCGGTGCGATCGCAGGTTGAAGGTACTCTACAGGCGGTTCATTTTACTCCGGGACAGGAAGTGAAAAAAGGCGCTCTACTCTTCACGATCGATCCGAGACCTTTGCAGGCCATGGTTGCACAGGCAAATGCGAATCTCGCGAAAGCTGTCGCGGCAGTGGACCAGGGCAGGCAAGTACTTACTAAAGACCAGGCCACAGCTACCAACGCACGCACGATAATGCGGCGTGATGCGACGTTGGTTGAGGGTGGAGTGATTTCGCGTGAAGAGTACGACAACGCAGTCGCCGCTTCGAAATCTGCGGATGCGACGGTCCATGCCGATCAATCTGCAATTGACAGTCTTAATGCCGCAGCCAAGGCTGAAGAGGCGAATCTTCGCAATGCTCAAGTGCAACTCAGTTACACGGTCATTCGCGCGCCAATTTCAGGTAAGACCGGCAATCTTGTAGTTACGACTGGCAATCTCGTTCGTGCCGGCGATACTACGCCGCTCGTCACCATCACGCAGTCGTCGCCTATTTACGTGACATTCACAGTTCCCGCACCAGACTTTTTCAGAATACGGGAGTATGCCAGCCATGCGGAGTTCCGTACCGAGGTCACGATTCCGCAAAGCTCGCAGCCGCCGCAGCAAGGCAAACTTTCTTTGATTGATAATACAGTCGATACCACTACCGGGACGATTCGACTCAAAGCTACTTTTGAAAACACCGATGGATTGTTGTACCCGGGTTTATTTACCAACGTCGTGCTGACTCTGGGCACACAACATGATGCCGTAGTGATTCCCGCGCAAGCTGTTCAAATCGGACAGGACAACTCTTTCGTCTACACCGTCAAGCCTGACATGATAGTCGAAGTTCGCAACGTCAAAACAGGAACTACCTACAACGACATGATGGTGATCGACGACGGTATTAAGCCCGGAGAGAAGGTTGTGACCGACGGCCAACTACGTCTTGTTCCGGGTGCGGCCGTGCAGGCGAAGGAGCAACAGAAGAACGGTCCTCAGAAAAATGCCGGTGGGTCTTCGCCTACTGCTTCCGAGGGTTCTGGGACGGGAAACAGATAAGGCGGTCGCGTATGTCAGAACTCTTCATCAAACGACCGATCACCACCGCGTTGGTGATGGCGGGCATAGTTCTTTTTGGCTTGATTGGATATCGAGCACTTCCCGTCAGCGATCTGCCTAACGTCGACTTTCCCACAATTCAGGTTACCGCGAGCTTGCCGGGCGCAAATCCGGAGACGATGGCTTCGTCCGTCGCGACTCCGCTCGAACGCCAGTTCTCCACGATCGCGGGTCTCAGTTCGGTCAGCTCGACGAGCACGCTGGGCAGTACGCAAATAACTCTGCAGTTTGACCTCACGCGCAATATTGACGCTGCCGCGCAGGACGTCCAAACATCAATAGCGGCGGCAGCTCGACAGTTGCCCGTTGGAATGCCGAATCCGCCGACGCTCAAGAAAGTTAATCCGGCAGATCAGCCGATCATGTATCTGCGCGTCGCCTCGTCGACACTGCCGCTCTCAAAGGTCAACGAGTTTGCCGATACTTTGATCGCGCAGCGTCTTTCCACCATCAATGGCGTCGCGCAGGTCCTGGTTACGGGCCAACAGAAGTACGCGGTTCGGGTGCAACTCGATCCGTCAGCACTCGCGAGTCGAGCGATGGGTTTGGATGATGTTGTAACTGCTCTACAAAGAGGCAATGTTAATCAACCCGTCGGAACACTGTACGGCCTACACCGCAATTATACCGTGCAGGCTAATGGTCAATTGACTGATGCCGATGCGTACAAGTCGCTGATTGTAGTCTATCGCAACGGCGCGCCGGTTTTGCTGAAGGATCTTGGTGACATTGTCGATAGCGTCGAAAACAATCGCCTCGCGAGTTATTACAACGGACAGCAAGTAGTCACACTCACGATTCAGCGACAGCCGGGCACGAACACAGTCGAAGTGGTGGATGCGATTCGACGGCTTTTGCCCGCCTTTCGACAGCAGCTCCCTGCTTCTGTCACGCTTGACGTTCTTTACGATCGTTCGAACTCGATTCGCGAGTCGGTGAATGACGTGCAGTTTTCATTGTTGCTCGCGATTGCTCTGGTCGTGCTCGTAATCTTTTTATTTCTACGCAACGTTCGAGCAACGATTATTCCCACCTTTGCCCTTCCGACCTCTATCGTCTTCACCTTCGCGGTGATGTATCTGCTTGGATTCAGTCTCGACAATCTCTCGCTAATGGCGTTGACGCTCTCAGTCGGTTTTGTTGTCGACGATGCAGTCGTGATGTTGGAAAACATCTGGCGGCGAATTGAGACGGGCGAAAATGTCAGGGAGGCTGCCTTAAAAGGATCCAAAGAAATCGGCTTCACGATCGTGTCGATGACGATCTCGCTCGTCGCGGTCTTCATCCCGGTGTTGTTCCTCGGCGGAATTCTGGGGCGTCTGTTTCGCGAATTTGCGATCACTATCAGCGTTGCGATCCTGGTTTCAGGATTTGTGTCATTGAGTTTGACGCCGATGTTGTGTAGCCGATTGTTGAAAGCGGTTAAGACGACAACTGAGCCGCATGCAGGCAGCCGTTTCTGGGGGTGGACCGAAACGGCTTACGACCGTTTGGTCGGTGGTTATCGTTGGACACTTGAAATCGTTTTAAGACATCGCGCGCTCACCGTCTTGATCAGCGTGATTCTCTTCGTCGTTACGATTGCGTTGTTTTATGTGATTCCCAAAGGTTTCATCCCAAACGACGATACAAGTCAGATCATTGGTTACACGGAAGCGGCCGAAGGAATTTCGTTTAGCCAGATGTTGCGTCATCAGGAACAGCTCGTCGACATCATCCGAAAGAATCCGAACGTCGCGGGAGTACTCTCGACAGTAGGTCAGAGCGATGTGAGCGCCGCCAGCAATACCGGCAACGTCCTGATTCTCTTGAAGCCATTCAATCAAAGGAAAGCTGACGTTGACGCGGTGATCGAACAATTGCGCCCACAGCTTAATCAGACTCCCGGAATCCGGATTTACCTGCAGAATCCGCCGCTGGTCCAGGTTGGCGGACAGGTGACAAAGAGTCCGTATCAACTAACGCTGCAAGGTCCCGATCGAGATGAGTTGTATAAGAACGCGAGAGCGCTACAAGACAAACTGACGGCACTTCCAGATCTAATTGACGTCACGTCCGACATACAGATTACGAACCCTCAACTCAACGTTCAGATAGATCGCGACAAGGCGTCGTCCGTCGGCATTTCGGTTCAGCAGATCGAGGACATACTTAACGATGCATTTGGCACCAGACAGATTTCGACTATTTACGCGACGAGCAACGAATATGAAGTGATCGTGGAGGTCAAGCCTGAATATCAGCGGGACGCGTCGGCGTTGGGCCAACTTTACATACGACCAGCAGCTTCAATTCCGACAAACGTCCCGACAGCAGCATCTCAAATAGCACAGACCCCGACTGCCTCCTCCGTTTCCGCTAATGCAGCGACAAGCTCGTTTTCTCCACCCGCAGGCCAACCGACTCCCTCTCCCACGTCACCTTCTCGACTGGTTCCGTTGAACGCAGTGGCCAGTCTCTCGAATAGTGTTGGTCCCTTGCTTGTAAATCACGTGGGCCAGCTTCCTTCGGCGACGATCTCCTTCAACCTTCGTCCTGGGGCATCACTTAGTCGGGCCACAGAACGAATCCAGGAACTGGCCACGCAGACTTTGCCTCAATCGATCACCTTCGGCTTTCAGGGCACAGCGCAAGTTTTTCAAACTTCATTGCAGAACCTCACCTTGCTATTGGTGGTTGCCGTCATGGTTATCTACCTGGTGCTCGGCATCCTTTACGAAAGCTTTATTCATCCGCTGACGATTCTTTCCGGTCTGCCTTCGGCGGGTTTGGGTGCGTTGTTGATTCTGTTGTTGTTTGGTCGAGAGCTTGACGTCTACGCATTCGTCGGCCTGATCATGCTAATCGGCATCGTTGAAAAGAACGCGATCATGATGATCGACTTTGCGCTGGATGCGCAGCGAAACGAAGGAAAGCCGGCGGAAGAAGCGATCTTTCAAGCGTGCCTTATTCGTTTTCGTCCCATCATGATGACAACGATGGCCGCGTTGATGGGTACTCTGCCAATCGCGCTCGGGTGGGGTGCTGGTGCGACCTCGAGGCGCGGATTAGGCCTGGCTGTAGTTGGCGGTCTGACAGTTTCACAAGTGCTCACGCTTTACCTGACGCCGGTTGTGTATATCTATTTTGAGCTGGGGCAGGCCCGGCTTACGAATTGGTTGCAAAAGAGGAAGGGCACAGGTGACGACTTACGACCAGTCAAAGCGTGATCTGGAGACACCTATTCATACAGCGGGTGTCTCGCCGTTATTTATCAAGCGGCCGATCACCACAACGCTTGTGATGGTTGGCATCGTGCTGTTTGGATTGATCGGTTATCACGCCTTGCCGGTAAGCGATCTTCCGGCGGTCGACTATCCCACCATCAATGTCAACGCGAGTCTTCCGGGGGCTAATCCCGAAACGATGGCGTCCTCGATCGCGACTCCACTCGAGCGACAGTTCTCGGGAATCGCCGGCATAGATTCGATCAACTCCACAAACTCACAAGGCTCCACGTCGATCACTTTGCAGTTTAATTTAAGTCGAAACATCGATGCCGCCGCCCAGGACGTACAAACGGCTATCTCAGCGTCGTTACCGCAACTTCCGCCTGGCATGCCGTCGCCTCCGAGTCTTAGAAAAGTTAATCCGGCCGACAGTCCAATACTGTTTATGTCGCTGAATTCACCAGTGCTGCCTCTGGCCACGGTTGACGAATACGCTGAAACGCTCGTCGCACAACGCATTTCAATTGTCGAGGGCGTGGCCCAAGTCCAGGTCTACGGCGCGCAGAAGTTTGCAGTGCGCGCGCAAATGGATCCCGAGTCGATGGCCGCACGCGGCGTTGCGGTCGACGATGTGACTAACGCAATCAGAACTGGAAATCCAAACACACCAGTGGGAACGCTCTATGGAAACTTTAGAAATCTCACTCTGAAGACTAACGATCAACTGGCAAACGCGGCTGCTTTCAGCCAGTTGATTGTTACTTATCGAAATGGCGCTCCCGTTCGTTTGCAGGACGTCGCCAACGTGGTCGACAGCGTAGAGAACAATCGCGTTGCCAGTTGGTTCAATGGACGTCGATCAGTAACGCTCGCCGTACAACGCCAACCAGGTACAAACACGGTCGCTGTTGTCGATGCTATCAGGGCATTGATGCCGCAATTCAAACAACAACTACCGGCTTCAGTCAGTCTGGACATTCTTTACGATCGCTCAAACTCGATACGTGAGTCAGTTAACGACGTGCAGTTCTCGCTCCTGTTGGCAGTTTGTCTGGTGGTGCTTGTCATCTTTCTGTTTCTCAGAAACGTGCGCGCGACGATCATCCCCACACTTGCCTTGCCGACATCGATCGTTGGCACGTTTGCCGTGATGTATCTGTTGGGCTTCAGCCTGGACAACTTATCGTTGATGGCGCTGACGTTGTCCGTTGGGTTCGTGGTTGACGATGCAGTGGTGATGTTGGAGAACATCGTCCGCCGCATAGAGCACGGAGAGAGTGTCAAAGAGGCAGCACTGAATGGTTCGAGCGAAATAGGATTTACGATCGTCTCGATGACGGTGTCGCTGGTGGCGGTCTTTATACCGGTTCTGTTCATGGGCGGAATACTTGGGCGTTTGTTCCGCGAGTTTGCCATCACGATCAGCGCCGCGATCCTTGTCTCCGGCTTTGTGGCCCTGTCGTTGACGCCGATGCTGTGCAGCCGGTTGTTGAAAGCGCGGGAAATTCGAGAGAGCGCTCACGCTGACACGGCACTCGCCAAGAACCGAAAGAGTTGGTGGCGGATCAGCGAGCATGCTTATGACTTCATTTTGGAAAGCTATCAATGGACGCTGCAACGCGTTCTGGATCACAGCCTGATAACGATCGTCGTGATGGTTTTGCTGGCAGTGGCGACAGTCTACCTTTTTCGTGTCGTGCCAAAGGGATTTATCCCGAGCGGCGATAGCGGGTTGTTATTAGCCAGCACTGAAGCAGCTCAGGGCGTGTCGTTCGAAGACATGATCAAACATCAGAACGCGATCGCCGAGATCATCAGGCGCGATCCCAATGTGGCTTCAATGAGTTCGACTGTGGGCGCCGGAGGAAGAAACAGTGGCGGCAACACGGGGACAATCTTTATTGTTCTGAAACCATTGAAGCAACGAGTAAGTGGGGATCAGGTTGTTGAAGAATTGAGGCCAAAGGTTTCGCATGAGCCGGGATTTCGAGTCATCATTCAAAACCCGCCTTCAATAAACATCGGCGGCCGTGTTTCGCGAAGTCTTTATCAAGTGACGCTTCAGGGAACAAGCACGTCAGAACTCTACGACGGTGTGCAACTCCTGGAGAGCAAAATGCGGCAACTACCGATCCTTCAGGACGTCAATACGGACCTGCAAATCAACACACCTCAAATCAATGTTGATATAGATCGCAAAGCGGCATCGGCATTGGGTGTCAGCGTAGCACAAATTCAAACAGCATTAGGCGATGCATTTGGCGTGCGCCAGATCTCGACAATCTATACCGCGACGAATGAATACCAGGTCATCCTCGAAGTGAAACCGGAGTATCAACGTGATCCCGCGGCGCTCGGCCGGCTCTACGTTCGTTCTTCAACCGGAAACCTGGTTCCACTCGCACAGGTGGCAAAGTTATCCACGGATGTTGGTCCAGCGCAGGTCAATCACCTGGGCCAACTGCCCTCTGCAACAGTGTCCTTTAATTTGAGGCCAGGTGTTTCATTGAGTCAGGCGACTGATGAGGTTCAGAAGTTGGCTAAACAAACGTTGCCGGCTTCGATCACGACTTCGTTTCAGGGTACCGCTCAGGTTTTTCAATCCTCACTTCAGAACCTGACGTTGCTGCTGGGAGTAGCGATACTTGTGATCTATTTGGTGCTGGGCATTCTCTACGAAAGTTTTATTCATCCATTCACTATTCTTTCCGGCATACCAGCCGCCGGCCTCGGCGCCTTGTTGACGTTGTTAATCTTCGGCCGGGAGCTGGATATCTATGCATTTGTCGGCTTGATCATGTTAGTTGGTCTGGTGAAGAAGAATGCGATCATGATGATTGACTTCGCTATTTCGGCTCAGCGACAAGGCAGCTCCGCACGCGAATCCATCTATCAAGCGTGTATTGTTCGATTCCGGCCAATCATGATGACGACCCTCGCAGCGTTGATGGGAACATTACCCATTGCATTGGGCTTCGGCTCTGGAGCGTCAGCGCGACGCGGCCTCGGATTGGCAGTTGTAGGCGGGCTAATTGTTTCGCAGACATTGACGCTCTACATCACGCCCGTGGTGTATCTCTACTTTGAACGCTTTCAAGAATGGTTACAGGGTGAGAAGCACAGTGAGCAAACGGACAAGGACCGCGTGGGAGTCATGTCCTGATCTATGGGTAGTGATGCAGTTTCAGTAACGCCGAAGGCGTTCACTAATCTCAGCCCACGGGTTGGAGCGCAGCGACAACCTGGGATCGTGATATGGAAGTTAGTCAAACGCTGAAAGCGTTCGGCAATTGGCGAACTCTTTCAGAGTTTCATCGCTCGGATCAGGCTACCCAAGGTTCTCGCTCGCGCTCGAACCATGGGCTGAAATTAGCCAACGCCTTCGGCGTTACTTGTC
>DATFHH010000170.1:0-26117 GCA_035248565.1 Pyrinomonadaceae bacterium | reverse complement strand
GCAAAGGCGCAAAGCCGCAAAGAGGAGAGCGCAAAGTATTTTATTGTTCTTTGTCTTTGCTTTGCGGCTTTGCGCCTTTGCGTGAAACTTCTTACACGACATTCTGATGCGTCAACACCTTCGCCACGTACTTCTCAAAGCTCAAGCGATCCGGCTCAGCAATCTCCGAGATCCGTGCGCCAATCAAGTACCCGCTGTCATCTTCCAGACTCTCGTACCTAACCGGCACTACCTTCATCTCCACTGGTCCGGTCGGAAGCTCCAGCTTCACGTAAAGCTTTCGGTCCGTGCCCGCCAGATAGTGCTCGCCGATACGAATCGCGGGCACAATGAGCGCCAGGCCGGTCGTGCTGACGTCGTGCGTGTGACCATCCAGCGAGGGTAAACGCCGCGCTCCGTTAGTACTCAACCGCGGATCCGACAAACTCAAAGTGAACGTCAGTCGCGCGCGCACGCGTCTGGAACGCCGCCGATTGCCAATAAAACGGCGCAAACTCGACACTATTCTGCGGGGCAGTTCCGACATCGTTTAATTAGTCTCGGACCAGTTGAGGAAGGCGCCGCTTCGGGAAGCGATTGGGGGCGTCGCTAAGCCATTCTAAGAAACATGATTGGACACACGCAATAGTTTAGTTATTGCTTTAATTCCTTACCACCAGCGGCTTTCCGCCGGTGTCGCCGCTCCTGACTCCGGAGGCATCGAGATAAAACGAGAGGCGGCCGGTGCGGCCATATTCGGCGGGTTCGGCCGTGGCATACCACGATTTGCCGTCAGCCGAACGATTGACCTGGAAGTGATAGCCGGTTGATTCAGTTCCCTCGATGTCTTTCGGGATAAGACCGGCGGCGATGAGTTCAGCGGTGCTTCCGAATTGGCCGTTGTGGTTTTGGTTAAAGACCACTTCAGCGAGTGAGATGCGCGTCAACATATCCTGAACGTCGCTGTGGTGAGCGTTAATGCGGGCCTCGAAGAAAAACTTCTTGCCCGACTTCCTGACAAGTTCGAGGTTCTCCTTGTCGCCAACGATCCAATTGTTGCCGACTTTGATCAATCCCGCCGGTTCGACTTTCTGTTTTCCATCGGCGTCGAGCACTTTTACAAAAACCGTGGCGACGTCGCCGCTGATCTGTTCACCAGTGACATCAATCTTCTCGGGAATTGTTTGGCTGACGGCAACCGCCATTCGCTCGAAATCCGGACGCAGTTCTTCAAACTCCTGCGTCGAGAGACCTTCAATTGCTTCGCGATAAATCGATATTTCAAACGCTTCGCGAAACTTCTTCTCGCGCATCATTCGATAAAACTCCCGAATCGTTTCGGTCGGCGTGCGCGGCGCCTGCGCGAACGACGTAAGAGAGATCAGTAATAGACAAAGAATGATCGAGACTCGTTTCAGCATCATATAATCTGTGCAATCTGCGTAATCTGTGGATGGATTGTCATTCCTCTCGTCGCACGATTGCGCGAGGTTTCAAGACAAGCTCTCGCCCAACAAGATAAAGCAGAATCGTGAGAATCAAAAACGGAATCAGACCCAGTACATCCGAATTCGGACCTTCGAAGAACGGATTGTGATAAGTCGACCAGTCTTCGAAACCTTTAAGTCTGCCAACAATGCCCTCCTTGAGGTTCAGGAACGCATAGATCACGCCCGCCAGAGTTGCGCCCGCAATGTAACCCGAAGCGAGTAACACTCCCGGACTTTTATCAGTCTCAGCCGCCATCTGCTCTTCCGCCAGACCAAGATTCTCGGGCTTCTTGCGGAGATACTTGTCGACGAGCCAACGTACAGCACCACCAACAAAGATCGGCGCTGAAGTCGAAATCGGCAGATAAACGCCGACCGCAAATGCGAGCGACGGCACACCACTCAACTCGAGTACGACCGCGATCATCACTCCGAGCAACACAAGTCCCCACGGCAGCTCGCGACTCAAGATGCCCTTGATAATGTATGACATCAGCGTCGCCTTCGGCGCGGTGAACTTCGCAACAGTCGCATTCGATCCCGGCACCTTGTCGTAGATGCCGTTGATGCCTGGATCGGCCAGATAAACAGGCACGCCCTGGTCGTTCACTAAATAGCGACCTGCCGGTCCGTAAGCAGTGCTGGTCTTATGGACCACGTTGTACTCATTGCTGTCGGAGCTTGCCTGTCCGCCCTGGAGTCTTTCCCTCTTCGGCTGATCTCCGCTCATCACATACTGATCGGGCGTGAACTTGAAGCCTGCTGGAAAGCTGAAGTCTTTAGTCTGAGCGACGGGAACGTAAACACTGCCTGACTGGTTCATCGCCAGCAGGATTGGACCAAGGGCAAGTGCGGAAGTTAGCGCACCTACGAGGATCGCAATCTGCTGAAACTTCGGCGTCGAGCCGACGAGAAATCCGGTCTTCAAATCCTGCGACGTCGTGCCGCCGTTTGATGCGGCGATACAAACGATGCCTCCGATTGAAAGTGCAGTCACGAAATATGGCGGAGCGGTCCAACTAATGAGCAGAAAGACCAGGCACGTCAGTAGCAACGTCGCCACAGTCATGCCGGAGATCGGATTTGACGACGAACCAACTTCGCCGGTTAGTCGCGAAGATACTGTTACGAAGAGAAATCCAAAAGCAACGATCAAGATCGCCCCGAGAATGTTAAAGCGCAGGTTCAGTTGTGGAAAAATCATGATCGCCAGAATCAAGGCGATGATGCCGCCCAGCACAAACTTCATCGAAAGATCCTGATCTGTTCGTGGCGCGTTTTCTGACGAGCCGGCGCCCGAGCGACGCAAGTCGGCAAGGCCGCCTTTCAAGCCGCTCCAGATAGTCGGCAGCGAGCGGAAAAGACTGATAATTCCTCCCGCGGCGACAGCGCCCGCGCCGATGTAGAGGATATAAGCTTTCTGAACCTGGCTGACCGACATGTCTTTGATGAGGAGCGTGGTTTCGGGAGCGAGCGGCGTTATCCAACCACCGCCGAAATACTTGATCGCGGGAATCAGCACCAGATATGAAAGCACGCCGCCTGCGACCATGATTGAAGCGATGCGTGGTCCAATGATGTAACCCACACCCAATAGCGCGGGATTGTTTTCGATCGAGACTGAGCCTCCTTCGAATGGTCTACCAAAGACCTTGCCTGGATATTCTTTCCACGTCTTAAAAATCTGTTCGATACCGTAGTAGAGAAAACCGATGCCGAAACCACTGATGATCGTCTTGCCTCCACTAGCGGCCTGGTCCACTACCGTCGTATCGCGCGCACCTTCCGCAGCAGCGGCTCGAGACTCGTCGGATGCGCCCGCCTTGAGCACTTCGGCGCAAGCCGTGCCTTCCGGATACTTGAGATATCCATGTTGGGCCACGATGAGCGCACGTCGCAACGGAATCATCATCAGAATTCCCAGCAAACCGCCGAGTACAGACACCAGCATCACGCGCGACAGTTCGAGATCGAATCCGAGAATTAGGATCGCAGGCATTGTGACGCCGATGCCGAAGGCGATCGACTCACCCGCGGAACCTGCTGTTTGGACGATATTGTTTTCGAGGATGGTAGCGTCGCGAAAACCCAACTTCGACAATACTCGAAAGAGTGTAATTGAGATCACTGCAACCGGAATCGAAGCACTGACGGTCAATCCGACTTTCAGCACGAGATACAACGACGACGCGCCAAAAACGATTCCGAGGCCTGTTCCCACCACGAGAGGCAGAATTGTTAGCTCACGCAGTCTGACTCCAGCCGGAATGTAAGGTCGAAAAGTTGCGAGGAAAGGATTGTCGGGCTTAAAGCCGACTCGGTCTGGATACTCGTTCGCAGGGATGCTTTCACTGGACATCCTGTTTGAACCTCCAACAAGTTTTGTACAACGGGGAAAGCGCGGGGAATGAAACGCTCGTACTTTACCTTGGCCCGTGCGCGCTCGGCAAGCGTTTGTGCTTTTTGTGCCTTTTTGTGGCTTTAGATAAACTGCCAGCCATGCGAATCAGAATGATCGTCTCATTGCTGCTCTTTCTCTGCCTCCAGTCCCTCGCGGTTGGTCAGACAAAGATTCCTACGCCCCAAGAGGTCCTTGGCTTCACGCCGGGTGACGATCGCAAACTCGCTTCGTGGAGTCAGGTAGTCGATTATTTCGAACAACTGGATCGCGCAAGTGACCGTGTCACGTTCGCGCGGCTGGGCCAGACGACAATGGGCAGGCCTTTCGTGCTCGCGACGATCAGTTCGCCTGCAAATCTCGCACGCCTCGACGAATTCAAAGCAATTCAGGATCAACTCGTTGATCCGCGCAAACTTGGTCCAGCAGCAACGCGCGACCGCAAAGCTGCAGAACTGATCCGCCGCGGTAAAACTATCGTGCTGATCACGTGCGGAATTCACTCGACCGAAGTCGGTTCGTATCTTTCGAGCATGCTGATCGCGCACCGGCTCGCTTCGTCGACCGAACCCGAGATTCAAACAATTCTGGATAACACGATCATCCTGCTGGTCCCATCGCTCAATCCTGACGGCGTCGATATCGTCAAAGACTGGTACGACAAAACTCTCGGCACGCCTTATGAAGGAACGGATCCTCCCGAGCTTTATCACAAGTACACCGGGCACGATAACAACCGCGATTGGTACGCGTTCACGCAAGTCGAGACGCAACTCACTGTCGATAAGATTCACAACGTCTGGCATCCACAGATCGTGCACGATATTCATCAGCAAGGCTCCCTCGGTTCGCGTCTGTTTCTGCCGCCGTACATGGCGCCCGTCGAACCAAACGTGCCCAAGCAGATCGTTGAAGGTTACACCGAACTCGGAAACTGGATGGCTGGCGAGATGCGAAACAAGGGTTTTCAGGGAATCACCACCAACTCGACCTACGATGCGTGGACTCCTTCGCGCGCGTATTCGCACTATCACGGCGGTGTACGCATTCTCTCCGAAACTGCGTCTGCGCGTATCGCTTCTCCGATAACGTTGAAGTTTGAAGAACTACGTTCGCGTGAGGGTTACAATCCGCAGCAGGAATCGCCGAAGTTTGGACCACTCTGGCGTGGTGGTGAGTGGCACTTGAGTGACATCACGAAGTACATGACCACCGCGGCGTTTCTGTTGTTGGACCATGCGGCGACGAATCGCGAGCAGTGGCTGCGACGGTTCTATGCGATTGGTAAGGAGGCAGTGCGGCCACGCCGGCCTGGTGAGCTCTTTGGTTTTCTAATTGAACCTTCAACGGGTTGCGACACGCTCAAGAATATCCTGCGCCGCGGCGGCGTTGAAATCGGCACGGCAAAAGAGGGTACTAACTTCAAGATCGGCACTCGCGTGCTTCCGGAAGGAACCACGATCGTTCGCATGGACCAGCCATACGCCGGCTTCGCAAAGGCGCTGCTCGAAGTGCAGCATTATCCGAACTTGAGAGATGCGGAAGGTCATCCGATCGCACCTTATGACGTCACAGCGCAGACGTTGCCTCTGTTGATGGGCGTTACTGTTCATCCGGTCAAAGCACCTTTTAGATACTCGCCCGCGACTGCGACAACAACGACAGTGGAAGCAGCGCAGAACGCGTGCGCGCCAGCGCCGAGTAACGAAGTACCTGCAATTTATAAGTCGTCAGTTCCCAGCAATGATGAAGGTTGGACCAGGTGGATCTTCGACTCAAAGAACATTCCCTACGGCGTGCTCGGCGACAAGGAACTTCGCCGCGGCATCACGGTCTATAAGCCTTCGCCCGGTGTCACGGTTAAATACTACGTGATTTTGATTCCGGATCAGCCCGCTCGCACTCTGCTTGAAGGTTACCGCAGTGGGACGATGCCGCCTGAACTCACCGGCGGTCTCGGCTCTCAAGGCGTGAAGACGCTGCGCGATTTTGTTGAGACGGGAGGTACGCTCGTTTTTCTGAACCGCGCCTCGAACTTCGCGATCGAACAGTTCAAGCTGCCGCTGCGCAACGTCGTCGCCGAACTGCCGCGAACTGATTTTTACGTGCCAGGATCTATTCTGCGCATTCAACTCGATACCTCAAATCCAATCGCGAGTGGAATGCCAGCAGAGACGATCGCGTGGGCAGAGGATTCGCCGGTGTTTGAAGTCGTCGACGATCCGAGTGCATCAGTACCGGCCTCGAATGTGCACGTCATTGCTTCGTATCCAACAGACAAAGATCCACTGTTATCCGGTTGGCTGCTCGGCGGCGACCGCATAAAAGGCAAAGCGGCGCTGGTGGAAGTCACAATGGGCAAAGGCCGCGTAATTCTTTTCGGCTTCCGCCCGCAATATCGCGCCCAGTCCGAGGCTACTTATCCGCTCTTCTTCAACGCCCTTAAATCACGATAAGTTAGCCGCGGATTACGCGTATGAACGCTGATTGAACTTTTGATACGGACGCGCGTATAAGTACCATTGGCCGACGATGGTCACCCTTCTTATTACTTCCGTTCTAATCCTGGGTTTAATTGCTATCGGCATCTACCTGTGGCAGAAGCCCGCGAACACTTCCGAAAGCCTCGAGGCTTTACCATCGCCACCGCAGCCCAGCGGCCTATTTTCAGATAACGCCCAAAATCAGCTTGCATCCATGACCGAAAATAGTCTTCAATCACACGAGACTTTGCTCGAGAGTGCTCAGAACGCTGACAAAACCGCTCTCGACGAAGCACGTGAGTCAAACGATTCTGCGCTGTATGACCAAGTCCTGAACATTCTCGTCGCCCAGGCTGATTCAGAAGCGAAACTGTTGTCGCTCGTTTCGCACGTGACCAGAAATGAATTCCCGGTAAACAAAGCGTTGGCCCAGAAGTCAATCGACTGCTGGCAAAAAAACCTTGATAGACAATCAACCGCCAAGATGCTGCACATCGCAGCACTCTCCGACGATGCGGAAACATATCGCAAGGCTGTTGAGATCGTGCTCAGCTCATGGCGAGAAGGTAAACTGCCTGAGCTCTCGGCAACGGAACTTCAATCACTACTTAACGGCGAGTTCTGGATATTGTCATCACGTACTCGCAGTTCAGGAGCCGGCTTCGTTTTGAAACGTACGCTGTCCACGGCAAATCGTGAGCTGGCGCCCACAAACAACCCCTAACCGTCAACTGCCTCCAGTTGACCTGAAAGAGAAATAACCATGGAAAACTTTGAAATCAGTTCTGTGCTGCCGATATTGTTCGGAGCGCTCATTCTCCTCATTTTCTTCCTCATCATTGTCAGACGTATTTTCGTCAACGTCGCCGCGCGCGAAATCGCGATCAAAGAACGAAGATACCTCGGAGCAAAGATGCCGCCGGGACGAGTGGTGGCCACTGAAGGCGAGGTTGGCATTCAAGCTGACGTGCTAAAGCCGGGCTTGCACTTGATCAAGTTTCCGTTTGAAAGAGTCGTGCGCAAGGTCCCACTGATTGAGATCGGCGCCGACGAAATGGGCATCATCGAGGCGGTTGATGGCGAACCGATGCCTCCGGGTCGCATCTTCGCACCCGATCGTGCACAGAACGCACACAACAACTTCCAGGATCCAATCGCGTTTATCAAGCGAGGAGGAGTGAAAGGCATTCAACTGCGCACACTGCCTCCGGGACTTTGGCCCATCCATCCTTATCTGTTCCGAGTTTCAGTGGCGAAAGCCACGCTTGTACCGCAAGGCAAAGTCGGCGTGATTACAGCCGCGGATGGCGATCCACTCGATCCCGGTCGTCTGCTCGGAAAGGCGATCACGGACCATCGCAACTTCCAGGACGCGGAACAGTTCATCGCGGCAGGCGGACAAAAAGGACCGCAAGTCGACATTCTTACGCCCGGTGTTTATCGCATTCTGACGCAATCGGGTGCGATCGAGGGCACCAACGAAGCAAAGCCGGGGCTCTTCAGTGTCCGGCTCTTCGATGCGACTGTCATCAACGAGAATCAAATCGGTCTGGTTGAGGCGTTAGATGGCGCGCCACTCAATCCGCGTGATTATGTCGCTGAGTCGTTCGCCGGCCACGACAACTTCCAGGATGGTCACGAATTCATCGGCAAAGGCGGACAGCGCGGTCCGCAAAAAGACATCCTGTTGCCTGGCACCTACTACATCAACCCACTGCTGTTCAAAGTGATTCCGGAAACGGCGAAGGAGATTAGGCCGGGTGAAGTTGCAGTAGTTGTGTCGAACGTCGGCAAAGATCCTTCAGATGAAGTCAGACGTGAGATGGCGGCGAAGGTCCGAAAACGAATGGAGCGGGAGGAACTCGAGCAGGCAGAACAGTCCGCAGCTCGCCTCGACATGATAGACGATAAGCGCACTGTCGAAGAGATCAAGCAGGATTTAATGACAGGCGACCCAGCCGATCGACGTCTCGACGAAGGCGCTCATGAGGCTTACGTCGTGCCCGAAGGCTATCGTGGCATTCAGGAGACGGTAGTTGGCCCAGGTCGTTACTACGTAAACACACTGGCGATCAGCCCGATTGTCATTCCGACAACGAACCAGACAGTGGAATGGACCGCAGGCGAAGTAGCCAATACGTTCAATCCATTCGAAGTGATTTCGAAAGACGGTTTCACGATGCAGTTGGAAGTGCGCGTGGTGTTTCGCGTGAAGCCGGAAGACGCGCCCTTCATGGTGGCGAAGATTGGCGGCATCGAACGTTTAATACAAAACGTGATGCATCCGCTCATCGATTCAATCTTCCGCAACCAGGCGTCGGAATCGTCGGCGATGGCTTACCTGCAAAACCGGCATGAGGAGCAGGAGCGCGCCGAAGCTCGCGTGCGTGCGCATCTGCTCAAGTATCACGTTGACGTGGTGAACGTGCTCATCTGCCACATTCATCTTCCCGAAGAGCTGATGAAAACTCAGACTGAGAAGATTCTCGCCGAGCAGCGTCAGAACATGTACAACGCTCAGCGCGAGGCGGAAGAGAAACGCATCCAACTCGAGAAGACCAAGTCGCAGGCTGACAATCAGAAAGACTTGATGGCTGCGACTGTGGGTGTCGAGATCGCCAGCAAGCGCGCCGAACAGCGCAAGGCGGAAGGCGAGGGCGAGGCGCATTACATTCAACAAACCGGCCGCGCCGAAGCTGAGAAAGTGCGGCTGATGGGTGAGGCGCAGGGTGTCGCTTATCGCGAACAGGTTAACGCGCTTGGCGCGCAGGGTGTCGCGCTGGTTGAGACGCTGAAAGTGATTGGCGAGAAAGGTGTTCGCATCACGCCGGATGTGATGGCGACAGGCGCCGGCAACGAAGGCGGCGGTATCGGCACGTTGCTGTTGTTAAACCTCTTTCGCGAACGGCTGAACATGCCGAACGGCGAGAAAGCACCCGTCTAGTAACAGATGGAAATTAAGCAAGCACAGGAGGCACGCGTTTGTGCCTTCTGTGCTTTTTTGTGGCTGTTATAAAAAAGACAAAAATTCTCAACGGCTTCATGCCTTAATCTCGCGGTCTTTCAACTCAGCCAACCGGAGGGTTAAATGCGACAACAGTGGGTGGTGATTGCGTTGATTCTATTCATCGCCGGAATTACCTTGATGCTCGCCATGAACGTTCCATTGCCTAAATAAACAGCTCTGATTATTTTTCCAGATACATCTTGGCAGCCATCTTGGTGAGCTTCCAAACTCTCGACCACGCAATTCTACTGTCGCCGTTCTCGCGGCCAGTCAGCTTGTCGAAAATCAGTTTCCTGAACATCTTGCCCTCGCGCCTGAGCATGAACTCTCTCGCAAATGGCTTCGCGGTCTCAAAGAAACTGAAGCCGGGATCGGTCACTACGCCGATGCCTTCGAGTGTCATCAGCGCGCGCATGATGTAGGTGAAATTCGACGGTAAGCGGAACGGATACTCGTAGATCACCTCAGCGAGATCGTAAGTGAGCTCTTTGAAGTTCACTTCGCCGAGCCTGAGGTTGAGATAGTGCGTGAAAAGACTCTCGACTACTGGCCGCACCGTCTCAGGATCGACTCCCGGCTTCAGGAAGTTGAGATTGATGATGTCCTGGCCCAATCCATGCACATCGCGTCCAACCACATGGAAAAACGCATCGATCATCTGCGATTGGAGCTTCGGACTGATCCGGCCGACCATGCCGAAGTCGAAAAAGGCGAGATGTCCGCTGTCCATCACCAGCAGATTTCCCGGATGTGGATCGGCGTGGAAGAAACCGTCCTCGAGCAGTTGCTTCAGGTAAGTGCGGATCAGAAGCCGATTGACCTTAACCGGCGAGATGCGGTGTGCTTTCAGCCCTTCGAGGTCTACTACCTTTGTACCGCGAATGAACTCCAGCGTCAGCACACGTGTATTTGTGTGTGACCAGAAGATCTTCGGCACACGAATCGCGCGCCAGGTGCGGAAGTTATAACGAAAGCGATCAGCGTTACGACCTTCCTTGACGTAGTCCATCTCTTCAAATATGGTCGCGTGAAACTCGCGCAGCATTCCTTCCCAATCGGCGTTTTCATTGGCTTTAGGAAAGAAACGATTGGTCAGTTTCACGAGCCGATAGAGAATCGCCACATCAATAGCGATGCTCGCTTCCAGATTTGGGCGTTGAACTTTGACTGCGACTTCTTCACCGGTTGCGAGTCGTGCGCGATAAACTTGTCCGAGTGATGCAGCAGCGATGGGTTCACTGTCGATCTCGACGTAACAATCGTGCAGGCTGCGGCGCAACTCTGATTCGATGATCTCAAACGCTTCCGCCGTCGGAAATGGAGGTACCTGGTCCTGTAGTGTCGCCAGCTCTTGCACATATTCGAGCGGCAATAGATCGGCACGCGTCCCGAGAGCCTGACCGATTTTGATAAATGTTGGACCAAGGCTGATGAGCGACTTGCGTAACCACGCTGCCTGCTTCTTGAGTCGAGCCTGTTTGTTTGCAGAACCTTCAGCGCCACGAAAGACGAAGTAGCGCAGCACGCGTATGAAGCGGTCAAACGCAACGTAGAGTTGCGCGATGAACCATGCTTTCAATTGCGCTGATCGGCTGCGCTCGCGAGCGAGCTCCCGGCGTCTCGTTACAGCACGGCGATTGAAGTCAGCACGTACATCGTACGTATCGAGAAACAGGTAAAGCGAGAAGAGCCCGAGGACGCGCGCGACTCGCGCGGCACGTAACCAACCGTGCAGGCCGCGCCCCGCTAACAATTCGTCGACCGTTTCGTCGGTTAAAGGTCTGACGCCTCCTTGGAGTGCGGCGGCCTGGCGCCGCTTTTTTTCCGATCTCGTGATCGAAGGTGAAAGCGGCGGCAGGTCGCCGCACTCCAAGGAGGTGCTCTTTTTAACCAGTGCTTGATCTGTAGTCATCATCAATAAGTTTCTATATCACCGAAAGCATGTGCTTCGTGCCGGCTCGCTCAAAATAATTATTGGCCCGTTCCACGTCTCTAAAGATCTGCGTCTTCAACTGTTCGATTGAGCTAAATTTCCGCTCGTCGCGAAGGCGATACAAAAAGCGCACACGCACAACATCGCCGTAAAGATCGCCGTCCCAGTTCATTACGAAGGTCTCAACCGAAGGTTCCGTAGCGTCGCCAAAGGTCGGTCTGACACCCACATTCGTGACGCTGCGTCGCCATTGCCCTTCAATCAACGTGCCAGTGACATAAACACCGTTCCGAGGTATGACGCGGTTGTGTGGGTGCAGGTTGGCTGTTGGAAAACCGAGCGTATGACCGCGTTCCGAGCCTCGCTCGACGCGCCCTTCGACGCCATACGGACGGCCCAACATACGTCGCGCCAGGTTCACCTGACCACACGCAAGCAGTTGCCGAATCTTGCTCGAGCTGACTCGTGAGCCACGCAATGTGACTTCCGGCACTTCGCCGGCGACAAACCCGAGCTCGCTCCCGACACGTTTGAGCAGCTCGATGTTTCCTTCGCGATCATGACCGAACGCGAAACCCTTGCCAAGATAAACTTCATGCGCGTGCAAACGATCCGTAACTACGTCGCGCAGAAAATCGGCAGCACGAATCATTGAAAACTCTCTCGTAAATCGAATGACAATGGTCTGTTCGACACCGAGCACGCCAAGCGCTTCGATCTTCTGATCGAAAGTTTGCAGTAGTGGCGGCGCTGATTCCGGATGCAAGACTGCGCGCGGGTGAGGATCAAACGTGATGACAGTCGGCACTGCTCCGAGAGAACGCGCCCGCTCAACGACCGTGTGCATGATCAATTGATGACCAAGATGCAGACCATCGAACACGCCGAGCGTGAGTACGGTGGGCCGTTGAATCTCCGCGTTGTCAGTTCCGTGAAAAAGACGCATGTTCAGGCAAACCATCCGCAGATTACGCAGATTCCACCACTAGTCCATCGTAAGCGAACTCGACGCCGGGGGGCAGCTTCGTTGAGTCGCGTTCGTGCTTGACATCGTGCGCAAGGTGCGTAAAGAAGGTCCGTTTGGGTTTCAACTCATTAACATATTCCAACGCCTTCTCGACCCAGAGATGCGTTGGGTGTTGCTTAAAGCGCAGGCAATCGAGCACCAGCACATCCAAACCGCTCAACGCATCGAGTGTTACTTGCGGAATTTCGCTGAGGTCTGTCAGATACGCAAAATCGTTGAAGCGATAAGCCATCACCGGCAAGCGGCCATGAATCACTTCCAACGGGGTTATCTCGAGCTCATTTCCGATGCAGAAACTGGCGCCGGGAATGACCGTGTTGGCAATCACTTCCGGCAGACCGCCGCCGAAATGTGAAGGCTCGAAGATGTACTTGAAGATGCGTTTGATATCGACCCACGCGCGCTCATTCGCGTAAACGCCGAGCGCGCCGAAGCGGAAGTTCAACGGCCGGATATCGTCAAGACCAAAAATGTGATCGGCATGGCAATGCGTGATGAGAACTGCATCGAGTTGCTTCAAGCCGAAGCGCAAAGCCTGCTGTCGAAAATCCGCGGACGTGTCAACGAGCACAGTGCGACCGCCCTGTTCGATGATGATCGAAACTCGTAGACGTTTGTCGCGAGGATCGTCTGAGGTGCAGGTCTCGCATTCACAACCAATTGACGGAACGCCGGTGGAAGTTCCAGTACCAAGGAAGGTAAGTCTCATCTCCCACCAGTGATGTCACTTCCCGTGAACTTCCGTGATTGCTGTGGTGAATTGACAAGTGAGACGTACTGCATGCGTAGATCTGCGAGCAGGCCTTCGAGCATTCGCTTTTCCTGGCTGGTCAAGTTGCCCGCGGTCTTCTTTTGCAACATGCCGAGCACGTCGATCCAGTGTTTTCCTAATTCGACGTCGACTTCTCGCTGATGCGTGACAGGGTGCTCCATCATGCCGAGCGCAGAAGCCGCGTTCGAAGCGATCGACATCAAGAAACTGATGAAGCTCGCTGGATCGCGCGCAGCCGCAAGATCTTCTTCACTGAGTTCTTCGTCAGGCTCCTCCGAAACCTCGCTCGGAGTGGCAGAAACCTGGCTTTCGGCTCTTGCTGCTCCTGCTGCGGCCGTCGCTGCCACAGGCTCTTCCTTCACCGCCGGCGCCGGTTCAGGTTTCTCTTCCGGTGGCAAGTCTCGCGGACTTCCGTCGGCGTTAAAAAGTCGTCGATCCGTAACTTTGAAATTGGGTTGCTCCTCGTTCATAGCGTTATTAAACCATAAACTTTAGACTACATGCATGCCTGCCACATTCAGTGATTTAGTCGCATTAATGAATCGTTTGCGCTCGCCAAACGGCTGCCCATGGGACCGCGAGCAGACCTACGCCACGCTGGCTCCGATGCTTCTCGAAGAGGCTTACGAAGCGTTTGAAGCAGTGGAAGATGCACGTGAAGGCCGGCCTCGTGAATTGTGTGATGAACTCGGCGATCTGTTGTTTCAGATCGTCTTCTACGCGCAAGTGGCGAAGGAACGCGGCGAGTTCACGATCGACGATGTCACTACCGCCATTCACGACAAGATGGTCCGTCGTCATCCACACGTCTTTGGCGACGTCACTGCCAACGATGCAGCAACGGTGTTACTGAACTGGGAAACGATGAAGGCCGAGGAGCGACGGGCCGCAGGCAAGACTGAAGCTACGGAAACATCGCTGCTGGCTGGAGTGTCGTCGAAAGCGCCTGCTCTGATGGAAGCCCATCAGTTGTCGACGAAAGCCGCTCGCGTCGGCTTCGACTGGAAAACTGTCGACGATATTTTCGAGAAGTTACAGGAAGAGATCGAAGAGCTGCGCATGGCGATCAAAAACCACGCAGACATGAAAGACGAAGCGAATCATGCGCGGGTGCGTGAAGAGGTTGGCGATTTGCTCTTCGCGGCGACGAACATCGCGCGGCACATGCAGGTCGAACCTGAGGCTGCGTTGAAGCTGACTAATCGAAAGTTTCGCAGACGCTTCGGATACATCGAAACCACATTACACCAACGCCGGCAGGCGTTTGACCAAACGTCGATCGATGAATTGGAAGAGCTTTGGCAGGAAGCGAAAACAGTGCCCACAGATTACGCAGATTAATCTGCGTAATCTGTGGATAAGCTTTTAGTCGTTAATCCTCACGGATCTGAGAATATTCTCGAACGCACTCTCAAAGTTGCGTTCACTCTGCGGTGCGACCGCAATCATGTAGAACAACTGACCATTCCGTAATTGCGTCGTGATCACCCGTACATTCTCCGGCTGTCCCGTAGCTTCGTTGATATTTCGCAACGTCGTGAAGAGTGCTGTTCTTCCAGAGAGCGTGGTTCGCTGATAACCACCAGTCGTGCGCAAGTTGTTATTTCCCTGCCCCAAACTGTTAATCAGCTCCTGAGTCGCGCTCTGCAAATTCCGGTTGCTCGTGTTAGCCAGGCCAAAACTCGCGCCATGCGTGAAAACGGCCTGACCATTGTACTGACCGTAACCGCCTTCCGGCACAAACCAAACGGAGTTTGAATCGTTGATTTGACGCCAGTTTGAAGGGACGCTCACCTGCACACCACCACCAAAGATCGAGTAACTCTGGTAACGCGATGATGGGTATTCGACGCGTCCACTTGGCACATTGTTCGGATAGTTGCCGGTATTCTCACCGACTGGATAACGCTGACCACTGCGCGCTATTTCGGCCATCGTGGGAGCGGTCGGATAACCACGCAGTCGTTCCTGAACACGCGCGAATTCGCGTGAATCGCCCATGGTTCTTTCGACGTGCAGTAACTGCGCCTCACGATTGATTCGCGCATAACGATCGCTCGGGCTCGGGTGATCGCTCAAGAAGCCACCACCGCCGCCGCCCTGTTGCTCGATCGTGCGAAACATGTTTGCCAGATCGCGTGGATCATAACCAGCACGCGCCATGATCTGCGCACCGAGAACATCCGCTTCTGTTTCATATTCGCGACTAAACTTGAGCAGGTAGACTGCAAATGGCGCCTGGGCCAGTTGGCCCACTCCAGGACCACCGAGGATCGTTCCCGCGATACCCGCAATACCTGCCAGCAATCCGTACTTCTGGCCCTTCGTTGCCTGCGCGGTTCCATGTCTCAAAGCGACGTGGCTGAGCTCGTGGGCCATCACGCCTGCCATCTCACCTTCAGTATGCGCCGCTTCAATCATTCCGCGGTTCACGTACATTGGACCACCGGGCAGCGCAAAGGCGTTTATGTCTCTCGCATTGACGACTTTGAAGTAGTATTGAAATTCGGGATGTTGAAATTGGGACGGGATCGCGTTGACGAGACGGCGCCCTACACTCTCTACATAACCTCGCACTTGTTCGTCGCGAAGCAAGGGAAACTGGCTTTCAGCTTCCTGTGCGGCTTGCCGTCCGAGTTTGACGTCGTCCTGAACGCTAAATCTGTTGCTGTGATATTTGATCTGCGTCTGCGCTAAAGCCGACAACGGCATCATGCTCAGGGCGATGACCGTTATCCACGCAATCACAGTTTGTCGCTTAAATTTACTAATCATTGTTACCTCCGATACTCGCCCGTACCCGTTTTCCGGGGTTCGTGCACCAAATCGAAACGCAGGTACGCTTCGTAAAGACCGATTTTACTCCGTGATATTGCCCAATGGGCGGAGTCGTCGATACGGGTAATCAGTAATGCAATGAAAATGCCAATTATCTCGGGTTGCCTTGGGTGCGGGGCTCGATACGTTGGTTAAACCATTGTGCCGGCTCCGCCAGGGGGGCAATTCTGTGGGACTCACCTCGCGCGACGCGAATCATGGAAATGATTAAGAATATAAATGCCGCCAGTTTGAAGAGTATTCCGCCCAGGGAGCTGTCGGTAATCGTACTGATCACTCCAAATATCGTTTGTACAATCAAGATAGCGATGTGAAGAGCCAGTCCTTGCGCCGCATGAAAACGAACTTTCACTTCTTTGCGCGGCACGAGAAACAGTTCGAGCAAGGAGACGACTACTCCGATGTAGAGAGGCGCGTAAGGCAACGCCGCTGCCCACTTTTCAGATAATCCGATGCCTGGAATCGGGCGAGACGTTGGAGCGGTGCTTACGGGAGCTTGATAAACGTTCTGGCGCTGGTATTGAGCCGGTGGTGAATAGGTAGGTGGCACAAAAACCGATTGATACGGCGCTTCAAGCGGCGGGTTGTCGTAACGACGAGTGGGCGCCTCGGAATAGACGTTCTGTCGCGCGTTGTCGTTTGCAGAATTGCCAACTTCGCGCGTCGCGCCGCCTACCTGCTGTGTCGGCGCGCCTTGACCCCACGATTCCTCCGCTTTGCGCTCAACGTCAGGATCGAGTGGATTAGTGTCGTATTTACTCTTCTTCGTTTCCATTACTGGCCACAAAAAGGCTCTTGTGCCTCTTGTGGTTAATCTTACTAGTCCGCGATCTCATACTCAACCTGCTGCCAACGATGCTCTCGCTCGGAGATCGTAAACGCTTTAATTACAGCGTCAGTTCCTGCAAGTCCGATGATGAGGTATTTGGCGGAAGGGTAGTACGCGAGCCTCACGTCAGTTTCCGACGGGCTCGGATCCGATGAACGTGGATGAGAATGATAGATGGCCAGCAGACCTTCTCCTCGCTCACGCATCTCTCGTTGCGCGGCGAATAGATCTTCAGGCGCAGCTTCGTAGCCTAACTCGGGATTTGGCGTGACGTTGCGCAGCCGATAAAGACTCGCTGCTCGTGTTTCAGAAACTCCGCCGATCAACCCGCAACACTCCGCCGGAGCAGTTTCGCGAGCATGGGCAATCATTGCGTCCAGATGTTCGCGACGGAGTTGGATCGACGCCATGTTTCAATCTTTGACGATTTCGAGATGCAGTTCTTCCAACTGCTTCGGATCGACTTCGCCGGGAGCGTCGATCATCAAATCGGCAGCCGACGCTGTTTTCGGAAAGGCGATCACGTCGCGCATGTTGTCAGTGCCTGCCAGGACCATCATCAGTCGATCGATTCCCGGCGCGATACCACCGTGCGGCGGAGTGCCGTACTCGAGCGCGTCGAGGAAGAATCCGAACCGTTCGCGAGCTTCCTCCGTGGTCATGCCTAATGCTTTGAACACGAGCCGCTGCACGTCGCGACGATGAATACGAATCGATCCACTGGCCATCTCCACGCCGTTGATTACCGGATCGTAGGCTTTGGTACGAATCTGGCCGAGTGAGTTAGTTTCGCCGCCTTCAACCGCTCGCTCCAACAACTCGAGATCTTCATCGACTGGCGATGTGAACGGATGGTGCATTGAATAGTAGCGCCCGTCTTCTTCGTGAAATTCGAACATCGGAAAGTCCGTCACCCACAACGGCGCATACACATCTGCGGGTATCAGGTTCTGTCGTTTGGCAACTTCATTTCTTAACGCGCCCAGGCTTGCAGCGACGACTTTCGGCTTGCCCGAAACGATGAGAACACCGTCGCCTTTTTTCGCGCCGGAGAGATCTGAGATGCGGCCGACAACATCAGCGCCGAGCGCCTTCAGTAGCGATGATGAGATCTCGTCGCCCAACTTGATCCAGGCGAGCGCTCCCGCGCCGTAACGCTTCGCAAACTCCTGCAAGTCGTCCAACACTTTGCGCGAGAGGTTTGCACCTCCTGGCACAACCAGGCCTTTTACCTGCCCGCCCGAATTCAATGCTGAAGCGAACGGCGGAAACTCTGCGCCTTCAATCGCCTGCGCGAGATCCTGTAGCTCCATGCCTGCAATTCGCAGGTCCGGTTTATCGGAACCAAAGCGCCGCATTACTTCCGCAAAACTGAAACGAGGAAACGGCGTGGGCAGATTGACATCGATCAATTTGAAGACGGAAGCAAAGAGTCCTTCGACCAACGTGTAGATCTGATCGAGCGTCGCAAAGCTCATCTCGACGTCAAGCTGCGTGAACTCCGGCTGACGATCGGCGCGCAGGTCTTCGTCACGAAAACAGTGCGCAATCTGGAAGTACTTGTCGACACCACCGATCATGCACAACTGTTTGAAGAGTTGTGGCGACTGCGGCAGCGCAAAAAACTTTCCTGGTTGAATACGCGAAGGGACGATGTAGTCACGCGCGCCCTCCGGCGTCGATTTGATCAGGATTGGTGTTTCGATCTCGACGAAACCCTGCGCAGTCATGTAGCGACGGATCTCGTTGAGCACACGATGACGCAGATGAAGAGTTGCTTGTAGCTGTGGACGGCGCAGATCGAGATAACGATATTTCAGACGCAGATCTTCGCTCGCCAGCGCATCCGGACCGGCGTCGAGCTGGAACGGCGGAGTACGCGCATCGTTAAGTATCAACAACTGCTCCGCGTGCACTTCAATATCGCCAGTGGCGAGTTTCGGATTGCGAGTGTTCTCCGCGCGCGCGACGACAGTGCCGGTAACTGCAATCACGTATTCGCCGCGAAGCTCTTTCGCTCGCGCGTGCGCGTCGGGCGCGTCTTGCGAGTTGAACACAACCTGTGTAATCCCTGCGCGGTCGCGCAGATCGACAAATGTTAGCTCGCCAAAGTCACGGCGCCTTGCCACCCAACCCATGAGCACGACCTGCTTGCCAATATCACCGGGCCGCAAATCCCCGCACGAATGCGTCCGTTCCAAATTTCCAAGATTATCGAGCATTTATCCGTGTTATCCGTGACTAAATAGCCTGTGCAATCTCTAACCGATTGCCACCCGGATCGCGAACATAAAAGCGCGTCCAGCCGGGCGTGGGCAGATCATCCGGCAAGATCTCCACGCCAGCCTTTCGAAATCGCTCCTCAGCCTTAGTAAGATTGCTGACCGTGTAGCAAACATGCCGCTTGCTGAGACAATTCTCGCCGAGCGGCTCTTCAATCGATAAATGAAGTTGCATTTGTCCGAGCTGATACCACGCGCCACCACGCCCACGAGATGATTCCGGCTTCGGCACTTCCTGCAAACCCATCACGACGCCATAAAAATGCTTCGCCGCCTCTTCGAGCGACTTGGGCACAGTGACATTGACGTGATGAAAGCTGGCGTTCACTTTCCTTTTTCCGAACCTTGCGAAAAACCTGCGGCCGCGTCGAACTGCTTCTCGCGATCCGCAACACCGGGATTGCTCGCCAGATGCGCATTAAACTCAGATGATCGATTCTTCGGAATACTGAGCGACGTCCACTCCGCCGATCGAAAGTGCTTCGCTAGAAAGACGATTTGACCGATGTGATAAGCGTAATGCATCAACTGGCGATTGATCGCCTGCACGATCGTGTGCTCTTCGCCGCGAATCATCACCTTCTTTTCACAGTCCTCAGGACGCAGCGGCTCCAACGCATCAAAGACGCATTTCCAGCCGCGCTCCCAGTAAGCAATCACGTCGTCTTTTGTGGTGTGCTGTTCGATCTCAAATTCCATATCGCGATTGCGATTCGGCTTCTCACCGTCGGAAGTTAGAAAGTCGGTCCAACGAGAGATCATGTTGCCCGCCATGTGCTTCATCACTACGGCGACGCTGTTTGATTCTGCGTCGAGAGTTATAAAGAACTCATCGTTTTTCAGTTGTGCGATCGCTTTATCGGCCAGCTTCTTGTATGCGCGCATGGCCGATCGCGAATCGTCGAGATAATTTTGAACAATAGCTTCACTTGGCATGATGTTATTCCTTTGCGCCTTTGCGCCTTTGCGCGAGAAACTCTCTCACCACCGCTGCGGCTTCGTTGCGCCCCAACGTCCGCTGCTCTCCAGTCTCCATATTCTTCACTGCCACTTGCCCTTTCGCACGCTCCTCCTCGCCTAAAACTGCCACAAACGGCACCCCCAGCGCAGAGGCATACTTGAACTGCTTACCGAGCTTATCAGCCTCTGGATACAAATCAACTCGCAGAGCCGCAGCGCGCAACTCCTGCGCCAGCTCGATCGACTCCGAAATAGATTCCTCACTCCAAATCGCCACCATCACATCGGCGCGTGAAGAGTCTACTCGTGCAGGAAACATGTCTCGCTCGTCCATCACGACGAGAATCCTCTCCAAACCCAACGAAAACCCGCACGCCGGAATGTCCTGGCCTAAAAACATTCCCACCAAATTATCGTAACGCCCGCCGCCACCTAAACTACCCGCGAGATCTTTTACATTGATCTCCATGATGGCTCCGGTGTAGTACGAGAGCCCGCGCGCAAGACTAGGGTCGATCTTCAAGCGATTGGAAATGCCCATCGTATCCGCAAAGTCAATGATCGACTGCAATTCATCGACCCCTCTAGCGCCCAATTCGTTGTCATTCACAAACTCAACTATGCGACCGAGCACCGCCTTGTTCAGCGCCTGCACCGGATTATCGCCGGCGGCAATCTCAGCAGCGCGTTCAAGCGATGCGAGATCCGAAAAGAAAGCGAGTAAACGATCGCCCGCAGCCTGCTCGACACCGCGTGCCGCAAATTCCTCTTTCACGCCCTCGTTTCCGATCTTGTCTAACTTATCCAACGCGACGAGCGCGGCATCGTGTTTTTCTAACGCAACACCGGCAATCGCGAGAATGCCTGTCAAAGCTTTTCGATGATTGAGCCGGACACAAAAGTCTGTGAATCCGAGCTTCGTCAAAACTTCACTGGCAGCCGCGCAAATCTCTGCTTCGACGATCATCGAACGCGATCCAAGCACGTCGACGTCGCACTGGTAAAACTCTCGAAACCTGCCGCGCGCAGGGCGGTCCGCACGCCACACAGGCTGAATCTGATAACGTTTGAAAAACTTTGGCAGCTTGTCGCGATACTCAGCCACTACGCGCGCCAGCGGCACAGTCAGGTCGTAACGCAGCGCGAGATCGGCTTCGCCTGTTGCCTCGTGTACTCCTCGCTTCAGTATCTTGAAGATGAGTTGATTTCCTTCTTCGCCATACTTGCCCATCAGCGTTTCGATGTTCTCGACCGCCGGGGTTTCCAGTGGCTCAAAACCATAGCGCTCATAGACGTCTTTGATCACACCGATGACGTATTCGCGCTTGCGAACATCTTCGGGTAGAAAGTCGCGCATGCCGCGCGCTGGTTGAGTCTTCCCTGAAGGCATTACTTGAAGATGGAAAAGCCGGCGTAGATCACAAACTGATTCAAGCCGCGGTTCGCGCCTGATGTATTTCCGTTTGAGATGTGATGAAATCTGACGCCGATGTTTACTGCGCGACGTTCCGACGTGAATATGCGCACGCCTCCACCTGCTTCACCGACAAACGCGAATTGTCCGGAGTCTTCGATTGGCACGGCTTTATTGAAGTAAAGAAAGCCGCCGTTCACATGAATAAATGGATGAACCTTTGAACCGTTTGCAAAATCGAGTTGCAGGCCAAGCGGCGTAAGTCCGGCGCCGTAAGCAGTCTCACGTTGAAAGGTGGTGACACCGCTCGGACTGGTGGTCCTACTCACGATCACACCAGTCGCCACCGCAACAGGTACCACGTCAAACGTGTATTGCAATGCGAGACTGTTATTCGCGGCAAGCGTGCGACCGTAACGAAGTGCAGCGATAAAGAACTTTCGATCGCGAGCCTCGTCTTCGTGTAAGCCGGCAAATATCGTAGTCGCTTTCGGTGAAAAGCCCGCCCAGAAACCGAACTCGTTGTCTCCTCGCTTTAAGACAAACGGATTATTGTCCGTTTGCGCCAATACAGGCGCGCTCAGGAAAAGAACAAATATTAGTGTCGTTATCAGTTTCATCGGTGTAATCCGTGGCTAATATTTTCTTGCCGGTACTCACGCGTGTAATTCACGTAATTCCTCCAAAACACTTCCAGGTCCGCCACTTCTTTCTCCGTCAGCGGGCGCTTCACTTTCGCCGGAGCTCCCATCACTAAAGAACGCGGCGGAATGATGGTGCCCGGTGTGACCAGCGAACCAGCAGCAACAAGCGACCCATTCCCGACACGCACGTCGTCAAGCAAGATAGATCCAATCCCAATCAGGCATCCTCGTTCAACGTAACAGCCATGCAAAGTAACACTATGGCCCACCGTGACCTCTGACTCGAGAATCGTCGGATGCGTTCCATTCTGAACGTGAATCACCGAGTTGTCCTGAACGTTGGAACGATCGCCGATGCGTATGTGATAAATGTCACCGCGCACGGTGCAGTTGCACCAGATCGAAGCCTCTTCGCCGAGATGGACGTCGCCGATTACCTGAGCACTTGAGTCCACATAAGCGGTTGGATGAATCTGCGGGTGAACCCCCCGAAACGGTCTAATCATGATTTTGGCGAGGATAGTAACATAGGCTCTAACGAGAGTTCTTGCTAACCAAATTTTTCTACCAATACTCCGCCTTAGAGAAATCTCTAACAACTACCTGAGGTGTTTTGAAGCAAATGTTCGCCACCCCACATGATCTAACTTCTACGCGCGTGCAATCGAATTGTAATAAACATATTCGTTGACTGTGGGCCACATCAGGCGTAGAGTGCGCCACACCTGACTGACTCCCCTTAACTCAAAAACCTGCGACTCCTCAAAGAAGTCGCACAACCAATCTAATCGACGAACCGAGGGCGGTAACACTAAAGTTTTGCTGATCCGCATTCCTAAAAACGCGGATGAGGAGCTTCCTTAGCCCGGAGCAAGCAAATGAAAAACGGAAACTCTGATTGATGTGACAAGCATCGCAATAATGTGATCGTCAATGTCGATGCCTTAGAAGTTTCTCCGATGTAGAACCGTGTGTTTGCACGAGTCACTAATGTGGTGTGACCCGTCGACAACGATCGATTACTTGACCATTCTAGACCAACGAATCTGAGGCCGGCGCTCGCATTCACATCACCGCTTTATCACTCATGAGAGCGGATGAGGAGTACAGGTATGTTCAAAAATTCTATCGACTTCACTCGTTTAATTCATACGGTAATCAACCGAACTAGCATCCTATCGCTACTCACTCTTCTATTCGTTGGAGGCGTTCACACACAAACGCTGCCGCCTGGGAACAAAACATCAGTCGCTGGTTGGACACCGCTGGCAGAGCAACCAGGAGCGCCAGCAGGGTCCTACGCTCTGAGTGGTTTCGATAACGTGAATTTGTTCAATGGTCACCTGAATTTCAGACTGCCTTTAATCCATATCGGCGGACGCGGTAGCGCTGGTTATACAATGACCTTGCCCATCGAACAGCATTGGATGGTGCAGACAGTTGCTGCCCCACACTGTGACCAGAGTAGTTGTATCTATAACCCCTCGGATTACCGCTATATCGCAAACCCGACCTGGTGGACCGGCATACAGCCTGGCTACGGCCCCGGAGTATTGCAGGGTCGTCAGACAGGAGACTATTTGCAGTCCGTGCAAGGTTGTGGTTCTGGAGTGGTCTTTCACTATACATTGACACGCTTGACGTTTACGGCGCCGGACGGAACGGAGTTTGAGCTACGCGATGCGGCAACGAACGGCCAACCCACTACTGGCGGCCCGCCGGGATGTTTCGAGGGATTCAATCGAGGGAAGGTGTTTGTTACCGCCGACGGCTCCGCTGCCACCTTTGTATCAGATACCGATATTAAAGATTACCGCCAGCCCCCTTCTGGTGCTGCAACACTGATCTACCCATCCGGATACATGATGCTGCGCGATGGCATTCGTTATCGCATCGTCAACGGACAAGTTACCTGGACACGAGACACCAATGGGAACCAGATTAGGTTCACTTATTCCGGAGGCACTCTGATTGGCATTGACGACTCCTTGAACCGGCATGTCAGCATCAGTTACAGCGACATAAACTATCCATCAAACCCTGATGTAATCACTTTCAAGGGTGCGGGCGGCGCGACTCGGACCATCAAGATCTATCACGCTCTGCAGAGCACGGTGTTGCGTAAGCACCCGGACGGCAGTACCGAGTACACAATCAAGACCTTCCAAGAACTTTATCCGCAATTGCAGAACCCGCAGCAGGGAAACTGTGATCTCTCCGTCGTGTCAGCAGTTGAATTGCCAGACGGACGGCAATACCAGTTTCGTTACAATTCCTATGCGAACCTTGCGCAAGTAATCTTGCCCACAGGTGGGCGTTTTGAATATGACTGGACCAACGGCACCTATAATCAGGGCGATTACGTTTGGGGGACTTGGGAGCGAGTGCTAGAACGGCGGACCGCGGTAGATGCGACGACTCCGATTTATGAAACTCGGATGACATATTCGATTCCGAGTTCCGGAGTCGTGACTGTAGATACTCTGGACCCGAAGAATGGCAATGCTTTACTGGCCCGCAGTAAGCACTATTTTGCGGGTCCGTGGTTACCAAGTCTTCTCGCGAAAGGCACCGATTATCCTGCATGGCAAGACGGAAGGGAGTACCAAACGGAAGAATATGATGCTAACGGAACAACGCTTCTAAGACGAATAAACCACATTTGGCAACAACGAGCCCCGGTAAGCTGGTGGACAGGAGGTGCAGACGGCGCACCCCCAAACGACCCGAGACTCGTCGAGTCCACGACGACTCTTGTCGACACGAATCAGGTTGCAAAGAGTAGCGCCATTAATCCGATCGACGGCTCAGTTGGTTTCGATCTTTACAACAATCAGACTGATTTGTGGGAATACGACTATGGAAACGGCGTCGCCGGTTCGTTAATTCGACACACTCACACTACGTTTGTGACCGCGGGGTACGACACGCTAAACCCGAGTTCGTCAAGTCCGAACGTAAGCGTAACGTACCATATAAGAAACCTTCCATCAGAAGTGTCAGTTTACGACGCTGCGGGTGTGAAGAGAGCACGAACAGTTTTCGAATACGACAATTACGCGATCGACAGTAATCACAATGGTCTGTTGGCGCGCACCGACATAAGTGGTTTAGATTCGGCCTTTACTTCAAGTTACGTCGCCCGGGGCAATGTCACGGGGAAAACCGCGTACCTTCTGAATACCAGCGGCGTAGAGATTGGCTCAATTTCGGCATACTCACAGTACGACCTCGCCGGTAATGTCGTAAAGATCATTGACGGCCGTGGATACGCAACGGTCCTAGATTATGCCGACCGCTTCGGCACGGCTGCTGACGATGAAGCTCGCTCAAACTCCATTCCTGCTGAGCTTAGCTCACAATCGCAAACAAGTTATGCGTTCCCGACCAAGGTGACGAACGCCCTCGGTCATGAGTTTTATACACAGTTTGATTATTATCTCGGCGAAGCGGTTAATGTCGAGGATGCGAACGGCATTGTATCGAGCCGTTACTGCGAAGATTTGCTGGACCGACCCACTAAGTTAGTTGTGGCCTCAAATCAATCTATCTCGGGTTCACCAAAGGCCCAGACACTGTTCGTCTACGACGACGTGAACCATACGATTACGAGGAAGTCGGATCAGAATTCTTTTGCGGATCAAAACCCGCTGAGAACTGAAAGCTTATACGACGGATTGGGTAGGACCATTGAATCAAGGCAATATGAGACCGCGAGTTCGTTCATAGCCGTGCAGACTCAACACGACGGAGCTGGCAGAGCATACAAAGTATCAAGCCCGTTTCGTGCGGACGAGACTATCCTTTGGACCACAACCGCTTTCGATGCATTGGGACGGCCCATCTCTGTAACGACGCCTGATAGTGCAGTCGTGAGCACTAGCTACAGCGGCAACACCGTGACGGTCACGGATCAAGCCGGCAAAAAGCGAAAGAGCCTAACCGATGCACTCGGACGCTTAACTGATGTCTTTGAAGATCCCACGCCAGGACTAAATTACCAAACCACCTATGCTTATGATGTGCTCGACAATCTCAAGACGGTTATTCAAGGAACACAG
>DATFHH010000169.1:0-23430 GCA_035248565.1 Pyrinomonadaceae bacterium | reverse complement strand
AGTCAAACGCTGAAAGCGTTCGGCAATTGGCGAACTCTTTCAGAGTTTCATCGCTCGGATCAGGCTACCCAAGGTTCTCGCTCGCGCTCGAACCATGGGCTGAAATTAGCCAACGCCTTCGGCGTTACTTGTCCTTCGGCGTTATTTGCCTCGGCGTTATTTGCTTCGGCGCAAACTGCATCACGACCTGATCTGTGTAATGACTTGACGGACGCTGAGGCGATTCCAAACTCAACCTTCACGGCGGGCAAGTTTCCCCACCATGGTTACGAGTTGCGATGCAGCGATTGGTTTCGAAATATGCATTTGATATCCGGCAGCGAATGCTTGCGATCGATCTTCGTCTCTGGCGTATGCAGTTAATGCCGCCGCCGGCGTCTCGCCTCCTTTGTCGCGCGGAAGTGATCGCACCCTGCGCATAAAACTGTATCCATCTTCGTCGGGCATCGCGATGTCGCTCAGAATCACATCCGGTCGCCATTCGGCTAACGTTGTGAATGCCTCCCTCGCTGAAATGCAGCTCTTCACATCCGCTCCCCTGCGCGCGAGTACAACACTAATTACCTGCCGCGCTTCCGACTCATCGTCGATTAGGAGGACTCGCAAGCCTTCAAGTGCCTTGGCATCCGAACCATTCGTCTCGACGCCGTGAACCGGCATGGCCGGCTCTCCTCGATCAGTCCGCAATGGAAATGTCGCCGAGAAGGTAGCGCCTTTGCCAATTCCTTCGCTTTCGGCTGATACCGTGCCACCGTGGAGTTCCACTAAATGCCGCACAATGGCCAACCCGAGTCCCAGCCCGCCAAAAGCACGAGTCGTGGAACTATCAGCCTGACGAAAGCGATCGAAAACGCGAGGCAAAAATTCACGATCGATTCCCTGGCCAGTATCCTGCACAGTGACGCGCGCGTCAGATCCATCCTGCGCGACACGAACAGTGATCTTGCCGCCTTGCGGAGTGAACTTCACCGCGTTTGATAGCAGGTTCCAAATGACCTGCTGGAGTCGCGCCGAGTCGGCGGAAATGGCTCCCAATCCAGGCTCGGCCCGGAAGTCCAATGAAACTCCTTTAGCATCGGCTGCGGGCTGTACGACGTTAATCGCAGCTCGCGTGACCAAAGCGAGATCCAGGGGTCTGACGTCGAGGTTGAGCTTGCCGGAAACAATTCGCGAGACGTCGAGCAGATCGTCGATGAGCTGAGCTTGCATACGCGCATTGCGATCGATGGCTTCCACTCCCTGGATCAGCATGTCCTTGTCGTTAACAGAGTCAACAAGTACGCTCGACCAGGCAAGCAACGACGTCAAAGGTGTTCGCAATTCGTGAGACAGAGTTGCGAGAAACTCGTCTTTGATGCGATTAGCCGCTTCCGCTTCGCTCCGGGCACGCTCGGCCCGCAGCAGTAGTTGGCCACGTGCTTCTTCCGAACGTTGCAGTTCACTTACGTATCTGGAGAGCTCTTCAACGTGCCGTCGCGCTGATTCGGTTTGAGCTACAGAAACCTCGATATTTTTGAGATACGTTTGATAGGTAAAGCAGACAATGAGAACTATCGGGACGGTTGCGATGACGGCATAAAATCCATAGGTCCTGATCAGAATGGCAATAATGCCCGCCGCGGATGCTCCGGCGAAATATGTTATTGAGGTCCAAAGATAATAGGTTCGCCAGGTATTCCAGGCTGACTCTCTGATCTTATACGCCTTCTCAACTGTAATCAGACTGGTGTTGGCAATGTATTGGACCAACGCCATAATACAAATCGCGAGAAGAAACGTATTGGAAAAGCCTTTAGCAATAACATCGACCGGAGAACCTATGGTCCATTGCAGAACAGCGGCTGTGAAAAAGGTGGAGGTGGCGAGAATGGCCGAATTGAAAAGGACCGTGCGAGGACGTTTGCTGATAATCAAAGTAGCGGCGACACCTTCGAGCGCGGAAACCAGAATTGCCGCCGGCCCGCCATAAAGCAACATTGTCAGAAACACAAACGTGTCTGCTACGGTAATACGGCCTGTTACTCGAGGAATTTTGATGGCGACCAGCGAACTCGCCGTCGTCATCAAACAGAGAATCAGAAATCGCTCGTCGAGATCAGGAAGGCGCAAGTAGTACAGGGAAATAAGTACGATCGCTGCGCCTGCCGAGATCAGGGACGACATGTACAATTGCCGGAACTGATGCCGATTTATATTTACTTCTGCCACACTCATGGTTGCTTCGAGGTTTGAGGCAAGGCCGGCCACTCAAGTCAAGAAAGTACGAATTGCAGCAATGCTGTCGCAAGCGCACGCTAATAACCCGTGAAGTCGGTCCCATCGTCCGCTTCGGGCATCATCATGGTTCCGTCATCGCCGTTGAGCTTCGACGACTGGGCAGTTGTTACGTCGCCCGTGATTACACCATCACCCGTAATCACTCCGTCTCCGGTAATCACACCGTCGCTAACGAAACTACCTTCCGGCAACTGGTTTTCAAACAGCAGGTTGACGGCCAAAAACCAGGTGCCGTCGCCGGTTATCACGCCATCACTCGTCGCTATATGATCGCCGGTAATGACACCGTCAGAAACGAGAGAGCGATCGAGAATCAAGATTCCGTCACCGGTTATGACACCGCTGTCGAGTATATTTCCCAGACGATAGATGCCTTGATACTTCGTGATTAGATCTACGCCGATAGCGTACGTTTGATTGAGAATGATGCCACGAGACCAGGTGAACGTCTGGTTCGCAATTGTGGTTTCCGGCGCGGGCGATGTCTGGACCGTAAGTAGCGGCGAACCCACACTAGTCGTGCCGCTTAAATCTGTGCGTACGAGACGAGCCAGTTGCACAGCGCCGGCGATGTTGAGCTGGCCCGCTCCTTGTTCGAACGTGTTGAATCCTGCGAGTGGTTGCGCGGAGTACATCATCAAGGCTTTCACCAGATTCGGCGTGAGAGACGGATTTGCTTGCAGCATCAATGCTGCCGCTCCCGCCGCAACGGGTGTCGCCATAGAGCTGCCGCTCAAGTACATCATCTTGCGATTAGCGGCGCCGCTCACGTGCGCATCTAGCGAAGGCGTTTGAGTGACGAGGTAATTATTATCGGCTTCAGCATCGACCAGCTTATTTCCGGGCGCGACGAGGTCTGGCTTAATGAGGTTGTCGTATTGCCTCACACCATCTTCATCCGTGGTGAAACTTCGCGTAGGTCCGCGAGAACTATATGAAGCAACCGCATCGTCATCGCGTCGATCTGTGCCGAAGGTATTCGAAGCGCCGACAGTGATAGCTGAGGGTTCATTACCGGGAGAGTGGATGCGACCATAGACCTTGTTTCCATCACTATCTTTGCCATTGTTTCCGGCGGCGGCAAAGACTACAACCCCAAGGTCGACCAAGCGGCGGACAGCGCGAGAAGTCGGATCGTTACGATAAGAGTCGATCGCAGGCATACCAAGGCTCATGTTAACGACGCGAATGTTATACGTCGCTCGATTTGCAACGATCCAATCAAGCGCTCGTAGCACTGTGGCGGTAGAGCCTACGCCTCGCGAATTCAAGACTCGCAGATTAATGATGTTGGCGTTGGGAGCGATGCCAATATAGTCGGCATTCGAGATTCGCCCGTTACCGGCGGCCAGCGATGCGACATGCGTTCCATGGCCGTATGGATCGTCGGTGCGTCTCTCATCGGTGAAGTCCTGGCTGTAAACAACACGTACCGTGTTTGACCGGTTCAGAAATGAGTTGTGCTCAGTATCGATTCCTGAATCGAGGATTGCAATGCCGATGCCGGTACCGTCCAGGCTGGTGTTATTTCCATTCACGCTATTCCTGATCTGATCGGCGCCTGTGGTGAGCGAGACGTGACCCATCGGTTGAGCGTCGCGGATCTGCGAAACGTAAGACACGTCGTTTCGCAAAGCGAGTGTGACGACATCAAGAACGTCCATCGTGGCGACGCGCATCCGGAGATTATTGAGCTTGCGAACATCAGTAGCGCCCAGCAAGTTGATCACAGTATCGAGTAGAGAATCTGACTGTCCGGCAGGCTGGATTACGACGCGAACCTGGTCGAAAAGCCTACCTGCGAGAACTTTCTGGAGAAGGTCTGTCGAGATTTTCTTTTGCAGCTGCGGGTTTAGAAGTGACTGAGCGTGCGCGTTTTTCTCGGCAGGAAGCTCTGAGAAGAGAATTAGCGCAACAATGCTGCTTGCGATTAAGAGATAAAGAAAACGCTTCATCTGGCACTCCAAAGAAACTAACTGGGATGTTTCATTTCTGGGCCGCACACCAGATTCGGTCATTTATAAAGATTTGGGTAAGGCCCCGACTCCCTTCAAAAAGGGCAAGTAAGCGGAGTCTAGCAAGCAGGAAAGAGATTAGATATCAGGGAATCTCCCTACAAAGAGTGAGGAATTCTGGACAGAACAAAAGTAGGCTTCAGATCGTCCAGCGCCAAAGGCGCGGAATAAGATAGCCGGGGGCAAGCGCTGAGCGCAGCGAGGTGCGTCGCCCCTGGATAATGAGCCTAATGGACCACAGCTCTGAAGGAGCGGAATAAGTGTTTTGATATTTCGCACTTTCAGTGCTCTTCAATTTTATTCCTCTAACCAGGGGCAACGCGCTTCGCTCCGCTCAGCGCTTACCCCTGGCTGTCATATTCCGCGCCTTTGGCGCTGTGACGCCGGCTCAGCGCTTACCCCTGGCTGTCATATTTCGCCTTTGGCGCTGTACAACCCGAGGCCGACTTTGAGCAAAGAGTCTTTGCACGACGAATTATTTCGTATCCTATATTAAGCCGCTCGAACATTTCTCTGCCGATTTAAATTGTTAACAGGCTGAATGATTTTATGCCGCTTGATCATGCGGTCCAACGTCTTGCGGTCGATGTTGAGCATCCTGGCGGCGGCTTGTTTGTTCCAGCCGGTATGAGCCAGCACTTTAGAGACATAAACGCCTTCCACCGTCGCTAACTCCGGCCAGTCGGGCATCTCGGCGCCGACAACATCGAGACTCGAGATCTGATCCGAGGAATCACGGTGATTTCTGATACCTTCAGGCAGGTCTTGCTCCAGCACAATCCCATCGCACATTGCTACACATCTCATGACGACGTGTTCTAACTCGCGCACATTTCCAGGCCATGGGTAACGCTGAAAGATTTCGAGCACCTCCGGTGAGAACTGTAATTTTCTCTTGGGCGACACACGCCGCTCAAAAGCCTCGACGAGCACAGGAATATCTTCCTTGCGTTCACGCAATGACGGAAGCCGTATAGAAACAGCATTCAAGCGATGAAACAAATCGCGGCGAAATGTGCCTGCGTTCACTTCCTGCTCCACATCTCGATTGCTCGCAGCTATTACGCGCACATCCAGATGCCGAGTCTGATTTGAACCAACACGCCTCACTTCGCCGCGTTGAATGACTCGAAGCAACTTTACCTGAAACGATAAACTTGTCTCCGTGATCTCATCCAGCAAAATTGTTCCTCCATCCGCTTCTTCCCACAACCCACGCCGGTCTCGATCCGCTCCGGTAAACGATCCTTTTTCATGTCCAAACAGTTCTGATTCTATGAGTGTCCCCGGGATGGCACTGCAATTCACCGCGACAAATGGCCCAGCGGATCGACTGCTGCGCTCATGAAGCATCGACGCAATAATTTCTTTTCCTGTACCTGACTCGCCGGTGAGGAGTACGGGCAGGGAGGTGGCAGCCACACGGCCCACATGTTTCATAGCCGCAATAAGAGAATCACTCCTGCCCACCAATGGCTGTTCTGAGTCCGTTGCCGACCGCAATCGATCGTTTTTGAACCGCTCGCTAAGCCGGCGCAACAAGAGACGAACGTCATTCAACTCGCAGGGCTTGAGAAGATATTCGAATGCTCCCGACGCAATCGCGTCCAGAGCATCCACGGCGCTCGGGCGCGAGGTCGTCAAGATAACTTTCGTATTCGGAAAATCCTGGGCCATTGAAGCAAGCAAGTTGAACCCATAATCTTTTTCCGCCGCCAACTCACACATGACGACATTCCACTCGTGCGAGAACATGAGTTGGATTGCTTCTGCGTCGAGCTTTGTCTCGTGGACGGTCCATCCGCCGGCTCTAAACACGGACGATATGCTGTGCCGCGTTAAATCATCGCTATCTACGACGAGTGCTTTGAGTTCTTTTTTCATAACAGATAGAGTCGGCGCCTCTCAGTTTCCAGTGGCTAGGCGGCCCCAAGCAAAACGCGGCGATCGGATGCAGCACTGATCTCCGGAGTCATCAGTCCAAACGCTGATCTGTGGGCTTCTATTTGTGAGTCAAGTGACGCGATTGTTGCTTGCCACTGATTTTTCAACGTAAGCAGAGCCTCGGCCGTTTCAGCCTCCGCCGGCTTCGAGAACAGAAATCCTTGTCCCGCGTCACACTGGAGACGTCGAAGCTCTACGAGCTGCTCGAGCGTTTCAACTCCTTCGGCGACGACTCGGATTCCGAGACTTCGCGCCAAAGTCAAGATTGTCTTGACGATTTCGGCATGCTCACGTTTTTCGACCATGCCTTTAACAAACGACTTATCTATTTTTAATGAGTTGATAGGTAAACGGTGCAGATAGCTCAGTGATGAGTAACCTGTGCCAAAGTCGTCGATGGCCAGCTCGATGCCTAATGCTCGAAGCTGTTGGAGCAGAACTGTTGCTGTTCCAATGTTTTCCATCACTGCGCTTTCAGTGATCTCCAATTTCAGGCTGCGTGGATTTATCCGAGTGTCCTGCAGTATCTCGATTACCTGATCGATCAGATCCACTTGCATGAATTGTTTACTGGACAGATTGACCGTAACAGCCAGTGACCCATGAAAAGGAAATCTTTCCTGCCAGCGCTTCAACTGGAGGCAAGCTTCGCGCAGTACCCAATTGCTAATGCCGATGATGGCGCCAGTTTCTTCTGCAAGAGGAATAAAGTCAGAAGGTGAAATCAGACCACGCTGTGGATGATGCCATCGCACCAGCGCTTCAAACGCATGGAGTTTACCCGTTTCCAAACAGACGATCGGTTGATAGTGGAGCAACAGCTCTTGCCTTTCCACGGCCTTGTCCAAATCTGTTCCAAGATTCGTGACGTCAAGCTGTGGGTTATGTTTTTCCCTGTCGAAAATTTGATAGCGGGCTTTACCGGCGGATTTCGCGCTATACATAGCCATGTCAGCATCGCGCAGCATGTCCTCCGCTCGCTCATATGCAGGACTGCTCGAAGTGATGCCAATACTTGCTGTTACCGGAACGCTGCGTGAGCCGAGTTTGCATGGCCGCTTCAATTCCTTCTGCAGACGTTCGACAACGCGCAGCGCCTCGCGCTCGTCGTTCAGATCTTCAAGCAGAATCGTGAATTCATCTCCCCCAAGCCGAGCGATGGTATCGGTTGTACGCAAGCAAGCTCGTAAACGGCGAGAGACCTGAATTAACAACTGGTCGCCGATTATATGGCCCAGCGTATCGTTTATTCCTTTGAAGTCGTCGAGATCGACGAAGAGCAGCGCAAAGAACTGGGCTTTTCGCCTTCTTGCCCGCTCGATTGCCAATCTCAGGCGATCCATAAACAACGCGCGGTTCGGAAGACCGGTAAGTGCGTCGTGAAACACATCATGGACCAATCTCTCTTCCTCCAGTTTCCGAGCCGTGATGTCCTGGAACTGGAAGACGAGGTGTAGCGGATCGCCCGTGCGGCCGTTCACTACTGAGATATTCAGTAGCATCCAAACAACATGGCCCAGCTTATGAGTAAATCGTTGCTCGGATTGATGAGATGGAACGGAACCGTCAATTAGTTTTTCTATCTGGGCCAGGGACGCGGTGACATCATCCGGGTGGGCTATATCGGAATAGGATTTCGCGAGTAATTCTTCCCGCGAATAACCCAGAGCCTGGCATAACGAACCATTCACTGTTAACCATTCTCCGCTCCGAGCAACAAGCGCCATTCCGGCGGCGTGCTCGAAGACACGACGAAATAGACCTTCCTGATCTTTGTCTCCCGGTTCAGTCGTTGCTTCATGGGTCCGAGTATTGCGGTGCTTGTGGTCCAGGATGTCTGCCGACTTACTTTGGTTATTTGGAAGGGCAATGAGAGCGAAGAGTCCAACCAGCAGAAATGCATCAATTGGCGCCAAGCTTAATAAATCGGGAGAATGGATAGCAATGAGCGCACATATTGAGCAAATCACGAAGAGGCCAAACCGTCCGCTACGTTGCGAGTTTGGCAGTTGAAGAACCATGCGCTTAGCTGAAGTGTTTGAAAGCAATGAGCAAGTCTCCATAACGAAGATTTGAGTCGATCGTTGGGGCGGAACCATGTGGTCCGCCCTGCCTATTCATAATTAGCCGATGATTCGAGGTTCGGTATATGAGGAAAGACAGACCGCTTGTCAGGATAATTACCGACGGCCTCTCATGCCGCTTTCAACGATGCATCACCGCCCCAATACGCTATCAAACCTTCGAGAGCCGCACGCTGAAAGCTTGAAAGCTGTAGAAACTTCAGGCCGAATCCGATCGTGGGCTGGTGATATCGCACTTCGCAGGAAACCGGCAGAGTGTCACTGAAGGGAAGACGAAGTCCCAGGTTCAAAACTTCTCCTACTGTTACCGAATTGAGTGACTCGATGTAGCATCCACCCAAACTCACATCAGTGGTGACGTCGGGAATTCGAGTCTCGCACCCGTTCCATCGAACTTCGAGTCTGAGCGGAATCCGTGGGTTCTCTCGCTGTTCTCGCATATCTGATTCCTCCTTGAAAACTTACATCCGCTGACTTTTTCAGGCTGCACGCGCCCGTAGAACTCGAGCGGCTGGTACGGCTTGCAAATTCATGCCGAGGACAGTCGCGGAAGTCGGCGTCCGCAGGTAGTGTTCCTTGCCTGGTTTGTACCTTGCGAATAGTTGCATTTCCGCACCGCAAAAGTCGCAAAGGTGAGCGTGACGTTCGACAGTTTGTCTAATCACAGGACTTATCGAACCATCGACGTAAGAAAGTATTTCGTTGGACGTTGGGCACGAAGGTTGTTTTCCAAAGCTTTTCATTTTAAGCACCCTTCCTTTTAGAGTATTGGGCAAGACACTGATCGAATCGCGACCAACGCTTACGAGTAAGAAACTATGGAGATCGGCCCTTTCCCCGAGTGCCTCCCAATCTCCATAGTCCCTCTCTGCCTCGCCACGTTAATGACTGTAATTCATTGGCGGCGAGGCATCTATCGGTAGAATGCCTATGCGTCGTCAGGAGGTTCCCTGACGTGTGGGGATGGCGAGAATGTGTCTCAAAGTCGGCTTCACGCCCGCACAGCGCCATTGGCGCTGTAAGGCGCTCCGCTCAGGGAAGTTCTAAGCCGCAGAGCTGAGGCGTCGTTGTTCTGTTTTAATGTGAAGTTTTTGGCGTAGGCTGGTCCATTGGCCCGGAGCGTACTGCCCCTCGAAAAGTAATCGTTTGAATTCGGCGGCGGGTAGCGGTTTGCTAAAGAGATATCCTTGTATTTCGTCGCATCGTAGCAGATGAAGAAACCTTAGCTGGTCTTCACTTTCAACACCTTCCGCTACAACTTTCAATCTCAGGTTGTGAGCGAGCGTGATGATCGCCATCACAAGCGCTGCGTCGTCGGGATGTGTCGACGCCTCATGGACAAACGATCTATCAATTTTCAAGACGTCGAGCGGCAAGCGTTTCAAATATGCGAGCGAGGAAAAGCCCGTGCCAAAGTCGTCCACTGAAATGCGCACGCCTGAACTTTGAAGCGCACAGAGTGTGCGGACCCCGAATTCCACATTCGTCATAATTGAGCTCTCAGTGAGTTCCAGCTCGAGTTGTCCGGGTTCAAGCCTGATCTCTTCCAGTGTAGACATAACCAATGAAAACAGACCCGGATCTTGAAACTGCCTCGCCGAGATATTTGTCGACAACGTCACCGGCTGAGAGCTGGCCGACCAGTCCTTGAGAGTGCTACATGAATTTCGCAGGACCCATTCGTCGATGGGAGCTATGAGTCCGGTTTCTTCCGCCAGGGGAATGAATTCCGCGGGAAAGATCAAACCCCTTTCAGGATGGTTCCAGCGAACCAGAGCTTCAGCGCCGGAGATTTGCCACGTATTAATATTGACCTTCGGTTGGTAATGAACGACGAATTCTTCCCGCTCTATTGCGCGCCGCAGGCTACTCTCCAGTGACAAACGGTGAATCGCCTTTGAGTTCATCGCAGCAGTGTAAAACTGATAAGTGTTTCCGCCTTTCTGTTTTGCCTGGGCCAGCGCTGTAGTGGCACTGTTCATTAAGGTGGCTTCATCGTGCCCGTTAAGTGGATGGAGCGCGATACCGATACTTGCGGTGACGTAGACCTCATCCTTTGCCAACGTGAAGCCGGATTCGAGCGTGGATTGAAGACGCTTGCAGATCTGGATTGTGTCCTCAGTTCTTTCCAATTCATTGAAGAGAAGTGCAAACTCATCACTGCCCCAGTACGCAAGCGTGTCGCCTTCGCGCATACTCGCCGTCAGCCGTTCTGCAATGGCGCAAATGAGTTCATCAGCGTAAGCAGATCCCAGCGTCTCACCAATCTCTTTGAAGCGGTCGATTGAGAGGAGCAGCACGGCAACAAGCTCATTTTCACGCTTCGAGGAAGAGAGCGCCTGCCCGACTCGATCCTTGAAGAGCACGCGATTAGGTAGTTCGGTAAGCACATCATGATATTTCATGTAGTTGAGGCGCTCTTCCGCACGATTTCGTTCGGCTATTTCGGTCTCGAGTTTCTTAGTCGCCTCAAGCAGGGCGGCCGTGCGTTCCTGAACTTTCGTTTCAAGCTGCGTTTCATACAGACGTTTACTAATACGAAGCTGGTGATACTCAACGCCACGCCGAACGGCAGCCTCGACTAGTCTCAGGTCAAATGGCTTCACCAGGTAATCAAAAGCGCCGACGCGTAGAGCCGTAACTGCACTCTCAATGTTCTGCGCGCCACTCATCATAATGACGACGGTGTCGGGCGCTACCGTCAAGATTTGAGGCGCCATTTCCAGACCCGTGATGCCATCCATATTGATGTCGCTGATCACCAGCGCGAAAGGCTCGCGCCGCAACAACTCGAGACCTTGTTCCGCTGACGAGGCCGTTTGACAATCGTAGGTGGCCTTGAGAGCTTCAGATAAAATCTTTTGGATGTTTGGCTCGTCATCTATGATTAAGATTCGAGGCCTCTCTTTTTGTTCCGGCATTCAGAACTCCCCTTTCACGTTCTCACAACCTTCTAATTCATCATCAATCAGCCTATGTTCGCGAGCTTAACTACGGCGTGCGAGTCTGAATCGGATTCTGGTGGCTTGGATAATCCACGCTGCTCCGGCGCCTCATCATTGTCGAGCACCTCACGAACTCTTCTAGCGAGGGCCTCGAACGCAAATGGCTTTTGAATGAACCATGTGCCACCGTCGAGAACTCCATGGTTGACAATGGCATCATTTGTATATCCGGACATGAATAAGACCTTTATCAGCGGTTGGACTTCAGAGATTCGCTGTACCAATTCTCTGCCGCTCATCTTGGGCATCACCACGTCACTCACGACCAAGTCAATCGGCTGCACTGTGTTATCAACAAGCTTCAAGGCTTCCACACCATTGGGGGAAGACAGGACTTTATAACCGCAGTGGGTCAAACATTCGACGGCGAGCTGGCGTATCTGGGGTTCATCTTCGACGATGAGAATCGTTTCGGCGCCGCGGGGAATTGCTGCCGGCGTAGGCGCTGTGCTTGACTCGATCTGTTTAATAGTAGCTAAGGGTATATAGATTTTGAAGACTGTTCCCTGGCCCGGTTCACTGTACAGCCAAATACTTCCGCCACTTTGCTTGACGATTCCGTAAACCGTCGATAAGCCAAGACCGGTTCCTCTTCCGTTTTCCTTCGTCGTAAAGAAAGGTTCGAAGATATGCTTCCGAGTTTCAGCATCCATACCGCTGCCCGTGTCGCTTACAGCTAACATCACGTACGATCCGGGCTGAGCGCTCAAGTGCGTACTCGAGTAATTATCATCAATCTCAACACGCGATGTTTCGATAGTGATTCGGCCGCCGCTTGGCATCGCATCACGCGCATTGACGACGAGATTCATTAACACCTGCTCTATTTGTCCGGGATCTGCGTAGATCGGGGCCTCTGGCCCAAGAGACGTCGTCATTTCAATGTTCTCGCCAATGAGCCGCTGCAACATCTTGCTCATATCAGCAACGAGGTCGTTAAGATTGAAGAACTTGGGTTGCAGAACCTGCTTGCGGCTAAAAGCCAGCAACTGGCGCGTCAAAGATGCAGCCCTCTGCGCTGCGCGTTTGATCTCAGCGATCTTCGGACGATTGTCGTCGGAATCACTCAACTGCGCGAGAACCAGATCGCTATATCCAGTAATTACCGTTAAGAGGTTGTTGAAGTCATGAGCCACGCCGCCGGCTAGTTGCCCTACTGCCTCCAGCTTTTGCGACATCCGGAGCTGCTCTTCGCTTAAACGCAACTGCTCAATGGTTTTTGCTTTCTCTAAACCATTGAGAACCGCTGATGGCAGTCGCGTTAAACTCGACTTCAAAATGTAGTCGTCTGCTCCTTGTTTCATGCACTCGACTGCCACCTCTTCGGTCAAAGAACCGGTAATCAGGATGAACGGTGTCAACAATCCAGCTTCCTTAATTAACTTAAGTGCTTCGGGCCCACTGAACTGAGGCAGGTTGTAATCGGAGAGTACGATCGCCGGCTCAAAATACTGGAGTGCTGCGACGAAAGCTTCCCTCGTATCAACACGACGCGCGTTGAAAGGAATGTTCGCTTTGCGTAACTCCCGTTCGATGAGTTCCGCATCTGCAACCAGGTCTTCAACTATGAGAATGTTAATTTTTCCGTTCATGACTATTCGACTGTTGCATTCGGCCAATTGTTATCGGGGCGTCTCGTTGAGCAAGAGCCAATAAAAGCCGAGCTCTGATACGGCACGAGAAAAGTCTTCAAATTCCACCGGCTTCACTACGTAGCCGTTTACACCCAGGTCGTAAGACTGGTCGAGATCGCGATCTTCCCGCGATGACGTCATTACAACGACGGGAATCTTCCTGGTGCGCTCGTCAGACTTGATCTTTCGCAGCACTTCCAGACCATCAACCTTCGGCAGCTTTAAATCCAGCAAGACCACTTTTGGAGTATCCTCGACTCTTCGATTGCCAAATGAGCCTTGCGCAAACAGAAAGTCCAAAGCCTCGGCGCCGTCTTTAGCGTGAAATAGCCGATTAGCCAGATTGCGTTTTTTGAGCGCGCGCAGGGTTAACTCCGCATCGCTGGGATTGTCCTCAACCAGAAGTACTTCGACTTCATTCAGTTGTTGCGAAACTTCCATTTTGTTTGCTCTCCTTTGGTAGCGTTCAGTTGACAGGAATAACTACGCCGAAGGCGTTCGCTAATTCCAGCCCAGGGTTGGAGCGCAGCGGAAACCCTGGGTCATAAAAGGGAAATTAATTCGAACGCTGTAAGCGTTTGCCACGAGCCGAACCCTTTCAGGGTTTAATTAAAATGTTTGGGTCTTCAACCCAAGGTTGTCGCTACGCTCCAACCTCGGGCTGAAATTAGCGAACGCCTTCGGCGTTAGTTAAACTTTGTAAACTGTTTCACTACCCTCCTTTGGAAGACTGAAGAAAAAGGTTGCGCCTTCATCAACTTTGCCTTCTGCCCAGACACGTCCGCCGTGCCGGTTGATGATGCGCTGCACAATCGCCAACCCCACTCCAGTCCCTTCGAATTCTTCGACGCCATGCAGGCGTTGAAAGACACCAAACAGTTTCTTTGCGTAAGTCATGTCAAAGCCCACGCCGTTATCTTTCACGTAATAAACACAGTCGCCGTTTTGACAATACCCGTTGACGTCGATCACAGATTGCGTCCGCGGTCGCGAATACTTCGCAGCATTCGATAACAGATTGACAAAGACCTGGCGAATGAGCGCCGGATCTCCTTCGGTCGGTGGTAGCGGCGCGAGGTTAAATTGAATGTTTTGATCTGCGAAGCCCGGTTGCAGTTGCTGGAAGACGTCACTCGCAAGCCCGTGCATATCCACAGGCGAGGCCTCAATTTGTTTACGGCTCAAGCGCGAGAAGGCGAGCAGATCGTCGATTAGCCGGCCCATGTTTTGTGTGTTGCTACGAATGATATCCAGCACACGCTTGCCGTCTTCATCAAACTTTTCGCCATATTCCTCAAGCAGTATTCGAGAGAAACCGTCGATCGCACGAAGAGGCGCTCGCAGGTCATGCGACACCGAATAACTAAACGCCTCGAGCTCTTTGTTAGCTTCTTTGAGTTTGCGTGTTCGCTCTTCTACTCGTTGCTCCAACTCTGCGTTGAGACACCAAAGTGTTTCCTGACTCTCACGCAGCGCACTGTCACCATCGTGTATGCGCGTGAGCATTTGATTGAAGGCTTCGGTGAGTACGGCGAACTCAGCTTCTCCTACCTTCGGAGCACGCACTGAATAATCTCCTCGATCGGCAACTGCCCTGGCCGTGTTTGTCAGCGCAAGAATGGGTTGTGAGATTTGCCGTTGAAAACTGCGCGACAACGCATAGGTAAGCGCAAATGACGCAGCTACCACGAGTGCCATAATCGAACCATAGAGGCGGAAACGTGCGTACATCTCGTTGAGGTCTGATTTGAGATACAGCGTTCCCAGTCGTTTTGGACCAAGGACTACTGGTTGAAATGAAATGAGGTGTTCCGCGCTGAAATTGTAACCATCTCTTTCCGGAGCAACCGGGAATGCATTCCTGGGCAAGTTTGCCGGATACTGTGCGAACAGCTTTCCGTTTTCATCGTACAGACTTGCCGCCTGTATGTGATGTTCGGCTCGCAATGCTGAGAGAACTTCCGTTGCGTCCTCTGAGTTGGCAAACGTCAATGCGGCCGTGCTGTTACTCGCAAGTACCGAACCCAGAGTTGACAGACTTGCCACCGTGCTCTGCCTAAACGTGAAGAATTCATAAACGAAGAACGACGCGCACGTCAGCAACGACACTGCTCCGCAGGTCAGCAAGGTGATAGTCATCAATCTTCGTCTGATGGGTGCGTTTCTAAGAAACATCGAGTAATCCCGTTCCTAATTAATCAACCGAGACGTAATAGCTTGGAACTTATTACCAGGTTGGCGGCTTTTGCCGCCTGCACATCGATCTTGAATCGGATTCTGTTTCCTTCATTAACGAAGCGGATGGTTACACCGCCATTACCACCATCGGCGTCTGTCACAAGCAGAATCTTGCGGTATTTCAAACTCGAGACAATCTGATCGATGTGATCAGATTCCGAACGACTGATAAAGAGAACCTGACATTGCTTGATTTCCCCGACGTGTCGATAGCGCTGCACGGTCAGTGACCGGTTGTTTACGCGTTCGCCTCGCACGATGTCGTCCAAATACGAACCGAACGGATCCTGGCCCAACACTCCGATTACAAAAGGCGTGTTCGTATCAGAAAACGCATTCGGTGGCCACTCCACAAATTTTGCGAAGTTGAAGAGGAAAGCGGCCTTGACCTGATACTCGTTTGCGGGCCCGGCCGATACGCTTGCTACAAATGCGCAAAGGGCCACAATCGCCGAACAGATTGCGGTTAAGACTGTGGGACCGCGACTAGAGGAGCGGTTAGCTAGTGCTTTGGGAAACTCCATACAATTTTTCCGTAGACACTTCTTCCAATTTCCTGTCTCGCGTTCGGCGGGCCGAACTCCGCATGTCTGTCGTGCAGAAGATTTTGACCGGTGACTGCGAACTCGAGCGAAGGTTTTGGCTGCCAGGACAATCTCAAGTCCATTTCGGCATAACCGGGAAGTTGTTGATTGGCGATCTCACTGACAAACCGAAAAACTGAATCGAACTGCACCTGGCGACCCACGTCGAAAGAGGACCGCACGAGTAGATGACGATTGGGATCGTGTGATTCGCCACTGCCATTTGATCGATCTGTGCTGGTCGGCTTCGGACGAATGTTGATTCGCATCTCAGTGAAGCCGCCATGGAGTCGCCACCAATTGTTGACGTAGTAATCGGCGGTGAGTTCCACACCATACGACTCTCCATCCAAACCATTTCCTATCTTTATCGGAATGATATGAGGTGGATTCACCTGTTCAGTGCTGCGCAGGTCGGTATATTTATTGTAAAAACTGGAGACTGAAAACGAGACTCGATCGTGAGCATGAGTGCGATAGCCCAATTCATATTCCAACGAATTTTCGGACTTGAAATCAGGACCACCAGCGAGCAAGAACGGGGGTTGCGCCGGAATAAACAGCTCACGATCGATTCGCGATGGCGTCCGCACAGCGCGAGAGATCGCGCCCCATAAGACTTGTCGCCGATCGATTTTCCAGAGCGCTCGAATACTGGGTTGAACTTCCGCACCGCTGTAATCATTGTGTTCGATCTTTGTGCCAAGGGTGAGATTAAGGCGGTCTTTTAGAAGGGTTATGTCGTCTTGCAGGAAGCCGCTATAACGGCGGTGGGTGACTTCTGCCGGCAGAAAAGCCAACATGCTTCCGTTGCTAATGTCATCGTCAATTTGCCGGTAGCCGAGTCCCCAGATGAATTCGTTACGTTCACCAAGGTGGAGACGGTGTTGAAAGTCGACATCGTAAGTCGAGAGGTCTTCACCAAAAATCCGTGAAATACCTCTGTGCGTGCGATCGTAATAAAACTGCAGACTCAGATCGGATCTGTCAGATAACGCGCGTGACCAGCGCGCGAGTACATTTCCGCCCTTGATGTCGGTGTTTAGAGTTGCTGGTTGGTCTACTCGACCGTCATAGATGTCGCCCTGCAAAGTGAAGCTGTCGGCTCGCGACTTACGCCAGTCCATGCGAAAGCCACCTTGGCCGAGATACCAATCGTTGCCCGCATCCCGGCCATTGGAGAACACGGTTCGCTCACGAGAAAAAATCTTTCCGTACACTCTGTAGTGAGCATCGGAATTGAACTGTCCCCCGTAGCGAACGTTCATGAAACTTCTGGGCTGATTGCCGGCGCCCATTTCGACGAGCAGTCCTTTCGTATCACGTGCGTGTTTGGTCGTAATGCTAATTACTCCGTTAACAGCGTTTGCTCCCCACAATGTCGCACCCGAACCGCTGATCACTTCAATGCGATCGACGTCTTCGAGTAGCACGTCCTGAATGTCCCAAAACACTCCGGCATAGAGCGGCGTATAGACGGTCCGTCCATCGATCAAAACGAGCATCTTGTTTGCCGTGGTGTTGTTGAATCCGCGGGCACTGATGGCCCATTGGCTCGCATCAACTTGAGCGACGTGGAGATTGGAAGCCAGGCGTAATGCTTCAGGAAGACTTGTAGCTCCGGAGCGGCGAATGTCTTCGCTGGTTATAACTTGAATCGATGATGCCGTTTGGGAAAGCTTTTCCGGACGTCTTGAGACTGACGTCACTTCTACGTCCATTAACTCTTCTACACTCAGATTCTTTAACGAGATTTGCGAGGCTGACGCTTGAGACGTCTGCGCCACAATGGAACTTGCCGGAAATGGATGAATGCCAAAGAGCAGCAATGTAGCAATGCAAAGATAACGCATTTTGATTCCTCAGATTTTCTAAGCTGATTCCTCTTTCGCGTTCTGGCGTTCGGGGCGACGTAGGCTTAATGGCTGGCGGTCGACCTATCTAATGTCTATCGCTTCTCAAGGTTGGCGGCCTATCAGGAAAACACGAAGTGTCAGGATGATCCCTTACAAAGTTCGTCAGACGTTGGGGCGAATGCGAAGGCGGTCGCTCAGCTTTCTTCCAGCCAGCCGCGACGCACCGCATAACGGACTATTTCCGCTCTGCTTGTGAGCTGCAGTTTTTCGACGATCCTCGCTTTATACGTCTCTATGGTCTTTACGCTGATATCCAAGCGCGTGGCGATCTCTTTGTTGCTATAGCCCCACGCAGTCAGCCGTAAGACTTCCGCTTCACGTTCACTGAGCTCGCCCCGTTCATGTGAGACTTTTGACGCCGGGCGTATGAAATTGCTGAGTACTTTCCCGGCATATGCCGGGTCGACATAGCAGCCATCTTGCGAGACGACGTGGATCGCTTGAATGAGTTGGTCTGCGGCCGCACGCTTGAGAAGAAATCCCGATGCGCCGGCCTCCAGCATGTGCCGCAAGTAGGAGTTGTCTTCGTGAGCTGTTAGTGCCAAAACCTTTATGTTCGGACAACTGCGTTTTAGCTGGCGAGTGGCCTGTGCACCATTCACTTCGGGCATTGAGATGTCCATGAGGATGACGTCAGGCTGTAGTTTTTTAGCTTTCTCGAGGACAATCCTTCCATTTTCCGCCTCACCAATCACTTCCATATCGCTTTCCGCGTTAACAAGGGCCTTGAGGCCATCCCGTAAAAGTGCATGATCATCGGCAATAAGAATCTTTAACTTGTCCATTACGCGAGTTCTCCATTTGCGGGGGATAGAATGGGAATTCGCACGTAAACAGAGGTCCCAACGAGGGCAATCCGTTCCTCCATTCCCAGTAATCCGAGTATTTGAGTAGTCCCGGGCGAGACGGTCTGACTTAGCAGACCAAGATAATCATCGTTCGACTGCGAGGAGTTTGGCTATCGGGAAAATAGAGAGGTCAACATCAGGGAAGTCCCTGTGGTAGAAAAGACCAAGAGGACAGTAATCTACGTATCCTGCAACCAACCTTGGCGAACCGCATAGCGAACGATCTCCGTGCGAGTTCTCAACTCCAGTTTCTGCATTAAATTCGCTTTGTGCGACTCAACAGTTTTCACTGCAATCTTCAACTGGTTTGAAATTTCCTTGTTACTATGACCTTGTGCAATCAGACGCAGCACTTCCTCTTCTCGCATCGTCAACTCCCGCTGCCTTATTTCGCCTTTAAGAAAACGGGAACGAACATATCCATCAGTAATGCGATCCGCTATCTCCGGATCGAGATAGACTTCACCGGCGGCAACCTGTCGAATGGCCCCAATCAATTCGTCGGCGGCAGATAACTTAAGCACGTAGCCAGAGGCTCCGATCTTCAAGAATCGATCCAGATACCCTTTGTCCTTGTAAGCAGTTAAGACAAGTATCTTGATTGTCGGGCACTCTTGCCTTAGTAATTCAGCGGCCGCCACACCATTGAGGTCTGGCATGGAAATGTCCATCAATAGTATGTCGGGCATGAGTTCCTTCGCTCTCTCGAGCGCGACTCGACCATTATCCGCTTCGCCTACGACTTCCATATCTGGTTGTCCATTCACCAGTGCTTTCAAGCCGTCCCGAAGCACTGCGTGATCGTCAGCAACAAAAACTCGAAGTTTAGTCATTCGTTCTGCCTCCACGATCAAGCGAAGTGTCGATGTGCACCAGTACCGTAGTCCCGACTCCAGGCGTGGATTCAATGTTAAGCGACCCATTAACCAACATGACTCGCTCCTGCATTCCCAAAAGCCCGAAGCGGCGATTGCTACTGGGTGTTTTCATCAGTTCTTCAACATCGAAACCTATGCCATCATCCTCAATAATTACTGACACCCGACTTCCTCGTTTCTCCAAAATCACGCTGACACTTTGAGCTTGTGCATGTTTCATAACATTGTTCAGGGCTTCCTGAACGATGCGATAAATGGTGCTCTCGAGTTGGCTTTCCAGTCGTTGATTCAATAACCCGTTGGAATGAAAGTCCACAGTGATATTGGATTGCTGTGACCATTCCTCAATGTAATTCGAGAGGGCCGTGTGTAAGCCGAGGTCGTCGAGGGCAGTCGGCCTTAGCTCACGAATGAGACTATGCATCTCCTCGGCGATTCGACTTGTTATATCCTGTAGACGTTGAATCTGCTCTTTGGGGCGCTCACCTGGGACTGCGTCCTTTAACGACTTCAGACCCAACAATAATGCTGCCAGGGACTGGCCCATCTGATCGTGCAACTCGCGGGATATGCGACGTTGCTCATCTTCTTGTGCTCTGACAAGACGTCTCAGCAGTGCAAGACGTTCTTCCTCCACTTCCTTGCGGCGAGTAACGTCTTCCACTATTCCTTCGTAATACAACAGAGTGCCGGACTCATCGCGAACCGCTCGTACATTTTCAGACGTCCAGATGATGCTTCCATCCTTCCGATAAGCCTGCAACTCAAAGTCCTGCACGAAACCTGTTTCTTCAATCAGCTTCTTGAAAACCTTGCGTCGCTGCGGGTTAACGTAATGTTCACGCTCTATGTTTCGATCACCTATCAGTTGGGCCGCAGAGTCGTAACCAAACATCCGCGCGAGGGCGGGATTTGCTGAAATAAATTTGCCATCTGGTGTGGACTGAAATATTCCCTCTATAGCATTCTCAAAGATGTCGCGATATTTTTCTTCGGCTTCCTTAAGAGCGGCCTGTGTGCGTTTCGTTTCGGTGATGTCCCGCACGGCTGAGATAGCTCCCCATTGTTCACCTTTGCCATTACGGAGAGGATAGCTTGCAACAAGGTATGAGCCTTCGTTCACCGGAAATGCTGTTTCCAGTACGACAGGTAAGCCACTGGTAAGCACCGCGGCACAAGGCGGTTGTTGCTCGGGAGTTGCGGTACCGCAATAACAAAGTCGATAGTCCAATCCGACAAGATTACCGTGCATAGGTTCAAATTGATCCCGCATCGCCTTGTTGGCACGGAGAATCACGCCTCTTAAGTCCATAATGCAAAGCTGATCGGGAATAGCGTTGAAGGTTTGTTCCCACTCAGTCGTCGCTGCAAGCAATGCTTCTTCGACTCTTTTTCGGTCGGCGATCTCTCGCTGTAGGAATGTATTTGCCGCTACCAATTCAGCCGTGCGCTGGAGAATCTTGTTCTCTAGTTCATCGCGTGCTGCTTCAATTTCCTGTTCCGCTTTCTTCATGCGAAGCAGTGCGTTGACGTGCGCTATCAGAGTCCGGCCATCGATCGGCTTGGTGATATATCCATCGGCGCCACCTTCGAGACCTTCGATCTCGTTTATGGCCGACGTTCTTACGCCGGATATATTCAAAACTAAAACGCCGGCACTTCGTTCACTACTCTTAATAGCTTTGCAAACATCAACTCCGCTCGTGTCAGGAAGAATGACGTCCAGTAACACGAGATCCGGAGGGTTCTCCGCCACGATTCGCAAACATTCAGCGCCGCTCTTGGCGTTGAGAGTCTCGTAGCCAGCGCGTTTGAGCAGGGTGCAAAAGACAGCGCGTAAGTCGTCGGAATCGTCGACGACGAGTATGCGAAAGGGACTCGTTTGATCGTTCGTTAGTTCTGACATGCGTTAGTGTTTAGGAACTTCAGTTAGACTTCTCTGATTGATTATCCATTGCTAAGCGCGAACGCACCGCCGCGAGTAGATCGTCCCGTGACACATCACTATTCAAATACCCACTCACTAGTGACGCCAGTGGCTCTTCGTTTATTCCGATAGGAGTAACCGAGCCTAATAAGATGATCGGCGGCGGCGACTCACCATTAGCATTGCGCCGGAGTCTCGCAGCCACTTCCAAACCGTTGCCGTCCGGCATGACGATAGCCATCAGGATTAGTTTTGGTGGAGCAGAAAGCGCAATCGTGAGAGCGCTTTCTCCAGAGTCCGCCTCAGAGACCGAATAACCGGCTTGGCGGAGAACAGTTACCAGACGCAGTCTTAATTCGGCAGTCGCAACCACGAGGATCGATGACATGAGCATTTCGTCTTTTTGGGGCTGGGATTTTGGTCTTTTTGCTGTCACGGAGCCTGTCGCCAGGACGCAACTAACGAGTTAACGTTGGGAAATTTGGGGCGAATTGTTAACAATGTTACACCGTGGCGTATGTAAGCACACAAATCTTACCCGCTTTTGTACGTTGTCGAACATAGGGAATTCCCTTAGACGACGACATCCTGGAAGGTTGGAGGATTTGAAGACGTGACGTGCCGCGTTGGAAGGTGACTGAATCAGATTAACAAATCGCTACCGGTAACTCTTTCAGTGGTAAGTAATAGTGCGAGAAACTACGATCGAACTAACGGGTTGGTTCTGACGCGTTTCAGACTCCAGTCGCCCGGCGGTTACGTCTGAGTGTCTTTAAGATCATGTAATAGCCGGTTAAAGACGGCTTGGTATTCGCGGTCGTTCCGCCACTCTTGCATGTCTGCGATATTACGCGTGTTGCGGATCAGCGCGGGCCACCCACTCTTGATTTCCATCACGGCGTTGTCTAAGCGAACCGGGAACAGCACAAGCCGCTTTTCTTTCCGTTCCCGTTCAAGGGCCGTCTCCACCTCTTGCTCAACCCAATCGCTCGCAACCGAGTGTTCCGAAAGGATCAAGAGAAGCTTGTCATGGAGTCGGATTGATTCATCAATACCAGTTCGAATTCGATCTCCGATTTTCAAGTCTTTCGGAGCGAACCAACAGCGCACGCCCTTACCTTGCAAATCGTTATACAGACGCGAAGCGAGTTCGTAATCTCTGGCAGAGTAGCTGATGAAACAGGAATAAAAGTGAATCGGCTCGTTAAGTAGTGACGGAAGGTAGTCTATAAGAATGTCGGGTAAGCCACAGCCGCGCAGAAAAGGCAATGGAAGAGGCCAGGACTTGCTGAGAGTAAGAAAGTCAAGATGGGAAGGGCCGAGATGGTTACATGCCTCTAAGCCGAACGCGGTGCTAAGGTTTGTATTTGAGAACCTGACATCAAGAAGACTCGCCGAACGTAGGTTAACAGCCATTAAATTTGCATTAGTTAGGTCAGTTCCTGAGAGATGGGAACGGGAGAGATCGGCGCCTACAAGGATAGCACCGCCTTCGGAAATTAAAAGGCTCCAACTGGCATCGCTTGGCTTCGTGCCTTTCCTTACCGAACGGTTGGATATGTTAGCCCAATCTAAGGTTGATGCGTGAAGGTTGGCTTTAGAGAGATTGGCGCAAGCTAAATTGGCAAAACTGAGATTGCTTTTTTGCAGGTTTGCTCCCGTCAAGTCGGCATGTTCGAAATCAGCACCACGGAGGTTCATTTCTGAGAGATCGGCATCACGAAAGTCTGGATATGCAGACGCGCTATTCGGTCCTTGGGCATGCTCGCGGCGCCAGGAATTCCAAACATCAACTCCCCGTTTCAAAATCTCGACATGTTCATTGTTCATCGGTCGCCAGGTTCACTGCGGACTCTTTTGTGCCTTCTTGTGGCCTTGCATACTTTTGAGGCATCTATGAAGCAAGCGCCGGTGTCAAGCGTAAAGTGAACAGAGTACTTACTGTGACGCCTATGCGTCTCTCCAATGGTTTGGTTAAGTTGTTGCTCTTTGACATGAGACTGTTAGTTTGGTTCTACCGCAGTTAGCGGTCCTCAAGTGATCAAGGCTGACAAGCCACGATCAATCATCTATGCGGTCA
>DATFHH010000168.1:0-2989 GCA_035248565.1 Pyrinomonadaceae bacterium | reverse complement strand
GGTCATCTTTGCTTCAGTAGGTTTTGTGCTGCTGATTGCCTGCGCCAATATCGCAAACTTGTTACTCGCCCGAGCCACGGCCCGCAAGAAAGAGATGGCGATTCGCACTGCTGTTGGCGCGAGTCGTTGGCGGATTGCTCGCCAGCTACTCACCGAAAGTGTCTTGCTGTCACTAATCGGTGGCACCATCGGGCTGCTCTTAGCGCATTGGGGAATCAAGCTGATCCTGTACGTCAGTCCGAATGCGATTCCAAGATCGCGCGAGATTGGTCTTGATTGGACCGTGCTCTCTTTCACCATCGGCGTTTCATTTCTCACCGGAATCCTGTTTGGCCTTCTGCCCGCTATTCAAGCCGGCGAAGTTGACGTGCATGAAACGCTGAAAGAAACGGGCCGAGGCACCAGCGGGCGCCAATGGCTGCGCAGCTCGCTGGTTGTGGTTGAAATGGCAACCACACTCGTTTTGTTGATCGGCGCCGGGCTCATGATTCGCAGTTTCTATCTGCTGCAAAAAGTTAATCCAGGTTTCTCTCACGAACACCTGACGAGCTTCAGCCTTTCGTTGCCACAGAAGAAGTATGCGACTGATGAATCGCAAGCCGCTTTTTTCAATCAGTTGCTGGAGAACATACGCGCGCTGCCGGGAGTTGAATCAACTGCTGCCGCATCAGGTCTGCCGCTGGGCAACAACGGTTGGCAGACGTCATTCACCGTCGACGGACAACCGCCGCCGCCGCGCGATCAGGTGCCGCTGATGGAAGCATGCCTCGTGACGCCCGATTACTTCCGCGCGATGAATATCCCTGTTCTGCGCGGCCGTGTGTTTACCGATCGCGACGATCGTTCGCATCTGGCCGGAAAGGATTTGAGTAAACTCAACGAAAACCAGCGCGAAATGGCAGGTGTGAATTCGATCGTGATTGATGAAGAGTTTGCAAAGCGGTATTGGCCCAACGAGGATGCGGTTGGCAAGCACATTAGAATAGGAGGAGGGAATGATGGTCCACTGCTTGAGGTACTCGGCGTCGTCGGTCGAGTCAAGATGGAAAGCCTCAATCAGAACAGCGATCGGGTGCAGGGTTATTTTGCATTCGCGCAGTCGCCGAATTCGGGCATGACAGTGATCGTCAAAGGCGCATCTGATCCGAACCAGTTGATCTCGGCTGTGCGCGGTGCGGTGAAACAGATCGATCCGGATCAACCGATTTACAGTCCACGGACAATGAATGAGATTCGCGCAGAGTCGGTTGCCGGCGAGCGTTTGAATCTGACGTTGCTGAGTATTTTTGCGGGTATCGCCCTGGTGCTGGCGATCGTCGGCATTTACGGTGTGATGTCGTATTCGGTGACGCAACGCACGCACGAGATCGGCATTCGCATGGCTATCGGGGCGCGGCCGAGCGACGTCTTCAAGATGATTTTGGGCCATGGAATGAAGCTCGCACTGATCGGCATTGGCGTCGGATTGTTCGGCGCGTTTGCGTTGACGCGATTTATGGCGACAATGCTGTTCGGCGTTGCGCCAACGGACGCGACGACGTTTACCGGCATTTCGTTGTTGCTGATCCTGGTGGCGCTGCTGGCGTGTTATCTGCCGGGGCGGCGAGCGACGAAAGTCGAGCCGACGATCTCGTTGAGATATGAATAGTTAGCCACGGATTAGACGGATTGAATACGGATCTGCGTTACTCGTTAAGAAGTTTGGTAAAGCAACCGGCGTTTGCGGCGGTGGTTGTGATCACGCTTGCGCTCGGTATTGGCGCGAGCACCGCCATCTTCAGTGTTGTCAACGCGGTGTTGCTGCGGCCGCTGCCGTTTCCAAACTCCGATCGCTTGCAGGTGGTTTGGGGAAACTACCGTGCGCTAAACATCTCCCGCCTGCCCGCGAAGGCGGCCGAGTTTGAAGATTATGCACGACAGACGCAGGTCTTCGACTCAGTCGCCGCGTACGCAAACCACAGCTTCAACCTGACCAGTGGTTCGGAACCGGAACGCATTCGCGGCGCGTATGTCTCAGCCAATCTCTTTCCGATGTTGGAAGCACAGGCTGCGATCGGCAGAGTCTTCACTGCCGGCGAGCAACAGGACGGTCGCAATCGCGTAATCGTGTTGAGCGACGGGTTCTGGCGACGGCGCTTTGCCGCAGACACGAGCGTGATTAACCAAAGCATTACGCTCGACAACGAGAGTTACGCGGTGATCGGCGTCATGCGGCCGGCGTTTCAGTTTCCTCATCCGAGTTTTGCTTCAGGCGAACCGGCGGACGTTTGGTTGCCTTTGACCTACACGCAAGACCAGGTCGTGAATCGCCGTGGGCCATACTTTCTAAACGTTCTGGCGCGACTCGCGCCCGGCATTACGCTGGAGCAGGCGCGTTCACACATGAATGCGGTGGGCCAACGATTCGAGCGTGAGTTGAGCGGTTATCGTGGTCCAAACGGCGAAGACGGTGGTTGGCAGATAACCGTCACGCCGTTGCAGGAAGAGATAGTCGGCGGCAGCCGGCGCGCGCTGCTTGTGCTTTTATTTGCCGTGGGCTTGTTGCTGATGATTGCATGTGCGAACGTTGCCAACCTGTTATTAATGCGGTCGGCGAAACGACACCGGGAACTCGCGATTCGAGCTGCGCTCGGCGCCAGCCGTTGGGCGATTGTTCGACAATTACTGGTTGAAGGTTCAGTGCTCGCAGTGGTGGCCGCCGTCCTCGGACTGGTATTTGTGTATTGGGGAATCGATCTGCTGCTGGCGCTTGGACCGTCAGTCGTGCCCAGAGCACAGGAAGTCAGCATCGACGCGCGTGTGTTTGCATTTATGGCGCTGACAGTAGCGCTGATAACTGTCGCATTCGGTTTAGTCGGCGCGCGACCGGTCGCAAAACTCGATCTGCACGATTGCTTGAAGAGCGCGCGACAGGCTGGCGGCGCACAACCGCGACGGTGGAGCAACGTCTTGGTCGTCGCTGAGGTTTCACTGGCAGTGCTGTTGCTCG
>DATFHH010000167.1:0-29731 GCA_035248565.1 Pyrinomonadaceae bacterium | reverse complement strand
CGAGATGCGCACACGCTGCGTAGCCGTCGTGCCTTGTCCTTTCCATGTGACCTTGACTCCGCCGACTGTATTGTTCTCGCTATCGTAAGCGACTGCAGAGAAGCTCACGTGGTCGCTGAGATCAACCGTCGGATCCTTCGGAAAGATCTCGAGCCGGCTGACGCGCGCCTCGCGCTCTGTTTGCCTCTCCTGTTCTTTCCCACCGCCGAAGTTTTGGCCTTGTAATAACTTCTGCAAGCCACTTCGGTGATACCAGATCACGGCAGCGATGTTAGTTTCGTGCGCCACCGCTTTTATTACCTGTGGCGCCATCGGCATGGAACTCAGTAACACGGAGACTATCAATGCCAGCGGAAGTAGAGACGACATATGAGCGCTCCTTGAGGTTGAACCTCTACGATTCGGCAGTAACGGCTGAAGCTCGAATTGACAAACTGCATCAATTCATCGTGCAGAAAGTGACAGTCGATTTGTGGTCCACTGCTATTGCAAGCTCAGCAAGACCAGGATCTCGCCGGTGCCTTGGGCCAATGGCTCAAGCGCCTTGCCGATCAGCGTTCCCGGCCGATGAATTCGCATCCCACCGATCTCCACCGGCACTGACTTCATCGCCACGCCTTCCTTGTCGCTGGTGACCAGCAGGTCGCCGATGTTGATCGGACCATTCGTCGCATCCACTTTCACTTTCACGCGACCAGTCGCGGCGACCAGCACGCGACCTTCGCCTCGTTCGCCCAGAGCCACTCCTGGTTGTGTTGAGATCACACCCGCTACACGACTGTCGTAAGCTTGCGTTGAAGCAACTACCTGATTTGATTTACTGGAATCGAGTACTACAACCGTGCCCGCTGGGAGTTCTTGTGAAGATTCAACCCATTCAGCCACGTCTTGATATTTCGCGTTGATGTTCCCTCCAACATCAATGCTACCTGTGACTTTGACATTGCCAGTAACGTGCAGCTTTTCGGTTGGAGTAGAGGTGGCGATACCGACATTGCCAGTGGCGTAGTTGATTGTGGTTCCGCTTGTGGCCCATTGGCTGCCTACCAACGTCGAGCCGCCAACAGTGAAAGCAGTTGCGTTAACTGTGCCGTTGACATCCAGTTTAGTAGTAGGTGAAGTCTGACCAATGCCAACGTTCCCATTGCCTCGCACGATCATCTGAATCGCGCTGCTGTTCTCGAACACCGCAACCGCATCACTCGAGGATGTGGTTGCCGCCTTCGCACGAAAACCGTTGACGCCTCCGTTGACATCGAGTGAGTACGAAGGTGCGGTCGTGCCGACACCCACGTTGCCGGCCGTGTCAAAAATCATTCGCCAGGCGGTAGCGTTGTAGTCGTACAGTCCAAACTTCCCTGCACCTAATCCGCCAGTGCCACTATCGAGAAAGAATCCCCACGTTCGGCTCGGAGTGACAAACCTTAGTCTGGTCCAATCGTTGGTAGTGGTCTGAATATCTTGTCCGAAAGCTCCGCTACCGTAGACATGGAGCTTTGCGAGTGAGTCGGGAGTACCAGTCCCAATACCCACGTTACCGGCCAGTGTGACTGTTAATAATTGGCTAAAGCTTGGCACCGCGTTAGCCGCACGCGAGGTGTTGTCAGCGTAGACATTGAAGGCCGATCCGCTGAATGGCGACGTTGAAATTAACGCGGCCTTGCCGGTCGTAATCATCTTCCACTGCCCATCGTAATAAACATTCGATGTCATGTGATTGTTGTTGATTGAGGTGTAAAAGCCGTACTCCGAACCGGCAGTCGTGCTCCATTGATGAAAGATGTTGCCGCCCAGTATTTCGAGTTTTCGTGTGGGTGCACTTGTCAGCCCGATTCCGACGTTGCCAGTGTTGTAATAAATAGTGGAACCAGAGGTGGTCCACTGTGAACCTCCTCCACCCACCTGTGACCATGCAGTCTTACAATCACCGGCTATACACAACCCACCTGACGCGTTGACTGCGCCGCCTTGCACGTCCAGGCGATATCCTGGAACGGTAGTGCCGAGGCCAACGTAGCCCGTCGCGTCGATTCGCATCGCCTCGACCGCGGTGATCGCACCTCTTGGAGCCACCGCGAAGGTCATGAATGCTCCTTGTGCCGCGTCGGTGTAATTTTCAGCAGCGAAGGCAGAAATCTTTGCGCGGGAGGCGCTGTTATAGGAGGTCGCTCCATAGCCTTGCCAGGTGATTTGGCCGATGCCGTCGCCGTTGAAAAGCGCTGACGGACTTGCTGCGGTGCCGTTGGCCCTTCTCATGTCGATGCTCGATACGGTTGCACCGAATGAGTCGACGAGGAGGCGGGCAGCTATCCCATTCGCGCCAATCATCTGCACGGTTGTCCCGGGCTGACCCGCCGGCGCAGTCTGCGAGTTGCTTGACACTGTGAGCTTGGCCCCAGGCGCGGTTGTGCCAACGCCTACATTGCCAGTGTTAGTGTTGCTGATATCGTTTCCGTTCGTGGTCCACTGTGAGTAAACAGTCCTTGGGCTCGCGAATGTGAACCCAATAATCACAAAAAACATGGACCAGAGGATTCTTCTTTTCGCATTAGCGCGACCGCGCTCGCTGATAGCTTTGAGTTCGTGCAAACACTCGGAGATAGTGAACATCGTAGATTCATCCTTTCAGAAGTTTTGAACTAGTCGTATGGACCACGCTGCAAGCACACTACTACCTGGGCTGCTCGACATTAGCCCTGCAGAACCGCATTAGAGAGCCCTAGTGTTCACCGGCCGCTGGCAACGAGGGTTGTCAGGTACTTGAATGCTGCGGCTGGTTTTCCCTTATGAGATAGTTACCTTGGACCGTGATAGAAGTTGGGGAGATACTCTGAAGTTAAGTTCGTTAAGAGAGTTGTTTGTTCAATCAGTTGCTAATGAAGCCTAACCCAAAGTCAATGAAGTGAAGCTTGAATGAATGAGACGCGCCGCACTTTACTCCTCACATATTCTCTTGTCAACGAAATTATTTATTACAATTCTCGACACCTAAGTTAGACCACGCGTGTTAGCAAAAGTTCCTTCGCTGATTGTAAAAAGACTCACAGTTGTTTTAGGGCGGGGCGTGATGTTAACGCACGTCGCAATACCCGCGTTCTATTTTTTCTGCATGATGCCACCGGTGTAACCATTACAATAGGCGATGAACTTTGGCGTAGGCCGCCTTCATGCAGGAAATTGCAATACGCCTCTCTTGCGAAGTTTGAGCGGTATATTATTATCGAATTAGTAAGGTTTGATCCCAGCAGCTTATGACAGAAGCGATTTATCGATGGGTGCCACAGGATTGCCCGATTTGCGAGGTGCCGCCTACAAAGTATCTTGGGCGTAGAGGAGGCGCGGCGCATCGTCAGAATCTCGGCGTCGAATGCCAAATATGGAGTTGTGGCAAGTGTGGATTAATTTTCCCTAATCCGATGCCGCTGCCCGTTCATGGACTCGATCAACATTACGCGGTCTCTCCGAAAGACTATTTTCACCATCATGAGGAAAGCGACAAGCTTCAGTATGCGGCAATGTTGATGCAGCAGTTGCGTGAGTTAAAGATCAAAAAGGGAATGCTGCTAGACATTGGCGCTGGCCGGGGAGAATTACTGCGCGTCGCACACGAAGATGGATGGAGCGTAGTTGGAATAGAGACATCGCCCAGTTTCGCCGAATATGCGGCTCGCTACTCGGGCGCCGAGCTGATCCAAAAACCACTACAAGAATGTGGGTTTAATGCGGACACGTTCGATGCGGTGGTCCTCGGTGCGGTGCTAGAACATCTCTATAATCCGACTGAAGTCATTCAAGAGATTGCGCGCATTCTAAAACCGGGAGGCGTCCTCTTCATTGACGTACCAAACGAGAGAGGACTTTATTTCATAATAGGCAACTTCTATAACAGGTTGAGACTACGAAATTGGGTAGTTAACCTTGCTCCCACGTTCTCACCGTATCATGTTTTTGGTTTCACGCCTCGCTCGCTGAGAAAGCTACTTGGCAAATATGAACTGCAGCCTGTCATGTGGTCCATCTTCTCCGGAAGGAGTTTAGTTCCTGACCGAGGAGGCCTGATGGGATATTTAGAGCAGCAAGCAGCCCGACTAATCACCTTTCTTAGCAAGAGAGGAAATCTTGGTGAATATATTGCCACTTGGGCAATAAAGAAATGAAGTTAAACGAGCTTATCCGCTCGCTTTGTCTATTTCGTCAGGTCCAGTAGGTGCGGTCCAGTGAGCGGTAGCCTACCGCCTCCGAAACGTGGTTGGAATTGATGGTTTGCGCGCCTTCGAGATCTGCGATGGTTCGACTGACTTTCAGGATGCGATCGTAAGCGCGAGCGGACAACCCTAAGCGCCGCATTGCATTTTCGAGCATCTTCTCGCTGTGCGCATCGATCTGGCAGTGAGCACGAATCATGCGCGGTGTCATCGCCGCATTCGAGAAGATCTTCTCACTGGCAAAACGTTGCCGCTGCCGCTCGCGCGTCTTGAGCACACGCTCACGAATCGTCGCCGAACTATCAGTCTCGGGAGCAGTCTCGCCTCGCAGTTCGCGAAACTTCACCGCCGGTACATCGATGTGAATGTCAATACGGTCTAAGAGCGGTCCAGAGATGCGTCCAACGTAACGCTGAATCTGTGTCGGCGAACAACGACACTCGCGCGTTGCGTCTCCCCAATGGCCACAAGGACAGGGATTCATCGCGGCTGCTAGGACGAATGACGCGGGAAACGTCAACGACGTCGAGGCGCGACTAATGGTGACGCATTGATCTTCGAGTGGTTGTCGCAACACCTCAAGCACACTCCGATCGAACTCCGGCAACTCATCGAGAAACAGCACGCCTTGATGGGCCAACGAAACTTCTCCCGGTCGCGGCACACTACCGCCGCCGATTAGACCAGCATCACTGATTGTGTGATGAGGCGAACGAAAGGGACGCTCAGTAACCAGACCAGCGCGACCAGTCAGTCCGGCGACAGAATGGATCTTCGTCAACTCGAGCGCGGCGTCGAATTCCAGAGGCGGCATGATCGTTGGCAAGCGTTTCGCCAACATCGTCTTGCCGGAACCAGGTGGTCCAATCAGCAGTATGTTATGGGCGCCGGCAATGGCGATCTCCAGCGCGCGTTTGGCAGAAACCTGTCCGCGAACCTCCTTGAAGTCGACGTTATAATGACCCGTGCGTGCGAGTATCGAAGCGACATCCACCGTCATCGGCGAGGGCGGATCCGGTGTGCGTAAGGCAGCGACGAGTTGCACTGCGCTGCGCAGATCCGCAACCGGATAGACGTTCACTCCTGCAACAACAGCAGCTTCCTTTGCATTTTCTTCCGGCAGGATCAAATGCTGAATCGAACTCTCGCGCGCCAGCATCGCGATCGGCAAAGCGCCTTTAATCGCACGCACACGGCCGTCAAGCGATAACTCGCCGACCGACAGAATGTGAGTGAGATTAGAGGATTCCGCCAGTTCACCGCTAGCGCCGAGAATTCCCAGTGCGATTGGCAGATCAAAACTCGCACCTTCCTTGCGAACGTCCGCAGGCGCGAGGTTGATCGTGGTCTTTTGAAAGGGAAAGAAGTATCCGCAGTTTTGAATCGCGGCGCGTATCCGCTCACGCGATTCGCGCACAGCAGCGTCCGGCAAGCCAACAATGGTGACTGGCGGCGCTTGATCTGTTTCCCCACGAATCGGCGTTAGATTGACTTCGATGTCGACGAGATCGGCGTCTATTCCGTAGACGGCGGCAGAGAGTGTGCGAAAGAGCATGTGAGGCCGCTCCTATTAATTTCGACTTGCTTATCCACGGATTACGCAGATTGTCTTAATAGAATCTGTGTAATCTGTGGATAAAGAACCTCAGATTAACGACGCCGCGAGGGTGCAGTCGTTGAAGACGGAATCTTTACTTCCTGACCCGCACGCAATTCAGCATCGACCGGAATGCCATTCAGACGCGCAACATCATTTGGGTCGAGATTACGCGCAGCGGCGATTCTGGCAATCGTGTCACCTTTGCGAGCGCGCACTCTCTCGATGCCAGGTGCGGCAGCTTCGTCAGCCTTCGGCGCCGCAGTCGCTCTCACCCACTTGGTGAGTCTGACGCTGCTGTTCGGCACGACGAGTTTAGTGGTCGACTTGAGATCGACACCGCTATTCATCGCCTGAAGTTGAGCGACGTTGATGCCCGTTCGACTCGCAACGCTTTGCAGGTCTTCACCCGGAGCAACCGAGATCACACGAGCCGTCTCACGATGCTCGGGAGAAATTCTCTGAAGCAGAGAGGCAAACTGTTTCGCACGACCAGCGGGAATGCGCACGTTGTAGCTGTCGCCACGCGGAGTCACATCCCGTTTCAACTCAGGATTCAATGTACGAATGTAATCGATGTTGGTATCCGTCGCATCGGCGATCAGTTGCAAGCTCGTGGCAGTCGGCACCTGGACCACGTCATACGACATCGGCGGATCCGGCTTGACACCCTTAAATCCATATTTCTCAGGATTCTTGGCAATAAGGATCACTGCCAGAATGTGCGGCACGTAGTTACGCGTTTCCTGAGCGATGTACGGATAGATCATCCAGAAGTTAGCTGTGCCTGCGCGTGAGATAGCGCGATCGACATTGCCTTGGCCGGTGTTGTAAGCGGCCATCGCCAACTCCCAATTGCCGTTGTAATGCTGCGCGAGATCACGCAGGTGGCGAGCTGAAGCACGAGTAGCCTGCTCGATACTGTTGCGCTCATCTACATAGGCATTTTGCTTGAGCTGGTACATGCGTCCGGTGCTCGGAACAAACTGCCACAAACCGGAAGCTGCCGCCCACGAAACCGCTCTTGGTTTCCACGCACTCTCAACCTGGCCCAGCCAGGTGATATCGATCGGAACACGTTCCTCTGCAAAGATCCTTCGCGCGAGTCTCATGAACTGTCCCGAGCGACGCAGACCACTTTCCATGGTCGCTCGGCCACGCGGTCCCTGATAGTAGTTGATGTATTGCTGAATTAATGGATTGAGAGTAAACGAGAAACCGACGTTCTTTTGTGCCTGCTGTAAAGCAACCAGGTCTTCACTCGAAACTTCCTTTTCGCTATCAGTCAGAACCAGCTTGCTCAACTCGTCGAGCGGCGACGGTTCAAACTTCTGATCGCGAAAACCGATTTGTGGTGGCGGCTGAGGTTTCTGAGTCGCAGGCTCCTGCGTGTTCTGAGCAACCAGTTGCGTGCTCGTGACGTTCGGCGCCGTTGGTTGTTGCAGCGGCACTTCCTCTCGATAAATTCTTTCGACTAATTCGAGATAGTAAGTCTGGAGACGCTGGCTGGCTCTTACATCAAAGCCGGATTCCAAAATCGAGTCGACAGCTTTATCAAACTCTTCCCGAGCCTGTTCACGCTTGCTGTCTTCGAGGTTGAGTTTGCCCTTGCGAAAATGATCTTCCGCGCGCGCGATGATCTGTGCAATGCGTCCTTCGGATTGTTCAACTTCAGTTGGGATTGCACGGGCAGAGGAAGCTACCGGAATCTGGGCGAAACTGCTTGCCGCTGAAGCGACGAGCGCCGTAAGTAAAGCCACACGGGCCATCAAACGAGTAAAGCTCGCTGACATCAAATCGTCGTACTCCTTCAAAGGTAGATGCGACCCCTTGACGACTTAAAAGTCACCAGCGGCGGCATGCGTTGACTGTGCGGTATCTATCGGCTCCTCTATGATTTGGATACTGCTGGACTCACTGGGAGCCAAAGCAATCTGGAGGTTACCACACGGTTTTTTAGGGTGTCAAATCAAACCCCTATGTTGAAACAGACGCTCAAATCGTAAACTTTTCCACAAACTTTGACTTGTTATCGTCTCTGTTAACGCGCAACAATAGTCTACGGTTGCAAAAATGGCGCGAACAATTGTCATGGGGGATATTCACGGATGCTACGACGAGTTGGTCGAGTTGCTCGACAAAATTACGCTCGGATCGGACGACCGAGTTGTCGCAGTCGGAGATCTGACAGTAAAAGGCCCGAAGAGTCGCGAAGTATTGGATCTTTTTTCGCAGGATGGACGATTCTCGTCGGTTGTGGGCAATCATGACGTCGCCCTCGTGCGTCACTGGCGCGATGAAAAGATCGCTCTGAAATCCTCCCAAGCCAAAACGTTCGCGGAATTAAAGGCCGACGACGACCGATATTTCCGTTATCTCGCGTCGCTTCCTTTACTGATTAATCTCGACTCGTGCGTCGTCGTTCATGCCGGGTTGCGGCCTGGAATTCCGCTAAGCGAACAATCAGCGGATGACTTGCTCGAACTGCGGACACTTGGCGAGGACCGCACCTCTCGCAAAGGAACACCGTGGTATGAAGTCTACGAAGGTCCGACTGCGTTGTTCGGACATTGGCCAGCTCCAAAACCCCGCGTCGGAAAGCACGCAATCGGCCTCGACACTGGCTGCGTGTACGGCGGTGAACTGACAGCTTACATACTCGAAACCCGAGATTTCGTCAGCGTGCCTGCGGCTGCCGCTTACGACCGTCCGCCCGCGAGTACGAAAATGGCAGCATCAAATCCATACATTGAAGCTTCTGACTCTGTTCCGTAACAAAATCATTAACTTCTTCTAAGAGCAACTCTTACCCCTCCTGCTACTCTCGTACATGAGATGGAACAGTGCTTGCCAACAGCCCAGCATGGGCATGCTCTCCCTATGTCAGGAATTGCGCAGCCATTAACGATGCCAGGCATTTGCTGAGTGGCTCTTCCAAATTTTTTGATAGGCGATCCGGATAAAAGACATGTCAACAGTTGTTAAAAGAGAAATACGAGTTCATGAGTTCCCCAGGCTGGCGGATGTCGAATCCGTCTCCACGAAATCTCAATTTTTTAATCGCGAACTAAGCCTGCTGGAGTTTCACGCTCGAGTATTAGAAGAAGCACTCGACGATCACAATCCACTGCTCGAGCGGCTGAAGTTCCTCTCAATCTTTTCTTCAAACTTGGACGAGTTTTTCATGATCCGTGTGTCAGGTCTGAAAGAAGAGATCGAGCATGGAATCGTTAGCGTTTCCTGTGATGGTCTAACGCCTGCAGAGCAGTTGGCGAAGTCAAGAGAACGAATTCTGGTACTGATAGAAGAGCTGGCCCGTTGTTTACGTGAAGAGATATTGCCGAAACTGAGAGAAGCCGGATTAGCGGTTCTTCCTTATACATCTCTGTCGCGTCATGAACAAGACAATCTGAAAGACTACTTTATGGAGAAAGTCTTTCCGATCTTGACGCCTCTGGCAGTCGATCCAAGCCATCCGTTTCCATATATCTCTCCATTGAGCGTCAACATCGGTCTGATGGTCCACGCCCAAGGCGACGTGAAATACATAGGACGCGGGAAAAAGGTCGACTCGCGCTTCGTGCGTATAAAGGTTCCATCAGTTGTGCCGCGACTCGTGCCAGTTGGGTCGTCAGGTACACGTTTCGTTCTGCTTGAAGAGATTATCGAAGCGAACATCCAGGCACTCTTCCCCGGAATGAATCCCGGTCCATGCCACCTCTTTCGCGTGACACGCGACGCTGACATTGAGATCAGAGAAGAGGAGGCTCAGGATCTGCTCAGCTCGATTCAGGAGGAATTGCGCCGCCGGAGATTTGGTGCGCCTGTTCGTCTGGAAGTTTCTCCAACCATGCCCGATGAGATGATCGAGTATCTGGCAGACTCGTTGGGGGTCGAACAAGACGACGTTTATGTTTTCGACGGACCACTCCATCTTCAGGATCTGATGTCGCTGTATGACTCTGATCGGCCTGACTTGAAAGATGTTCGATTCACTCCGGTAATGCCCGACTGGTACTCAGGCTACGACACGATTTTTGACGCTATCAAAGAAGGCGATCGGTTGTTACACCATCCGTATGATACCTACGACTGCGTCACTGGATTCATCAATCAGGCAGTTGAAGATCCTGATGTCGTAGCGATCAAGATCTGTCTTTACCGCACCGGACCAGACTCTCCGATTCCACCGGCTTTGATTAGAGCCAGCGAACAGGGGAAGCAGGTCACCGCGTTGATCGAACTGAAAGCTCGCTTTGACGAAGAACACAACATCGAGTGGGCGCGCAAGCTCGACCAAGCCGGCGTGCACGTGGTCTACGGCATCCTGGGTCTGAAGACTCACGGCAAGCTCACGCTTGTAGTCAGACGCGAGGGTGATACGCTGAAACGCTACATGCACATCGCATCGGGTAACTACAATCCGACGACTTCGACCACTTACACCGATCTGGGACTGTTCACTGTCGACGAAGAGATTGGAAGGGATGCGACTGAGTTGTTCAACTATCTCACCGGCTTCTCACAGCAGGATGACTATCGAAAACTGATGGTTGCGCCGGTCGATCTGCGCGAAAAACTGAATGCCCTTTTCGATCGCGAGATAGAGCACAAGCGCGCCGGCAGACCGGCTCACATTGTCGCCAAGATCAATCGTCTCGCGGATCTGCAAGTTATCGAGAAGCTTTACGAAGTTTCCCGCGCAGGCGTGCCAGTGGATTTGATCGTGCGAGGTATTTGTATGCTGCGGCCTGGAATTCCGGGTTTGTCAGAGAACATCCGCGTGCGCAGTGTGGTTGGCCGCTTCCTCGAGCACAGTCGTGTTTTCTGGTTTGCGAACGGTGGTGACAACGAAGTGTACATCGGCAGCGCTGATTGGATGGCGCGAAATCTAAAACACCGCATCGAGGTAGTTGCACCGGTAAAAGATCCGGAGGCGAAACGTTACCTGAGAGATGTATTACTCGAGACTTACTTGAAAGACAACACTAAGGCCCGTGAGCTCCAACCCAACGGCAAATATGTCCCCATAAAAGGTGGTGGCAAGCCCTTCGACAGCCAAACCTATTTCATAGCAGGATTCCAGGATTCACATAATTGACATGTGAATCCTGACAGCCTGTATTCCTATCCCCGGATCGGAGAAGCAAATGAACTCGGTGAAGAAGTTTAGAATTCTGATTCTGTTGCCACTGCTGCTTAGTCTCACCACGATAGATACCGGTGCAGCGAAGTCGAAAAAGAAAAAAGAAGTTCCGAAAGGAACACCGATTCTTTGGCAGCGGCCGGCAAATATTTCATCTCGCGATCTCTTTCTTGGACCAGGCGGAACCGCGATGCGACCCGATCTCCGTCGCATAACCTTCATCGAAGAAGAGAAAGGTGGCTACTCGAAAAAGTATCGCGTGCGCGATGGCTCAGGTCGTGAGTGGGTCGCAAAGATCGGAAAGGAAGCCCAGTCGGAAACTTCAGCAGTCAGATTGCTGTGGGGTTTAGGTTACGTCACAGAAGTAAACTATCTCGTGCCGCGCATCACGATTCCAGGGAAAGGTACGTTCACGAACGTCAGGTTGGAAGCGCGTCCGGAAGACTGGAAGCGCGTCGGCGAATGGAAGTGGAAGAGCAATCCATTCGTCGGCACGACCGAACTTCAGGGCTTGAAGATCATGATGGCCCTGATCAACAACTGGGACCTGAAAGACTCCAACAATGTGATTCTTCAACTCCGCGGAAATCACGGCAACGAACTGCGGTACGCCATCAGCGATCTCGGCGCAACGTTTGGACACGCGAGCACGACTCCGATTCTCTGGCGCATAACGCGCAGTCGCAACGATCCAAACAGCTACGCGAAGTCGGACTTTTTCGAGAAAGTTAAAGGCGATCGCGTCGAGTTGCACTTCGGCGGAAAGAATCGTGGTCTCATGAAAAACATCGACGTCGAAGACGCGCAGTGGCTCGGCAGTTTGCTGGCGCAACTGAGCGACGATCAACTCCGCGACGCTTTTCGTGCAGCGAATTATCGGGACGATCAGATCAATCTGCTGGCGCGCACGGTGCGAGCGCGTGCAAATGAGCTACTCGCCCTGCGTCCAAACATTCAGATTGGGAGAAGTCGATAGACACTAAATGAATCGAAGAAGCAGAGAAGTATTGACACTGGTAATCGTTTTTGCCGGTGTCCTGCTGTTGAGTGCGTTTGTCGTTTACTTTGTCTCGGGCGGCAAGCGCACAACTTCAGAGGTCGCCAGACAGCCCGACGCGGTGTTTCAGAGAGCAGGGGAAGTTCCGTCGCCGGCGCCGCAGACTCCTGCGAGTGAAAGCTTCATCGATCGTTTATTTGGCACGCAGCACAGCGAACCGCACTTGGTTGGCGACACATGGCTGGAGGTCATAGGCAGAATCGCCCTGAGACTTTTACTCGCCGCCTTACTCGGAGGAGCGCTTGCTTTTCGACCGCGTAAACGAGTTCTCGCACTCAAACACAATCCTTACGTTTCGCAAACACAAATACTCCTGGCAATCGTCGCGGCAGCTCTGATGATCATCGTTGGAGACAACGCAGCGCGCGCGTTTGGTATCTTCGCCGCAGTCTCACTCGTCCGCTTTCGCACTAACATTCGCGATCCGAAAGAGATCACAGTGTTGCTGATCAGTTTAGCGCTGGGATTGGCGGCTGGAGTGGGCCGCTGGGACCTGGCACTTGTTCTGGCGTTGTTCTCGTTAATTGTGCTGTGGTTGTTGGAGTGGCGTGAGCCCGAGCAGGTGTTTCGTTCGATGGAGTTGAAAGTGACGACGAAGAATGTGGTCATGACGCAGAAGGCGTTGAGGCAGGTGTTCAAATCTCACGGCTTCGATAAGGAACTGCGCGCAGTCGATCGCAACGGTACAGAAGAGTCGCCAGGCAGCATTGTGTATGCGGTTGATGTGAAGCCAACCATCAGTACCGATGAGATCAGCGCCGACATCCTCGCCATTGATAGCGAAAATGTTCAGGGCATCGAGTGGGATCAGAAGAAGAGCTACTCGTATCTCTACCAATAAAGCAATCCACAGATTACACAGATTAAGTTTTCATCTGCGTAATCTGTGGATTGCCTTCTGTTATGCGGGCCGGGCGCCGGCGGCTTGCGGCACGCGCTGCGGTCGTGGTCCGGAAGTAACTGGCGGTAAAACTTTCTCGCCTAACGCCTCGCGAAAAACCTGCCGCATATTGTCCACAAAGACGAAGCGAATGTCCTTGAACGGCTCTTTCGGCACTTCATCCAAATCGCGCCGGTTCTGTGTCGGCAGGATGATCGTCGTCACACGTGCGCGACGCGCAGCCAGCACTTTCTCTTTCACTCCGCCGATCGGCAGCACGTTTCCACGCAAAGTGATCTCACCAGTCATCGCAACGTCTTTGCGTACCGGCCGCGACGATAGTGCAGACACCATCGCCGTGGCGAGCGTGATTCCTGCCGATGGACCATCTTTCGGAATCGCCCCTTCGGGAATGTGAATATGAAGATCGTAATTGTTGAAATCTTCTTCCGCGATGTCCAACTCCTTCGCACGAGACTTCGCGTAGGAGTACGCGGCCTGGGCCGATTCGCGCATGACATCGCCTAACTGACCAGTCAACACGAGATTCCCTTTCCCTTTCATCTTCAGCGCTTCAATGAAGAGTATGTCGCCGCCAACTGCAGTCCACGCGAGACCGGTCGCCACTCCGATCTGATCCTTCTTCAAAACTTCTTCCGGAATGATCTTGGGCGCGCCGAGAAACTCGTGCACGTTTTTCAGCGACACTCTGACGCCGCCTTTGTGACCTTCGGCCATCTTGCGAGCGACCTTGCGGCTGATTCTTCCGATTTCACGTTCCAGTTGGCGCAGTCCGGCTTCTTGCGTGTACTGCTGAATGATCGCTGTCAGCGCAGTGCGAGAGATATGAAGATCCTTCGAAGTAATTCCGTTTTCATCCATCTGTTTAGGCAACAGGTGGCGAATGGCGATCTCGCGCTTCTCTTCCTCGGTGTAACCCGCGATGCGGATCGTCTCCATGCGATCGCGCAGTGCAGGTTGAATCGTGTCGAGCACGTTCGCGGTGGTCATGAAGATCACGTTCGACAGATCAAAGGTGACGCCGAGATAGTTATCGCGGAATGAATTGTTCTGTTCAGGGTCGAGCACTTCAAGCAACGCAGACGATGGATCGCCGCGAAAGTCAGCGCCAACCTTGTCGATCTCATCGAGCATGATCAGCGGATTGTTTGTGCCCGCCTGTTGCACCGCCTGAATGATTCTTCCAGGCATCGCGCCGACATAGGTTCGGCGATGACCACGAATCTCAGCTTCATCATGCACGCCGCCGAGCGAAAGTCGCACAAACTTTCGATCCAGAGCTCGTGCGATCGAGCGTCCCAGAGAAGTTTTTCCGACGCCCGGGGGTCCAACTAAACAAAGAATCGGGCCTTTGGGTTTCTCTTTGAGTTTCCGCACAGCCAGGGCTTCAAGAATTCGATCCTTTACTTTTTCCAGTCCGTAGTGATCTTCGTTCAAAACTCGTTCTGCTTTCACGAGGTCGAGATTGTCGACCGACGATCTGGACCACGGCAGATCGGTCATGATCTCCATCCAGTTTCGCAGCGTTGCCGTTTCCGCTGCGTCGGGATGCATGCGTTCGAGTTTCTTTAGTTGTCGCAGCGCCTCATCTTCAGCCAGCTTCGGCATCTTCGCAGCTTCGATCTTCTCTCGAAACTGAGCGATCTCTTCTGCCAGCTCGTTTCCCTCGCCGAGTTCGCTCTGAATCGCCTTGAGTTGTTGGCGCAAATAAAACTCTCGCTGCGAACGATCGATATCGGCGCGCGCCTGCGTGTTGATTTCCTGTTGGACCGTGAGGACCTCGATCTCCTTGTTCAAAAGATCGTTTACGCGTCTCAAACGGGCGGTAGTGTCGGCGATATCCAAAACTGACTGAGCGTCTTCAACTTTCAGTTCGAGATTTGACGCAGAAAGATCCGCCAGGCGGCCCGCGTCGTCGAGATTGGCGATGATCGCCATCACTTCAGGCGAGATGTTTTTCCCGAGGTTGATCGCCTTCTCCATTGATGCGCGCACGTTGCGCACCAACGCTTCAACTTCAAGCGAGCGCTCCGGAGGCAGCACCTCCTGCATTACCCTCACGCGCGACCGCAAATACTCGCCAGTCGTGTCAACTGAATCGATATGGGCGCGTGCGAGTCCCTGGACCAATATTCGTATGCGGCCATCCGGCAACTTCAGCATGCGCATGATGACGGCCGCAGTTCCGACTCCGTAAAGATCGTCGGCGGTTGGTTCTTCTTTATCGAGATCCTTTTGCGAAGCAAGGAGAATCATCCGGTTCTCCGCGAGCGCTTCATCAACTGCCCTGATCGACTTCTCGCGTGATACAAACAACGGCACGATCATGAACGGATAGATAACGATATCGCGCAACGGCAGCACCGGCAGCTCGCTGGGAATCTGCAACTGCTGATCGTTTTCGGTAGGCTCGATTGCTTCGGTAAACTCTGGTTCTTTAACTACCATGGATAATCCTCTATGTCGTATAGCCGATAAGACTTATAGGACTTATATCGTCGCGTCCTTTACTGCTATCAGGACCTCCTCTCCTCTGCGATCCTCAATTTTAGGAAGCTGAATATGAAGCATACCGTTGTCCAGTTCCGCTGATGCGGTGCGAATGCAAACTGTCCAACGCAACGGCACGATACGAGCAAACTTTCCGAAACTCCGCTCCGAGCAGAGGTAAGAAATGATTCGCCGGCGATTTGGCCGTCGCTTCTTCTCGCCCCAGATTCTGAGTTTTGAGTTGCATAGACCGATATTTATTTGATCCGCACTCACACCCGGAAGCTCGACGCGAATCGAAATCATCTTTTCCGTTTCGCAGACATCAACCGGCGGCGCCCAAGTGCCCGATGCCAAAGGGTCCTCGGCTTCATTCGCCTCTTGCAAAGCGGCGTACAGCCGTCCTACACGGTCGCGCAATTGCTGCAATTCGAGCCGTTCTAATCCAGTCGCGCGAATAGGTTTGATCATGGCCGGTTCCCTGGTTCGTCGTACTACTACTTCTTGCCTGCCGCTCCGCTGTTTCTGGTGCGCACCAGATTCTTAAGCTCAGTCATAAATTCCGACACGTCCTCAAACTCGAGATACACCGACGCAAAACGAACATAGGCCACTTTGTCCAGTTCTTTCAAGCGTCGCATGATCAACTCTCCGATCTTGCTGGTGGGGCGTTCGCGTTCCGGCGACTCCTGCACATACTTCTCGATCGCATTTACGATGCTGTCGAGTTTGGTAGAAGGTACCGGACGTTTCTCACAAGCTCTCAACAATCCCGCCATTACTTTGTTGCGATCGAAAGTTTCGCGGCGACCGTCTTTTTTGACAACCATGTACGGTATCTCGTCGATACGCTCGTAAGAAGTGAACCTGCGCTCACATCTCAGGCACTCTCTGCGCCGGCGAATCGCGTCGCCTTCGCGAGACTCACGCGAGTCCACTACTTTGTCTTCCAGGTATCCACAGAATGGACATTTCATGTCAGTTATGCCTCTTCTTCTATAAGATCCTCGACCTGTTCAGGAGAAATAAGAGTGCGTAGCTTCGCGAAGCTGAGATCGCCGCGGATGACGTAGAACACACCAAAGAACAACGCGGGACCGAAATCCACCAGATGCATGACAATCGAGAGTGCCGCAGCAGTCTCTTTTTTCACGCCGAGAAACATAAGACCTGCCGCAGTCGCCGCATGAAATGCACCGGCAGCGCCGCCCGGCGTGGGCACTAACGAACCGACTAATGACCAGCCAAGCACAAAAATCGTTTCGGAAAATCCAACATGCAGGTGAAAAGCCCGCATGACCAGAAGGTTCGCGGCTCCGATGCTAAACCAGAGCAAAGCAGTCCAGCCGATCGTTTCCGCTAATTCGGCGATATTCACTAGAACGCGAAGCGCCTGTGCCAGTTGTTCAAGAAGCCGCAAGATCAGTTTTGCGAGACGTTGCGGGATGATGCGCCAGCGTGAAAAGAAGCGCTCAAAAAATTCGATCACGAGGGTCGATCGCGTTCTAAACCAGGCGAGAAAGGCGATCGCGAGAATGATCACAGCTACAAGTGCGAACCCGGCGATGCGAACGCGATCGAATGAGACTTCCAAAGTGGCCGGTGGCTTGAACCAGATCAGGTTGACGGCGAAGATGAGCGCAACGGCAGTCATGTCGTAAATGCGCTCAACCATGATCGTAACGAGCGACGCGCTAGGCCTGACGCGATGATCGCGCATCGAGAGTACGACTGGCCGCACAAACTCGCCGACGCGCCCGAGAAGAAAGATTCCGCTAAAACCAATGGTCGTGGCCGCGAAGAGATCCGCGAACCGCACAGCAATCAGAGGCTTTAGCAATGCTCCCCAGCGGAACGCCCTGATCGGATACGCCAGGCAGATGATGATCACCGCTATCGCGAATAAATAAGGATCGGCATCGCGGAGGGCGCGTCCGACCTCAGTCCAATTGAGATTGCGGCCAAACCACCACAAAAGCGCCGAGGCGAGCAGACAGAGCACACCGAATTCGACGTATTTACGGTAGGGATGCGCGTTAGACACAATATCTTGGGCCGGTCGCAAAGGCTACTACAGGCCAATGCCAATTGCCAATTGCCGATTGCCAATTTGAACTGCCGGAACCCTCTTACCCCAAGGATTTGAATGGGCAATTGGCAATCGGCAATCGGCAATTGGCAATTGGCAATCACTAGTGGCAAACTTTGCTGAACTTTAGTTTCGTACCTGTCGTAATCGGCTCCGGACAAGGGGTTGGCCACCTTTGACGAATTCCGACCTAACAGGTACCTGGAGAGATACAGTGGGAGCTGTTAAGGCTTTGGCAGCGAGTGAGGGAGCTGAGTTGGTTCGCAGGTGTCGCGCAGGCGACGGCGCGGCATGGGAAGAGATTGTACAGAGCTATTCCCGCCGCATTTACAACCTCGCTTACCGCTTTACCTCCCGCTCCGACACTGCTGAAGATTTGACTCAGGAAGTTTTTGTTAGAGTTTATCGTTCTTTGGATCAGTACGACCCCAAGCAGGGCGATCTGCAAAACTGGTTGATGAGGCTGGCACGTAATCTGATCATCGATGATTACCGCAAACGCCAGCGCACGCCGCACGACAACCTCGCCGACGATCTGGCCGACCATACTTATCACTTGCACAGTCGTACCAACTCGGTGCAGAAAGAGATGGAGCGCCGGGAGCTCGGCGCGCAAGTGCAGGCGGGCATCGATAAGTTGTCGCCGGATTTACGAACGTGCGTGATACTGAGAGATATCGAAGAGCTCAGTTACCAGGAGATAGTTGACCTGTTGAAGATTCCTGAAGGAACTGTGAAGTCACGAATCAATCGTGGCCGGATTGAACTGGCAAAGATCCTCCGGCGCATGAAGGTTGTTGCGATGAGTGAGGCATAGAATAAAGTGCTCATTCCAATGCGGGGGAATGAGCAGGAGAAAAAGCGGGGCAGGAAGCGAAAAAAACGATGCTTTGTGTTGATTTCGAAACCTTATTGACTGACTACATCGAGGGTGCAGTTGGTCCGGAAACCAATCGGCTCATGGGCGAACATGCGATGCGATGTCCCGTGTGTCATGAAACTCTTTCGGCGGTGCGAAGTGCACTTGAAGCTTGCCGCACGGGAACGGTACCACCTCCTTCGAGAGAATTCGAAGCTCGTATCCTCCAAAAGACTATGCCGGACACGGCGATGGGATGCGAAGAGTTTGAGGAATGTTTGACTGATTATCTCGACGGCTTCCTGCCGGCACATCTTTATCATCGTTGGGAACGTCACGCCGCGCTTTGTGACCGCTGCACCGAACTTCCGGGTGAGGTGGTGAGAGCGATCGGCGCTTGCTACACATACATCTCCGAAGAAAAACCACTGCCCGTTGGTCTGAACGAAAAAATCCTGCAAGCAACACTTGGCACAGTCACGCCGCAGGAGATCAAAGCTCCCTGGACGGCACGCGCGGCATCGCGGTTCCGCTTGTGGCTGGACCCAATCATCACGCCGCAACTTGTTACCGTAGCGACGATGCTTTTAATGGCTATTCTGGTGTTAACGAGTACTGTTTCAGCAGACGGCTCGATTAGTGGTGTTTACGATGCCGGACTGCAACTCGCAGAACGAACTGGTGCACAGTCAGTAGGGAGATAGTTTTAAGATGATGTACTGTAGCTACCATGCCAAGAATCCAGCGGTGGTGCAGTGCAATCAGTGTGCGCGCTGGTTGTGTCCTGCCTGCGATCACCGCGTGCGCGGATTTCCGTTCTGCCAGGATTGCATCGTCGCCGGAGTTGAACTGCTGCGTCATCAATCGACGACAAATCCGGCCCAAATACTGCGAAGAAAGAGTTCGCCATTCATTGCGACCCTACTTTCGTTTGTGCCGGGACTTGGCGCGGCTTACAACGGTCAAACTTCGAAAGCGATCGTTCACTTCGCCATCTTCGCCAGTTTCTTTCAAATGGCGGTGTTGACGCAGGGAGTTCACTTCTTCATTCTTGGCGTGCTCGGCACGTGGTTATTTGCGGCCGTCGATGCATGCAGGACAGCGCAGTTGCTGCGCGCGGGACTGGCGCCCGATGCTGAAGATGACGTGATTGCGCGTCGCCTTTACGGCAATCCAATTGCTTGGGGTACGACGCTGATCATCATTGGAACTCTCTTCCTGTTACACACATTGCTGGGAGTGACGCTACCGATCAAGGAACTGCTGCCGGTGGCGCTTGTCGCGCTCGGCGCTTACATGCTGTTTGATTACATTCGACGCGGAAAAGCGTCGGATCGCATTGTTCGTTTTGATTCGCGACGTCCACCGCCGTCAGTTGTCGCCACCACCAGGGCAACTGAGACAACTAATTTTCGCACTGGTGAAACTACACAATTCGCGCGGAGAGACGTTAGGCCGTTGCCGTTTGAGCGAAGATCGTAACTGCTGATATTTTTCGTACGGGGTTTGAAATCATGCTATGCGCTCTTAAAACTTTCGGTGGACTTGGAGCCATCGTCGCTTTGATCCTTCTTGTTATTGCGCTGTTGAAACAACTGATCCTGCTGGTTGGTTTCCTCCTCGCAGCGGTGAAGATCGCGATTATCGTTGTGTTTGTCGCTCTGCTGATTTTGATTTTGTTGGCAATCTTCCGTGATCGATCCCGCAAGCGCAGAGAGGCAAGTGAAATTTAGCCGCGGATAACACCGATAACGAGGATCTTCTTTTTTCCCTGCACCCTCCTTATATTTTCCCGCCGAAGTTGCAACTGTTCGCCGCCGTGTGATAGGGTCTTGGGCCTTGCAGCACCGGCCGGATGGTTCACATCCGCTGCAAACCTTCAAGCAGGTTCAACAGAAAATCTCCCGTAATTCGCGCAAATCGCCCTTTGGCGACTTGTGCCTTTCGGTTGTTGTGCTTTGTCTTTTGAGGCGCAACAACAGGAGCACGATTCGATGGCCAGAGAAGACCGATTTTACGCCTTTATTATTGCCCACACTTCCAGTTCCCGAGCCAGAGTCCAACGCATTCGAGTCGAAAAAAGAGCCGTTACCATCTGCTGCGCGATTCTTGTCGTGCTAGCAGTTGGACTCTTTTACGGACTTTATGGCCTGACCCAACACGCCGCCCATCTTCGTATCGAGTTTGAAAATCAACGGCTACGCGCGGAAAACGAGCGTCAACGCCGGGAGCTGGAAAGGCTTAACAACAGGGTTGAGAAGGTGGAAGACACGTCGCGGAAACTAGCGGAAAAGTCAGGTGTAGTCGAAACCGGTTCGATCTTGCCTGGCAGCGGTGGTCCAGCCTTGCCGCTTGACGACGTCGGCCTGGCCACTCTTTCGGCTAAGACGGGTCGACTCGAGGAGGACATGCTGACCTACGAGGCGGTTCTGCAACAGCGCGGCTTTACGCCAACAATCTGGCCGGTCGAAGGAACACTAGAAGGGGGTTTTGGTGCGCGTCGAAACCCATTCGGCGGCAGCGGCTATGAGTTTCATACCGGACAAGATATCGAGGCGCCGTGGGGCGCTCCAGTAATTGCCGGAGCCAGTGGTCGGGTGTCTTTTGTGGGCTGGCAAAATGGTTACGGACAGCTCGTGATTGTCGATCACGGCGGTGGTTTGACGACGCGTTACGGGCACCTTTCGCACATCGATGTCGAGCTGAATCAGACCGTGAATCGTGCCCAATTATTGGGAAAAGTTGGCTCAACAGGCCGTTCGACCGGACCACATCTTCACTACGAGGTTCGCATCAATGATCAGCCGGTCGATCCATTCCCGTATCTGCTGTTGAGCAACAAAGCGGCGGGCGCGCAATCGACAAATTGAGTTGAAATAAAACACGGTGGCCTACCTAAACTGAGCTTTGGCTTCGATTTAGCTACGAGAAATCAGAAATTTCCCGCTTGACATGCTGGTGAGTTTCGCCTTAGTATGCGCCGTCGTTTTAATGCTGGGGCCCGGCAGTTTCAGATCCCTGCATTCCGAGCCATAAGCTGTACGTCAATGATTTTCGTTAGTTTTGCCCCCGTAAGTCTGTGCATGATGAAATAGCGCTCCCCGCGCTTTTCACCATGCATTTTTTGTTGATTGTGTGTTTGCGTCTAGCGCCAGTTCAAGGTGCGACCCGGCTCACAAGCATTAACCAAGTTGATGAGGGAGCCCTCCCGGCTCTCACGTCCGTTTTACCGAATCGTTAGGAGGATTCGTTGTTATGTCTAGAATAACCGGTAAGGTCAAGTGGTTTAACAATTCGAAGGGTTACGGTTTCATCGAGCAACCAGGCTCTTCGGACATCTTCGTTCACTATAGCGCTATTCAAGGTGACGGCTTCAAGACGCTCGAAGAGGGTCAGGAAGTCGAGTTTGAGGTTACACAAGGCCCAAAAGGACCTCAGGCTGAAAAAGTCACGAAGGTGTAGTGTCTCCCCGGCTTGCTTTAGCAAAGCCACTGACTTGCTTCCGGTCACGGGTCCGGTAAGCTCACAAGGAAAAAAGGCGACCAGTTGGGTCGCCTTTTTTTATCCACAGCTTCCGCAGAGATAAAAAATTCAGGTACCACGGACTTTAAAACTGACGTGACCGTCTTCAATCGCTACTGAAAACTGCACGCGCTCACATCCGAGTTGTTCCTTGATTCCATCCGCCTTTGAAGCAATCAAACGATGAAACTTCGGAAATGAGAGATCCTCCGTTGATTCACCGCAACGCTGTTTCGCATCAATGAGAGAAGTGTAGAGGTTCTTGACTACTTCGACTTCGCGATGAGCATCAGCGCAAATAAAAGAGACTGATTCGACTTCCTCCGCGGCGAGCTCTTTTTTCGCGCTCGCACGAGCAGCCGACATCGGATCGCGACCCTCTTCACGTCCCTGCATCGTGCGGCGCCAAAGGTCTCGAAATGCGTTGTAGCGGGCAGCAAGTGAGTTGTAACGATAGCGCTGGGCGTAGGTCAGCGTACGATCGTCTCCGAGACGTTTCAGCAAGGTCTCGACGCGTCCTTTGGTATCGTAAGGAGGTCGCTTTGCGGCGCCATTGAAAAAGATGTCAAACTCGATCCTCAACCGTCTGATATCGTCTTCGAGACGCGTGAGTTGTTCGTCAGGTGTCGGCTGATTTTCGCCAACAGCATATTTGTTCTTGGCTTGTACCTGTAATTTCGATCTAAGTAGTCTGTTTTGACGTAGTCCCACAGAAATGAATCTCCTGGGCGAGGAAATTGAGGCGGGGCGCGTCGATGTTCGCGACGTCTCAAGCAGAATAGGAGGTTCAAAAGCGATGTGTCAACAGTTTATTCTGATCCATGTTCATTCGTGAAAATCCGTGGCAAAATCACTTAATCTTATGTCAAAGCCGGAAAAAGCAGATCTTCGTCACGTGCCCTCGGTGGACCAGTTGCTGCGCACTGACGTAGCCCGCGAGTTACGCGAATTGGTCGGCGTCCGAAAGCTGACCAACATCGCACGCACAGTGACCGCCGAGATCCGCGCGACACTTCGAGACGATCCCGACTCTCTTTCGTGGGACGGAGAATCGCTCCTTGCCGAAGCGACGCGGCGAATGCAAGCAAGCGTTCTTAACGCGGAGCAGACGGGCATCAGATCTGTGATTAATGCGACGGGCGTCGTGCTTCATACGAATCTCGGCCGCGCGCCATTGTCAGAAGCGGCGCGCGCTGCGATGGACCAGGCTGCTCGTTACTGCTCACTTGAATACGACCTCGAAAGCGGCATGCGCGGCCGGCGCGGCGCTCGCGTCGAATCGCTACTACAGGATGTGACTGGAGCTGAAGATGCGCTTGTAGTAAACAACTGCGCTGCCGCTGCGTTACTCATTCTGACGGTGCTTGCACGTGACGGCGAGACGATCGTTTCGCGCGGAGAGCTCGTGGAGATCGGCGGTGACTTTCGTGTGCCTGACGTGATGGCGAGTTCAGGCACAAGCATGATTGAAGTAGGCACAACAAATCGTACGCATCTGGAAGATTATCGGCGAGCGATTTCGGCTAACACGCGGCTGATCATGCGTGTTCATCCATCGAACTATCGCATAGTTGGGTTCGCGAGTTCGCCTGCGCGCTCGGAGCTTGCAGCGCTTGCACGAGAAGCGGGGCTGCCGCTGTACGAAGACGCTGGTTCCGGTCAATTGAGCGATCTGGGAGAGTATGGTGTTACCGACGAGCCTGTGGTGCGAGAGATCGTCGAGCAGGGAGTGGATGTTGTTTCGTTTAGCGGCGACAAACTGCTCGGCTCCGCCCAAGCCGGCATCATCGCGGGAAAACAAGCAATCGTGTCGCGACTGCGAAAACATCCGCTGTATCGCGCGTTGCGTAGTGACAAAATCAGGCTCGGAGCGCTGGAAGCGACGCTAGTTTCACATCAACGCGATCTGGCCCAAGTCGAGACGCCTGCAATTCAAATGCTTGCGCTGACGGCTGCTGAGCTGGAACAACGCGCACGCGCGCTCGTCGAGTCGATTGGACCGACAGGCGGGATTAGACTCGAGCTGCAAGCAGGGGAATCGGCTGTTGGCGGTGGCGCCGGTCCCACTTCAACGTTGCCGACGACCCTCATCGCGATTACCCATCCAAACAAATCCGCTCAGGAGATCGAGTATCAGCTCAGAACCTCTTCACCGCCGATAATCAGCCGCATTTCAGAAGGAAAAGTGCTGCTGGATCTGCGCACCGTATTCGAAGATCAATTGCTGGCGCTAATAAAAAATCTGCGTGATCTGTGGATGGATTTAGTGCTGGATTAAACAATGCCAGTCATTGTATAATCTGCTCGGCCTCGTGGCAGCGAAGCCGCCGAACTTCAATCCCTTCCGATCTCCACCTTGATTCGAATACGCACTCTCAACAGTTATATCTCCGCAACAGCTCTCGGGGTTCTTGCCGGGCTCGCGAGTTATGCCAGTTGGCGCGTGGGTCTATTGCCCGACGTCGCGGCATTTTTCCCGGTACTAACGCCTCCGAATGTAGCTGCTCCCGATCCATTGATCGCAGCCGTAAGTGTGATCGCGTTCGCTGTCGCACTGAGTCTCACCGTAACGCGCTTTGGGTTTCGCCACACCTGGCATCAGATCGCAATCGGTTTCTTGATCGTCAGCAGCATCTGCGTTCTCGGCTCGCGGTTCTTTGGTGTCGACTTCCTACTGGTGCCGCTGCTCGTCAGCGGTGTTTTCTCGCTGCTGCTCTCTCAGGTGAATCACCTTTGGTCTCTCGATCGACAACTGGTTCGCACTCTGCTCAACTCTCCGATCAACAACAGCGATCCACAAGTCAGTGCCGACGCGCGACTCATGAGCGGTCTGAAACTCCTGAATACGGTGTTGCCATTAAACGAGGCTGTCGTATTTAGCTGTGTTCATTCAGACTCGCTCGAAGCAGTCGCACGCCTGAAAGGTTCAGCTCCAACATCGCAGGACCCGCGGCGAAACTCCGTTTGGCGCGAAGGAGTCAAGCTCTGCCAGCAAGCAACCTCCACTGGTAAATTGGTCAGTCAAGACTCGACCATCGCCGTGCCATTGCTTCACGAACGCGAAGCTGCCGGCGCATTGCTGATTCGACTCGCGTCAGAGTTCTCAACCGATGACACTCCATTACTCGAAGCAGTTGGTTCACAGTTCGCGCGCAACTTGAAACGAGAAAGCTTCTCCAAGAATCCGGCGCGGAGCCAGGCGCTCAGTTATTTCTCCCAAAGTGGAAACAAGCGAAAGCTCGACGCTCTCAACGTGCTCAAAGCAGTGACCGTGGAACAGAGATGTGAAGCGAGCGCACTCACGCACATTGACGATGGCGTGGCCATCGCTTATCTCGACGGAACGCTTGCACTGGTCAATCCGAAACTGCTGAGTTTTGCCAACCTGACTTCGGAGCAAGTCTCACAGATGGATCTATTCGACTTGCTGAACAAGTTTCGCACGGGCATTTTTGACGAACCGCAGATCGCGGTCCGGCGTGTGTTACAGACCGGCTCCGATTACGAAGGTGAACTCGACTTTGAAAGCAAAAGCCAGATCCTCAATCTGCGCATTTCGCTGATTCGCGACAAACAAAACAACGAACCGATCGGCATTGCGATCTACGTCAGCGACCTGACTTCGACCAAAGAATATGAAAAGTTGAAGAGCGATATGATCTCGTTGATGTCTCACGAGTTGCGCACGCCGCTCACGAGTATCAACGGATTCGCGGAGTTGTTGACTGGCGACGACAGTATTCCTACACAAGCCAGAGAATTCGTGTCAATAATCGCAAACGAATCGCAACGGATGTCGCGAATGATCAATACATTTCTTTCCGTGACGCAGTTGCAGCGCAAAGACAAACAGGAAGTGTTGAAGATTCCGCTGCGACTCGACGAGGTCGTGCGCGAAACGATTACTTCGATGCAACCAGTCGCGAAGAAGAAGCGCATTCGTTTGATCGAGCAGCCCGCGCATCGTATTCCGCCTGTCGCTGCTGATAGGAGTCTCATTACTCAGGCGGTGAAGAACCTCGTAAACAACGCGATCAAGTACAGTCCCGAACGAACTACAGTTACTGTTTCAACGGCGCTCGAGGCTGAAGCCGTGCGCGTGTGTGTCGAAGACCGAGGTTTCGGTATTCCGGCTGAGGCAAGAGAGCGGGTGTGGGACAAGTTCTATCGCGTGGTCCGCGAAGGACAGGAGAAAGACGAAGAGTCTACCGGCTTGGGACTGTCGTTTGTGCGCGAAGTTGTCGAACAGCACGGTGGCAGAGTTGAACTCGATTCCGAAGAAGGACGTGGATCCAGGTTTAGTTTTACGTTGCCGCGATTGTGAGCCGCGGATGACGCGGATTGGGCGGATTATATTTTATTGATGGTGCCTCGACAGTTCTTTGCATGGCAGATGCAGCGCTTGTCGTCGGAGTGCAGCGTTGACTCGTAGTCGATCGTGATCTCTTCGCCGGGTTTGATGTCGCGCAGCGCGATGAAGAGGATGTGATCGTAAAGCACCTGCATGAATGCGTTCGGCGAGCACGAATGATTTATGTAGTGCGTGCCGTTGCCGCCGCGACTGCCATCCAAACTCCAGCGATTATTTACTTCACAGATGCGCAGCATCTTTCGATGCGCGCGCCGGCGAGCCTCAGCATTTGAGATCTTCTCGCCGGCGTACTCAGCTATCTTGTGTCGCTTTTTGAACGGGGTAGTGGCGAAGCAGCCTCTACCGTGTATCAGAGAAGGCTTGATTGCCAGTCCATGAGCCAGCTTCATGCGGTCGGTGTAATCTGTGGATTACTTGAGCTTGAACGTGCGTGCGATTTGATCTGTTTGATTGCGAATGCGGCTCAACTTGTCGCGCAGACCAGTAAAGCGCAGAGCATAAATGGTGCGATTGTCGGCCTGCAAGTAATAAGTGCGGCCCAACATCGGTTTTCCGGTTCTGACAAACTCGTAGGATATGGTAACGCCATCGAGCCGGCCATTAAATGTTTCCGGCTTCCCTTCAATAAAGCCTGGCAAAAATCTCAGTTTAGTATCTTGATCGCGACGCGCGAGTTCCGCTGGAGTTATACCGGCATCGACGACCTCTTTGCGAATCGTCAAAAAACCATCGAGACGATCTCCGTAGACAAACTCCGGGTGCTCGTGCGCTGCGTCCGGCTCAACAATCGCGTGCCAGGTCGCAGAAGGCAGCTCGAAGGTGTAGTCAACGTTATCGCTCGTGTAAAGCTGTTGCGCCAACGCGAGTGGCGCTACTAATCCCAACAAAAGCAAAGCAAAAACTAGAATCCGCATTTCCCCTCCGGAGACTTCAGATGCCTGTGGTGAAGCTGGTCGTTGCTCAACTAGGACTCACGGGTCCTATTCAACCTCAGCAATCACTTTTTTCTGAATCGCAATCAACGTTTCAATTCCACGCATTCCAAGGTCAACTAACTCATCCATCTGCGCTCTGCTGAACGGCTCCCGTTCCGCGGTCCCCTGCACCTCAATAAATCTTCCGTCACTGGTGCAGACGATATTCATGTCGACTTCCGCTCGAGAGTCTTCGTCGTACTTCAGATCCAGCAACGGAACGTTATCGACAATACCGACGCTGATGGCTGCGACCTGATTGATCGTTAACGGCCGGACGATTTTTCCGATTTTGAGTAGGTGTTGACTGGCCAACGCAAACGCTACGTAGGCGCCGGTGATTGCGGCCGTGCGCGTGCCGCCGTCAGCTTGCAAGACGTCACAGTCGATAGTAATCGTGCGCTCGCCAAGCACCTTCATATCTGCAATAGCGCGCAGGCTTCGTCCGATCAGTCGTTGTATTTCATGTGTGCGGCCGGAAGGTCCACCGCGCCCGATCTCGCGCGCAGTACGTGTCTGCGTGGCTCGCGGCAACATCGCATATTCGGCAGTTAACCATCCCTGACCTGAATTTCGTAAGAAGGGTGGGATTCGATCTTCGAGTGAAGCAGCACAGACCACTCGCGTGTTGCCCATTTCGATCAGCACCGAACCTTCAGCATACGGAAGGAACCTGGGCGTGATTCGTGCCGGACGCAGTTCGTCCGAAGCGCGTCCGTCAGTGCGTGCGAAGCTCATCGTGTCCCCAAATCTCCACGGCTTCGAGAATGGAAGGTGCTGAACCTAAAAATCTCTCGGCCACTTTAGCAAACCTTTCAGCAGCGTCGGTCACGTAAAAATGGTCTAAATCATCACAGAGTTGCCGTTCCTGGTAAAGTCCCAGAGTGTCCTCGTGAGTTAGGTCTGAACTTTCGAGAAGTGACTCTACATCGCGAGCGGTGGCTGCACCTGAGTCAATCAGGTTCACATTGTCTCCGATCGTCTCGCTGATCACATCGCGCAGGATTGGATAATGAGTGCAGCCGAGTACGAGCGCGCCCAAGTTAGTTTTATCAAACTCGCTGAGATAATCGCGCGCGACGATGCGTGCGACGTCGCTGTTGGCCCATCCTTCTTCGGCTAAAGATACAAAGAGCGGACACGCGCGTTCGATCACTTGTCCTTTCACGCGCATGCTGGCGATCGCTTTAGCGTAAGCGTGACTTTGCACGGTCGCTTCCGTGGCGATGACGCCGATGTCAGCGCCATGAGCGATCTCGACCGCGGCGCGTGAGCCTGGTTCGATCACGCCAATCACCGGGACTTTAATCGCCTTGCGAATCGCAGGTAGCGCGAGCGCCGAAGCTGTGTTGCACGCAACGACGAGCAATTTGATACCGTGTGCCTCGAGGAAGCGTGAGTTTTCGACGGCGTAACGTTCCACGGTCGCGAGAGATTTTGTGCCGTAAGGGACGCGAGCGGTGTCGCCGAGATAGACAAAGCGCTCGTTCGGCAGACGTTCGTGTAGCGCTCGATAGACTGTCAGTCCACCCACGCCGCTGTCGAAGATTCCGATGGGAAGGTTGCGGTCCAAGAGATGGGTCTAGGCAAAGATCTCTGAGACTTTTACGCGGAAGCCTGGAATCGTGTCGTCAACAAGCTCGTCGGCTTCGTGGAAGAGCTTTCTTTCGCCAGTTGGCTTAATGACCTCGACAGTTCGCCGCCGAGGATTCACCAGCCACACAGATCTGGTGCCAAATTCCAACCACAGGGATAGCTTGTGCTCAACTTTACCCCTGCGGTCGCCTGGAGATAGCACTTCAACAGCAACATCCGGTGGACCTGCGAAGTAACCCTCCGGCGACAGCCCAATACGGTCCTGGGAAACAAATGAAACGTCAGGACCCAAAACGGTATCAGGATCGCTTTCAAGTTTGAATCCACCCTCACTGTAAACTTCGCCAAGCCTATTGGCTTTCGCATATTGCCATAACATTACTGTGAGGTTCGCCGATACCCGCATGTGTTCGTGTTTCGGAAGGGACATTGTGAGGAGTTCTCCCTTAATAAGTTCGTGACGAAGTGGCTCGTCAGGTAAGTTCCCTAATTCTTCTGCGGTCATCAAGTGAGTAGTCGTGCTCATAACGTGTCTCTGGGTCGTTCGAGGGGAGTGAGGACTCCCACAATCAATTATGGTGGAGGCGCCGAGAATTGAACTCGGATCCAAAAACCAACGCCGAAGGACTCTACATGCTTAGTCGCTTCTCTTTCTTGTCAGGCGAACCTGACAAAATTCGCTCAATGTCGAGTCAGTGAAGCGACAAGACCTCGACACGAGCTAGTCCGGCTTTAGTCTCGCCCACGCTCACGGACCGAAAGCGCGGGCCAGCTCATCTAAGGTGACATCTCACTCCGCGCGCATGAGCAACTTGCGGCGAGACGCTCGGTGCTTAATTAGGCAGCGAGAGCCAATTCATTGTTATTGGCAGTTGTTTTTCCCTACGCGTTTTAACGAGCTGCATAAGGTAGCCCGGCATGCA
>DATFHH010000166.1:0-28217 GCA_035248565.1 Pyrinomonadaceae bacterium | reverse complement strand
ACTGTATCTGGTGATGTTCGGTGTGGGCACATTTTTCGGCAACCTTATATCGACGGCGTTTGTTGGCGATTTTAGTCGCCTGGCGTTGACACTTGAGTTGCCAATTGCAGCTCGTTACAGCGTGAGTGTCTTAGGTGTGCTGTTGTTATGCGGCTTGTCATTTCTCATTGGAATGGAGTTGCGCAGGTGGACGCCAGTGGGAGTGAGTGTTGCCAAAGCCATGATTGGAATGGTCGCGCTTCCCGCAATTCTCGGAACGGCAACTGTGCTTCTGATCTTTCTGCCGATGCCTTCTGCCCTTGCCTACGCCCGTATAGCGGAATCGTCGTTTTGGATCCCTGCCGCCGTTGGGACAGTGGTAAGTCGAAAGCATCCGACGGATAGCAGGCGAAAGCTTAACCTGCATTGGCCGGATATCGTGCTGTTGTTGGCAGCAACTTTACTTGTAAGACTGATGACCACCGGGATCACTTTTGCGCCATAGCGCGCTTTAGTTTTGGCTACGAATGAGCCGGCGTTGGAATTCCCCTGGGTGTGAGAGGAAGTGATCTCAAGCGTACGCCAGTGGCGTTGAAGATAGCGTTGCCAACGGCCGGAGCCAGCCCAACGATTGGAGTTTCACCTGCACCTTCCGACGGAAGATCCTTCCGATCGACCAGCACGACCTCAATCATCGGCGTGTCGCGGAAGCGAGGCAATCGATAATCAGCAAAACGTCCATTCAGAATCTTACCGTTTTCAAACTGTATCGCTTCAAACAAAGCCCCACCAATCGCCTGCACGATTGCTCCTTCAATCTGATTCTTCAAATGAAGCGGATTAACAACGGCGCCACACTCGAACGCCTCGACAACACGCACGATACGAACCTGCGAAGCCTTCGTGTTCTTCGCGTCTGGTTCGACTGCTATCTCAGCGCAAGTGGCAACGTAGCTACCTTTCTCAAATCCACACGACAAACCAAAGCCACGACCATCGACGGCTTTTGTTTTGTCCCAGCCGAATGCTTTAGTGGCGGCCTCTAACACCGCGCGCAGTCTTTGCTCTTTGATGTTCTTTAGACGGAACTCCAGCGGATTCATCTTCACAGCATTCGCCAACTCATCAATGTGACACTCGCGTGCGAAGTGATTTGCTGTGGCGGCGAGGCCGCGGTACGAGCCCTGTCGCAACGGTGAATTGGATTGGTGAAACTGAATGTCAGTGTTTGGGATGTCGTATTTAATCTGAATGCCTGCGCTGCCCGAGTTGTAGTTGTGAAATTCCCACGCGGTGATCGTTCCGTCGGCTTTAACGCCGCTCTTGATGTCAATCACTCCTGCCGGACGGAAGTAAGCCCAGTTGAATTCCTCTGCGCGAGTCCAAACAAGCTTCACAGGTTTACCTGCTGCTCGCGCCAGACGTGCGGCCTCGATTGCGCATTCGCCAGTATGTTTACCTCCATAACCCGAACCTGTGTCAGGAACAATAACGCGTATCTTATCTTCAGAGAGATGGAATGCTTCTGCCAGTTCGCCGCGAACACCGAACGGTCTTTGCGTCCCGGTCCAGACGGTTAGCTTATCGCCGGTCCATTCGGCAACTGCCGCTCGCGGTTCAAGTGGGGCATGCGCGATGTATTCGACGGTGTAAGTCGACTCGAGCTTTTTGTCAGCAATGGCCAAACCGTCTGGAATTGATCCTTGTGGGCGTGAGCCACGTCCGCGTCCTCCGCCACCGTTTGCCGGCTTTCGCAACAGCTCAAACAACTCGGCATTTGAAGGTTGGGTTGGTGACTGCCAATCAACCACCATCGCATTTGCGGCTTTGATTGCAGTCTGTGGATCAGGCGCCGCAACTCCGATGAAGTTGCCGTCAACTACAACCTTAACGCCGGGCATAGCTTCGGCAGGTTTTGTATTTGCCGATCGCAAGACAGCATTGAGAGTCGCTGGTCTAACGATCTTTCCATAAAGCATGCCATCGCGTTTTAGATCACACGTGTAACGATGTCTTCCGGTCACAAAGTCAACTGCATCAACTTTTGTCACAGACGTTCCAGCGATGGTCCAATTAGCGGCGGGAGTGATCGAGATGTTCTCCGGTATTACTTTGACCAGTTTACGTCCCTTTGCGACCTCAGCGAGTGTCAGCGTTTTTGATTTATCGTGGTTAACGAAGTGAGCATCCACAAGGCGTAAATCATCTGGCTGAAGTTGTAACTGTTCAGCGGCCATGGCGATCAGCATTTCGCGTGCTGCCGCGGCTGCTCTGCGCAGTTGGGGCGCCATGGTTGGCGTTGTGCGACTGCCAAACGTTCCCATATCGAAAGGCACAACTTCTGTGTCACCCATCACCATTTGAATCGACGAGATCGGAACGTGTAATTCATCCGCCACGGCTTGAGTTAGCGAGGTACGCACGTTTTGGCCGAATTCAACTTTTCCGGTGAACACTGTGACTTTGCCGGCTTCGTCGATGTGAATCCAAGCACCAATCTCCTGCGGTAAGTTGTTTCCGGATCTGCCGCGACCCGATTCATCCTGGTCTCTTTGTTGAGCGTGCGCTCGGGCAGTTGGAACTATGAAGAGAATCCCAAGGCCGAAGGTCTTGATAAAGTCACGACGATCTAAGTTGAAGTTGTAGCCGGGCGCAGCGAGTAGTTCGTAACGCTCCGGTTCAATTGAAATGAGGTCGTCCTGCTCGTCAGTCATTCTTCAGCGCTCCCGGTTCCGGCGGCAATCTGGATTGCTTGGACGATTCGTTGATACACACCGCAACGGCAGACGTTGCGACTCATAAAACCGACGATTTCATCGCGAGTCGGATGAGCATTTCGATTGAGCAACGCGCTCGCTGCGATAATCATTCCGGAGGTGCAGAAAGCACACTGCATCGCATCGGCTTTGATGAAGGCTTCTTGTAACGGCTGAAGTTTGCCATCCTTCGCCAAGCCTTCAATGGTGGTAATGTTTTTATCTGCTGCTTTGGCTACCGGAGTAACGCAGGAGCGAGTGAGCTGGCCATCGATCATTACACTGCATGCGCCACAGCGACCTTCGCCACATCCATACTTCGTACCGGTGAGATCGAGGTAGTCGCGCAGAACACTGAGAAGAGGCACGTCAGGATCGACGTTCACAGAAGATCGTTGCCCGTTTATTGTCAATTCAGTGACTTTGGGCATTAGCTACGCTCTTGGGTTTTCGAAATTAGGGGACCTCGATTATAGATCCCTGAATCAGTTCACACAAAAGCCGCAGTTTGGACTTTGTATCCACAGATTGCGCAGATTGTTTTGTAGAAATCTGTTTAAAATCGCATGTGATGTTCTTTGATTATTGACCACTTAAAAACGAACGGGGTCGCGGCGGTCGGTAACGCCGGTATGAAGCCCGAAATTTTTGAGTCGATATGAGGAGATCATCATGAAACATTTTGTCACAATCAGAAGTTTGATTCTGGTTTTCGCTCTGCTGTTCGGAATCATTCCGGTAAGCGCAGCTGAGCGCCCATTTGCCTCCGATGGGAATGGCGTCGCCGCCTTCATCACGGATAGCGCTGGCAATGTTGTCGGTGCGAACCTCACGTTATCGGGCAACGGGACTCACCTGGGATTATTCAGTGGTACCGGCAAGATTCAATTCGTGCCTGACCCCAATGACCCGAACATCGTGCTTGTGCCCGGCGAAATTACGTATGTAGCCTCCAACGGCGATCGTCTTCCGACGATTATCGAGAATGGTCGAATGGACCTTCGAACTGGAATCGCGACCGGAGACATGGTATTCCAAAGCGGCACCGGCCGTTTCGAAGGAGTAAGTGGAAAAGCTGCAATCGTAGTCGAGCAGAACTTCGTCACGGGCGCGTACACGTTCACCATGGTTGGAAACATCAATTACTAATTCAGCCTGACCAACACACTGATTTTTCAAGTAGGGCTGGTGGCAACGCCAGCCCTCGTTAGTTTCTATCCACAGATTACGCAGATTGTTTTATAGAATCTGTGTAATCTGTGGATGAAGAAGGTCATAGTTAAGGTCTCTCGAGGACAATCAACTTACTCCGGTAGTCAATCGTCATCAACAGGCACAACGTCAACGGCCGCATGATTCTCGTGTTCATAACTCTTCGAAGACAGGTCGAACTCATCATGAGCTGGCGCGGGCGAGGACGCGTCGCTGCATCCAAACTGTTAAAAGGATTAAGCTCAAACCAAGCAATGCCAGCACAAACGGAAAGAAAAATGAATCTTTGAAGACTTCGTAAGCAAGGTGTCCCAAATACAAGTGCACTCCAATCGCTCCGAATACCAGGAACGTCGCTCGCCGCAACTTGACCGCCAACCAAATGAATCCAACGTTCAGCAACGCATACAAACCTCGCCTGATCTCTGACTCACTATTCATCGCGGTTAGTCCGCCCCAGAATGCCATCATTCCAAACAAGTAACACCAGAAGGCAAAATCCTGGGAGCGTGGTTCGCCGGGCTTGTGCAGATATTTTTCAAGTCCATAACCCACGAGAAGTGTGAACAGGCCAACAATCACGCTGATCCATTCACGCGTCCCCCAACTGAGATCGGCATTCTTTGATATCAGTGCCGCCAAATCCATTGAAAGGAACCAAAAAGAAAAAGCGATGGGCGCAGTAAGGAAACCAAAACGTACATAACGCAATGCAATTGCGGCAGCCACAATGGTGGCGAGTTCCATGACGATCCATGAGCCGTTAATCCATGGGTAATAATTCTCGTAACGTCCAGGATACTGACTGGGCCAAAGACCGGTTATGTCCTCGATTGTGTAGGTCAGTAGAGGCACAAGACACACAGCCACAGTGATGAGTAGCCCCCCGCCGACGATGTAACCTTTGTTGCGCAGCCACGATCCCAGTCCAACAGCTATCAGGATGTACACGATAACCGTCCCCAATATTCCTGGAGAGCCGAGTACTTCCCATTTATCACCTAAGAACCAGGCACACGCTAAAATCATCAACATTGCACCGAAGTAATAAGCGACGGTGACGAGGTTCAAACCCTTTCGCCGTTCCACTGGCGAAGCCTTAGGTTCCACTAAGCGCGACTGATTGAAACGTTGTTCAAAACCCCAGTGCACAAGACGCTCAGCATCTTCTCGAGGAAGCACACCTTGCTCGGCTGCAAGATAAATGTCAGCGGAGGTTAGCGAGAGTTCATAATTGGACGTTTCAGAATCGGATGTAGGCATTAAGGCTTCCTCCGTTAGTTAACCACAAGGAGGTGAGGACAATGCGGCTCCTCATCCGCAGATTAAACAGATTCTACAAAATAATCTGTGTAATCTGTGGATAAAAATAGCCAACCAGCAACTTGGAATGGCAAAGAAAAGCAAAAAACTTTCGAAGAAAGCTAAGGCGGCGCGCAAAGAAGTTGTTGAGAAGCTCGGTCCGCGACGAGTGCGCCGGTTTTTTTCTGATCTAGGACCTGGTCTGATTAGCGGCGCTGCCGATGACGATCCCTCGGGCATCTCAACCTATTCAGTCACCGGAGCTTCATTTGGGTACGCGCCGCTCTGGACGGCTCTGTTCTCGTTTCCGTTGATGGTCGCCGTGCAAATCATGTGTGCACGTCTCGGAATGGTCACGGGACGCGGGCTTGCCGGCGTGCTTCGAAGAGAGTATTCGCCTTGGGTACTTTGGAGTGCATGTACGCTGTTAGTAGTCGCCAACGTCTTCAACATCGGCGCTGACCTGAGTGGTATGGCCGCAGCGTCGGAGATGATGACCGGTATCAGCGTATTCATCTGGACTCCAGTCTACGCTACTCTGATAACCTCACTACTCTTTTGGACTTCGTACAGCTTCATTGTCCGGCTATTCAAATGGCTGACACTGGTCCTTTTCGCTTACGTGATAACTGCGTTCTTAGCTCATCCGAATTGGCGCGCCGTATTGACTTCGACGTTTGTTCCCCACATTGAATCGTCAAGTAAATATTTAGCTACGCTCGTAGGACTTCTCGGAACTACGATTTCACCCTATCTGTTCTTTTGGCAAGCATCAGAAGAAGTTGAGGAAGAGCGAAAGATGGGGCGATCGACCGTGGCCCAACGCAAGGGCGCAACGGCAGAAGAGCTGCGCAAATCGCGCACAGATGTCATTACGGGAATGTTTTTCTCTAATCTCGTCATGTACTTCATCATTCTGACAACCGCAGCGACATTGCACTCACAAGGTGAGACTGAGATCGCAACTGCGCAACAGGCCGCAGAAGCATTGCGTCCGCTCGCCGGCGTGTCGGCTTACGCTCTCTTTACGATAGGTTTGATCGGCACAGGAATGTTAGGCGTTCCTGTATTAGCGGGCGGGGCCGCGTATGCAATTGCCGAAGCCGGCGCCTGGCGAGGCAGTCTCGAGGATCGGCCTCAGCTCGCAAGGAAGTTTTACGCAGTGCTAGCGAGCGCGATGTTGCTTGGTTTGGGCCTTGACTACATCGGAATCAATGCGGTGAAGATGCTCTTTTGGTCAGCCGTACTGAATGGTGTTCTGGCGCCGCCGTTAATCGCCTTAGTCGTGTTGTTGACCGGTTCCAAAAAAGTTATGGGCCAACGGACTAATTCATTGTTACTCAAAGTGCTCGGGTGGGGTGCCGCGGCGATAATGGCCTTCGCTGCACTCGCGATGTTCATCACTGCTTACTACTCATAATTATATTTGCACCGCTTGCACACTTGATCCAGCGGCTGTGCAGTGCGTGACATAGCATCAGTCGGCTGCATTCGGAGTGCGATTCTTCCATGCTCCCCGGATGTTTAGGAACGCAAGGCAAAGCTGAAGGACGATCAGCGCGAACGCGTGATCGTGCCAACCCCACACGATCCATAGCACATTGCTGAAGAGGAACAGCCAGAATCCCCAATTGCGTTTGAACTTTCTCTGCGACGCCACCATCCATGCAGCAATGACGGTGACAGCCATGGCAGGCCACTGGATTAAGTCAAGCATCTCATGTTGAGTATATCAGCTTGACTTCTCGTCCCACTTGGTTGTGATGATTTCGTCGCAGAACTAAGCAGCGACAGGAGCGCGCTGCTGACGTGCCATAAACGAGAAGGAATCAACTCTGGGCTTGATCTGAAACACCGTCTCAAGTCTGGTGATTCGCAAGAGTTGACCCAAGGGTTCGCTGACGTTGATCAGTCCGAACCGTAGTCCTCGCGCTTGCGCCTGTTCGCGGAGTTGGAGCATCACGCCAAGACCGTGCGCGTCAATCAGCGTGACCTGCGACACGTCCAGAATGACTGAACTCACGGGCGGTAGATTCTTAACAGCGTCACGCAAAGCTTCTGTTTCGCCGACGACAACGCGTCCTTTGAGATTCAGGAGGGAGACCGTGCCTAGATTTTTGGTTTCTATATGCAGCATTACGATTTCACCCTTCTTGTGTTTCGACTCATCTTATTAACGTTTGGCGTTCTGAAGGATTAACACCACCGAGGTAGGATTTCGACCAGGATTTTTTGCCTGGTTCGAAATTTCGACTCCTTATCCACAGATTACGCAGATTGTTCTAATAAAATCTGTGTAATCTGTGGATGAAGAAGAAGGAAACAATAAGCACGTCCAACTTAAATAATCTTTGGATTTTCAGCGCCAACGGCGCGGAATATGATAGCCAGGGGCAAGCGCGAAGCGCGTCGCCCCTGGATCAATGTCATCCCCGCATGTTGCAGCCCTGAAAGAGCGGAATAGAACGTTGAGTGTTCAATGAACCAAGAACAATGTATGCTGGTCGCGTTTTATCAACCTCACAATCAGAAAGCGAGACCAAGACATGCCTCAATCCTTGTCGTCCATCCTCATTCACCTCATTTTCAGCACCAAGAATCGCGAACCATTTCTTACGCCCGAAATTGAGGCGGAACTCTATCCCTACCTGGCTTCAATTCTTAGGGCGATGAAGTCACCTGCGTTGATCATTAACGGCACCTCCGATCATCTTCACACTTTGTTTTCGCTTTCCCGCGTGGTGACAATCGCGGACGTGGTAGAAGAAATAAAGTCAGAGTCTTCGAAATGGATCAAAACCAAAGGAAGAGAGTTTCGAAACTTTGCATGGCAGAGCGGCTACGGAGCTTTCTCTATTGGTCAATCGCAGGTGCCAACGGTCAAGCGATACATCAGGCGACAGAAAGAGCACCATCGCCGCATGACTTTTCAGAACGAGTATCGGAAATTTCTTAAAGCCTATGAAGTGGTCCAGGGGCGACGCTCCTTCGTCGCTTGCCCCTGGCTATCATATTTCGCGCCTTCGGCGCTGAAGACCGAATCTATTTGCGGTGTCGACCCGTATTGGGTTGCTCAAAATACCTCGGTACCAAACGCGTTTACATATCTGTGCGGCTACGCATATGTGACCTTCGATCCAGCAACAAAGATTACTTGGCGACTCTGCAACTGCTGCACGAGCCCATCGACTTGGTTCGGAGCGAGCTTATCCGGGAATAGCGAGGCGATGGTGTTCTTGAGTTTCGCAACTGTACGTGGCTTTTTATCTCCGCGTTGCCTCAGATTCGCAACGACTTTCGCGTAGTACTCAGGCACTTTCGCTGCTTTCGGCGATGGCGGGCCCTTTTTAATGACCTTGTTCTGTACACCGTTTGGACATTCAAACTGTCCCTTCTGATTCAGGAAAACCTCGATCTTCTCCTTCAGGGACCTGCTTCCCAGTAAGGCGTTTAACGACTTGCAGCAAGCGACGCAGTTTTCGTCCCGGTTGCTGCCACCGTTGCAACGCGGGTCCAAGTGCTCGACGCTGGCATCGACCGCCGGAAGTGGCTTCTTGCAGAAGAAGCATAATCCTCCTTGTGCGAATAGCAATCGTGTCAAGCGTTTGTTGGGCATTTATCTAACTCCTTATGGGTTTGTGATGTTTTGAGAGGTGAATTCGGCAGGAGCAATTCAGGGATTGAGGTTTTCGAGAGCGTTCAGGTCGGTTGGCTGCACATCAAGCCTGGTTAACCGACCCACTTCAGTATACCATTTAGCCCGTTTCTCAGAACCGAAATCGAGCGGATACTTCTAGCTAACGAAATCATAACCCGCATGCACATTAGAGTGGTCCAATAAATTGCCAAGCCGGCAAGCATGAACCAGAAGAAATGCGCCGGCAAAATATATCGGTATTCGAAATGGAGTGGCGCATGAGCGAACAGGTAGTACAGCGGAACCGTCAGAATCACCGCCAGCACAACTTTTCGCCGGTGGAGTGCGAGAAGAACGACACCTAGAATCGTCAGAGGAAGAAAGTAACGAGCAACAAACAGCTTCTGAACCGTTTTGACCAACATCCGCGGATAACGAGTCCACAGGTGAGAGGCTGGTCCAAGTTCAACTAACTGCGCGTGGCTGATGTCCAGGATCGCGCGTGGGGTTGGTGATTCAGCATTTGCGATTACAAGCTGGACTTCTTCGTCATTCGGGCTGACGAAGGGTATCTGGATCGCCGGCGCAAAGGCGCCGGTGTATGGAAGCCGTTCAAGCGAATCCGGGAGAGCGGCTGATGCCAAAACCCGTGCGCGTTCCGCTCGCCTAACAGTGATTGACACTCTGCCTTGTTGAATCTTCAACGGGATCGTGAATACATAATCAAAGTTTTTACGAACAGCGATCGGCTTCGTAACAAGTTGTACGGCATTCGAGGTTTCATCAGATTCGATCCGTAACGCAACTTCATCTTCCTGCGTCAAAGAAGTCCTAACTGATCCAAACGTTTGCGATTCTGATATGAGTTCGTGCGGTGAACCTGACCAAATGACAGGTGTGTCTTTAGTGATTTCAAGTGAGTGTGAGACTGTCGGCTCGGCGGACACGATGGGAACTTGTTCATATGTCAACATCGTCACCGTACGCCTGGCCATTGTGCCAAGAAACCATGCGGGATCCGACCGCATCACCGATAAGGCTCGACTGACGCGGCTGTGCTCACGCTCAATCCCATCACGTCGATAAATTTCGGCGGCATAATCCGGCCGACCGGCCCACTGTGCTTCCTGCGCGTTGGTACCAACGTCAGTTGAAGACAAACCGAATCTTTGCTCGACGTCATAGTCGCCGATCCCTTCACATACAAGCAGACCTGTGCCGAGTGTGATAGGCACGAAGCTTCGAAACACGAGAATGTTTCGTATTGTAATTGGTGCGATTACGACTACCGCGCCACCGATTAGCGCCAGCATGAGACGTCGCCTTTCGCGAGGAAACAGCAGTGGCAACGTCGCACATAGAAAAAGAGGAAGTAGCAGAGAATCCGCGCGCAACCAACAGGACACGCCGACCAATCCGCCAGCCAACATCACCTTGCGAATGCTCCGATCTTCGACGGCTTTCATGATTAGGAGCATTGCAGCAAGGAGCGGTAACGCAGTAAGTGAGTCAGGCAAAATCAGCAGCGAATGAAATGCGAGCTGAGGTGCTACTGCAACCAGAAGCGCTGCAAGCAAAGCCGCGCCGCGCGGGATCAAACGAGCCGCAATAAGAAAGACCAGAACCGCGGCGACTGCTTCACAGGCGATTTGAAATAATCGCAGTGCTCGATCACTGTTACCGCTAATCTTGTAGATTATCGCAATCAAAATCGGATAGCCGGGCGGATGTGTCAGGATCGTTTCGTCAGCCTGTGACTTCGAGCCTTTTACAAACGAGATCAAGTCACCGGCGAGTAGAAACTGCGCCTCTTCCTTGTAGCGCGCAGTCAATCTCGTCATGGTTTTATCCAATGTGAGAAAGTTGTTCTGCCAATGGAGTAATCGCACGCCGAAGGCGAGACAGACGATTGTCAAAAAGATCAGCCACAGTCTGGTCGATCTTACTTCAGCAGATATCGAGACAGGTTTTAGTTGAGGCTGAATGTTTTTGAGTGACAATTCCGACTCCTCGAGGAACGAACCGGCAGTGTCTGAACGTCGTGACTATAGACCTTTCGCCTGTATTTGACGATTCCTTTTTTGGACATACTGTCCCGCTTTGTTCGATTTCTCAGCGCCTGGCCGCAAGTGACCGGGATTGTTTGTGTCCAATCCTGATCGCATTTCGTAAGCTCCTCAACTGAAATCATCCGACTCGCGGCGAAGAGGTAGACGTGAACAAAACAGAGACTCCATCGATTGGTCCATTCGCAGTTGATGAAGCGTTACGAGCCGAAGCAGATGTGCTGCTTTATGAACTGGGCCTCAAGAAGTTAATTGAAGAGTATGCGCCTGTGCATATAACGGGAAGCTATGCTCTTCAACTCATGGTGTGGCGAGACCTCGATATTATGATGAATGCTCCGGGCATTACAGTCGGTCAGTTCTTCGACCTCGGTAAACGCATCACCGTGCTGCTCGCTCCCTGGAAAATGTTCTTCACAAACAGTCGTGAAAACAGTAGTAACGATTACCCATCAGGCCTTTATTGGGGAATACGAATGGGCGACATCAAGCGTGGCGCATGGAAGATAGATCTCTGGGCATTCGACTCGGATCAGTTTCGTGAAAAAGTTCTTGAAGGTGAAGCTCTCAAGAGCAGATTGACGGAAAAGAACCGGCTCATAATTCTCGATCTGAAGGGTCAACTATGGGACAAGCCGGAATACAGAGACACAATCACGAGTCAAGACATTTATGCGGCGGTCTTGGATCGCGAAGTCAAGACGCTGGATGAATTCTTCAGATTTATTAAAAAGAAAAGGTAACAAACAACGTCTTTTTAGGAACTTTCATACTGCCCGCACGTGTCATTATCAATTTTTTCGGCAAGGAGAAAAGACGATGAAACAAAGATGGTGGGGGAATAATCATTCTCGCAGTTGTTGCTGTCTTTTGGCTGGCTAGTTGGACCAGTCGTGCGAACACGTCGTCTACCATATCATGGGAGTACAAAGTGATCTCAACCTATGGACCGTCGGTGACGAACCCTCCGCCTAACCTGCAAGAGTTGAATAATGCAGGCGACGAGGGATGGGAACTAGTAGAAATACGCTCAGGAGATTTTCCGAATACCGGATCTCATCAGGTCAGGACCGATTATTACCTGAAGCGTGCTAAGTGAGTGGCGCCGTTATTCTCCGTCAGTCAGAACTACCAATTACCTAAAAATCGAGAAGCCCGCGTACACCACGTGCACGTCAATTCCCGTATTTATTCGTGAGGCGCCGCCATTGGAGATGTGCTGGAATTTATAGCCGACCATCAAGGCATGGCGTGAACCATTGATGATCTGTACGCCTCCGCCAAAGTCGAAAGTGAAATTGAAACGGGCCGCGCCGGGAACTGGCACGTCTTTTCTGAAATATAGAAAACCTCCACTCGTGTTAGCGAAAGGCTGTACGCGTCGCTGGGGTCTCATGTTGAACTTCAGACCAATTGGTGAAGCACCTGTTGCGTAAGTCCGCTCGCGCTTCGTCGTAACTGCAAAACTGCCGGGTGCTGTTTGCGTGAAAGTAAGGCGCTTGAGACTCAGAACCGCGACTGGCTCGACGTCGATGGTCCATTCAAATGCGAGTTTGTTGTTGGCTGCGAGGACCCGTCCGTAGCGAAAGGCGAGGTTCACGAACCTCGCATCCGGAGTTCCACCGATCAGGGTCGAAGCGTGGAATGAAAGTCCGCCCCACACGCCAAATTCATTCGCGCCCGTGTGAAGTGCTCGATCTGAGTCGTTCGTGTTCTGGGCGCCGTCAACACGGTCTGAATCTTGACCAGCAGCCACACTGCACGTCAACGCAATCAACACGAGCGCAACGACTGAGTAGCGCGGGTGACGTAATCTCAAATGATCTAGCATAAAGGTGTTCGCCTGTTCGAAAGAGACGCGCAGCATTCTACCGATCGCATCGCAATTTTGCATGGTCCGTCGCGGCTCAGAGTCCAAATACGTCTATCACTCGCTTGGCGAGATCGTCCTCAGTCGTCGTGACGTCAACCTCAATCACGGGCAAACGTAAACGAGCCGTTTCCTTGCGGAGAAGGTCCGTGAACATCCGATCGCGTTCGAGCAGGTTGCGCAGGGCTCTTTCCGGATCAGTGGTCTGAGCGAGAAATCCCCACGCCGATCCGCCGCGACTCTCGATCACTGTATGACGGAAGTCGGGCGTCGGGAGGAGCCATACAGCACCACTAGTTACGGAGAGAAGAGGCTTGACGAGGTGTGGCAACAGTCGCAGTCCCTCGACGATCACGCGCGGCTCGCGTGGAAGACGGAGCAGGTCTTCGATGATGAAGTTGAAGCCTTCGCCACGGAACCAGTGAAACGTCTCGAGCATCGTTTGCGGCGACCGGTTCACCCACCGCTCGTCCATATCCATCGCTATGAACCTGTGGAGCAACGGGCACTCTTCGCGTGAGCTCCGGCGCGCATGATCTGCCATCGCGTCATCGCTCGCGTAAACACGCAAACCGTGCTGAGCCGCGATGAGACGGGCGATGGTCGATTTGCCTGCACCGCTCCCGCCACCGATCCAGTAGACGTGTTGGAGTTGTTCCTGAAATGCTGTCAACAGCTTCTTACAAGAGTTCTGCACCATTGAGATCGCGATACGCCGCGAGCGCACAATCGAGACGATAACGCCATCCTTCGCGCGGCATGCCTCGAGACCAAAAAATGATCGGGATGGTCAGATTCCGCACCACACAGCGCCGATAGTCTAATAATAGATCGTCGAACGAGTAGCTATTGATGCCGGCGCTGATCAGTTCCTCGTGATAAAAGTGAAGCAACGGAAGTTCAAGTTGCTGTCTCACGCTGCGGTCCCAATGCAAAGCGATCATGAATGCGAGATCCCTGGCGCCGACATCCAGATGCCAAAGCTGCCAATCGAGAAGATATGGTGTGCCCTGCCCTGAGCGAGGAAAGAGAAAGTTCCAGGTATGAGCGTCGCCGTGGATAACGGTGAGCGCCCGTTGTTCCAGGAGTCGGAGCCATGGCTGAAGCGACGAATTGAACACTGTTTCGAGCATCCTGCGATCGGAGGGCGGGAGATCCTCTCCGAGATCGTCGAAGAAACTCGGTAAGTGAGCCCGAATGCCGTAGAGCATCGTGCGGAGGCTGGTATCGGTGTGCAGGTTGCCGATCGTTGAGCCTAGTGCCGGTGCTTCCCACCAACGAGCATGGAGCCGCGCCAGGATCGCAACAGCCTCGTACACCTGTTTGTTCGTCGGACGCTTGGGCCAGGGCGGGTTCGAGTGAGTCGAGCGCAGGTCCTCGAGAATTAGCCATCGATGCTTGCTAGTTGGTGGGGCCGTGGCAAGACAGGGGACCATTGGCGGGGACGACAGCGAAGGGGCGAGTTCCCGGTAGAAGACGACTTCCGGATCGCCGCGCTCGGGAGCGGCTGATTCTTCGAGAGCCCACTTCACGAGAAGACGATTGGGAATCTTAGGAGACGATTCCGCAGCATAGTCGACTTCAAGGAACCATAAATTGGAAATTGGTGTTTGGATCTGCTCCGTGATTGCCACTGTGAGGATCGTACCCTGCCGGAGAGTACCCGCGGCATAAAGTGCGGAGCTTAGCTCACGCGGTGTTGTCGGCGGTGAATCGGGAGTGGGGAGATCCAAGGGGAGCGCCTCCACTTCAGCTTCTATTAGCCACAAAGAGGCACAAAAAACACAAAAAATAAAAGCAAAGTATTTGTGCCTTCTGTGCCTTTTTGTGGCTTGTCATATTCTTGCGGCAAAGCCCCTTACGAGCACCAGAACCCGCGCGCGAGAGCCGCTTCGCTGATCGGGCTGCACTTGCCTGGAGTAGGGTTGCCGGTCGTTCCGCAGTCGCGGCAGATCCAGTAGTTACCTTGCGCATCACGAAAGACATCGCGACACGGGCCCGACTGGAACTGCGTCCAGCAGCCTTCGAACGTCCAAGTGGCGGTCGGTGCAGCCGCCGAAGTTTTCGCCGGCGCAGCGTTTCGAGCAGTGGCTTGACGATCGGTGGATTGTGTCACGCCCGAAGCGAGGAAAAGAGTCGAGAGAACCACGGCGATAGTTAGAAGTTGAATTCTATGTAGAGCCATCAGATACGTCTCCTTTCTGAGTGTTTGTCGGCCCGGTCAGGGCACGCGGGACGGCTGATATTGGGAGGTGAGGTTGAGTATCTCTCAAACGAAGGGCGAAAACAATGGTTAGGTTTTAGTCGTCGTACAGTCACGTCAATCGCATTGTTAAATCAGATAAACCAACAGTTTTCCATCCGGGGCAACTTCACATTCACAATAATTTTGGCGGGACCGCCCGGCTCTCAAGCGTTTTCACCGCTCGGTGGCGCTTTGGAGTTCATAGCCACTGTCAGTCTTTCTGATTAGCAAATGCACTCGCCTGTGAAGCTGTTGCAGATTCAGCCGGGACGATCTCGATTTCGATAATTTTTCGCTTCAACAGTTTCTCAGGAGTCTGTCGCAGCTTGTCAGTCGATTTGTATTCAACGTGAAATTTAATTCCCTGATATTCAACAAACCACGTTTCCTCAGCACTAGTTGTAGAGAACTCAGACTTTCCATACGCGTTGAAAACATCCTGTAGCGTACTGCGTCCGACGACTATTCCACGTCCCGTGAACGCCCCGCTCTCCGGCCTGAAACCAATGCTAAATATTTTCTGCTCAGGATCATCGTGACGATACCAAAACGACATTCCTGTATCGTTGTATTTAATTTCGTAAGAGTAGTTGTTGTATTCAAGCAACGCATAATCATTGCCATACTTTGAAGTCACACTGTTCTTAGTTGAATATCCGACCGTGATTCCCTCGACGCCCAGACCGGCAGTCACATAAACGGCTCGACGTTGGGCCTGCGCCACACTAGTAAGTGCGGATACAATTAGACCGACGATAATGATTAGTATGTTGTGCTTAGTTAGCTCTGTTCTTGAGATGGACTTCATTACGAGGCTATTCTAGCCGGGATCGTGTTGTCACTGCTTCGTTATTTGCATTAGTCACCAAGGTGAACAATGAGACTCAGTTTATTCAATTTCCTTTTGCTGGGGCTGCAGTCGCGTCAATAACCATTCACGACCGCGATTGGCCCATAAAATTTCCTGAATGAAGAAGATTCTAATAGTAGCGACGGTCGTTGCTGCGCTTGTCTCAGCTCTTAGCTGCTCGCGCTTCCACAACGCGCCAAGCAACTCGACAGAAGCGCGCTATGTTGTCATCTCGCCCATTTACAACGAAATTATCTGGGCCTTAGGCGCGCAGGACCAAGTAGTCGGAATCGATCTCTCAACGACATACCCACCTGAAGTCAAGAACGTCCAGACTGTTGGCTATCACCGCGCCTTGAGCGCTGAAGGTATTCTCTCGCTGCATCCGACGGCGATAATTCACGACAACAACATCGGCCCACCTCAAGTCGTGCAACAACTTCAGCAGTTGAATATTCCAATGAAGACGTTCACCGCGAAGAACGACTCCTTCGATGGCACGAAAGCTCTGATTCGCGAGATGGGTGCTTACTTTCATAAAGAGGCGCGCGCCGAAGAACTCTGCAACACAATGGACTCGCAAAAGGCGGCATCTTTAGAAAAAGTTAAGCAATACACCGATCATCCTCGAGTCGCAGTCATTCATTTCGGCCGCGCGTCAAACGTTTATCTCGTCGTCGGTAAGGGCGGAGGAGGCGATGGCGGCGGCGTCAGTCAGATGATAGAACTCGCCGGTGGACAGATGGCGGTTGAAAACAGAGGAATGCAACGAATGGAGTCGCCAGAGATCATCGCGCAAGCGAATCCTGACGTCGTTCTCCTCACAGACTATGGTTACGATCGGCTGGGTGGCTCACTCGAGCAGATCAAAGCGTTGCCCGGTGTCGCAACCTCCAACGCCGCCAAGGACAATCGCATCTACCGAATCGAAGAGAACGTGCTAAATTACTTTGGCCCACGCTCGGGTGAGAACATAGGGAAAGTGGCGGCAATCATTCATCAAAAGTGACAAAGCAATATGGCAGCCGACGAACTCTTCTTCTGGCGTTAGCTATTCTCACGCTCCTCGTTTTGGCTGCTTCGATCCGCTACGGCGCGATCGACTTTTCAACCGCCGAAATCAGCCGCGCACTAACCTCAATTCTTCCCGGCCATTCTGAACCGACCTTAGACCAGCGCATTTTTCTTGAGTTGCGTCTGCCACGCGCGATTCTCTGCCTCCTTGTTGGCGCGAGTCTCGGCGTCGGCGGCACACTGATGCAGGCACTGTTTCGAAATCCGATTGTCGAACCGGGTCTCGTCGGCACGTCCAGCGGCGCGGCATTCGGATCGGCGCTCTTCTTCGTCCTCGGCGGAGTGCTGCACATGGAGACGAGTCTTTGGACTCTGCCATTCGCGGCGTGTATCGGCGGCATCATCTCTACATATCTCGTCTTCCTGCTTGCTCGCTCGCGTGAAGATGCGCGAGCTTCAATCGTGATGCTACTTCTCACCGGACTTGCGGTGAATGCGTTGTTCATGAGCGCGATTGGGTTTCTGTCTTACATCGCACGCGATCCGCAAGCACGCTCGATTACATTCTGGAGTTTAGGCACGCTCTCGGGAGCAAGTTGGAAAGCAGTCGAGATCGTTGCGATAACTACAATAGTGGGGTCGATCGTCGCGCTGCGTTACGCGAAGCAGCTCAACGCACTGATGATCGGTGAAGAAGAAGCGACTTACCTCGGCGTGAACGTCAATCGCTTGAAGTGGATCATTCTGTCGGTCAACGTCGTCATTGTTGCGGTCGCGACAGCCTTCACCGGCGTGATCAGTTTCGTAGGTTTAGTCGTGCCGCACATGCTGCGAATGGTTGGCGGCGCTGACAACCGATTTCTGATTATTGGCAGCGCGTTAACGGGAGCGACACTTCTAACATTGGCTGATCTTCTGGCGCGCATGGTCGTTCGTCCGGCGGAGTTACCGATTGGAATCGTCACTTCAGCAGTGGGCGTGCCGGTGTTCATTTTCTTACTACGCCAGCGGCGTTACGTATTCTGATTATTGTCATGCTCGAGGCCGACAACATCAGCTTTCGCGTTGGACAAAAGGTGCTGATCACCGATATCTCGGTTCAGTTTGCGCCCGGCAAGCTACACTTGATCATCGGACCGAACGGCGCCGGCAAATCAACTCTTATCAAAGTTCTCGCGCGGCTGCTGCGTCCGCAGAATGGCAAGATCGAATACGAGCGTGTAGATGTGCAGCACGCCACCGAAGCCGATCTGGCGAAGCGGCGTGCGGTTCTCTCACAAGCTATCGAAGTTGCGTTCCCGCTGAGCGTACGCGAAGTAGTAATGATGGGCCGCTATCCACACTTCGGCGGACGTCCCGCCCGGTTGGATGAAACAATCGTCGATGAGGTCATGTCTCATTTCGACGTGACCGAATTCAGCGAGCGCAATTATCAAACGCTCAGCGGAGGTGAGCGCCAGCGCGTAAACTTCGCGCGCGTGTTGGCCCAGTTATGGCGCGACGGCTTAACCGCTTGCCGCTATTTGTTCCTGGACGAACCGCTGACGTTCCTGGACATTCGTCATCAAATAGATTTTATGAAGAAGGTGCGCAGCTTCGCTGGTGCTCCTGACGTGGTGACGGTGGGCGTGGTCCACGATCTCAACCTCGCAGCGCGTTTTGCCGATCAGATCGTGTTATTGAATCATGGACGTGTGGTAGCAACCGGAACGCCTGGTGAAGTGCTCACAGCTGATCGCATTCGAGAAGTGTTTGACGTGAATCCGACTTTTGTGCGAGCTAACGGATCTGGCGTTCATCTCATCTTCGACTGAAGCCGCGGATGACGCGGATAAATCCGGATCCAATCCGCGTTATCCGCGGCTCGTATCTTGACTCGCTCCGAGTTTGTGCATAAATTCAATTCGAAAGATGCATACCATGATGTCTAGTTGGCAAGGACCCAAATCATGTATCCAAGATTGTTGATATCCCTTGTGCTGCTTGCTGTGCTGAGCGCTGTCGCACTAGCCCAACAAGCAACTCCACCCAAAACACAGTTGAAGGTGGGTGACCCGGCCCCTGATTTCACACTTCGGGGGACTGACGGAAAGACCTACAAACTTAGCGACTTCAAAGGCAAGAAGAACGTCGTGCTGGCGATTTACGTGCTGGCATTCACCGGTGGTTGAACGCAGGAACTAAAGGCGTATCAGGCTGATATCGCCAAACTCGAATCAACCGACACCCAGGTTTTCGGCTTAAGTGTAGACAGTATTCCCGCCAACCGCGAATTTGCAAAACAGATTGGAATTACATTTCCGCTGCTGAGCGATTTCAAACGCACTGTAGTGAAGGACTATGGTGTCTTTAACGAGGAGCAAGGCTTTGGCAATCGCGCCACCTTCGTGATCGATAAAGAAGGCATTATTCGCCACATTGACGAAGGAAACGTCGCAATCGATCCCACTACCGCCGTCGAGGCGTGTAACGTGCTCACACATCGAAAGGCAACGTCGTCGCCCTAAGAAGCTCCTTCATCCACAGATTACGCAGATTCGACAAAACAATCTGTGTAATCTGTGGACAGCGGACTCGGCGGTTGCGGGTAGATCTCACGCGGTTCGCCGATCCGTTCTATTCTTCCATTACGCACAACTGCTAATCGATGCCCAAGTGTGAATGCGTCTTCAAGATTGTGCGTCACGTAAATGACGATCAGTTCCGCTTCTGCTTGTAACTGAACCAGGTCCTGGTGCAGTTGTTTGCGAATCTCACTGTCGAGGGCTGAGAACGGTTCATCCATTAACAACACGCGTGGATCCATCGCGAGCGCCCTGGCGATAGCAACGCGTTGCTGCTGACCACCTGACAGTTCATGCGGGAAGCGGTTCGCTAGTTCTACGAGTCGCATTCGCTCGAGTAACTCCTCAGCGCGTTCTCGTGCGTGGGAATGGCGCCACAGCGCATAAGAAACGTTCTCTAAAGCAGTGAGGTGTGGGAACAGAGCATACTGTTGAAATACGTAGCCGACGTGGCGCTTGCGTGCGGGAAGGTTGACTGTTGGCGTCTTGCCGGATGTTGCTGATGAGCGGAAGAAGATCGTGTTATCCAGCGTGATCTCACCAGCGTCCGGCGTCATGAGGCCGGCAATCGCGTTTAGTGTTTGTGTCTTGCCGGCTCCGGATGGTCCGAACAGTACGAGTATTTCCGCACCGACCTCAACCTGCACAGACAGATTGAAGGTCGCCAACCGTTTTTCGATATTTACCTTAAGACGTGATGGTTTCATTGAGCCGCCTTACGTCTGTACAGCGGGCGTTCGAGTTGGCGCACACACCATAAGCCAACGAACGCGACCGCAGTCATCACGACGACCATCATTTGAGCTTGCTCGTAGCGGCGCGATTGCACCGCATCGTAGATGGCAAGCGGAAGCGTTTGGGTCTCTCCTGGAATATTGCCCGCGACCATTAATGTAGCGCCGAACTCGCCAAGCGCGCGAGCTCCACCCAGAATCAGGCCGGCGATAATTCCACGCCGCGCGAGCGGTAGTGTCACCCGCCATAGAATTTCCAGTTCTGATGAGCCAAGCGTTCGCGCAGCATTTTCAAGCACGTGGTCCACACTTGCGATCGCGGCCCGCGCAGATTGGACCATCAACGGCAGCCCAACTACCGCCGAGGCGATTGCCGCCGCCTCCCAGGTGAAGAGTAAATTAACGTGAAACCACTCGACGATGGGACTGCCGCGTCCCAGTGTAAGTAACAGGAAATATCCGATGACACTAGGCGGAAGCACCAACGGCAGAAAGATGATTGTCTCGATCACGATCTGGCCACGCACTCGAAAGCGCGCCAATAGCACTCCCGCGATCAGACCGACCACAAACAGAATGATCGTTGCCACAACTGTCACTCGCAGCGACAGCATCAAAGCCGCCCAATTCATTTAAGCGGCTCCTCGCCCGGTAATATGAAGCCATACTTCCGCATGACTACACGTCCTTCCTGAGAGTTGATGAAGCTCGCGAAGCGACGCGCCTCAGCCTCGTGAGGAGTGCTTCTGATGACCGCCAATGCCTGTTTGAGTGGCTGGTGCAATTGCTCCGGAATTAAAACCCAACGCCCGTTACTGTTGATGCTGAGTGAAAGGGCAACGATGGCTGCGTCGACGTTTCCAGTCTCGGCATATTCAAATGTCTGGTTTATGTTCTCACCGAAAACCAGCCGAGAAGATATGCGATCCCAAGTACCGGCTGACTGCAAAGCCTGACGCGCCGCCTCGCCGTATGGAGCGTGCTCGGGATTGGCGATTGCGATTCGGTGCACTTCCGGTTTGGCCAGATCTTCGAGGTGGTCCAATCGCAAAGAGCTGTCCTTGCGTGTCCAAAGTGTGATGCGTCCCTGCGCGTAGAGTGCTTTGGTGTCGGGAAGAATTAGATTCTGCTGTTCAAGCTCTTCGACAAAGCTGACGTTCGCAGCAGCCAGTAGATCCACCGGCGCGCCTTGCTCGATCTGTTGCGTAAGCTGTCCCGTGGAACCGAAGTTGAATATCACCTTGATCCCGCTCTCATCTGTAAACAGTCTGCCGAGTTCTTCAAAAGCAGGCGTGAGATCCGCAGCCGCTGAAACGGTCAACGTTACTTGTGCATTCTTGACTGAACCTGAAGACCGACACCCCGTCAAAAATAGCGCCACCAACAAGCACCAAAAGTACAAATTGGGCCTTTTTGTGGCTCCCATCAGAAATTGAACTTGGCTCCGAATTGAAAAACTCTCGGGTCGCCCGCTGCTGTTATCGATCCGAATCCCGGCGTGCCCACGACTGTATTCGGAGCGGCCAGCGGTGGCGTGTTAGTTATATTAAAGGCTTCGACGCGCAACTCGACATTTGCGTTCTCCCCGAAATAGATCCTCTTGATCAGCACGAGATCGGCGTTACGGTAAGCCGGCCCGCGTACAGGATTGCGTGAACTGTTTCCTAACGTAAACTGCGGGGCGATCGCGAATGCTGAAGTATCGAAGAACCGCGCGGTCGTGCGCTCAGAAGATCCCAGGTTCGGATCGGAGAGACGATTAGGTCTTTGTGTGCCAAAACCGGCAAAAGAATTGAAGTTCGTTGCCTGCGTAATCGCGAGCGGCAAACCGGATTGCAGTGTTACCACACCCGCAAACTCAAAGTCGCTTAAGATAGTTCCGGCGATTCCGCCAGGATTGAAGTGCTTGCCCTTACCGAATGGCAACTCATAAGTAAAACTCGCAACGAACACATTCGGCATGTCGCCGTTTGAAACATCTCGTTCCAACCTGCGATTAAAGCTGTCGGCTACCGGAAAGTTTGCGATCGGCCCGGTAAGTATCGACGCGTCGAAGACGGAAGAGGCTTCGTCAATAAGCTTTGAACGGGTGTAGCTGACGAGAAAAGCCAAGCCACGCGAGAACCGTTGTTCCAGCTTCGCCTGAAGCGCGTTGTAGTTCGTGTTTCCTACGTTGTTGCGATACAGACTGACTGCGGTGAATCGCGGAAAAGGCTTGAGCAGTTGGGCCAATGCAATTGTCGGATCTCCGAGACTCGACGAACGCGGGATCTGGCCAAAGAACGGATTCGGAACTCGTTGGAGCAAACCCGGGCCCAGCGCGAGCTGGCTAGCAGTAAGTTGGTTGATGCTCGTATCAGGAATGCCGACGTGAGTGATCTTCGAGCCCGCGTACGCGAGCTCAACAACCGTATTCTTCGTCACTTCGCGTTGAACTGCGAAGTTCCACTGTTGCGCGTATCCACTACCGAGATTCGGGTCGACTGAAAATACGCCCTGGCCCAAACCGGCGTCCGGCGTCAACGGTATTGGCGCCACGGTTGGTCCATTCGAAAGAACAAACGCTGGAACGATGTTGTCGAGGGTTCGTTGCGAAACCGTTTGAATGAACGGGAACTGCGGGGTGGTGAACGGCGTCGTGATTCCTGCCATTTCAATCCAGATCAATCCGTAACCCGTGCGCACCACCGTCTTGTCGTTCAATCTGTAAGCGATACCCAATCGTGGTCCAAAGTCGAGTTTGTGCAAACGTCGCGCTGACTCGCGAAACCCGTTCTGCCCGAAATATTCCAATTGCTGGGTTTGGAGATTGAAGACGGCGCCTTGATTGTCAGCTTCGGTTGAAGGAAAGTTCAGCGTATAACGCAACCCAGCGTTGATCGTCAGTCGCGATGTAGCCTTAAAGTCGTCCTGTACAAAATACTCCTGATCGTGAGCGCGCGGTCGCTGGACGTTTTCCTGAAGGTCGATTGAAAAGTTCTGCACCTGTCCGAGAAGAAAACTAGCAAGCGCGTTTCCGGTGAAGCTTGACAGCGCCGAGCCAATGGTTGGAACAGCCTGTGAGTTTGTGAATAGGGTGTTGAAGCTAAAATTCCCGGTGGGCGATGGCGGTTGAATAACATCGAGGCGCTCCCAGCGAAAATCGATTCCGAACTTGATTGAGTGCCGCCCGTGTTGAGTTGAAAAGGCGTCGAAGACTTGCATCACGTCCGTGCGAAAATCTGACGCCGTATTGGCCGGAAAGCCAAGTTGTTGTAGACCTGCAATCGTGAACGTGGGCAGCGTGTTTTCGAAAGCGCCGTTCGTCGGTATGCCGGGAAGGTGTAAACTCTGCGAAGCAGATCCCTCGAATTGCGTCGCTTCTCGCTCGATCTTTCTTCTGGTGTAACCAACCCGCAGCTCGTTCAACAGACGAGGCCCGAAAACATGTAAGTGGTTGACGACGAGCGATTGCGCTGTCGTGTCGGTTGGTCCAATCGCACCACTCGTGATGTTCCCGCTGCCGTCTGGTAAAGGCGTGACGGGCGAGGTGACGTCTTTTGCATACGAGAAGCGGCCGTAGATCTGATCGCTCGCCGATAAACGATGGTCGAGACGAACATCAAACTGATCTTGATCGTCCGGTTCGTTACCGATCCGAGTGAAGTTGTTAGCGGCGCCGTTCGCGGTCGGTAACGGATAACGCTGCAAGAGCAAATTTGCCACTGGATCAAATGTATTCACCGGAATGATGTTGCCTGCGTAAGCACGATGATCCGAAGGGCGGAAGATCTGGCCGACGCGCGCTTGGATGGTGGCGCCGTTAGTGTCCGTGACGTTGACAGGTTTCGGGGTTACAGTCGTGCTGATTGAATCGTTCGGTTGAAAGAACAATCGCGCGCCAAGACTAGATGAGAAATCGCCTTGTCGTTGGGCCAATGTCGGCACGGTTGAAATGCGTACTCGGGCAATCAACTGTCGCATGCCTTGATAGTCTCCGAAGAAAAACGTCTTGTTCTTGATGATTGGTCCACCGATCACGAAACCGAATTGATTGCGCCGGAACACAGGTTTGTTTGGACTTGCAGCAGTGGCGGGCGCGAAGAGATTGCGGGCATTCAGTGCTTCGTTTCTAACAAACTCAAAGACGGAGCCATGCAGATCGTTCGTTCCAGACTTCGTAGTCAGATTAACCACGCCGCCGTTGAAGCGCCCAAACTCCGCAGATGGACTATTAACTTCAACCTTGAACTCCTGGACCGATTCGATCACCGGAAAGAATGCAACCTGTCCGGGTTCCGGTTGAAGCACTGAGATCCCATCAAACAAATACTCGTTGGTTCGTGGCCGGCCACCATTGATGCGTGGAAACGATGGACCAGCAGTTGTCGGCGGAGGCTGCGCAACACCCGCAGACAAACTGACTAACGTAAGGAAGTTGCGGCCATTAAGAGGCAGATCGACGATTTTGCGGTTGTTCACCACCTGGCCCAGGCTGCCGCTTTCTGTTCGCAGCAGTGAAGCGTCTTCGGTGATCGTGACGCTCTCACTTACTTGCCCGGGCTCGAGTATTACGTCAAGGCGTATCCTCTCCCCGGTGGCGAGTTGGACGCCGGAACGCACGTAAGTCTTGAAACCTGGAACCTCAACTGTAACGGTGTACTGGCCCGGCTTTAGGTTAGTGACGGTGAAGGTGCCCGCCTCGCCAATGGTTGAGCTAAAAACCTGGCTCGTCGAAACCTCGGTAACAACTATGCGCCCTTGCGGTACTAGCGCACCGCGCGGATCGTGAACAATGCCGGTAATCTCCGATCTTCCAGCTTGCGCGCGCGCCGGCGTAGCTCCAGTTACAACTGCAAACAACAGTAAGATAGTGAAACATCTCATGAGATGAGGTCTTTGGACTTGGGTCTTTGGTCTTTGGTTTGGTCTTAGCCAAAGACCCAAGACCAAAAACCCAAGACCAGTTTTTAACCTGTTATTGCGAACTAAACGCGAGGACTCAATTTCTAATCACCATTACTTCGGTAGCCTTGATGAGAGCGTAAACTGAGCTGCCCTTTTTCAAGCCGAGTGCTTTTGTTGCATCGCTGGTGATGATCGAAGTGATTGATTGCCCACCCACGTCGATCGTTACCTGGACCAGCAAACCCTCGTAGCGAATGTCAGTGACAATGCCGCGTAGCTTGTTGCGACCGCTAATCGCCTCGATGCCAATCGGTTTTCCACGAGATGTTCTGGCACGCACAACGCCGGAGAATCGCTCGATCTCGCTACGGGCCACACGATGATGTCCGCCGGCAGTCTTCACCGAGTGAACTTTGCCCTTGTAGATCCATTGCTTCAGGGTCGGGTAGCTCACTCCGGCAATTCGAGCTGCCTCGGCGGGTTTCAACAATTCTTCCATTTCAGGCTTCTCTATATATTTATAGACGAATTTAGTCAAACAATATGTGCGTTACTATACGGTTTAATACGTATTTTGGTGAGAGTCGCCACATTGTGGGTTTTGTGGCGCTATTTTGAAGGTGGTCTAAAGGTAACAGTCAATTGCGGTCGAGTAGTTTCTTCAGTGCTTTCGCGGCTATAAAAAACTCTGGCTGTAGCACCTTTTGATTCATCGCCAATAAGTATCCAACCAAAATTCTTCTTCGGTGAGTTGACCCATGACTGCACATCGGCGACGAGTTTGGGAGTTGAATTCCAGGTGTAGACGCCGGCGCCGCGGACTTCAGTCTTTGCGCTAACGGCTTTCAGGTAGTCGCCGCCTGGAGTGGACCAACGGGTGGTTGGATAGACGCTATGGATCCACGTTGCGTCGCCGGCTTGCGCATCCGCGCCTCGGCCACCCTGGCCGACAGAAGTTCCTTCTTTCCAAAATCGCGAAACTCGGTACAAACCGATCGTCGAGGGCTGATCCCCACCAGCGCTGATCTGCACGGTCATGGTTAGCGTGACCGAGAGAATTCGCGAGCGCGGTGGAATTGCGCCGGCAAAATCAAAGGCTATGAGTCCCCTTCTCTCCGAGCCTTCCGGCTGGCCAGTACGACCGACGAAGATGCTTTGGCCTTCGGAGTTGCCCAGTACTCCTTTCGAACTTTCGATTAGCGTGGCGTCCTTGGAAGGTTGTAGCTGTTTGGTTTGTTCGTTCGCGACCTTACGTTGGGCGGCAGTCTGGTTGATGGCCCATCCCAACAACAGAATCAACAAAAATGTCATTAAGCGTTTCATGGGAGTGCTCCCTTCTTATCCACAGATTACACAGATTTTGTCAATTTAATCTGTGTAATCTGTGGATAAAAAAGCCGAATTAAGTCACAACCTCGACGTTCTGCATCATGCCCAAGTCGGAGTGCAGCAGAATGTGACAATGAAGAAGGAATTTTCCCGGATAGTCCAGAAAGCGCGACCTGATTTTGACACTTCTCTCCGTTGGCAAACTCACCGTGTCCTGCCATTGCCAATACTCGGGCGCAACACCAGCCTGCATCACCTGAAAATGGTTAATGTGAATGTGAAACGGATGTTCCGCTCCGGTCTCGTTCACGATTTCCCACTCCTCGGCAGTCCCCAACTTCACCGTGTGATCGATGCGATTTGGATCGTACGGTTTACCATCAATCAAGAATACATTCGTGAGTGGTTCGTCGCTGCTTTGGGTTCGACAAAGTTTCGCTTCGGGGTAGTTCTTGCAGACATCACCGCGAGCCTGTTCCGGACAGATCTGAAATCTGATGACACGACGTTTGACTATCTCATTGTCAGTGATCGGTCTTAAATACGGCGGCAATGATCGCAACGTGAATGGTAGAGTTGCGTTGAGTGGTCTACCAGCACTCTCAACCCAAGCGAGCACTTGATCTCGTGACTGGCCTTGATACCGCCGCTTGATCATTTGATATTTTCCGGGCTGACTTAAGCGCACCAGGAAGTCGACGCGTCCTGCAGGAGGCAGCACGTACGAGGTTCGACGCAATCTGCGGCGCAGTGGATAACCGTCGATCGCGATCACCATGAACTGCTGTTTTCGATTCCTGCTATCGAGTAGTTGAAGGTCCATGTATCCGCCAGGCGTTGCGGTGGCATTGATAAAACGCCAGCGTTGGACCTCACCCGGTCGCACAGTAAGTGTCGGTTGAAATGTTCCGTTCACGGTGTAAGGTGCGATTGGGTGTTCGCACGAATAGAGTTTCTCAGCGCCTTTTCCTAGTACCTCCTGAACCAACCAAATCAAATCGTTTGTTTCAGCAACGAGTTTTTCATTATCCGGCTCGTCCACAATCAACGCGCCGGCCATGCCGTTCATCGTCTGCAATCCGGTTGAGCCGTGGACGTGAGAGTGGTACCAAAACGTGCCGGCCGGCTGCTTTTCCGGCAGTTTAAAGCAGTATTGATATTCGGACTGTGGTCCAATTCGCAAATAAGAGTTGTCGGAAGGAGGCTGAGGCGAAACATGAAATCCGTGCGTGTGAATGTTCGTCGTGTTAAAGCAGTGGGGGTGATTGAGTAGTTCTCCGTTGCAGTGTTCCGCTGGTCCAGGAAGATGGTTAATTAGTTTTAGTCTTAATTCCTCACCGGCGCGAAGTTTCAGGGTTGGACCAGGAACTGAACCGTTGTAACAACGCGTCTGCTCGAGTTGCACGCCTCCGGGAATCGGCACGTCTGCCTGGACCACGCGAAGCTGTGTCTCCAATTTACCGTTTGTGGAGGTTTGGACTGGAGGCTGGGTGAACGGCTCAGAACTGCTGGACGCCGGTTTTCGGAGTTGAGGAAGAGCGATTTCAGCAGGCGTTAACAATGCGGCTATGGCAGTCATTCCGCTCGAGAGAAAGCGGCGCCGATTCAGCTTCTTCTGAGTTTTGCTGGACATGTCTACAAGATTAGCCGCTCGTGGACCAAATAGTCATGGGAACAAGGTACCTCCTTGGAGTGCGGCGGCCTGGCGCCGCTTTGGCCTCGATCAATCGTGATCGATAACAAAGCGGCGCCAGGCCGCCGCACTCCAAGGA
>DATFHH010000165.1:0-141059 GCA_035248565.1 Pyrinomonadaceae bacterium | reverse complement strand
ACCGAAGAGACAAGCTGCCGTGTAGATCGGGTGTCGAATGTAACGATATGGGCCTGTCCTCACTAAACCTCCTTCGGTCGGATTTGCCGCGGGATGGAAGCTTCGCAGTCCGAACGTTATACGTGCCCAGATCAGTAAGGCGACTGCTATCACCTGAAGAGCAATCACGATGGGCTGGGCAGAAAAGAGGGCACCGATCCTGTACAGAGCAACAATAGCTATAACCATCACAATGAGGCCAACGATAGACAGGATCTTCAGCATGCGCTAGACCATGACTTCTTTGAAAGCTGTCACGAACGCCTTCATCTGTTCGCTCGTGCCGATCGTGACACGCATGAAATTTGGCAGAGCAGGGAAGAGGCGGCCGACTTCGACTCCGCGAGTGCGCAGGGCGCCGATGATTGGTCGGACGTCGCGACGTAGATCGATCATCATGAAGTTTGCATGCGATGGGATGTAGCGGTAACCGAGTGTGTCGAGATCCGCGCAGACGCTCTTTTTCACCTCGCTGTTTAGCTTGCGACCCTGAGCGACGTGGTCAGTATCCTTCAAACTCGCAAGCGCCGCGACCACGGCCATAATGTTCACGCTATCAAATATCTGATGCGTACGCATGCGCCCGATGTTTTCGCGTTGCGTGACACAGTAACCGCAGCGCAGCCCGGCCATGCCGTAGATCTTTGAAAACGTGCGCGCGACGATCAGATTTGGATACTGCTTAACGAGCGGGATCACACTTTCATAGTCTTTCGTCTCGACATAGTGATGGTACGCCTCGTCGACCAGCACCATAGTCGCGGGCGAGAGCTTCGCAAGAAAGTCCGACAAGTCGTTTTTCGAAGTGATGCTGGCAGTCGGATTGTTTGGATTGCAGATGTAGACCAGACCGGCACCCTCAGCAGCCGGCAGCATCTTCTTCAAGTCGTGACTATAATCGGCTGCAAGATCAATCTTCACCACCTCGGCATTCGCCACACCTGCATGACGGGCAATTGCTTCGAATGTCGGGTTCGCGATGACAAGTTTCTTGTCTTTGTTAGTAAAAGCAGCAGCACAGAGTTTCAAAATCTCTCCCGAACCATCGCCGAGAAGTACCTGGTCAACTGTGACGTTATTCAACCTCGCCAACTCATCTGCGAGCATATCTGCATGCTCGTCAGGGTAGCGCCATGCGAGACTGAAACCGTCAGTCATCGCCTTCAACGCTGCGGGTGCTGGTCCATAAGGGTTCTCGTTCGAGCTGAGACGCACGACGCTTGTGGCGGACGGCGTTGGACGCGGCGTGAAGACGCGCGTCGATCCGTTCACTTTTGAGATCGGTCGTAACGCCGTGTACGCAGCGCTCACGCCGATCAGCCTCGAAAAACTGCGGCGCGAAAGAGTTTGGTTAATCATGACTCGCCCTCCTCTAGTTATGTTGGTTCACACTAAAGCATGGTGCCTTTGTGGCCACAAAGAAGCACAAAAGCTTAGTTCTTCGCATTCGCGCGCCTGTAAACGCGAACATAGTCTACGAGCATTGTCTGCGGGAATACAGTTGTCTCGTCAGGACTTCCGGGCCAATCTCCGCCAACCGCCACGTTGAGAAGAATGAAAAACGGCTTATCGAATACCCACTTCTTGCCCGCCGGAACATCAGCGGGAGTTCTCGTGCTATACAGAATGCCGTCGCAATAAAAACGGATGGCGTTCGGCTCCCACTCGACGGCGAAAGTGTGAAATGAATCTGCGAATCGACGATTACCCGGCAATGCGTAAGACGAGCTTAACGGATTTCCTTTCGAATATCCTGGACCATGAATCGTGCCGTGAATAGTCGAGGGTTCCCGTCCGATATTCTCCATGATGTCGATCTCACCACATTCGGGCCAACCGACCACGCCGATATCATTACCCAATAACCAAAACGCTGGCCAGATCCCCTGACCCTTGGGCAGTTTTATTCGTGCTTCAAAGCGGCCGTAAGTCGCGGAAAACTTGTTTCTGGTGATCAAACGCGCTGACGTGTAATCCCTCGACACGTTATCAGCCCCGCTGAACTTCTCCTTTATCGCCTTGATAACGAGTCGACCGTCAGACTGATACGCGTTGCTGCGACGCGCGGTGTAGTATTCAAGCTCGTTGTTTCCCCAGCCGTTACCGCCGACCTCCGCAGTCCACTTAGTCGCATCAATTCCCGACCCATTTCGTGCGTTGAACTCATCACTCCAAGCCAGAACCCACGAAGAGGAATCCTGTCGCTGTTCCAACTCGCGATACCACTGCTGCATCACGTAGAACGCTTTCTTCTTCTCGCCGCGATTCGAGATCAAGCCTTTGCGATTCCAGTAGTCCTGAATCTTGGGCAGTGGCCGGCGTGGAGAGTGGAAATCCATCAGAATCCATGGCGAGGTGCCGCGGAGGAAGGGAATTCGCTTCAACATTGCGAGCTGGTGCTGGTAGAGGTTCTCCTGGTATTCCTCGGTCCACCGCATCAGCGCATCACCATGATTTCCAAACAGAGCGTCGCCGCCAAATTCACTCATGATGAGCGGCTTCTGATATTTTGATTTCCATTCGAGACGATCGGCCTTTTCAGGTAAGCCATCGTACCAGCCGACATACTCGTTACAACCAAGCACGTCGAGGTATTCTCCGAGCGGATCATCTATTGTCAGTGTCGTATCGTTGATGTAGTGACGCTCCATCGCCGCCGATATCAATCGCGTTGGATCGAGACTTCGCGCATGCGAGATCAGATTTTTGAGAAACGACAATCGGGCGTCGCTAAGCGGCGTTTCATTTGCCATCGACCAAATCACGACCGCAGCACGGTTCTTGTCGCGCGTGATCATCTCACTCAACTGATTTCCCGCGTTATCGAGTGTCGCGGAATTTTCCCAGAGGATGGTCCAATAGACCGGAATCTCTGACCAGACCATGATTCCCATCCGGTCAGCCTCACGAATCATGTATTCGTTGTGTGGATAATGCGCCAGTCGAACAAAATTCGCGCCCAACTCCTTGGCCCAACCGAGCAGCGTTCGCGCGTCCTCACGACTGAACGCACGGCCACCGCGCAGCGGCGCTTCCTCATGTATGCAGACACCGCGCAGAAAGATGGGCCGTCCGTTCAGCAGAATCTCAGTTCCTCGCGTTTCAATACTGCGAAAACCAATCTGATCGTGTATCTGGTCCGTTTCTGCTTCGATCGCGACGTCGTAGAGCTTCGGATCCTCAGGTGACCACAACTTCAGATCAGCGTTGAAATCGATCGCAGCGAATCCGCGAGAATCCGTAGTAAACGATTTGATGACTCTCGCTTCAGGAATTCGAATCGTAACTTTTTGATTCAGCTTGCCGCCGCTTAACTTCACCCAACCGGTGACGTGTTCGCGTGAGCCTTTCTCGAGTTGGATGAAATAGTCCTGAAGGAACGTAGTGGGTGTTTCAACCAGCTTCACATCGCGAGTGAGTCCGCCATAGTTCCACCAATCTGTTATCAACGTGGGAACAGCATCGCGCCGTCGTTTATTGTCAACCTTAACAATCAGGAAATTGCCTGTATCGCGAACCAGGCTGCTGATTTCAAAATTAAACGGCGTGAAGCCGCCTTCGTGACGGCCAAGCTTCTCACCGTTCAGATAGACGTCGGCAATGTAATTGGCGGCGCCAAAATAGACAAAAAGACGTGTGTTCGGTCGCCGCTGATAATCGAAGGATTTCTTGTACCAGATTGTGCCTTCGTAAAAGAAGAACTGGTCTGACTGGGTGTTCCAGTCGCCGGGCACTTTCAACGAGCCCGAACTATCGAAGTCATATTCGATCAAGTCGCTCTTACTTTTCGGTTTGGAATTTTTGAAATAACCGTTGGGACTCGGTTGGTAACGGTAGTCATAATAACCCGACTCGTAAGGATCGACGATCGTCTGCCACTGACCGTCCAGGCTAATCGTTTTCCGCCCGTCGGTATTTGCGATCAAAGCAGTTTGTTGTGCACTGACTGGTGGGACGAATACGATTAGAAGGAGAAGAAGAATAAATGATTTCATCGGTTAGTCAGCGGGGAACGAACTCGAGTGTTGTCGCTACTCGCGACGGTTCAGCGAAGCCTTTCACCCATTTTTGCGATCCTTTGGTGTTGTACTTTTCGGCGAACGCGGCAGTGACTGCGTCTAGAATGCGCGTGCTGCGCGGTAGCTTCGCGCGAACAGGAATTTCGAGTTGGCCCACCTGAATGGTCCCGCGGGGTTGCTTTCGAAATGCTTGAAACCATCCGGTTGGCTTGTCATTCCAGGAACGTACGAACACGCGATCATCGACGACCACGACCCAAATACCGGTGAAACGGTGTTCAATTCCGGCGCGAACGCCGAGAATCTTCGCCTTCCACAGCGCTTCAATGACGTCATCACTGAAGGAGGTATCTTTTGGCATGATTCTCAAGCCGCATCTTGTGCCGTTTTGTGGCGAACTCCGTGAATATAGCTCTTGACTGTTAGACAGGAAAGATTAATATCTTCGGCCATTATGTGGCGTTGTAGCAACTGTGGAACCGGTATCGAAGACAAGTATGCTCACTGCTGGCAGTGCGGCGCCGCGAATGCGCTAAAACGGACCAAACAAGAGCCTCCGCCTTCACAAAAGGCTGTGCCGCAATTTGCGTCTTATGAAGAGATGGCGAAGGTGCCAAGCAGACCGCCTTGGATCTTGCGCCGTGGTCCACTCCAACGAGGAACGATTTTCCTCGCCGTGATCATTCTCTTCAAAATCATTTCCGCGCCATTTTTAGGAACCTACGGTCTGTACATCGTTATCGGTGTCTCGGTGATCGCGTTGATACTCATTCTTTGGAGTTTCTTTCGCCGTGATCCAAGCGAGGGTGTTGGAATCAAGCTCAACTAATCCGTTCTAGAACACGAGCGTCTGAATCGAGTGGGGTAAGCTCTCAACTTCCGCAGCCTGACCGTCCAGCCATAGAAAATACGAAATCTTTTGGTCAGTTCTGTTCATCACCACTGCCGCTATCCGTCCATCAGGATCGATGAAGGCAGTTGAAAGCAATCCACTCCTGCTCGGCGAGCTCGCAATCCTCTTGGCGCCAGGACGCACGAATTTTGAAAAGTGTCCGATGTAGTAATACGAGTTTGTGTAGATCAACTCGCCTGAACGTGTGTCCGCATGAACAGGCGCAAAGCAGAAATTCTTGACGTGGTTTGGTCCACCAGTTTCATCCAGCAGAACGTTCCAATCGGTCCAGCCAACAGTGCCGCTGTTGAAGTCGTTGATCATAGAACGTCCGTACAGCTCACCTAACTTCCAATCGTGGAGCTTTTCAGCGTTGAAGGAGTCAGCGCAACCTTCAGTGAAGATCAGATGCTTGTCGGGAAATGCCTCGCGCACGAGTTTCACATTGTCGAACATCGGTTCGCCGCCGCTCCAAGGCTCGTACCAGTGATAACCAATGCCCCAAACGTATTGCGCAGCTCGAGGATCAGTCAGAATCGTTCGCGCTCGCTGATAGATGAGATCGCGATTGTGATCCCACGCAATTATTTTCTTGTCTGCCAGACCTTCGCGTTTGATTGTTGGACCAAGATGGTTCTTCAGAAAATCTCGCTCTTGCTCTGCGGTGAAAATGCACGACTCCCATTTCTGTGTTGCCATCGGCTCGTTTTGAACGGTGACGCCCCAAATGGGTATGCCTTCACGCTCGTAAGCCTTGATGAACTTTACGAAGTAGTTGGCCCACGACTGATAAAACTCCGGTTTCAATCGTCCACCGTGAAGCATGTCGTTGTTATCTTTCATGAAGGCCGGTGGACTCCACGGACTGGCGAAAATGTTGAGCTTTCTGCCGGTCGCTGCTACTGCCTGCTTGATAAATGGAATCCGAAACTGCTTATCGTGCTCGACGCTGAACGACTTCAGCTCCTTGTCGCCCTCGTCTACGTAGGTGTAGCTCGCACTCGAGAAATCACAACTGTGAATGTTGGTTCTCGCGAGCGTGTAGCCGATGCCTTTGGCGGGGTCGAAATAAGCATTCAACAGTTCCTGTTGTTTCGCGGCCGGAAGTTTGGCGAAGGTTTCGGCTGAGGCATCGGTGAGTGCGCCACCAATTCCTAAAATCGTCTGAAAGGTTTTCGACGGATCGACGAACACGCAGATCTGTGTTTCAAGTGGTTGGTCCAGCGGTTTGAATGTCGCAGTACTAGTGGCCGACAGCCTGTAGTCAGTTTTGTCGGCAGTCGTATAGACCGCGATCTGTCGTGATTCGACTCTTTTGGACGGCTGGGCCGATAGTTGATATCTGGCGAACAGCAATGCGGAAGACGAAGCTGCAAGGAAACTGCGCCGGTCGATTTTCATAATGGAGGCAATTTAACACAAGCCATCCACAGATTACGCAGATTCAAACAATCTGTGCAATCTGTGGATGAAGTCGTATAGAATCGCGGAGCACCACCCAGCTTTGCGTGACACTGGAACCCGGTACAAAACTTGGCCGTTATGAAATCCGCTCGAAACTTGGCGCAGGCGGAATGGGAGAAGTCTATCGCGCCCGCGATGAGAAGCTGAACCGCGATGTCGCAGTAAAGATCTTGCCGGCAACGCTTTCCGAGAACGGCGATCGTTTGCGCCGTTTCGAGCAGGAAGCCCAAGCCGCGGGCGCACTCAATCACCCAAACATCCTCGCCATTTACGATGTGGGCACAAACGAAAGCGCGCCTTATGTCGTCTCGGAATTACTCGAAGGCGAGACTCTTCGCGACCGTCTCGACCATGGCGCACTTCCGACACGCAAAGCTATCGACTACGGAACCCAGATAGCCCGCGGTCTTGCAGCCGCCCACGCGAAAGGAATCGTTCATCGCGATCTCAAGCCTGACAACCTCTTCATCACCAAGGATGACCACGTAAAAATTCTCGATTTCGGTTTGGCAAAGCTGCTCCAACCTTCCGGAGAAGATGTCGCACAAACTGATGTTGCCACACGAAAGGTGCACACCGATCCAGGCACGGTCATGGGCACGGCCGGCTACATGGCGCCAGAACAAGTACGCGGACGCATTGTGGATCATCGCGCAGATATCTTTTCGTTTGGCGCCGTACTCTACGAAATGCTCTCCGGGCGTCGCGCGTTCCACGGCGACTCCGCCATTGAAACTCTAAATGCGATTCTCAAGGAAGAACCTGCGGAACTTGCAAACACGGATCCACACATCGCACCAGCGCTCGAGCGTGTTGTATGGCATTGTCTGGAAAAGACTCCGGAGCGACGATTTCAATCGGCCAGTGATATTGCTTTCGCCTTGGAATCACTCTCAGGAGTAACCAGCCATCCGAGTCAGCAAACGGTAGCGCTTAGTAAATTATCGGCTTCGCGAACGTGGACTCGCGAACGACTGATCTGGATCGGCGTGTGTGTAGTACTCCTGGCGACGGCGTCGGTGTTGGCCGTCGCATATTTTTCACGGTCGGATTCCAACGTTCACGCCGTGCGGCTTGCACTTGTCACGCCCGAGAAGGCAACTGTGCCTTCAAACATCACCGTATCGCCTGACGGTTTGCACGTAATCTTCATTGCCACCGGCGCTGATGGCAAGCGAGTGCTCTGGTTGCGTTCACTCGACGCAGACAAGGCACAGCCACTCGCGGGCACTGAAGGTGCAAACACGCCATTTTGGTCGGCCGATAGTCACTCTATCGGTTACTTCGCAAATGGAAAGCTCTTCAGAGTGGATGCTTCAGGCGGACGTCCACAATTTTTATGTGACGTGCGAGAACACGGGGGCGGCACATGGAACCGTGATGGAGTGATCCTCTTCGCGGGACCAGAGGGACTGAGTCGTGTTTCGGCCCAAGGAGGCACTCCCTCACTCATAACGAAAGTCAGTCCCAACGAGGAAGCGCATCGCTGGCCGTATTTCCTGCCGGATGGACGTCACTTTGTTTTTCTCGGCGACGCGCAGACGACTGAGAATCATCACATCCGGCTCGGCACGCTCGATACTCAGGAGACTCAGATCCTTTTCAGCGCAGTGACACGTATAGCCTACGCTCCGCCGGGCTACTTGCTTTACATCAATCAAGGCGCACTCGTGGCGCATCCCTTCGACTCGCAAACTCTTAAACTGACCGGCGATCCAACTATAGTCGCCGAACACATTGCGGAAATAGGCGACAATCACGAATTTGATTTTTCAGTTTCAAACAACGGTCTCCTTGCCTATCAAGTTGGCAGTCAAACATCACAAATCGCCTGGTTTGATCGAGGAGGCAAAAAACTCAGCACGGTTGCAGATCCAGACAGCTATGCCTCGATCGCGCTCTCTCGAGACGGGAAGCGTGCGCTTGCCGGATTGCTTGATGCCGATGGGCGTCAAAGTGACATCTGGTTGTTGGATCTTTCACGCGAAACCAAATCGCGGCTGACGTTCAATGCACAATCCGATGGCGATCCGGTTTGGTCGCCTGACGGGAACCACGTCGTGTTCACCTCCAACCGCGCAGGGGATGGGCATATTCATCTTTACGACACATCGGCAAATGCGAGCGGTGACGACCAACTCTTGCTGACGTCAGAGTCCGATGACATACCAACAAACTGGTCGCGTGACGGAGCGAACCTTCTCTTCATGCGGTTTCAAAATAAGGTTCCTGCGAGCATCTGGATTTTGTCACTATCCGATCGCCAGGCTAAGCCGCTCTTGCAATCTCCGGCATTCGATCAAGTTGCGGCGGCGTTCTCTCCTGATGGTCACTACATCGCGTACGAGTCTAATGAATCCGGACGATTCGAAGTTTACGTCCGGACTTTTCCACTCTCCGGTCGAAAGTGGATGATCTCGTCCGGTGGTGGTACGTCAGCACTGTGGCGAGAGGATGGGAAAGAACTCTTCTATCTCAGCAGCGACGGCAAGTTGATGTCCGCGGAAATGAAAAATAGTGCGTCATTTGAAACCAGGGTCACCAAGGAGCTCTTCCTAGTAGATATCAAACGCGGGCCAGGTTATCCTTACGCAGTTGCGCCGGATGGCTCGCGTTTCCTCATCAACACAGCAACTGAAGTCGGCAATCCAGCGCCGATGATTGTCGTACTTAACTGGCCAGCAACACTGAAGCAGAAATAACAGCACCGCCGCACATGAACTTACTACTTAAACTGTTTACGTTTTTGCTTGTTGCGCCCTTATTTGTTGCCGCTCAGGACGATTCTGATTGGCCGTCGCTGAGTTATCTCAGAAGTGATTACAAAGCAGTTTCGGTTGTCGTTCACATTCGCATCGAACAGGCCGAAATCACCGGCCGAGTTGGTGGGTACGAAAACTGGAAGGTCAACGCGGTCGTGCTGGAGTCTTTCAAAGGACGATTCAAGAAAGGCGATGCGATCGAGTACTTCCACGGAGCTGAAGCAGGATTGAAACGAGAACACTTCAACGGTGAAAAGATCGTCTTCCTGCTGGCCGAGACTGATCAAGAGCGGAAGCTACATTATTCCGTACTCGAAAATTCAACTCTGCCATACACGAAAGCCCGCGTCGCAAAGTTGCGATTGATCAGAAGATCTTTTGTGCCTTTTCGTGGGAAAAGACGTCTCCACTACTTCGTCCGCGGATCCATTTTCACCAGCAGTGGCTGCGTATAACTCTTCCCAGCAACTGTGAGTCTGACGGTGTAAGTGCCGGGCAGGACGACAGGCGCGCCGCCGCGTCCTCCGAAGCCGCCGCCACCACCACCGCCTGCGGGTCGCGGCGGAGGTGTCGGTCTAAGATCCCAAATCCATCGATGCATTCCAGCCGTCGTCGAAAGAGTTTCTGGCGGCCGTACCCAGTAAGCGGGAATGTTCAACGTTTCAGGGTTCAGCACCGGCGGTTTGTCTTCACTCGAGAATCTGCGAATCACATCACCGGCTGGATTCAATAGTTCGAGTGTGACTGGACCACTCGCGTTTGTCTTCAAGTAATAATCGATCAATGCGCCGTAGGTAGGATTCTCGGTCAACGGTTCATCGCGCGGCATTGGTGTGCCGTTGTCATTGCCGGGAGTCATTAGGATGGCGTCGGCAGGTTGGAATAAATGCGCATTTGCCTTTGCTACGTCGTCGTTGAGCTGACGCAATACAGCGATATCGTCGATTATCCAGAATCCACGGCCGTGCGTCGCGACGATCAAATCGCCGTGATGAATCGCGAGGTCGCGCATCGATGCCGGCGGTAGATTAAGTTGCAACGATTGCCAGTGGTCGCCGTCGTCAAACGAAACGAAGACAGCGCGTTCGGTGCCGGTGAACAACAAACCTCGACGACGCGGATCCTCTTTTATCGTTTGCACGTAAACGCCCGCCGGCAATCCTCGTGTGATCTCGGTCCACGTTTTTCCGGAGTCGGTCGTACGATAGATGTGCGGCTCGTAGTCGGCGAGTTGATGTCGCTCAACGGCAGCGTAGGCTTCGTTCACGTTGAAATGTGATGCCTCGATCATCACGACTTTGCTCCACGAAGTCAGCGCTGGTGGCGTAACGTTCTGCCAGGTCTTGCCGTCGTCATTGGTCAGTTGAATTAGTCCATCGTCAGTGCCGATCCAGATCATCGGCGCGCGCAAAGGCGAAGGCGCGATGGTGTAGATGACGCCTCTGCGCTTATCTGCGGGAGCATGCGCAGCAGCCGCTTCATTCAGATTGGGCGGCACGCCCGGATCTTCACGCGTCAGGTCCTGGCTAATCTGCGTCCAACTCTCGCCGCCATTCATCGTCTTATAAAGAAACTGATTTGCGTAATAGAGTGCGCGCGGATCAGCCTGTGAAAAGACGAGTGGCTGCGTCCATGCATGCCGATACTGTCCTGCCGTTGCACCGCGCTCTGGAGAAACGCTCTTTGTCTCTCCGGTGAGAACGTTACAGCGCGAAACCGTACCGCCAAATAGAATCTCGGGATGCAGTGGATCCGGGGCCGTGTAACCTGACTCGCCGCCCGCGCACAGACCTTCCCAGTCGCGATTCGAGATTTCCGAATGGTTGCTGCGCGAAGGCGTGCCGACGGCGCCACTATCCTGTTGCGCACCGGTGAGCCAGTAAGGAAAACGAGAGTCTGCGGCGACATGATAAAGCTGCGCAGTGGGCTGGTTGTACCACGAGCTCCACGTTGCTGCGCCATCGACTGATACGATCGCGCCCTGGTCGCTGCCGGCGATCATTCGCTTCGGATCGTCAGGATTGATCCAGAGTTGGTGATAATCGTCACCGCCGGGTGCGCCTTTGATCGGCGTCCACTTCTTGCCGCCATCGGTGGAGCGATAGATCGACGTATTCATCACGTAAACGATGTCTGGGTTCTTCGGATCGACCGTTACTTTTTCGAAATACCAACCACGATCCCAGAGACGTTTGTCAGCCGACAATCTGCCCCAAGTGGCGCCCGCGTCGTTCGAAGAAAACACGCCGCCTTCTTTTGCATCCACAACGGCATAGATCCGATTGCGATTTGTGGGTGCGACCGCGATTCCGATGTGTCCGCGGTCTTCGACGGGAATGTCTTGCGAGATCTCATTCCAGGTTGTGCCCCCGTCAGTGGACTTAAAAATCCCGGCGCCTGGTCCATTCGCGGGTCCATAGATAAACCAGGGTGGGCGACGAACGTTCCACAACGTGGCGTACACGACTCGCGAGTCAGTTGGATCGAACGCGAGATCGATCGCGCCTACGTCGTCGTTCTTAAACAGGACCTTTTGCCACGTAGCGCCACCGTCGCGAGAACGATAGACACCACGATCGGGATTTGGGCCATAAGCAAGACCGAGAGCTGCGACAAAGACTGTGTTCGGATTTTTCGGATCGACGATAATGCGTCCGATCTGTTTCGTATTCTCAAGTCCGACAGGCTTCCATGTCTTTCCGGCGTCGGTAGACTTGAACACGCCGTTGCCGTAAGCAATCGAATCGCGCATGTCAGCCTCGCCGGTGCCGACATAAATCACATTGGGATCCGAGGGCGCAACGCCAATCGCGCCAATCGATGCAACGTTGGTCGAGTCGAAAGTGGGAGTCCAGGTGCGGCCGGCATTGACAGTCTTCCACACCCCACCGCCGACTGAACCGAAGTAAAAAGTGTCAGGTTGGCCCACGACTCCACTGACCGCATTGACGCGTCCGCCGCGAAATGGCCCAACCATTCGCCAACGCAAACCGGAGTAGAGACTGGAGTCAAATTGCTGCGCGCCGACACTAAGCGCAGTCAGCCACAGAGTGGTTACAACGATGAGCAAGCGCATGGCCGGCAATCTTACTCAAGGCCACAAAAAAGCACAAAATATTTATGGCTAAATTTTCTTACACGATGCCGTCGACAAACTCAGGACGCACTGGAGAGCGGAAACGCAATAACGCTTTCTCGTCGGCTTCGCTTTCGATCTCGAGTGAGGAATCGGCGCCTTCCTCCGTGCGTTCGAGCCATACGTGCTTCGGGTGGTCGATCATGTGAGTAACGTGATCTGCCGGCGTCCTGGCGAGACTGATCACGATCGCCTCTGAGTCCGCGTCGTCGGCATTCAAACTAATTCCTTCAAACGACAACTCGTTCGCTTCTTCCTGCGCGCCGAGATCCGTACTCAACAGTTCAAGTGTTGCCAACCAACCCTCATGTTGGCGGCTGAACGAGTCGAAGAATGTGTTCCATTGATTGCGTGGGATTTCTTGTGTCGACATGTCTGGTCCTTTCAAACTCCGTCAAACTCCGGTTGGGAATGTTTCAGGTGGTTCACCAGTCTCCCAAAGAGCTTCGCGTTCGAGCGGCTCGAGCGCTTGTGTCTCGTCAAAGTGGATTGCAGCGTCGAACTGATCTGAAAGACGCGCGTCGAAGTAGTGACTTTGCCGCTCGGTCCGCGGCAGATAGATCACGCCGATCGCACGTTCGAGTCGTGGTTGGCGCAGCGCCGCAGCTGCTGGTCCATCTTTTAGTGTAATTAGAAAATTACCGAGCGCCTGCTGATGAAACAGCTCTTCGTAACTGTCGCGCAATGCAGGACGCACGCGTTTGCGCTCGGCTGGTCCATCCCAATCTGACGCCGCGGTGACTGTTCCCGAGTAAGTCGTAAAGCCAACCAGAACAGCGTCGTTGGCGTAGCGCTGTCGCACCAGTTGGCCGACGTTCAACTCGCCGTAATCAGCCATGTAAGTTGCGCGCGCATCGCCCAAATGCGAGTTGTGCTCCCACACCGCGACCTTCGCCATCTGGCCCTGCGCGTCAAGGTGATTGATCAATGAATCGAGTGTCTCAGCCATGTGACGATCACGCAGGTTCCATGACTCGACGCGACCACGAAACATCGTCCGATAATACTTCTCAGCATTCAGCACCAGGCGCGCATTCTGTTCGGCAAAGAAGAACTCATCCTCCGCGACCCGCCCGTCACGACTCGCGTAGTCTGCTGCACGACGTCGAAGCTCGACGAGTTGTTCGATCACTTCGCGTTCACAGGATTCCGTCAGCCCAAACGTTGTGGCGTAACCGTATGCCTGAGTGTCTTCGCTGAAATGCTCGAAACACGAATAGCGATAGCGCGCACGCTTCGCTGCTTCCGGATCGATCGTGTTCAAATAACCGAGAACCGCTTCAATCGAAGTGTAGAGACTGTAGAGATCGAGACCATAAAAACCGACTCTCGGCGCATTTGCAGGAAGTGACGCATTGTAGTCGCGAAGCCACTCAACAAAATCCACGACTACAGTATTGCGCCACATCCAGGTCGGAAAACGCTTAAAGCCACCAAGAGCTTCATTCGCATTTGCATCATCGCCACGTCCGCGCACGTAACGATTCACGCGAAACGCATCGGGCCAGTCAGCTTCGACGGCAACGCCGGTAAAACCTTTCTCTTTGATCAATCGTTTGGTTGTCTCAGCGCGTTCACGATAGAACTCGTATGTGCCGTGTGTTGCTTCGCCAAGCAGACAAAGCCGCGCATTACCCACCAGCGCGAGCAGGGAATCGTAATCGTGACTACTGCCTGACAGCGGCTGTGCCGCGTCTCTAATTACGTTCGAGCCGAGTTTCTGACTAGCTACTGACATAATCCAAACCTAATTCGAGTGGGCCATCTGCTTCGTGTGTTGCTCCGCTTTACGCGCACGTTCGAGGAGCTCGTGGACCTCTTCATCAGTTGTTTGTGAAAAGTCGCTATACCACAGTCCGACTCCCCAAAATGGATCAGGAGTCGCGGCGCAAATGATCTCGTCGACACCCATCTGATACTCATCGCACGTTTGTGGCGCTGATACTGGCACCGCGACAACGATGCGCGCGGGCTGCTGTTGTCGTAACGCTTGCGCGGCAGCGCGAATCGTCGAACCAGTTGCCAGGCCGTCGTCAATCAGTATGACAGTCTTTCCTTTTACGTCGGGTTCAGGACGGTTGCCACGATACGCAAGCTCGCGGCGTTTCAGTTCCGTTAATTCGGTGGCAGTGATGGAATCGATAACACTGTCAGGAATTTTCAAGTACTCGACGACATCCTCATTCAGTACGCGCACGTCTCCCGTCGCGATCGCGCCCATAGCGAGTTCTTCATGTCCCGGCACGCCGAGCTTTCGGACCAGGAACACGTCGAGCGGCGCGTCCAGCGCTTGTGCTACTTGAAAGGCCACCGGCACGCCACCCCGCGGGAGAGCCAGCACCAAAACATCATCCCGATCTTTATAGGCTGATAATCTGGTGGCTAGCTCTTTGCCCGCTTCTGTACGATCCCGATAAATCATCGGCTTCACCTCCTAAAAGAGGAAGCATGCAAAGTGCTTACGCTGTCGCAGTGCTCGCCTCCTTCTTGTGAAATACATGCCTCGCGATGGGAATCGTGCTCGCCAAACCTGAAAGGAACAACGACCAGCCGATGGTCTTGCGTCGATTGCGGTTGAACTTATCGGCAAGTAGTAAACCTGCTCCAAATCCGATTGCGGCACGAGTCGCTGCAATGATTGCGATTTCCGGTATCGTGACTGACTTTGTCTTTGAAAGATTCATCTCACTCTCCTATGAATGCGTTATGTATTCAGATGCGTTTGAAACCAGCCGGCTGCAAGACGCGCGACTTGTTCAAGTGTTCCTGGTTCTTCAAACAGATGCGACGCGCCTGGCACGATCTTCATTTCCTTTTTGCAATTCAACTGCTCAAATGCACCTCGATTCATCTCGATGACGGGATAATCAAGACCACCAACTATCAAGAGTGTCGGAGACTTCACCTGTGACAACGCGTTTCCAGCAAGATCGGGACGTCCTCCACGTGAGACTACGGCGCCAACGGCGTCACCCTTTTGCGCAGCGGCGACCAACGCTGCGCCGCCGCCCGTACTCGATCCGAAATATCCAACATGCAAGTCGTAAAAATCGTTGTCGCCTTCAATCCACGAGGTCGCATCAACCAATCGTTCAGCGAGTAGGGAGATATCGAAACGTAAGTGCCTCGTATATCTGTCGATACTCTCTTCATCCTTAGTAAGAAGATCGAAGAGCAATGTGCCAACACCAGCATCTCTGATTGTCTTAGCGACGAATTGATTGCGCGGACTGTGTCGACTGCTGCCGGAACCATGAGCAAACAACACCACGCCTTGCGCTTCACTCGGAATCGTCAGCTCGCCGGGCAGCATTACAGCGCCGGATCGAATTTGAATGTCGAGGGTCTTGTTTTGTGCTCTCCGTACCTGACTCATCTACGAACACAAACACAAGTACCGTGCCAGTTTGTTGTCTCAATGGAACCAGTGGGGCTGTACCGTTTGCTTCCGTCAAACAGTTGATCTTGTTGTGATTCAAGACAGGTATTGGGCCGCGGATGAATGCGGATGACGCAGATTAGCTGCATAGATATTGCTGCCAAAAGACAAGATCGGCAAAGAAAGGAAGTGTGTGATGGCGAAATGTGAAGTGTGCGGTAACGACTATTATCTCTCATTCGAGGTAATCACCTCAGGCTCACGTCATACCTTCGACAGCTTCGAATGCGCGATCCACAAACTCGCGCCCATCTGTGATCACTGTGGCTGCAAGATCATCGGACACGGAATTGAAGCCAAGCAGTCTCTTTACTGTTGTGCGAATTGCGCGCGGCAGGCTGGAGTGCAAGAAGCAAAGGACCACGTGTGATGAATTCGGACCGATCCGCGTTCATCCGCGAAGATCCGCGGCTTAAGGCTCTTGATCAACGGAAATTGACTTCGCGACTATCGCACGACAGAGTGCTCGTAGTTTTCAGCGGCCTGCTGCTCGTCATGTTGTTGGCGGCGCTTGACTCGACCATTGTCGCGACTGCGTTACCCACTATCGTCGGTGAACTGGGCGGATTGGCCCATCTTTCGTGGGTGGTCACCGCATACCTGCTGGCCCAAACAATCGTCACTCCAATCTACGGAAAGCTCGGCGATCTTTACGGCCGCAAGCGCGTACTCCAGGTCGCAATCGTCCTCTTTTTGATCGGCTCAGCGTTGTGTGGTCTGAGCCGCACGATGACTCATCTGATTCTCTTTCGTGCAATCCAGGGACTCGGCGGTGGCGGACTCATGGTCACTACTCAAGCCGCAGTCGGCGACATTATTCCACCGAGAGATCGCGGACGATATCAGGGAATCTTTGGCGCCGCTTTTGGAGTTGCTTCCATTGCTGGACCGCTGTTGGGCGGTTACTTCACCACCAATTGGACGTGGCGCTGGATCTTTTACATCAATTTACCCGTCGGCATCATCGCACTCATAGTCTTAGCAGCGACGCTACCCGCGCAGAGCTCATACACGCGACACGCGGTTGATTACCTTGGTGCGGGACTTCTCGCGCTTTCACTCGCCGCGATCGTGCTCGTTACAGATCTCGGTGGAACTGAATACCCGTGGTCGTCTCCTTTTGTTATTGCGTTGATCGCGATAGCTATCGTTGGTGCAATCGCATTCATCATGGTTGAGCGACGCGCGCAGGAGCCGGTTCTGCCGCTGCCGCTCTTTCGTTTAAGAGACATTTGGGTGACTTCATTGGTTGGTTTGATCATTGGTCTCGCGCTGCTTGGTTCAGTCACTTATCTGCCTCTGTTCTTGCAGATCGTCAAAGGAATGAGCCCGACAACGTCCGGACTTCAGATGATCCCGTTGATGGGCGGCACGCTGTTGACGTCGATCCTCGCCGGACAGATTGCCAGTCGCACTGGCAGATATAAGCTGTTTCCGATCATCGGCACCGCGATGGTCACGCTTGCTTTGTTCTTGATTTCGCGAATGACCACTCAGACCAGCACGTTCATAGCTTCGTTTTACATGCTGTTGCTCGGACTGGGTTTGGGCTTCGTGATGCAGGTGCTAATCATCGCGGTCCAAAACGCGGTTGATTATCGTGACCTCGGCGTGGCCACTTCCAACGCGATCCTGTTTCGGTATATCGGCGGTTCGCTCGGCACGGCGCTCCTCGGCGCGATCCTCGCCAGTCAGCTCAATAACAATCTGATCCATCTCTTGCCGGCGGGAGACCAGGGCATTTCAACTCTTCAATCGATCAACCCACAAACATTAACTGAGCTCTCCCCAGCGCTTCGTGCGATCTACGCCGAATCGTTTGTCGCCTCACTCGAGACAGTCTTTATGGTGGCTGCGGCCATCGCCTTCGTCGGGTTACTATTCTCATTCTTGTTGCCTGAAAAACGTCTGCGCGAAACGATTGCTGCCGCGACCGAAGCAGACATCGGTGGCGACATCGCACAAGCATACGCAATGCCTACGGATGCGGATTCGCGCACAGAGATAATGCGCGGACTTGCCGTGCTGGCCGATCGCGATGTGTTGCGCCGCTCGATCGCGTCAATAGTCGAACGTGCTCGCGTCGACTTGAGCCCGGAAGCGGCCTGGTTGCTGGTCCAGATTGAACGAGAGCCCGATGTTGACGTCTACGAGCTCGGTCGACGTGGAAAATGTGCGTTGGGTCTACTTGAACGAGCGAGGGATGAGCTGGTCAGTAAATCGTTGATCCAAATAGCTTCTGCTAGTAATGTGTACGCGCTAACAAACGCAGGCTGTGATATCTACAACCGTTTGGTTGCAGCGCGTCGGGAACGTCTTGCCGAACTGTGGCCCGAGTGGTCGCCGAAGAAGCGAGAGGAAGTAGCTGAAATCCTGCGTCGCCTCGCACGCGAGTTGGTCACTGAAGCGAAAGCAGCCTGAACTTTTTCTCTGTGCCTCTGTGTCTTTGTGGTTGTCTTCACTTTGAACCACAGAGACACAGAGACACAGAGGCACAGAGCAACTTCAACTCTAAACACGATGAGGCTTCTCCTCGGTATTGATCTCTCAACCACCGGCGCTAAAGCGCTGCTAATCGATGCTGAAGGACGTGTGGTGAGCAGCGCCACGACGCCCTTGAGCTTGTCCACGCCTCAACCGCTCTGGTCTGAACAAGAACCCGCTGAGTGGTGGAACGCAACGACGAACAGCATCGTGCAGGCGCTCGCGGCCGCTAACGCGACTGGCAAAGACGTGGCTGCGATCGGTTTGACCGGCCAGATGCACGGACTCGTATTGCTGAATGAACAGAAACAGGTCCTTCGTCCTGCGATCTTATGGAACGATCAGAGATGCGGCGCTGAGTGTGACGATATTCGCGCCAGAGTCACGCCGGACCAGTTGGTCCAGGTCACCGGCAACGATGCGTTAACGGGTTTCACCGCGCCAAAGATCCTATGGGTTGAGAAGAATGAGCCGGAAGTCTACCAGCGCATTCGACACGTCCTGCTGCCCAAAGACTACATTCGCTACAAGCTCACGGGCACGCTGGCGATGGATAAAGCAGATGGATCCGGCACGATGCTTTTTGATCTTCGCAAGCGTACCTGGTCGCCGGAGATATTGAATGCGCTCAACATCCCGGCGGAGTGGTTGCCACCAACGTTTGAAGGACACGAGATAACAAACGACGTGACGTGCGAAGCTGCTGAGTTGACCGGATTGCGCAGAGGAACTCCCGTGGTTGCCGGCGGTGGCGATCAGTCAGCGCAAGCGGTCGGCGTTGGAGTGGTGCGACCTGGGACGATGGCGGTGACGCTCGGCACTTCGGGTGTCGTGTTTGCAGCGACTGAGTCGCCATTGATTGAGCCGCGCGGACGGCTACATGCGTTTTGTCATGCGGTGGCGAATCGATGGCATTTGATGGGCGTGATGCTCAGCGCAGCTGGCAGTTTTCAGTGGTATCGCGATCAATTTGCACGCGATCGGAGTTTTGACGATCTGGTCAGTGAGGCAGCTCGAGTTCGGCCTGGAAGTGAAGGGCTGATATTTTTGCCTTACTTGAGCGGAGAGCGCACGCCTCATCCCGATCCATTGGCGCGTGGCGCGTGGATCGGATTGACTACACGCCACGGGGCCGCTCACTTAACTCGCTCGCTGCTCGAGGGCGTCGCATTTGGTCTGAAAGACATCTTCGAGTTAATGAGAAATGTAGGGCTTGGTCCAATCGACCAGATTCGATTATCGGGTGGCGGAGCGAAGAGCCAGTTGTGGCGGCAGATCATTGCAGACGCGCTCGGCGCCGAACTCGTGACGGTGAACACGACTGAAGGCGCTGCATTTGGAGCAGCACTGCTTGCGGGTGTTGGCGTTGGCGTCTGGCCGGACGTCGATAGCGCCTGCGCACAAACAATCTTCGTCCGCGATCGCGTCTCACCAGATCCACAGACCACGGAGTTGTACCAATCACTTCATGAGCAATATCAGCAGCTTTACCCCGCACTCAAACCAACATTCGCGGAGTTAGCGATACGCTGACTCCACTTCCCATCAACTTCCCCTCAAGGAGACTAATATGGTAACCAGAAAATATCAGAAAAAAGTTCCCACTAAAGCTGCCAAAAAAGCCGCGGGCACTGCGAAGCCATTTTGCAGTAACTTGCCGCGACCGAAACCACAACTGCCTGCGGCAGTGGCGAGCGATGTGCGTCGCGCGTCGGCGATACTGTCAAATCGCTCGAAATGGGTGAATGGCACGGTGCTTCACTATTGCTTCTTCACCGGCAATTCGCACTTTTCGGTGCCGCAGGTCCAGGCCAACGCGATTCGACAAGCCTTCGATGCCTGGAAGGCTGTTGGCATTGGTCTGGAATTTCGTGAAGTCCAGCAGCTCAGCGAAGCTGAGGTTCGCATCGGGTATTCGGTTGCCGATGGAAGCTCTGCGTCCGCTGTTGGCAGAGACGTTTTAGACGTTCCTCAGAATGAACCAACAACGGTTTATGGATGGGATCTGACGACACACTACGGAAAAGGCACAGCCCTACATGAGTTGGGCCACGTGCTTGGGATGGAACACGAGCACCAGAATCCGTTTGCAGGAATCAAGTGGCACGAAGAGGCTGTATACCAGTCGCTCGCAAAGCCGCCGAATAGTTGGTCGCGCGACACCACCTTTCATAACATTCTCGAGAAGCTCAGCACCGAGCAGGTTCAGGGCTCGTCATGGGATCCTGATTCCATTATGGAGTACGAGTTCGAGGCTGGTTTGATCGATGAGCCGGACCAGTACGATCGAAATGGCTTGGTCCCGCCAGCAACGTTGTCAAATGCGGACAAGACCTGGGCATTGAAGTGGTATCCGCCTGCTGCGCCTCAGGCAAACACAATCGAACCGTTTCAATCAATTCCGGTTCAGCTTGCTGCGGGACAGCAGGTCGATTATGTGTTTCAACCTACCGCAACACGCAGATACACAATAGCCACCAAAGGCGCATCCGATACGCTGCTTGCGTTGTTCGAAGAGATCAACGGAGAACCACGATACGTAACCGCAGACGACGATAGCGGTGAGGACCGCAACGCCAGTATTAACCAGAAATGTTTCGCCGGCCGGAAATATCACATCAGACTGCGTCTCTATTATCCGGGCAGGAGCGGCGTAACTTCGCTCGTCGTAACTTAGTTTATCCGCGTCATCTGTGGCTAAATATTAGCCTACCCAAGCTCGGCCAATGAGTGCAGAGCAGCGAAGCGTTCCTTGCGATCCGGGGCGAGCAGGAGTGCTTGCACCGGATCCTGGAGCGCGTTCTTCAGGAACTCGTTCGTCCGCTCCAACCGGCTCGGGCTGGCGATGTTTTTGATGATCGCGTATTCCACTGCCGCTTTGGCGAGGTCTACGATCAGTGTTGAGCCACCGCGGAACCGGTGCGGCTTGGCTGATCCGTCGATCTCAATGTCACGCGACTGCGTCAATGCAACTATAACCTGCGGCCGGTGATTGCCGTCTGGTCCAACACGATTGGAGCGCCGCAAAGCGTGCACTTCAAAACTGGCGTTCGGATCAAGATTGAAGTTCAGCCCGAGCGTCTTCGCAAAGTCCGGTGATTCTTTGAAGATGGCGCTAAGCCGGTCATGCAGCAGTTCGCGCTGTTTTCTAGTTACGTGAAACAACCGCTCCCGATCGGTGATGTAAAAACAAGCATCCGCATAAGCCTTGAGTTGTTTCAAGATCAACTTGAATTGCGCGGGTGGTTTGTCGAGACTCACACCTTGCCAGCGCAGCGTATCCACCGAAAGCGTGTCGAGATCCCGCGGATAGATGCCGCGTTTTCTAAACGCTTCAATAAATGCCACGCGATAGTTGTAACGATCGTCTTCAACCAGATCGGCGTCAGCAGTGATGATGCCGCGCAAGTACTCACCAAACGTGATGTCGACCGGCGGCAAGTAATCGAGCGCGCGAATGCACATGTTCAGAATGTGGTCGGCGGACTTGGCAGCTTCGGCCGCGAGACGATGGACCAGATCGGGATGGATCGCGCCGGAGGGCAGGATTCCGGTGCCGCCGGTGTAAATGCGAAGCAGGTCGGCGGTACGCGTTTCGTAAATCGCTGTAAACGCATCGAACACTGCCGCCACGAGAATCGCGCCACGCGCGTGTGGTTCAGTTATCTTTTGATAGTCCGCGGGATCAGGCTTGAGAGGGACCCACTGGCCCGATTCATCAAAACGTCCAATCGCATCGCGCAAGGCTCCTCGTTTGCCGGTCGCGCGTCCGAATTGCAGAGCCAGACTTCCGAGAATCGACTCTGTACGCAGACTGCCGCGCGTGCGTCCAATCTCTGTTTGGAGTATCTCGGGTATGGTGAAGTGCTGCATCAGAGCGATGACGTCTGCAAATGCTTCGTGCAATGCGAGCACGTCTGGATTCGTCGGCTCGTTAAAGCGGCGATGCATTCCGTCGAGAATCGCGTGTGTGGTTTCGTGGGCCACGATGTCATGCGAAAGACAGGCGTAAACTTTGCTACCCGGAACATGATCGCCTGGATCGTTCGCAGACGCTTCAAAGTACCCGAACAACAGTGAGATTAGTGTTGGACTGTAGTAAGCATTCGCCTGACGCAGCGCGTGCGGAGAGATCACTAACTGACGAACAAACTGGCTATCGTCAAACTCGTTCTCGGGATTCATTCGCGGCCGCCACAAAACAGGACGACCCAACGCGCGTTCGAAGTGCTCGATCGTTTTCATCGCAACCGCATAGACCATCTGCTGGTGAAAACCTGCATTGCCTTCTGACGGTTGCCAACCTTCAGTTGCTAACAGTCGCGGATCATCAAGATCTACCGGGTCGTATTTGTTGCCGGCAGCATCCTCGTCGACCACTGCGAGATATTCACCCTTTGGTCCTTTCTCCAGTTGTTCCCAACGCACTTTAAGCGATATCTCATTCATGCCTGCGGTTGCTAAACGCGTCGACAGACTCGGATCTACAGCGTAAGTGCGAATGCGGCGAAACGGCGGATCGAAAGGCAGAATCGATGGCTGGCACGCCGCGGGTGGTTTTGCGACTACATCGAGCGGCACGCCTGTGGCTGACGTTCCAAAGATCAACGGATAGCGCGCAGCCGCCTGTCTCCGCAGCGCAATTGATGCGCTTTTGTCTTCAATGAGCGCGTCCATAAATCGACGCAGGTTCTCCTTGGGAACCTCAGCGCCGGAATCCGGATCGGGCACTGCTTCCTGCAACTCTCTATTTAACAACCAGCGTTGGGCCAACTCGATGTCAAACATGCCTTCGCGTGGCGGCGGATCTGCGACGCCCAGACCAGTGATGACGCGCAACACTGCAAACGAATCCCTGTCGGCTGGAGTCTTCGGCAGATTGAGCACTGGAGCGATGCCCAGTGCGGCATGAGCTTGCAAGATGCCATTACCCAGATGTTCGCGATCGACTCCCTGATTCTTCGCGGAAGTGAACAGAGCGTGACGCACGGCCTCGACGCGTTGCCAGTTACGTCCGAGGAAGCTCTTGTACTTTTCATACCAAAGCGCGACTGCGGCCGCGATCTGAGGCGTCGCCGCCGATGTGCCCTCGCCGTTCAACCTGATCGTGTTACCGCAACCAAAGACGGCCCACGGGATGTTCGGTGTGTAAGTGGAAAGCGCGGAGGACATCGAACTGTCTGGTCCCCAATTACCCTCGAGTTCGCTGAAGTCGAGTCCGTAATAGTGCGTACCGTCAGCCATTACGCCGCAAGCAGTAATGGTTCGATGATAATGTGCGGGATAGACGACGTGGTGCGTCGGCACACCTCCTTTGCTGTTACCTGAGGCGGCGACGATGCAAATGCCGGCTTCGTAAGCGTCGTTAACTGCTTCATTCCATGCGCGCGACGGAGCGCCGCCCATGCTGATCGACACCACGTCGCAGTTCTGCTCGATTGCGTATTGCAGTGCCTGCGCAAACGCGCTGGTCCGAAAAAGTATGACTGAATTCGAGATACGCAGCGGTAGGATGTCTGCGTCAGGCGCGCCGCCCAACGTTTCATTGAACTGCGCGATGTGACTACCTGCAAGGATGCTGATCGTGCCTGTGCCGTGTCCTGAGTTATCTGGGAACGCATTGCCGCGATTAGGATCGCCAGCACTATTCGGATCGCCGTCGCCATCGACAAAACTTCGCTCTAGATCCTGGAGTAAGTGTTGCGGCTGCGACTCGTGTCCTCGATCGTATCCGGTATCGATGTGAGCGATGCGCGTTCGTGGCTCGTTGAAGATGACTGACTCGCGAGCGCGGCGAAGTTGCGTGAAGTCGTCGTCGAGATGCCAGGCAAACTTGTCTGGCCCTTTCTTCTTGCCGCCGTTGTCTAGCTGCGGAATTGCGTTGCATGCCGCGTCCAGCGCGAGAGGCGCACCGCCGGAATTCTTCTCGTTCGTATCCGGAAAGCTGTGGATCAGGTCTGGTTCCGCAAAGACGATGGCCGAGTCGTCGATTCCGAGTTGATTGGCAACTTGACTGTGCGCGAGATCCCAAGGTGTCTCTGCGCCTTCGGGCATGTCAGCGAGAAACCACGCCGGCTCAGCGCTGGCGCCAAATGCCATGGTTTGTGGCGCCGAGTCGTAGAGCGGGCGCAAGTTTGCGCGCGGGTCGGCGGCTGCGAGCGAGACGCTGGGGAGGAGTTTAACTAGAAGACGGCTGGTCATAGCGAATCCTTATTATCAATGAAGCTATTTCACGCAAAGGCGCAAAAAGCTTTTGATTCTTGTTCTCACTTTGCGTCTTTGCGCCTTTCCGTGAGAACTACCTCCGTATGTTGTTGGCGTCGCACCATGCACGCGCGGTTTCGACGCCCTGATCGACAGCTTCGCGAAAGCGGCGTTGCTTGAAATTGAAAAGATAGTGCAACGGGACTTCACCCTTTAACTCTCGAACCGTGATCGTCCTGCCAAACTCGCCTGTCGCACCGCCCTCGACAGCAGCGTTATTCGCCGCGATTCGCGCCAACATCTGCTTATAGCTGTGGTTCGTCGTTGCTTCGAAGACGCCGAAAAAGTTTCCGATGAACCCGTTGTGCCAACGTCCGAGCCGGCTGGTGGTCCATATTACCCAGAGCTCGTCAGCGCCCCGCCGGATCGCCTCTTCGAGATTACTCGCGGTGTTGAAAACCGCATCGATGTATGTGTCGCCGTCGATCTGTACTGGTGGAAACCAAACCGGTAAAGCCGACGCGGCGATGAGAAAGTCTTCAGTCAGTTCGGCAGTCGTGACCGGTCGCAGAGTGTGTTTCGAGAAGTTGTAAACATTGAAGGTGGCGTCGCGCCGGCTCGCATGAATCTTGTTGAAATCGAGGCCCCATTCACGAAAGAACTTCTTGCGAAAGGGATTCAGTTCGAAAAACGACTCAGCGTAGAACAGTTTGAGCAACTGCAACCAGTTAACATCGACAGCGGCAAACGGGCGGAAGCGACGCCAGTTATCGGCGATTTGCGTCCCGCTAAAACCCTGTGCCCACATGGCCAGGTTGAAGGCTGCTGCGCTGACGCCGTCGCCGTGATCAAACTCGATGCCGGCTTCATCCAGCCAAACCTGAAGCACGCCAGCTTGAAACGGAATCTTCAATCCACCACCGGCAAGCATCAACGATCGCTTAGGCATGATTATGTGCCTTTGGTGCTTTTTTGTGGCCCACCCGCGTCTTCAATGATCACGTCGGCGGCTTTTTCACTGATCATGTAGATCGCAGAGACGATGAAGTAGCCGGGAATCTTCGGAAAGACAGACGCATCAACCACGCGTAGCGCCCTTGTGCCGCGCACTCGAAAGCGGCTATCCAACACCGCCATCGGATCGTCGTCCGCACCGATCTTGCAGGTGCACGAGGCGTGATGTCCCCAGGCTTCGTTTTGAATAAACTCCTTCAGCCGCTCAGGGTCCTGGTAATCTGGTCCAGGCACGATCTCCTTGTGCTTGCCTACGTGCTTATTCATCTCTCTAACAAACTGCACGCCGTCCACCACCGCAGCGAGATCGGCGCCCGATTTGTCATCACCTTCGGCGAAGTAATGAAAAGTGATTGCCGGACACTTCCGCGGATCATTTGATTGAAGTTTCACTGTACCGGCGTGGTTCTCGGTGTAGGCCTTCAGCACAGCCCACGTAAAGCGATTGCGCGATCGTTCAAACAGAGTGGAGTATCCCGGTTGATATCCTTTGAAGAAGCCGGGTAGCGCGAAGATATAGAGATCCGGTTCCAGCTTGTCCCTTGCTGACCGTTTGAGAATTCCGAGCAGCGCGCCGTTCGTCGTGTAGATGCCTTTGCCCTGTTCCCACATCGCAAAAAAAGGATCGGACGGACCACCATCCTGCGGCGGAGCGAAAGTTGCACCGCCTTCAAGCAGCAGGAATGGTGATGCAAACTCTGAGATCACGCCGACTTCATACCTATCCTGCAGGTTCTCACCCACGCCCGGCAGGTCGACGACTACATCGATACCGAAGTCTTTCAACTCCTTAGCTGGTCCAACGCCGGAGAGTTTCAAAATCTGTGGCGTGTTGAAGGCGCCGGCGCAGAGGATCACCTCTCGCGACGCAAACACTTCGCGCGTGACGAACTCACCCGGACCACCTTCACGCACTTGCGGATCTGCTTCGTAAAGATGTTTGCCATCGTAGACCTCGACTCCGATGGCTCGATTTCCCGAGAACAACACTTTGCTTGCAAGCGAGTGGAGCTGGATCGTGAGGTTGTCGGGATATGCTTCTTTCGTTTTCAACAAAAACTCCCGTGGTCCATTTCGCTTTCCATTCATGACAGCAAGCGGCGTAAAGGCAAGCCCTTCTCGACCATCGATCTTGCCGCGCACGTCGTTGGGATCGAGTCTGGTGAGAATGCTCACAAACGGGTTTCCCAGCCGGTCTTTGAGTGACCGCTTGAGAGCTTTTATCAGGATGCGGACGATCCTCCAGTCTCTTAAGACAAGCCGCGGATCTGCTTCGCTGGTGCTGAGCCATCCTTCGAAGCCATGACCGTGCCGCCAATCGCGCCAGTCCTTTCGCCCATGCCGCAGCGCGATCAACGACCACGCGAGACCTTTTAAGATGTATTTAAGACTGCCGGGTTTTGGAACGTAGTTACAATTTTCGAGGCGCGTGAAGTACTGGTCCATCTTGTCGGCACTCCACGAGGAATCGCCGGTTAGTTTTGCGATGTAGTCCCAGTCGCAGTCCTGTGGGGTAACGGTGATCATTGCATTGTGAGCCGTACAACCGCCGAGCGTGCCGGCGCGCGGATACCAGATCATATCCTTGCCGTCGACCTTAACGACCTTCGAATCCTGAGACTGGCGTTTGTCGTCTTCGTAGTGACGCACGAAGTAGTCCCACTGACATCCCTTGTACTCGGTTGAGAGGCCGTGAAAGATCGGCACTTCGTACAGCAGACGACCGAGTTTGTCGTCAGCGCACGGATCGCCGCCGGCTTCTAAGAGACAAACTTTGTAGCCGGCGCGTGCGAGATGGGCAGCGAGTGGACCACCACCAGCACCCGAGCCAACGACGATGTAATCAAATTTTGTGGTGCTCATTGTGTTCAGCGCCTCCTTGGAGTGCGGCGGCCTGGCGCCGCTTTGGCCTCGATCAGGCCATCATCGATAAAAAGCGGCGCCAGGCCGCCGCACTCCAAGGAGGCGCACAACTCAGAACGTCTTCAAGAACTCGATCAGATCCCGCTTCTGCTGCTCGTTCAACGGTGAATCATCACCATATCGACCGGTACCAAAATAGTGCCCGCGATTGACGACGTAATCAGGACACTTGCTCAGCGCGATCAAACTGTCAGCCAGCGGCGTAAATGTTTGCTTGACCTGATCGTCAGTTGCATTGGCCGGCAAGGCCTTGAGTTTTTGTTTGATCTCTTTAACCAGTCCGAGTAACCGCCAGTCGTACTGCACACGGCTCCAAAAGCCGAGTCCTTCCGGTCGCAGATTCAAGTTTGCTAGCAATCCCACAGGCATATCAGGTGGAATTGGTCCAATATCAATGCCACCGTCGTCACTGAAAATGCTTGGGAAAAGCCAATCGCCAAATCCCGCAACGAGATTCGGCACGTACCCCGGCTGGATCCGAATCGAGCAACGCTGGGTAGTGCGATCGATCTTGCCTACGTCCAAACCTTTGGCTGCGAGGATCGGATCTTTGTCGCGTTCACGCAGTAGAAGCATCTGTTCGATTGACTGCTGAAACGAGTCCATGCGTTTGTCGACTGATGGTTCCCAGTTAAAAGGCCCGACTGAGTTGTTCAAGAGATAAGGCGCGGTGGACCACAAGCTGATGAGCGAGGCAGGGCGAGTGTAGCCGCGTCCACCTGCCGGCATCTCATAAGTCCGTTCTTCGCCCGTGATTGGGTGAGTAACTTTGATCGCGCCGACAGAAGGCAGATCCTTGTAGGTGTCGGACGAGAAGTTGTCCCAGATGTTGTCTCTGATCGCATTTGTTGCCAGTGGACTACAAGCGTTGGTTTGAAGCAATGTGAGAGGCACACGATGTTCGGCGGAGAGATAGTTTCCGTCGAGAAAATCGGGCGCCATCACGATCGCCCGCATCTTCGACTTGAACTCGTCCGTCTTGGTCCATTGCCAGTATTCGTCCCAACATTGTAAATAATTTGGTCCCGCGCAGCCTTGTGTGTCGAAGATCTTTTTAGGTGAGTCGGGCGTTGGCAACTTGCTCGAGTGACAGCGCGCACACGTCTCGGCGAAGACGACTTTGCCGTTGTTGACGCGTTCGACATAAGCCGCATCGTTCGGATTGCCGTTATTGAAATACTTTGCGCCGCCCGGTGCTTCACTCAACTTGTGCGGTGTCGCTGCCTTGAGAAAGAAGAGCGCCATGTTAACTGTCTGCGCTTCGGTCGCTTCCCAGTAGCTGGAGTTCTTACGCGCCACGGCGATTTCGATCGGAGAGACTGTCTTGCCGCCAACCAGCGGATTGAAGTGCAGCAGCCATTCCTCGCTGAACAGTCCGATGTTGAGATAGACGCGATTGAGCGCGCCGAGTGCGCCAACCGAATCAGAACCATCTTTGAGCACACGCGGCGAATATACCGTGCTAGGCGGCACAAAAAACTGCGCCAATGGATCGCCGGCAGGCACGTAGTCGTTCAATTGCTTGTTGTCGATACTGCCTGGGCCAAGTGTCTCCTTGCCAAAACGTTTCGCCTCTTCGAGACGTGGTCCAAGGCTGTAGATCGCATTCATCGTGCGCGGGTTGTTGATATTGTCTGAGGACACGAGAGAAGTATCCAGCGAACCCGGGCGCGAAGTGTGGAACATCTGATGCACATAAGTTGCCGGATCTGCGCGCCAGTCGAAGATGCGATCGATCCAGAAGTACTGCGCGCCGACGCTGTTGTTCAGGTTCTTCCACTCAGGCTTCTCGGGATCGTCCGGAGGCCTGACCGGATCCGGGCCAACGTGACAAAACGCGCACGACATACCGACGCGATAAGGGCGCACGAGATCTTTTGAATAATAGTAAGTCGGATCGCTGTAGTAACGTTCGGGATCCCATTTGCGTGCGGCCTCGGCATTGAAAGCGGGGTTCGGGAAGAGACGCAACCCGACTATGCCCGTCGCGTAACCGTAAAATGAACCGACCGGCATCGTCTGCGGCAGATATTGATTTGGCTGGCCCTGCGGTAACTGCTGGCCACGCGAACCGATGCGCACGCCCGGATACTTCTGCTCGTTTTCAAATGGATCGGGTGGACATTGCGGAGAGACGACGCGTTTGTCCAACCAAAGTCCGAAGCGGTTTGGGTCAGGACCAGTAGGTTTTTCGAAACATGGTTCGTTGACAAGTCCGAGATAGTACCAACGATTATCGCGGCTGTATTTCAACTTCTCGCCGGTCTTTGGATCGATCGCGTTTGGATATGACGAAACTGTTTTCAGCAGATCGAGTGCGCCAAAACTGGTAGTGCCGATAGTGTCCCAGAAGCGGTCGTTGCCGCCGGTCCAGACGACCCACGTGTTGCGGCCCTTCACTTCAGCGGGGGTGAGTTGAATGGCTCCGTCCATATCGTGGAAGTAATCTTCATCTGCGGCGGGGAAGGAGCTGACGGGACGGTTCACTTGTCGCGCTTCGTCGAGCACGGTGCCGGGACTCGGTCCTCTGTGCGCGAAGATGTGGTAACCGATGACGGCGATGAACAGAACAATCAAGACGAGAATAATGATGCCGAGTGTTCTTAGTTTTCTTCGTGGCACTTGGTTAGGCTCCTTTGTGCTGATTCAGCGGTGCACGTGAAAGTTTTCGTAGCGTGGATTGATGGCAGCGGCCATTTGCAGATAACGGTCGGCCTTGCCGTTTGGACTAAACGCCTTGTGAATCATTCCCGCTTGATAAAAAAGCCGTGCGTCTTTGACTCCTGATGCGAGTGACTCATCCATCAGTTCCAGCGCTTTAGAGAATTCACCCGCGCGATACAACGCCCACGCCATCGCGGCCAACGTCGAAAAGTTTCGTCTGAGCTCGAGGTCTTTCTCCGCCCACTTCACCGCCTGAGCGCCATCTTCAAAGACATCGGCGTAGAGATCAGCGAGATGATGGTAGTAGTGAACTTCACCCTGCCGGGCTGATTCGAGGAAGGCTGTTTCGGCGCTCGCGAGAAGCGCGTTTGCTTCCGCAGTCTTTCCTATCGATAAATAAAGCTCGCCGAGCGCCTGTTGAAAATCCGGTCTTGGCACTCGCGCAATGACGCGTTGGTACAGCGCGACTGCTTCATCGTGCTTTCCTTCAGCGCCTAACAATTCAGCGACGTGTTCGTCGACCATCCAATGGCCCGAATAAGCACGCTCAGCGCTTTGATAGTGCTCGCGAGCTTTCTCGTAATCACCGCGCGTGAGATCGACCACTCCTCTCTGCAACTCAATCCACGAATAGTGGCGCATCTCTTTCGCTGTGAGCTCGTCAACAGCCTCGTCGTACAGGCGATCTGCTTCGCCGAAGTCACCCATTTTGAAATTCAAATAGGCGAGACGAGCGAGCGCGTCCCACGTTCGTTCTTCTTCGATCAGCTTCTCGTACTCAGTCCGTGCAGCGTCGTAGCGGCCGCGTTGAAAGTCGAGATCCGCTTTTAAGGCTCGGCCCGGTGGGCTTTGTCGAAGATCGTCAGAGGCTTCGAAATCTTTTTCGACATCGTCGAGGCGGTGAAGCTTGAAGTGAATGTTGGCCTTTAGAAAGTAGAGATCGCCGTCACGGCCGAGGTGTTGAATCGCGCAGTCAAGCGACTTCTCGGCGGCGGTAAGTTCGGCGAGGTTTCCGGTGAGTGAAGCACGCTGGTACTGGAGATAGGCGAGCTTCGTGATCTTCACGCGATCGATCGGGGGCTTCAGAGCGCTGCTTTCAAGCTCAGCAATGCCTTGATCGATTCGTTCGAGTTCGATTTCGAATTCTGTGTTGTTCATCAAAATCTGCGTAATCTGTGGATAGATTTCTTCCGCTACCAAGGTTCGGCTAGATACGGAAACTCCGTCAGAAACTCTTTGTCGTTCTTCTGCGGGTTCGGCACTGTCTTTGGTTCGATCGGCGCGGCATCCCACAGAGCTTGATCGTTGAGCAATTCGACGTGGTACTTCTTCCCATTCAACTCCGCTGAATGATCGAGAAACATCGACAGGAAACGAGTCGCAACCTGATCTTCAGGTCGACGGCCAAAAGGCCACGTGCCCGTTGTATCCATATCGATGGCGCAAACATTCGGAACAAAGATCTCGAACGGACGCCGCAGCGGAATGTCGAGACCTTTCGGATTCCACGAGTCGTCAGGCATGTTGAGTCGCTGGAAGAGAGTTTTCTTTACTCGCGGAAATGCGGCGGTGACGAGCGTGTAAGTTTTGTAAACTGACACTGGCGAGTTGTCGTGATCGAACGAAGTTTGCAAACCGAGTGCGGTGATCGATGGACCAAAGCCCCAGCCGAGATGGGCCAGTCGTTTGATGAAGTGTGGCGCCAGCCAGAAGTTGTTGGCGCCGAGTTGGCGGTTGTCTTCGCGTTCACTTAAAGCCGCGTCGGCGAAAGGCTGGCCGTCAGTATCGACGAGCTTGTACTTTTTCAACTCGTCGTCGAGCTTGATTGCATCGATGAGCGCCCACGGATGTTCCAGCCAGAAAGGATGATCGGGAATGGTCTCAATCTTGTTGGCGGCTTTGAGTACCCAGCTCTCGCCCCAACAGTTGACGATGCGATCGCGTTCGGGTGATTTAGTGATAAACCCCAGCGGAATCTCGAGAATAATTGCGTTGATATTGATGCCGGCCTGACAGTCTCTGCCGCTGTAAACGAAACGGTAGTTTCCGTTTGCGTCTTTGAAAAACTTATCGCCGTCCCAGGTGAGCGGTCCCGGCGGCAGTTCGCGTTTGTTTCCGTGATAACCCCATTCCGGATCGTTTGGATCGAAATTGAAAAGATGATTGCCTTCGAGCTCGAGCAGCGTCTTGGGAATCTTCAACTCGCGCGCTGAAGTCATCGTGTGAGGCACGTGGTAAAACTGCGGCGCGTAATTAATTGAACGGAAGAAACCGGTCAGATCATTAAAGAAAGCGTCGTCGCGGCCGCCGATGTAAGCCTTGATCGCGTGGCCGTCGGGTGTCTGGATCGTGCGGACCTGGTTCGTATCAATCACTGTTACGAAGCTGGCGCCAGGGAAGTTAATGAATTTAACTGTTGCCTGGTGATTCTGATCGACAGTTACGCGAATCTCCGCAGCTTTGCTTGGTCCAAGATATTTCTCTTTGAGCGCGTCGAAGTATCTCAACAAACCCTTCAACGTATGCTCGTCTTCGCCGGTACCGCCCACGCGCGGATCGCCAGAGATCTGAATGCGGTAGAGCATGTCAGTGTCAAAGACGCCGGTTGCGGGCACCGAAGCGAAGGTGAGTGCAATTACTACCTTTTCACCACCATCTGTGTCGGCACTTGGAAAGCCGAACAGGTCGTAGAGATCGGCAGCACTCACATCGATGTCGGAGAATATTGAATTGACCGCGTTTGGGTCATTGTGATCGGCCATGAGGTTGTCCGTCTTTCTGACACGTAATGTGTCGGACTAGAGCTTTTTGACAAATGATTTTAGACTCGGCTCGAGGCGGCCGGATCAATCAAATCGCGATGGTGTTGTTGGTTTGTGCAAAAACGCGCGGCATTCTACCAGCAGCCTCATAACCCGTCAATAAAGTGGCCAATTTGTGCCAAAAAACGTGTCTTCATTGATCAATGTATCTGGAATGGTGAAACGTTAGCCTCAAACTAACTGCATCTGGCGCGCGAGTTCCGTCGCGTTTTGTGGGCGGTCGTCCGGATCTTTTGACAACGCATGCATGATCCCGGTGGAGATGCGTCTTGGTATTCCCAGCGATGGCGGAAACGGTGGCGGTGGTTCGGATAGGTGCCGGTTGATGACTCCTGAAACAGTTTCTGAGTCGAACGGCTTCTTGCCGGAAAGCATTTCGTAAAACATCGCGCCCAAGCTGTAAACATCTGAACGCGCGTCGAGTGGCTCACCCAAACATTGCTCAGGCGACATGTAAAAAGGCGTGCCTACTACTGCGCCGCTCGTTGTCGCACCCGCATCGGCGAGTAGTTTCGCGAGTCCAAAGTCAACAACTCGCACATTCTCGACTTCGAAGTCATCATCAGGCGCAACTACAAGAATATTCTCCGGTTTGAGATCGCGATGGACCACACCTTGACGGTGAGCCGCGCCGACGCCCGCACAAATTCCACGCATCAAGCGCACGGCACGTTCGACGGAGAAGTGGTCTTCCGTGCTCAAGAGTTCGCGCAATGGCGTTCCTTTGACAAATTCCATCACGATGAAAGCCGGCGCATGCTCATCATCAGTCTCACCGAAGTCGTGAATCGTGATCACATTGGGATGGCGCAACATCGCGGCCGCACGCGCTTCGCGCCGAAATCGCGCGAGCGCGGCGTCGTCTTTAACGTATTTGCCGGTCAGGATCTTTACCGCTACATCGTCTCCGATGTGAACGCGACTAGCGCGGTAGACCACGCTCATGCCGCCCTCGCCGAGTCGGGCCACGAGTTTGTACTTGCCGCCGATTACGTGACCGATCAATGGATCCGGGTTCGCGAGTCGAATCGTCGGAAGGGAAGAATAGAAGTGATTTTCATAATAAGGATGCGTCGCGGAGCCCGGCAGCGTCAACGGCGAACCGCATTCCGAACAGAACATCGCCTCCTTATTTAGAAACAACTCACACGCCGGGCAAAACGGATTGTGCGTGCGCAGATGTGCGAGCATCTGGTCCAATTCATCTTCGACCGTCTGCAAACCGTTGGCCCCGATGGCAGAACTGCGCAATTCGCCGTTGTGATCGAACAGATAGTACGCCGGAAGAGCGTCATCTCCGTTGAGCAATGCTTTGCCTAAGGAGTGTTCGTTGTCGAGTGCGCATGGCTCGGTGAGATTGAGACGTCCGATTGCTTCGCGCACCACGCGCGGATCTTTTTCCGTTTCTGATCGAGGGACGTGCACGGCAATCACACGCAAACCTTCGCGCTTGCGCTGATCGCGCAGCTCGGCCACCTGCGACAGATTGGATTTAGAGGTTTCAGAACTGATGGACCAGAAGTGAACCAGCGTCGGATGACCTTTGGTCTGTCGTGACGCAAGTTGCCGGTTGAGCCACGCGGTGGCCCCTTCAAATGACGGCAACTGCTGCAGATCCGTCTTCATCCGTTTAATCCGTGGCCCAAGTTGTCTTTATTGGCGGTGGCCTCAGTAGCGTTTGCATGACCACGCAATACTGTTCTGTCTTCTCTTTTAATGCAGCCAACTGTTCCGCCGTCGCTTCCGGTGCGCGGATATCAAACCGCGCGTGGATGTCCTGAAAACCGACCGGCACGTCCTTCGAAATCCCAAGCGTGCCGCTCAGATCCATCTGCCCTTCAACATCGACTCCAATATGCTCAAACGGAATTCCCATCGCGGTCGCAACGAGCTGGCAAGTGAGTTGAGCACACGCCGCGAGCGCGCCGAGCAAGAGATCACCCGAGCATGCCGCGGTGCCTGGTCCACCGACACCGCTGTGCGCCTGTGCTTCAAGTAACCGCTGACCAACCTCCACCGAGCACGCGATCGGCGTATCAACTTGATCGCTGTGAGCTTTCAAAGTGATACACGAACTGCTCGGATCGCTGCGATACTTTTCCTTGAGCGGCTTCTGAATTGAACGAACGTCCATCGCGTCAATCATTCTTCAGAGGTCGTTGGATCGATAAGAGTCTTTACCTGCGCCACATGATTCGCTGGAAATCCGCCGCGACGCGCGTGTTCCTGGATCATTTCCTCATTCGGCGCGATGTAAACGCAATAGAGTTTATTGTCAGTGACGTAGCTGTGAATCCACTGGATCTGTGGTCCCAATTCATTAAGGACATTGCACGATCGCTGCGACATTGCCTTCAATTCCGCTGATGACAATTTGCTGGCCCCGGGTACGACTCGTTCAATCACATACTTAGGCATCGATGTTCTCCTTTAATCACTACTCTCAGTCAATAGTTGTTGAAACTCTTTATCTTCATGCATTCCCTGAAACGCATTATCAGTCCTGGCCCAGTGGACCACTGCTTTAAAGCCGATCTCATAAGCGTGCCGCAGCAGAATTAACGACGCGTTCTTCTCTCCAAGCAGCGCATACGCGCAGGAACAGTTGTAAACTGCGAGACCATCGTTTGGTTCCAGCTCCAACACGCGCTTCAGCGTTGCAATTGCCGCTTCTTTACTGCCGAACCTGGCATACGCTTCCGCAAGCCGGCTCATCACGATCACATCGTCGAGACTCGCTTCGAGCTTTCGCGAAGTGATCTCGACGACTTTCAGCGCAGCATCTTCCGCAGCCTCAGTGTTTCCCAACTTGCGATGAACTCCCGCAAGGAATCTCCAGGCATCTTCGTCGTATGGCTTCAGCTCAGAGGCACGACGATAATACTTCAACGCACCTTCGAGATCGTTCAACAACTCGGCAATCATTCCGAGTCGCAGGTGCGCTGGATAAAACTCCTGGTTCTCTTTGAGGATCTCCTCGAGACTGCGTTTCGCCTCTCGCAATCGCCGCTGATGGAAGTAGACCATCGCGATGCCGAACTTTGCGTCCAACGATGTCGGCTCGAGCCCAAGCGCCTTCTGATTCATCTCGATGGCTTTGCTCAGCCACGAAGAGCTGCCATCGTACCACTCGTACATCGACGAGTACGCTTCGGCCAAGCCCGCGTAGGACGATGCAAAGCCCGGATCGATCGCCGCCGCATTCGTAAACATCTCGATCGCGCTCTCGGTGTTTCTCTTACCTTTGAGGTACAGCAACTCGCGTCCACGCATGTAGAAGTCGTAAGCGCGCAGATCGTCTGTGGGTTTTTGCGTCAGCAGCTCGCGTTCAGAATCACTCAACGAGACCTTCAGCGCCTCGACGATCTTTTGCGACACTTCGTTTTGTACGTCGAGAATGTCGTCAACTAAACGATCGAACCGTTCGGCCCACAGATGATAGCCATCGCGAACGCTGACGAGTTGCGCCGTGATGCGTATTCGATTACCGGCTTTTCGCACGCTTCCTTCGACGATATAATTCACGCGCAGCGCTTCACCAACGCGGCGCGTGTTCACCTCTTTATTGCGAAAAGGAAGCACGTCAGTTCGCGAAACTATTTTGAGTTCGTTGATCTTTGAAAGGTCAGTGATGATGTCTTCTGTCATGCCGGCGCAGAAGTAGTCGCTCTCTTTTTCTGCGTTCATGTTCTCGAAGTAGAGGACAGCGATCGACCTTTCCGGCACCATCTCGGCCGAAAATCCTCCAGAGGATCGGTCAGCAAAAACTCTTTGCGACGACGTCTCGAGCTCTCGCTTCAGGTCTTTGAGATCGATCAGCAGGTCTTTCACTGTCTGATAGCGTTCTTCACGGTCTTTGCGCAAGGCGCGTGACACAACACGCTCGAGACCCCGTGGTCCATTCAGCAGGTGAGGCAGAAGCGGTTCAGGCTCACGATTCAGAATTCCAGTCATCACGTCAATGCCTGTTTCACCGGAAAACGGTTGAGAACCTGAAATCATTTCGTAGAGCATGCAACCCAGACTCCAGATGTCTGTTCGTGAGTCTACTTCAAATCCTCGCACTTGTTCGGGAGACATGTAGTGAACCGTGCCCATTATGATGCCCGCGCCGGTGTTGATTAAATTTTGCGTGGGCGCGAGCGAGTCAGTCTGGGTTACGTGCGGTTCGCGACATAGTTTTGCCAGACCGAAATCGAGCACTTTAACAATGCCGTCGCGACGCAGCATGACGTTGTCAGGCTTAATGTCGCGATGGATGATGCCGACACTGTGAGTCGCCCAAAGCGCGCTGGCGACTTGAATCCCGATGTCAAGCGCTTCGCTCGAGGTTAACGAACTGGTTCTGATGCGCTGGCGCAGTGTTTCGCCGTCGACGTATTCCGTTGCAATGAACGGTGCAGAGTCGAACTCGTCGATCTCGTAAATCGTCAGAATGTTTGGATGATTGAGCGCTGAGGCCGCCTTCGCTTCCTGCACAAAGCGACGCGCACGATTGTCTGTTTTATCGCTGACAACGTCGGAGGGCAGAATCTTTAAGGCGACTTTGCGGTCGAGTTTCCTGTCGTGCGCGAGATAAACTTCGCCCATACCGCCCGCGCCAAGTTGGGAGTAGATTTCGTAGCGGCCAATGGTTTTACGTGCGGGGAACGACAAATTCGATCAATCCGGGGGAGGTGCTGGGCTTACGAAGCGGCGGCTATTGTAGATCAGCCGCAATATGGCGCCAAAGTACACCTTTTCTGCTCTTTCGTGGCTCATTAAGTCTCTCATCTTAATACGCGTAAAATGCGCGCTCTTAGGTCGTTTTATCTTTGACTCTGCATTGTAAAGTAATCTATAGTGCCTCGTACTTTGAGGCGATCACTAAAGAGCGTGAAATTCATACTTCCGGCGTTGACGGAAGCGACGAGCCCTTACTGGCGGCCGATTAAGTACTCGCTCTTTCCGCCACTTGGGTTAGCCACGCTCGCTGCTTATCTCGATCCGGATCTCGAAATCTCCCTGCAAGACGAACACGTCGAGAAGCTCGATCTCGACGACCAACCCGATCTGGTTGTCATTCAGGTCTATATCACCAACGCGTATCGTGCTTATCAGATCGCCGATCAGTATCGCGCGCGTGGTTCTTACGTTGTTCTCGGTGGCCTCCACGTCACATCACTGCCGGGAGAGGCAATGCCCCACGCAGATACGATCTTCCTTGGACCAGGCGAGCACACGTTTACGCAGTTTCTACAGGACTTCGCGGCAGGGACGTCGCATCCGCGCTATGAGACTTCAGTTCGCACACTCGAAACGTTGCCGCCGATACGACGCGATCTCATTCAACGACACCGCTATCTCGTGCCAAACTCGATCGTCGTCTCGCGCGGTTGTCCACATCACTGCACGTTCTGTTACAAGGACGGTTTTTTCAAAGGCGGGCGTTCGTTCTACACGCAACTGGTTGACGACGCACTCGCGGAGATTGCGCGTCTGCCTGGCCGTCATCTCTACTTTCTGGACGATCATCTTTTGGGTAATGCGCGTTTCGCGCGAAATCTGTTTCGTGGCATGCGAGGCATGGGCCGGGTTTTTCAGGGAGCAGCAACCGTCGACTCGATTCTGCGCGATGATCTGGTTGAAGAGGCCGCGGCCGCAGGACTGCGGAGTTTGTTTGTAGGATTCGAGACTCTTTCGAGCGATGGTCTCAAAGGAGCAGGGAAGCGTCAGAATCTTGGACGAAGTTATCGCGAAGTAGTGCGTCGTTTGGACAGTCTCGGCATCATGATCAATGGCAGTTTTGTTTTTGGACTTGATGGTGACGATCGTGATGTGTTTGCGCGCACGGTTGATTGGGCTGTCGATGTTGGAATCACGACCGCGACGTTTCACATCCTGACGCCGTATCCCGGCACGCAATTATTCGCTGAGATGGACGCACGCAATCGAGTGGTAACGCGCGACTGGGACCTCTACGACACGCGCCACGTTGTTTATCGACCAACTTGCATGTCTTCTGAGGAACTTAAGAGTGGTTATGACTGGGCGTATGAAGAGTTCTATCGCTGGTCCAACATTTTCAGCGCCTCCTCCGCGCATGAGTCGTTCAAACATCAAGTGAAACATTTCTTCTACAGTGCCGGGTGGAAGAAGTTCGAACGCGCCTGGGACTTCGTGATCCGCCTCAAACAACTCTCACAGTTGCGCCCCGTGTTAGAAGCCGTCCTGTCACCTGTTGGCAATCAAAGCCGGCCACAAAAAGGCACACAAAATGTGTTAGCTGAGTACGCCAACTAGTTTTGCGGTGTCGATATTGCCACCGGAGATGATGCAGACGATTTTTCCGGAACCGGCGCGGCCGGAGAGAGCGCAGGCGACCGGGCAGGCGCCGGCGCCTTCCGCGACGATGTGATTATGTTCGACCATCAGACGTAGGGCTTCCGCGACAGAAGATAGATCTGCGACGAGTGAGCCGTCGATCAACTGGCGCGCGCGTTCGAACATCTGTGGAAAGACTGCTTTCGCGCCGATGCCATCGACCCAGGATGGTTGGTAGTCGACCTCAGTAGGAGCGCCTGCGGCTAACGAAGCAGTGAGTGGCGCGGCAGTCGCAACTTCCGCCGCGAAGATCCTGCACTGTGGCCGCAACACACGAAGCGCTGACGCAATGCCGCACGTCAACCCGCCACCGCCCCATGGAATCACTACTGCATCGACATCCGGCAAGTCTTCCAGAATCTCCAATGCAATCGTGCCATTACCCGCCATCACATCGGCGTCGTCAAAAGCGTGAATGAACGTTCCATCAACACCAGGATACGAACGCTCTTCAAATGCTCGCCACCACTGTTCAAACGAAACCTTGATCACGCGTCCACCAAGCCGCTCGATGGCGGCGACTTTCGTCTCGGGCGCGGTCGCAGGAGCGATCACGGTGCACTGAATACCAAGCTCGCGCGCACACCACGCTACACCCTGGGCCATGTTGCCCGCCGATGCAGTCACTACCCCACGCTCGAGCTTTTCAGGCGACAAACGCGCAATCGCGTTAGCAGCACCACGGATCTTGAAAGATCCGATCGGCTGCAGATTTTCCAGTTTCAGGTAGATCTCAACCGGCGCAGACGGAACATTGAAACGCACGAGCGGCGTGCGCATCGCGGTGTTCGCGAGCACAGGCCGCGCATCCTCAATTGCCGATAACGAGATCATGGCTACAGATTCGCAGATTACACTGAATCTGTTGACTTTCGAAACGCTCACGAGTAAAAAGTCTGCGCCGGCCGTAATCCAATTCAGGAGAAACCACCATGAAGTCACTAGCTACAACTCTGATCCTTCTCGTCCTCTTTACCTCCGCCGCGCATGCACAGACCTGGACTCCAGAGATGCAGTTGAAACTTAGAGCCGTGGGCAGCCCGAGAGTTTCTCCTGACGGTAAACGCGTGATCTACACGGTTAGCGACGCAGTGATGACTCCGGACAAAAGCGAGTATGTGACGCAGCTTTGGATGGCCAACATCGCCACCAAGCAGAGCATGCAACTGACGTTCGGCGAGAAGTCGTCGGGTAATCCGAAGTGGTCGCTTGACGGCAACTGGATTGCCTTCACCTCCAATCGCAAGGACAACAAGAACAACCTCTATCTATTGAACGTGAACGGCGGTGAAGCTGAGCCACTGACGGATGTCAAAAGCAGCATATCAAACTTCGACTGGTCGCCTGACGGTCGCTCGATCGCGTTCACGATGTCCGATTCCAAGACCGAAGAGGAAGAGAAGAATGACAAAGCGAAGAACGACTTTCATTGGGTCGATGAAAACACCAAGTTCTCACGTCTGTATGTAATCACGATTCAAAAGGACGCGAACGGCAAACGTGAGCCACGCAAGCTGACCACCGAGAACTACAACGTCGAAGACTTTGACTGGTCCAGTGACGGCTCGCGGATAGCTTTCAGCCACACGAAGTCGCCGCTGGCCAACGATTGGACCACCTCGGACGTTTCGATTCTCGAAGTCGCAAGCGCCAAAGTCACGCCGCTCGCAAACACAGGCGCGGCCGAGAGTAATCCTGTTTATTCCCCTGACGGAAAGTCGATTGCCATTCTTGCCAGCGACAATCCACCGCGCTGGGCGGAGAACGGATTCATTCAAATCTTCGCAACCAGTGGAGGACAACCCAAAACCCTCAGCGCAACATTTGATGGTCAACCGGAAATCGCAGGTTGGTCTGCTGACGGCAAACGGATCTACTTCAGCGAAGCAAAAGGCACCGGGACACAGATTTACTCAATTGATCTGATGGGCAATCGCATCAACGAGATTAAGGCCACACCAGCGGTCTTCACCGCAATCAGTCTCAACCGCGCCGGCACGACGTTTGGTTTTGTACGCCAAACGCCGGACACTCCGGGCGACGTCTTCGTCGCTTCAGTTTCTGACTTCACACCGGTGCAAATCAGTCGAGTGAACGCAGACGCAAAGCTACCACCGGTTGGCCGAACCGAAGTGATCAGTTGGAAATCAAAAGACGGCAAGCAGATCGAAGGACTACTGACTTATCCGGTTGGTTATCAAGCAGGACAGCGCGTGCCGTTGATCCTGAATGTTCATGGCGGCCCGTCAGGTGTATTTCAACAGACGTTTATCGGCGGTCGTAGCGTTTATCCGCTGGCGACCTTTGCTGCGCGCGGCTACGCGATTCTGCGTGCAAATCCGCGCGGCTCGAGCGGCTACGGTACTGAGTTTCGGCGTGCAAACGTGGGCGACTGGGGTTTTGGCGATTACCAGGACTTGATAACTGGCGTGGACCGCGTGATCGAAATGGGCGTTGCAGATCCACAGCGATTGGGTGTGATGGGCTGGAGCTATGGCGGATTCATGACCACCTGGATCGTGACGCAAACGCAACGTTTCAAAGCAGCTTCAGCAGGCGCGCCGGTGACCAACCTCATGAGCTTCAACGGCACCGCAGACATCCCGGCTTTTGTGCCGGATTACTTTGGCGGACAGTTTTGGGAAGTGCTCGACGCTTATCAAAAACACTCGCCGATATTCAATGTGAAGAGTGTGACCACGCCGACGATGATTCAGCAGGGCGACGCGGACGTTCGCGTGCCGATTTCGCAGGGGTACGAGTTTTACAATGCGCTTAAAGTGAAAGGCGTGCCCACGCGGATGTTGGTGTTGCCGCGTCAGCCGCATGGACCAACCGAGCCAAGGATGCAGTTGGCGGCGATGAACGCGAACCTCGAGTGGTTTGAGAAATACATCGGCAGCAAGCGCGAGACTTCACGCAACTAAGCCGCGAACTGGGCTGATTAGTACGGATTGAAGTGAAATTTTTTATTGGCACTTCCGGATGGCATTACAAACATTGGCTGGAAGTGTTCTATCCCGCTGGTACGCGCGGCAGCGAAATGTTTCAGTTTTACGCGCGTCACTTCAATACCGTCGAAATCAATAACAGCTTCTACCACCTTCCCACCGCGAAGACCTTCGATAACTGGAGAGAATCGTCGCCGCGCGGCTTTCTGTTCGCGGTGAAAGCGAGTCGTTTCATCACCCACATGAAGAAGCTGAAGGATCCGAAAAGCTCTTCAGACAAGTTCTTCGACGTCGCCGATCGACTCGAACAAAAACTCGGACCGATTCTTTTTCAACTGCCGCCACGTTGGAAAGTGAACGTCGAGCGGCTCGATTCGTTTCTCGAGTTGATGCCGGCTGAGCACAAGTACACAGTCGAGTTTCGCGATGAGTCGTGGTTTGTGCCGGAGGTGCTCGAGGTGCTGCGAAAACACAAGGCGGCGCTTTGTATTCATGATTTTTCAGACATGAAAGTACCTCACGAGATCACGACCAACTTCGCTTACATTCGCTTTCACGGTCCAACGCGTGCGAAGTATGCGGGCGAATATTCGAAGAGTCAGTTGCAAACGTGGGCTGAGCGAATCAAAGACTGGCGCTTGTCGAACGTGTATGCGTATTTCAACAACGATCCTGGCGGCGCCGCCGTGCGAAACGCGATGACATTAAAGACACTGCTTGAGCCACAAAGAGACACAAGAAGTACATAAAATCATTTTTGTGCTTCTTTGTGGCTAAAATCTTAATCGTGCGCCGGCGCGGACGAGCACTGGTGGCCCAACCGTCAGCACCGGCGTGCTACTGATCTGATACCGGCTGCCCGTCAGATTTTGACACGCGACAAAAAGCCTCAGTCTCTCCGAAACAGCACGAGACACATCAGCATCGAGCGTGAAGAACTTCTCGAGCGGCAACGTGTTTTGATCGTCGTCAAACTGCTTGCTAACAAACCTGCCCTGCGTGCCGACCAGCCACTTTGCGTCGGTGTAACTGACCTGAAAGTTAAACTGATGTTGCGGCACCTGCGGCACCAACAGACCTTCCAAACTTCTATTCGCCGGAAACCGCAGCACCGTGCTGTCGCTCAACAAATACTCACCCGAAAGTTCCCAACGCTGCGAGAACTTTGTGGCTGCTGAAAGCTCTACTCCTCGCGCCCGAATCGCACCGAGATTTTGTCGCTGACGTGTGATAAGCGTCGGCGTCGTCGAAAGCGTGACGTTGGCGATTGAATCGTCGATCTCGCTCCAAAAGAAGTTGCCGCGCAGGAACAGTCGTTCGCCCAACGTCTGCACGCCGATGCCGGCATCGCCGCCAGTCAGTCTTTCGGCACGCAACGCGGCATTCGCATTCGTAACGATGTTACCGACGCGAAAATTTCTATAGAGCTCGTTGAGTGTGGGTGCGCGGAATGCGTGATACGCCGAAGCGCTGAGCGAGATTCCGCGATCGAATCGTTTGATAACGGAAACGCGCGGGCTGAAAGCATTTTCGGATCGAGCCGTGAAGTCATTCAACGAAGGCGCTCCGGTCACGGGAATCCGATCGGAGAATCCACCACTGTTGAGCCAACGATCGAAGCGCGCGCCGAAATTGAGAAACCACGATCCCAGCCGCACTGAATCACCGCCAAACACTCCGAACGATCTCTGCCGTCCTCCAGCGTCGACAAAAGCAATAGTTCTTGAGTTGTTGAAGGTGTTCTCAGCACTGTGACCGCGCACTTCGCGACCTTCAAAACCTGCTGAGATCGACTGGTGACTTCCAACCGTGCGGCGCCATTGAAGCGCCAAGCCGGCCTGTTGCGACGGATTTCGTTGCCGATTGGTCAACGACTCGGAATCACGATCTGCCGCGACCGCCGAGAAGTTTTGATTGAAGATCTCACTCGATCCATACAACCGAATTGAAAAATCGCCTGCCTCTTGAGCAGTCCAATCACTGCCAAGATCGATCGAAGAGATCCGCGTATCGTTAATTTGAATCGGCGTTCCGTTGCGCCGGCTTTCGCCAAAGGAGCCCAGACGCAGAAACGCGTGTCCTTGTGAACCGATCGCTCGCGAGAGAGTAAATGAGCCGCTGAGATCGCCTGTACCTGCCGGGGTGTCGACCAAACCTCGCTGATTTTCAGGCACTAGCACGTAGCCATCGGTGTGCAGTGCCTGGCCAGCGACCACGAAGCCCCACTTTCCGAACAACTTTCCGGTGCTGAATGATGTCGCCGCGGTCGTATTGTTTCCAGCAGAGACTTCTACATCGACCGGCGACGCAGGCGTCGTGCGGCTCTTAATATTGATCACCCCGCCGAGTGCGCCGCTGCCGTAAAGATCCGAAGTCGCGCCGTTGTAGACCTGCACGCTTTCAACATTTACACGCGGCACACGGTTCCAGTAGACCCAGCCGCCAAACGGACTGTTCAAAGGCACTCCATCCAACAACACGAGCGCACGGCTGGCTCCATTCGCACCCACACCACGCAGCGAAACGCCCTGTGACGTGGGGTTTGCGGACAAGCTTCCCGAACGGCGAAACAATGAGAAGCCAGGGACCTGCCGCAGCACGTCGTCGACCGTAAGCGCACCTGCCACATCCAACTCGCGCTGGCTGATCGCGAATTGGCTTGCCGGCGTGGTTGGGATTCGCTCATCGTCCGCGTTAACGACGATTCTCTCGATCATTGCCGCCGGTTCGAGCCGTACTTGCAGCGGTTCAGCCGCAGCGCGGGTGACCTCGATTGTCGCCGTCGCAAAGCCGGGTGAGCTCACAGAGAGGATTCCGTACGTTTGCGCACTCAACACCGTAAAATTTCCGGCGTTGTCAGTTTCTGTGCGAACGGTATTTCCATTTGAGCCAAACTCAACCGAAGCATGCGGGATGGCTGCGCCGGTTGAATCTAAAACCACTCCGGAGATCTTAGTGACTGCTTGCTGAGCGGTTGCTGACGCAAGACAGACGAGTAGCCAGCACAAAGCCGTGGTCCAGCTTTGTCGTCTTTTATTACACAGACTCACTGGTGTTGTTCTGTTTCTCATTGCGAGGGGACGTTTTGCGCGCGCTCCTAATATTCGAACGTGCGTGAAGCAACGATAATACCTGCCCTTTCTTCGGTGGACCACCGCCGAATGATTAGCACAGATTTTGTATGAACGTCTCTCGCTCCATCGACGCTCAGAACGAATCAGGGCAGGGAAGTGAAACCAAACCTTCCGCGCAATCTCAAGATAACGCTGGTAGTCGCATGCGGACTACTGCTGGTAGCCGCTTGCACACAACGCAGTTCACAACCAACGTCTACGTCTCAAAACCGCGTGCTCACCGCGCCCACAGGCGCAAGTATCACGGCTGCGCCGGAGGACGGCCAGTGGACAATGCCTGCCAAGGACTACGCCAGCACACGTTTCAGTGGGCTCCAGGATATCAATGCCTCGAACGTCGCCAGTTTGAAACTGGCATGGTCCTTTTCTACGGGCGTGCTGCGCGGTCACGAAGCGGCGCCGATCGTGGCGAACAACACGATGTACGTAGTCACGCCGTATCCAAACATCGTCTATGCACTCGATCTGACAAGGGTTGGCGGGCCGGTAAAGTGGAAGTACGAATCCAATCCGTTGTCGTCGTCGCAGGGAGTCGCCTGTTGCGATGTTGTCAATCGTGGGATGGTCTATTCCGATGGACGGGTGTTTTTCAACACGCTCGACGGTAACACGATTGCGCTCGACGCCAACACCGGACAGCTCATCTGGAAAACAAAGGTCGGCGACATCAATCTCGGCGAGTCGATCACGATGGCTCCGCTCGTCGTGAAAGGCAAAGTGCTGGTTGGCAATAGCGGCGGAGAGTTTGGTGTGCGTGGCTGGTTGACAGCGCTGAATGCCAGCGACGGAGTGATTGCGTGGCGCGCGTATCACACGGGTCCGGACGCGGACGTTCTGATTGGGCCAAACTTTCATCCGTACTATCCGAAGGACCAGGGAAAAGATCTCGGCGTCACGAGTTGGCCCAGCGATGCATGGAAGATCGGCGGCGGCACGATGTGGGGCTGGATCTCTTACGATCCCGAACTGAACCTGATCTACCACGGCACGGCGAATCCTGGACCATGGAATCCGGATCAACGTCCTGGCGACAACAAATGGACCTGCGGAATCTTTGCGCGAGACCCTGACACTGGTGAAGCGCGTTGGTTCTATCAGTTTAGTCCACACGACCTGCACGACTACGACGGTATCAACGAGCAGATCTTAATGGACATACCCGTAAATGGTCAGACGCGCAAGGTGTTGGTCCGGCCTGAACGCAATGGCTACGTCTACGTGATGGACCGCACGAATGGCCAGGTGCTCTCGGCGAATCCATTCGCATATATCACGTCGTCCAAAGGCGTCGATCTCAACACCGGCCAATTAATCTACAACGACGAGAAAAAGAGTGAAGTCGGCAAAGTCGTTCGTGAAATTTGCCCGGCTGCACCAGGCGCAAAAGACTGGCAGCCATCGGCGTTCTCGCCGCGGACCGGTCTGGTTTATATCCCGCACCAAAACCTTTGCATGGACATGGAAGGACTGGAGGCGAACTATATCGCCGGCACGCCTTACGTTGGCGCGAACGTGCGCATGTACGCTGGACCGGGCGGCAATCGTGGTGAGTTTCTCGCCTGGGATCCGGTGAAGAATGAGAAGGTGTGGGCCATCCCGGAGAACTTTCCGGTGTGGAGTGGTGCGTTGGCCACGGCGGGGGACGTCGTGTTTTACGGAACGATGGATGGATGGTTCAAGGCGGTCGATGCGCGAAACGGCACGGTGTTGTGGCAGTTCAAATGCGGCTCGGGAATCATCGGTCAGCCGATCAGTTATCGCGGTCCTGACGGCAAGCAGTACATAGCGATCTTGTCCGGTGTGGGTGGTTGGTCCGGCGCAATTGTCGCCGGTGGACTCGATCCGCGCGATGTAACGGGAGCTTTGGGATTCGTCGGAGCGATGGGCGACTTGCCGGACTACACGACGAAGGGAGGCATGCTCTATGTCTTTGCGCTTCCTTAACTCCGGTGGAGATGTTTCACGCACAGGCGCAAAGGCGCAAAGCTTTTCTTTGGAGTTCTCTTTGCGTCTTTGCGTCTTTGCGTGGGGCTTTTTGTTGTTGTCGAGCGCGTCTGCTTGCGTCGATCACAAACCCACATCAGTTCAATCGCTCCCAATCCAACAATTCAAACGCCCCACGGGCGTGCTGCGCGTCTGTGCCGATCCAAATAATCTTCCGTTTTCAAACGACCGCGGCGAAGGATTTGAAAACAAGATCGCGGAGCTGTTGGCGCACGAGTTGAACGAACGCGTCGAGTACACGTGGTGGGCACAACGACGCGGCTTCTTCCGCAACACATTGAAGTCGGGCGTCTGCGACGTCGTCATTGGCGTGCCTGCCGGCTTCGAAATGGCATTAACGACCAAACCGTACTATCGCTCAACCTATGTCTTCCTCTATCGCAAAGACCGCAAACTCAAGATCAACTCGCTCGACGATCCTATTCTGAAGACGCTCCGCATCGGCGTGCAGATGATCGGCGATGATTTCAGCAACGCGCCACCTGCACACGCGCTCAGCAGACGGAACATCATCGACAATGTTCGTGGCTACACACTCTACGGCGATTACAGCCAACAGAATCCACCCGCACGCATCGTCGACGCAGTAGCGAAAGGTGACATCGACCTGGCAATTGTTTGGGGGCCTTTGGCAGGTTACTTTGCGAAACAGTCGCGCCTGCCGATGGAGGTCGTGCCTGTCTCGCCGCAGATCGATCAACCGTTCCTGCCATTCGTTTTCGATATCTCGATGGGCGTCCGTCGCGGCGATCAGGACCTGAAGGACCAGGTGGAGCAGGTGATGGAAAGGCGTCGCGGAGATATCGATCGCATTCTCGAAGACTACCGGGTGCCGCGAGTCGATACAGATAAAGGAGGCAACGGTGTTTAGCGAAAATTCTCACGCAAAGGCGCAAAGTCGCAAAAGGAATTGGGCGATTAAGAATATCTTTGCGTCTTTGCGACTTTGCGTGAGTCTGTCTTTTTGTTTTGTCTTTCTCTTTGCTTCATGCAAACGCGAGCAGCGTCAGTTCAGCCAGCCTCCATCGACGTTCAAATCTTACGACGTCACGATGAGTGACATTCATCCCGGCGCCGCAGGGTTACAGCAGCCGATTCAAAATCCTTCGGAGCAACGAGCATACGACACCAGCGAAGGCAAGCGGTTGTTTACGCAGTACAACTGCAGCGGCTGCCACTTCAACGGCGGTGGCGGCATTGGACCAGCGTTGATGGACGAGAAATGGATCTACGGTGACGAACCGCAAAACATCTATTCGACGATCGTCGAGGGCCGTCCCAACGGCATGCCCTCTTTTCGTCAAAAAATTCCAGACGCTCAGATTCAGGAGATTGTCGCCTACGTTCGCTCGATGAGCGGGCAGTTGCGAAAAGACGTCGCGCCAACTCGAAACGACTCGATGAACGCACGTCGCTCCGAAGAGCGCACAGAAAGGAAGCCGCCGCAGCAGACTACTGCTCCACCGTTCTGATGATCCAAGCCATCACCACAAAGCGGCGGATCCTTGGGTGCTTGTTTGCGCTGTGCGCAATGCTGTGTCTGTCGTCGTGCGGCGGCATTCAGAATTCGATCAACCCGGCCGGACCACAAGCGGATAGTCTGAGTCGCCTCTGGTGGTTGATGTTCGTCGTCTGCACGATCGTGTTCGTCACCGTCATGATCGCGTTGCTGCTCGCTTTGCGACAACGAACTCGCGAGCCACAGTTCGCAAGCACGCCGATTCTCGAACCACAGCCGCAACAGGAGCGCCGTCGACGCAACGCTGTGATCAGTGCAGTGACGATTACCATCATCATCATGTTCTTTTTCTTGATCGTCAGTTTTTCGGCAGGTCGATCCCTGACGGCGGATCTGGCGCACAAGAGTGGTCTATCAATCGAACTGACGGGCCATCAGTGGTGGTGGGAAGTTCGTTATCAGGACGTTGATGCTAGCAACATTTTTACGACTGCGAATGAGATCCACATTCCGGTGGGCGTGCCGGTCACTTTTACTTTGAAGGGCGGCGACGTGATTCACAGTTTTTGGGTGCCGAACCTTGCCGGCAAAAAAGATCTGATTCCAGGCAAGATCAACACCATTTGGCTACAGGCGGACAAGCCCGGCGTTTATCGGGGTCAGTGCGCGGAATACTGCGGTTTGCAGCACGCGCAGATGGCGCTTTGGGTCGTCGCCGAACCGCAGGATCAGTTCAATGCCTGGCGTCAAAATCAAACGCAAACTTCGCTGACGCCAACAACCGATTCGCAGAAGCACGGACAGCAGGTGTTTCTTACTTCAACCTGCGTCATGTGTCATTCGATTAATGGCACGCCCGCGGGTTCGAACATTGGACCAAACCTGACGCACGTTGCGAGTCGCAACACGATCGCGGCGGCGACACTCGCAAACACGCGCGATCATCTGGCGCAGTGGATCAAGGATTCACAGTCGATAAAACCGGGCAACAAGATGCCGCAAAACAATTTGGGTGATTCAGATTTGCAGTCGTTGTTGGACTACTTGCAGAGTCTAAAATGAGCTACAAAGAGGCACAAAAAATACAAAAAACCACAATCGACGACCAGGAATTGGCCGCCGCAATGGAACGCGAACGGAAAGAGCTCGAGCGCACGTGGGCGCGGCCGAGTGGAGTGACTGGCTGGTTTATTGATACCGATCACAAATCGGTCGCGAAGCGCTACATCGTCACGGCGTTTGTTTTCTTCATCTTTGGCGGAATCGAGGCAGCGCTGATGCGACTTCAGCTCGCGCGACCCAACAATCACTTTCTCAGTCCGGATCAGTACAACCAGATCTTCACCGTTCATGGGACGACGATGATGTTTCTCTTCGCGGTACCGATGATGACGGCGATGGGAATCTATCTTGTGCCGTTAATGATTGGCGCGCGCGACGTGGCTTTTCCGCGACTCAACCTTTATGGCTATTTCGTCTACTTAATCGGTGGAATTCTGTTGTATACGGGCTTTCTTCTAAACACTGGACCGGATGCAGGGTGGTTCGCGTACGTGCCATTGGCTGGTCCGAGTTATTCGCCGGGGAAACGTGTCGACATCTGGGCGCAGATGATCACCTTTACCGAAATCTCTGCGCTTGTCGGCGCGGTGGTCATCATCGGCAGTGTTTTCAAGATGCGAGCTCCGGGAATGTCGATCAATCGCCTGCCGTTGTTTGTTTGGGCGCAAGTTGTCACTTCGTTCATGATCATTTTCGCAATGCCGGCGGTGATGCTTGCCAGTAGTTTTCTCGCCAGCGACAGATTAATCGACACGCATTTTTTCAATCCGGCTGAAGGCGGCGACGCAATTCTCTATCAACACCTGTTCTGGTTCTTCGGACATCCGGAGGTCTACATCATCTTCATTCCCGCCCTCGGTTTTATCTCGCCGATCGTCATCGCGTTCTCGCGGCGCAAGATCTTTGGCTATCTCGCGCTGGTGCTGTCGCTGATTTCGACCGGCTTCATCGGGTTTGGTTTGTGGGTTCACCACATGTTTGCCACGCCGATACCGCAAATGGGACAGAGCTTCTTCACTGCTGCAAGCATGATGATCTCCATTCCCAGCGGCGTGCAGATCTTCTGTTGGATCGCGACGCTTTGGGGCGGAAAGTTGCACATCAAGACTCCGCTGCTTTTCGTGCTCGGATTTTTTGCAATCTTCATCATCGGCGGGCTGACGGGAGTGATGCTCGCTTCAGTGCCACTGGATTTACAAATCCACGATACGTTCTTCGTCGTCGCACACCTCCACTACGTTTTGATTGGTGGATCGGTGTTCCCACTCTTTGGCGCTTTCTATTACTGGTTTCCGAAGTGGACCGGTCGCATGTTGAGTGAGCGCGTGGGACATTGGAACTTCTGGTTGATGTTCGTTGGTTTCAATCTCGTCTTCTTTCCGATGCATCAACTCGGACTCAACGGCATGCCGCGTCGAGTCTATACCTATTTGCCTGAGACTGGTTGGGCCACGTTGAATCTGATCGCGTCGATTGGCGCGTTCATTCTGGCGGCAGGCGTGCTGGTGTTCATCATCAATGTTTTTTGGGCGCGCCGCGCTGGTGAGGTCGCAGGCGATAATCCCTGGGCTGCTGATGGACTGGAGTGGTCCACGACGTCGCCGCCGCCGAACTACAACTTTCATAACATACCGGTGGTCCAGGGTCGGTATCCGCTTTGGCAAGCGACTCCTGACGCGCCGGTGGTGCGTGGGTTGAGCACGACCAAACGTGAAACACTCGTCACGAGTGTGTTGGATTCGCAGCCGGAGTTGAAGTTTGACATTCCTGGTCCATCACCCTGGCCGTTTTGTGTTGCGCTTGCGACCGCAGTGACTTTCATAGCCGGCATCTTCACGCCCTGGGCGTTTCTAGTTGGGGCGATCCTGGCAGGGATCGCGCTCACCTGTTGGTTTTTTGGCGATCCCAACTACGAGAACCGCACCGCGCGAGAAACCGGTGAGCGTTCGCAACCTGTTTCGCCGCCGCGCGAGTTGCAACCAAAGGAAGTATGAGTACACGAGCTGTCATCGACATTTCCGAGCTGCCGCATCATCAGTTCGACACCTACGATCCGGTTTGGTGGGGCAACAATCTTTTGCTCGCCATCGAGACGTCGATGTTTGCGATCCTGATCGCTACCTATTTTTACCTGCGGCAAAACTTCGCGTTGTGGCCGCCGCCCGTCGCCGAACTGACAGCGACGCTCAAACCACTGCCGCAACTGTTGTATGGCACGCTGAACACCATTCTGCTCGTGCTGAGCTGTATCCCGATGGTGTTGACTGATCTATCAGCGCGGCGCGGTGACCGCTTCATGTCGCAGGTCGGTCTAGTCACCGCGGTCATTTGCGGCGTCATCGCGCTCGTGTTGCGAGGGTTTGAGTTCTCGGCAGTCTACTTTCGTTGGGACAGCAACGCCTACGGTTCGGTGGTCTGGTTTCTGCTGGGCATGCACATGATGCATCTGGCAATTATGACGACTGAAGCAGTGTTGCTCGCCGTGTGGATCTTCACGCGCGAGTACGATATGAAGCATCGCGTGGACATCGTTACGCTGGCGGTTTACTGGTACTGGGTAGTGGGAATCTGGCTGTTGATCTACGGAGTAGTTTACTTCACGCCGCGAATTGGGTGAATGAGATGTCGCAGGAAGTTCAAGCAACAACTCCGAAGGGGCTTTGGTTATTAGTGGTGCTGCCGCCAATTATCGGCGCGATCTCAATGGAGACTAGTTATGTTTTGGTCCGGCAGTCTTGTGCTGCGCAGCACAATCTGGCGCTCTATGTTGTGACTTTGGCGGCGATGGTCCTGACGGTCGCTAATGCGGTGGTCGCATATGTGATCTGGAAACGGGCAGGTGTGGTTTGGCCTACGGAAGCAGTTGATCTTGCGACGCGTACTCGATTTATTGCAGTGGTAGGAATCTTGAGCAGTGTCATGTCATTTCTGGTGATACTGGCGCAGGGGATCGCGACAGTATTATTCGATCCTTGCCAATGGTGAGCAATGATGTTTCACGCAAAGGCGCAAAGACGCAAAGTTTACCTCGGAGGTATTGTCTTGTTTGCGCCTTTGCGCCTTTGCGTGAAACCGGTTCTCTTGTTCCATGAAGGCAAGCCGCACAACTGGCACGACCTCGCGCGCGCGTGGAGTTTTGAACCGCTCGTAGTAATCTCACTCACACTCTCCGCGATCTTGTTCGTCATTGGCCTGCGTCGTCTCTGGCGTGAGTCGTTCAAACGCAGGACGATCCGCAACTGGGAAGCGCTCTGCTTTGCCGGCGGCTGGTTCGTGTTGTTCGTCGCACTCATTTCGCCGATGCATGCCTGGGGAAGTGTGCTTTTCTCGGCACACATGACCCAGCACGAAGTGCTGATGTTGGTGGCTGCGCCGCTACTTGTGCTTGGCCGTCCGTTGATCGTCTTCTTGTGGGCCTTGCCGCTCAGTTGGTCACGGCGCATGGGTAACCTCGGAAAAATTCGTTGGGTCAATCGCACGTGGCGAACACTCACGATTCCGCTCGTCGCCTGGTTGGTCCACGCGATTGCTTTGTGGACCTGGCACATTCCAGTCTTATTCGAAGCAGTGCTTCACAACGAAGCGGTACACACCGCGCAACATCTTTCATTTCTGATCTCCGCACTACTATTTTGGTGGGCACTGATTCATGGACCACGTGGAGCGATGGGCTACGGCGCCGCAGTGCTCTATGTCTTCACTACTTCAATTCACAGTGGTGTGCTCGGCGCTTTGATCACTTTCGCCGGATCGGTTTGGTATCCATCGTATGTGGGCCTGACGAGCTCCTGGGGACTGACGCCGTTGGAAGACCAACAGCTCGGCGGATTGATCATGTGGATTCCCGCCGGACTGGTTTACGTGATCGCAGGTCTTGCACTGTTTGCCGGTTGGCTGCGCGAAGCAGAGAAAAACTCGATTAGGTTGCAGCAACACTCATGAAGAAGATCCTGGAGATTGCACTCGGCATTGTGACGAGCGTGGGCGGTTTTCTGGAGATCGGATCGATCGCTACCGCCGCGCAAGCCGGCGCCGGCTTCTTCTTCCAACTGATCTGGGCCATTGTGCTCGGTGGGACTTGCATCATCTTTCTCGTCGAGCAGGCTGGCAGGTTTGCGGCGGTCAGCGGCCGCACGATCCCGGACGCGATTCGCGAACGCTTCGGTTTCAACTATTTTGCGTTTCTCTACCTCGTATTGGGGCTTGTGAGTTTGCTCGTCCTGTCGGCGGAGGTCGGCGGCGTCTGCATCGCGCTCAACCTCGCCACTGGGATTGCTTTGCCGTGGTGGGCCTTGCCGGTGGCGCTGGTGATTTGGCTGGTGATATGGAAAGGCACGTTTGGCGTAATCGAAAAAGGCGTTTCGATTCTCGGCTTGATTACGCTGTGCTTCGTCGTCGGCGCGATCGTGGTCCATCCGCCGTGGTCGCACGTTTTACGCGGAGCGGCGCCGTCCCTTCCGCAGCATGATTCAGCGCACTATTGGTTTGTGGCTGTGTCTATTCTAGGCGCTTCGATCTCGCCGTATCTCTTTTTCTTCTACTCATCAGGCGCGATCGAAGATGAGTGGAACGAAGGCTACGTTGGAATCAATCGAATAATCGCGACGGGCGGAATGAGTTTTGGTTCCGTGATCTCCATCGCTGTCTTGATACTGGCGGCGATGATCTTCGCGCCGGCAGGTGTGAAGTTCGAGCATTATTCTCAACTGCCGACGCTCCTTACTCCTGTTTTTGGCTACTGGGGATTCTGGCTGGTTGTTGCGTCGGTCGGTATCTCGTGCCTGGGCGCAGCCATGGAGATCACGCTCGAGCTAGCGTACTTCACCGCACAAGGATTTGGCTGGAACTGGAGTGAGAATCAACGACCGCTCGACGAAGCGCGCTTCAGTTTCGCCTACACCGTGATCATCATTCTCGGCGTGATTTCAACTCTGGTTGGAATCGATCCTTTACAGATGACAATTCTTTCGATGGCATTAACTGCGGCGACACTACCGGTTTCGATCGTGCCGTTCCTCTTTCTGATGAACGACTACAGTTATGTTCGTAGTTATCGCAATGGCTGGTTTTCGAATACGGTGGTAGTTGCGATCATCAGTCTGGCGTTTGTGCTTGCGATAGTTTCGATTCCTTTGCAGATATTTGGAGGTGGTTGATGAATCTGATTAGAGACTGTCTCGACAAGCAACTCGACGATCGCAACAAACGCCGGATGGGCCGTGTTGATGGCATCATTCTGGAGATCGAGCCGAATCGTCCGCCGCGTGTAGCGTACATCGAGGTCGGAGTCAAGACTCTGATGGATCGAATTAGCAAGCGTTTGGGGAGAGTGGTTGCCAGCCTGCTGAAGCGGTTCGATGTCGATTCGGATCCGTATCGGATTCCGTGGGGCAAATTAAAAATCGGTCTGAACAAAGTAGAAGCAGATGTGGAAGCGGAGAAAACTCCCGCACTCGAGTGGGAGCTTTGGTTACGAAAGAAAGTTATTGGACGAATTCCGGGGGCATAAATGACGAGGCAAATGGTCCACGTGCAGCTCTTGCTAGGCGAGAAAGTGCTGGCGCAAAACGGAAAATCGATCGGGCGTCTGGAAGATATCCGAACGGAGAAGGATCGCGGACACTTTTTTGTGTCGGAGTTTTTGGTTGGCAGTTATGCGTTTCTTGGGCGGCTGGCGGCGTGGAGAATTGGTCGCACCTTGTTGCGTTTTTTTGGGGCGAGGAGAAGGGAAGGTTATAGGATTCGTTGGGACCAGTTGGATCTTTCGGATCCGCAGCAGCCACGTTTGCTTTGTGAGGTTGGTGAGTTGTTGCGGCTGAAGAAAGAGCAGTATCCGTTGTGAAAGCGAAGAAGGGTTTCACGCAAAGGCGCAAAGGCGCGAAGAAGAGCGCAAATAGATCTGTCTTTGCGTCTTTGCGCCTTTGCGTGAAATTCCTCTTCCTGGCCTTGGTCCTTACTTGTTGCACTAAACCTTCCGGCCCGTTCGCTTACGTCACCAACGAACGCGATGGCACGATCACGGTCATCGACACAAAAACCGATCGCGCCGTCTCCACGATCAAAGTCGGCGGCCGCTTGCGCGGTATTCATTTGAGTCCTGACAGAAACAGAATCTGGGTGGCGATCAGTTACCCAACCAATCAATCGCAAGGTGAAGACAAGATCGCCGAGTTCGATCCAAACGGCAACATCATCGCGAAGTATGAAGCAGGCACCGATCCGGAAAACTTTGTACTCGACGATAAAGCCACGCGGCTTTACATCGCCAACGAAGACGCCGGCACCGCTTCGATTACCGACGTAAAAGCAAATCGCATTATTACGAGTATGCCGGTTGGACTTGAACCGGAAGGCGCGGCGATGAGTCCTAACGGACGCTGGGTTTACATCACTTCCGAGAGCAGCAGCTCGGTGAGTGTCATCGACACGCAAAACGGTCAGGTCGTGAAGCAGTTTTTGGTGGGAGCGCGGCCACGCGAGGCTGCGTTTAGCGCTGACGGCGCGCGGGCATACGTTACGGCTGAAAATGGCAATGTCATTTCCGTAGTCGACACTAAGGATCACAGTGTCATTAAAACAATCGAACTGCCGCGAGGCGACGGCGCTGCACAGTTAAAACCAAAAGGCGTGGTTGTTTCAGCCGACGGCAAGCGCGTTTACGTTGCGACCGGTCGCGGAAATAGCGTGGCGGTTATTGATTGTGAGCAATTAAAGCTGATCACACTGATTTCGGTTGGACAGCGGCCATGGGGCATCGCACTTACTCCCGACGGTCGCAAGCTCTACACGGCAAACGGAGTCTCGAACGATGTCTCGGTCATCGACACGAGCACGAATAAGGTGATCGCCACCATCAAAGCTGGCGACGGTCCCTGGGGAATCGGCTTATAGAATCCACAGATTACGCGGATTATTTATAGAATCTGCGTAATCTGTGGATAGATGTGGTAAGGTCTCCGCCTGCTATGAATCGTCGTAATCGCCCCAAACTCCACGGCCTGAAAAAGGAACTCACTGGAGTTGCAGGCTTTGATGAGATAACCGGCGGCGGTGTGCCTTCAGGCCGGCCTACATTGATTTGCGGGAGCGCCGGCGCCGGTAAGACACTCTTGGCGATGGAATTTCTGGTACGCGGCGCAACCGTCTACGATCAGCCGGGTGTCTTCATGTCGTTTGAAGAGACGGACGAAGAACTCGCAACGAATGTCGCTTCGCTCGGTTTTGACCTCCAGCAACTGATCTCCGACAAAAAAATCGTCCTCGACTATGTGTTCATCGAGCGCTCCGAGATCGAAGAGACCGGTGAATACGATCTCGAAGCGCTGTTTTTACGCTTAGGCGATGCGATCGACTCGATCGGAGCAAAGCGAGTCGTGCTCGACACGCTCGAAGCACTCTTCTCCGCGTTGCCAAATGAAGCGATCGTGCGAGCGGAACTGCGCCGGCTGTTTCGCTGGTTGAAGGAACGAGGGGTTACAGCACTCATCACTTGCGAGCGCGGCGAAGGAAAATTAACGCGCTACGGACTCGAAGAATATGTCGCCGATTGCGTGATTCTTCTCGATCATCGAGTGCAGAACCAGATTTCGACACGCCGCATGCGCATCGTCAAGTACCGAGGCACGTCACACGGTACGAACGAGTACCCGTTTCTGATCGATGAGAAAGGTTTTTCCGTCCTGCCGATCACGTCGATCGGCTTAAACCACAAAGCCTCAACGGAACGCATCTCGTCAGGAATTCCACGACTCGATGCGATGTTGACTGGCAAGGGATTTTATCGTGGCAGTTCAATACTCGTTTCAGGAACTGCCGGAACAGGAAAAAGCACAATAGCGGCTCATTTCGTCGAGGCCGTTTGCAAGCGAGGCGAGCGGGCACTCTTTTTTGCCTTTGAGGAATCGCAGGATCAGATCGTCCGTAACATGCGTTCCGTTGGCATCGATCTGGAAAAGTTTGTGCGGAAGGGCGTGTTGAAATTTCATAATGCGCGGCCATCGTCGCGGGGACTTGAATTGCATCTCGCCCTGATGCACAAGCACATTGAGGAATATGACCCGGCGGTTGTCGTAGTCGATCCAATCACAAATTTCCTCGCGATCGGCGACATTATTGAGACAAAATCAATGCTCACGCGGATGATCGATTTTTTTAAGACAAAAGGCATCACTGCGATGTTTACCAGTTTGACCTCGGCCGAAAGTGAACTCGAGGACTCCAATGTGGACGTCTCCTCGCTGATGGACACATGGATCCTCGTAAAAAATATCGAAACTAATGGAGAACGTAATCGCGGGCTCTACATACTTAAGGCCCGCGGCATTGCGCATTCCAATCAGGTTCGGGAGCTTGTACTAACGGATCGCGGTATTGAGCTGATCGATGTCTATATTGGCCCTGACGGAGTGTTAATGGGTTCGGCGCGGTCAATGGATAAGGACGCAGTAAAACTCGAAGAGAATGGCGCTCGAAAATCAAGGAAAGGAACCCCTAAATGAACAAGACCCCCACTAAGCAGTCACGTCGAAAAACCAATGGCCATGCGCCTGTGGCTGAAAGCGATACGGCGCGTTGGAATTTGCGCCTGTATGTCGCTGGCCAAACCCCACGATCGCTCACTGCTTTCAAGAACCTCAAGGGCATCTGCGAGGAGTATCTGAAGGGCAAATATCACATTGAAGTCGTCGATTTAATGGAAAACCCGAAACTCGCTCGCGGCGATCAGATCCTCGCTGTTCCCACACTGGTGCGGAAATTGCCGCAGCCGATCAGGAAGATCATCGGGGATCTCTCGAATACCGAGCGCGTGCTCGTTGGACTGGATATACAACCGCGTTAGAGAAAGGCGTTTCATGGCAAAGCCAAAGAATGAGGGGTCCAAAGGAAATGGCGAAAGCCCAATGAGAACCAGGTTTCGCGACGCGACGGAGGCGTTTGAACAGGCGCTCAAAGTTACCGCCATCAGGCGAGCGAGATACATTTTGCGGCTGTATGTCAGCGGCTCGTCAATGAGATCGCTGAGAGCCGTCGAGAACCTAAAGAAGATATGTGAAGAACACTTCCCAAATGACTACGATCTTGAGGTCATCGATATATACGAGAATCCGACTGCTGCCCGCGAAGAACATATCATTGCCGCCCCTACGTTAGTAAAACAGTTACCGAAGCCGCTGCGAAAGTTTGTTGGCGATCTTTCCAACACTCAAAAAGTCCTTATCGGACTGGATATCTACAAGCGACAGGACGCTAACGATCAATTGAGCGGCATCTGAAAACAGCAATGGCACAGCAAGGAGCAACTGAGACATCATTTGATACGGAGATTCTCGAGTTACGGCGCCGCCTTGAAGAGGCGGAGGAGACACTGCGCGCGATACGGCAGGGCGAAGTCGACGCTCTGGTCGTCGACAGTCCTCACGGCGAAGTAATCTACACACTCACCAGCGCCGATTATCCCTACCGGTTGATGATCGACGAGATGAACGAAGGCGCCGTGAGTGTTTCTCCGGATTCGTTCATCTTGTATAGCAACCGGCACTTCGCTTCGATTCTCGGTTTGAGCGAAGGGAATGCGAGTGGCGTCCCGTTCGGCGATTACGTCGTGCCTCACATGCGCGAGCAATTTCTCGACGACTTACAGCAAGCGCGAGACGAGGGTATTCGCCGCGAATATCTGCTCACTTCAGGCGCGGGTAAAGAAGTACCGGTGCTGCTGTCGTTCGCCAAACTCCAACCGCAAACAAACTCGATCGGCATCGTCGTCACTGATCTGACGGCGCAAAAAGAGCTCGAAGAAAAACTGCGCGAGGCGAAGAACACCCTTGAAGAACAGGTGGCTGAGCGCACGAAAGAGTTGCGTGAGAGTGAAGCGCGTCTGTTCGGAATTCTTGAACACAGCGCGGCCGACCTGAAAGCCATGCGGCGGTTGAATGAGATCGGCACCCTCTGCGCGAACACCGGCGACGATTCACGCGGCTGTCTCGGCGAGATTCTCAAAGTCGCAATCGAAATCACCGGAGCAGACAAAGGTACTATTCAGTTACGAGACGCAAAGTCGGGCAAGCTCATGCTGATCGCGCAGAGCGGGTTCGACGAGGCTTTCCTGGCATTCTTTAACGCTGTGGCCGAGGGAGAATCGGCCTGTGGTGTTGCCCTGCATTCGCACCAGCGCGTGATCATTGAAGACATAACAAAGAGTGAGATCTTTGCCGGCAAACCATCGCTCGCGATTATGCGTGATGCAGACGTACTCGCCGTGCAGTCGCTGCCGTTGCTGAGCAGCAGTGGCAAAGTGCTCGGAATGATTTCTACGCATTTCAGTCGCGTTCATCGTCCAAGCGAACAGGAATTACGCTTGATGGATCTGCTTGCACGACAAACTGCCGACTATCTCGAGCGTAAGCGCGTGGAAGGGGAACGCGAGCAGTTGTTGTTGCGCGAGCACGAGTTGCGTGAAACTGCGGAGGAAGCAAACCGGCTCAAGGATGAGTTCTTGGCGATCATGTCGCACGAGCTACGCAATCCGCTGAACGTGATTCTCGGTTATGCGGAGTTGTTGTTGCGCATGGATGAGATCCAATCGTCGAATAATCTTCGACGCATGGCAGACGCGGTTAAACGCAATGCCGTCGCGCAGTCAAAACTGATTCGCGATCTGCTCGATCTGTCGCGGCTGCGTAGCGGCAAACTGGAATTGAGTCGTCAGACACTCTCACCCGTGGTTTCAATTGAGAACGCGATTGAGACGGTGCGCCAGGAGGCGGCGAGCAAAGGAATCGACATAGAGATCGAAGCACCTGATGAGGCGCTGTTCGTCGAAGCCGATCCGGTCAGACTCGAACAGATAATCTGGAACTTGTTAAATAATTCGGTGAAATTTACACCGAGTGCCGGGCGAATCGTTGTTCGCCTTGAAGAAGAGGGTGACGAGATTGTGTTCACTGTCTCTGACAACGGGCAGGGAATCGACTCGTCGTTTCTGCCTCATATATTCGAGATTTTTCGTCAGGCAGATTCCGGAATCAGCCGTACACAATCGGGAATGGGAATTGGATTGGCTGTGGTCCAACAACTGGTTGAGTTGCACGGCGGCTCGGTCAGCGCGTATTCGGCGGGCGTTGGCCAGGGTGCGACCTTCACCATTCGCTTCCCGCGCTGCGGCGAAGCGAAGGGATTACCTTCTCCGCTTCATGACTTTGGCGCCGGAACGCTTCAGGGATTGGCCGTGCTAGTCGTCGACGACTCCGAAGACACGACGGAGATGGTCCAACACTTGTTACAGATTGGCGGCGCGACAGTCGACATCGCCACGAGTGGGACAGAAGCCTTGCGTTTACTAAATCAGAAACAGTTCGACGCGGTGTTGTCGGATATTTCGATGCCGGGAATGGATGGATTTGAGTTTTTGCGCAGATTGCGTGATCTGCCCGGCAAACAGAATTTACCGGCAATTGCGTTGACTGGTTTCGGCCGGCCTGAAGACGTTCAGCGCGCGATCGACGAAGGCTTTTACGCACACCTCACGAAACCTTTCGACATTGAAAGCCTCGCGAAGTTGCTGCAAAGCTTGCCGCGCACTGGTGCTATTAGTAACTGATTGCTTTGCTCAGTTTCTGGAAGTACTTAGCTGCCGATTTTCTGACCTCAAGATAGTGGCAGCGACCGCCGTCAGGAAATTTGCCCGCTGCAATGGCTGCTCGATCTTGTTTGCCGTCAACCGCGACTGCATATAATCCTGGACGACCAGAGATCGGATTTGGCTGAAATCGATTGATTCCAGGGTAGCGTCATTGCTGGTTGTCATTTCGCGGCCATTGATCACCGTATAGCTTTTAACACGCAGCAGCGGAGAATTTGCCAGTGAGGAGCGAGGCGTCTCTTTTTCAACTTTCACTCGATTCAGTATTGAAATGGCTGCCGTAAGAGTCTCGAAGGCGCGAATGGAATCGAAGCGCGCGAATTGTTCGACAGCATGCAAGAGGGTGATCACCTTGTCGGCGCTATCTTCGCTCTTCGACGCCAAGGTGACGGCTTCTGAAAGCAGTTCCGCGCATAAGGCCGTATCTTTATTGTCTGATAAGACCTTTGCGGCTATCTGCACGACGATTTTTGCCTTGAGCAAGGAATTGTTCAACTTAGACGACGTCTTTCGCGCCTCGTCGTAAGACCGAGAATTCAAACACTGCTGAATCTTAACCAGATTTATATCGTCTTCAGTTGTCTTTCTAAGGTCCACATCATCAATCTGGCTGCTGACAGTCAGAGCTTTCTCTGGGTCTCGTCGCATTAACATGTGAGCGATGCTATTGAGCAAAGCGTCACGCACCTGCAAATCCTTCTCTTTCTCCGCTCGTTCAATCTGCTCCTCGATGCTGTAATTATTTCTTTCGGAGATCGTGGTTTGTTGTTGCTGTGCGGATCTCAGGAGATTTGTGCGTTGCATTTGTTCTGGAGTTAACCCGGTCGCCAGCCGATTCATTTGGCCGCGCAACTCAGGCAGACGGTCTGGAGCGTACCTGGCAACAATCGGAACTGCTCGTGTTTCCAGCAAAGCATAAAAGCCGGCAGTTGACGCAGACAGCGAGCTTCCTTCGCCGCCTGCCTGATGCCACGCAGCATCCACGAAGTAGTTTGCCAATAGTTGTGCTTCCGAAAGATTTGCTGCGGATTGAAGCTGATCCCCTGAGGTAAAAAGATAGTTACTCATCGCGATGAGTGCGGGGTCATTCACATACTGGTTGCGACGCAGCGACGTGATTGCCGCACGAAACAAGTCGTCGCTTAACTTTCGATCCTGATTCCCGACTGTAAACAAGAGGGAAGGAAATCCGTTCGGCAGGCTAGTGCCTGATAGTGAGATAACACCCAATCGCGTCGCTTGTTCAGCGTCGGTGGGTGCGATTTGAAGGGCTAGTTGCATTAGCAACTCAAGCCTTAAGGAGCTTGGTTTCGGCGATAAGTTTTGTACCACAGGTTCGTCTTCAAACGCTTTCAACCACGCCTCGGCCCCTTTTTTGTCATGAGTACCGAAGAGTCGCAAGACTTCTGTAACCGCGTTTGCTTGTCGAAGTAGATAGGCCGCCTGCTTGGAATCCGATATTCCTTCGGGCATTGGTTGCGATACAGCTTCAAACGCCCAGCGGAAAATTTGTCGGGCAACGGATTCGTCAAATCGCCATAATTCGTCGGCGATTCTCGCTTGCAGTCTTCCTGCTGCAAGCTTGTCAGATTCGCTTCTAAGATTTTGACCAAGAGTTCGAAGTAGATCGAGTGCGTCTTGCTTCTCAACCGACAGTTCCGGGGAAACGTTGGCTACTCTTGCTGGAGTAGTGATCCGTTGGGCCATGACCGCAGAGAAGGACGTCAAGAGCACTAGCAACAGCGAAAACCATCGATGATTTCGGCATCGTTTCATGATTTTTCTCCTCACGATTAGCGCCATTAATCGGCGCTGAAGCGAAAGAATTCTCCTACCCGTTCTCGGTCTTTCGCTTGATCGTAATTTCTAACTCCATCCCAGCGATGCAAGACCTTACCGCCGTTGGCGAACAACAGATATTCAGGCACGAAATTGATCTTTAATGCTGGTCCGACCTTGTGATTGGGGTCAGAAAGTACAGGGAGGTTTTGAAGTTTGTATGCCGCGACAAATTTTTTCAGAGCTTCGCGGTCAGTGCCCACGTCGATTATGAAAAATGCCACGCCTCTGTTGGTTGACTCAGCGTGGAGGTCCTTCCATAGCTCAATGTCCTTTGCGCAACCCGCACATGTCGGAGTGAAAAATACACAAAGAACTGTCTTTTCCTTGAGCAGGTTAAGAGAAATAGTTTCACCGGTAATACTGGTTAGAGTGGGAAGATTCACTAGATCGCCCTCATTCAGGCCTTCAATGTTTGCGATCTTATCTTCAGATTTAAGCTCCGGCCGGTTAGTGCGCTGTTGCGCACCGAAGAAATAAATGGCGCTCGCGCCGATCACAAAGACAGCCAGTGAAAGAAAAATACTGAGTAGATTTTTCGCACTCATAGAGACAGCGCTGACAGAAGAGGCAGCGCGGACTGCGCCGCCTTTTCTGAGAAGCAAGTCAGTCAGATAGACAGGTATTGACGTAAAAACAGTCGACGTCTTCCAGATTGCCGTTTGCGTCGTAATACATCGTGCAGCCGGCAAAATCGGAGACGCAGCCGCCTTTGACTATGTGATCGGCGCAGTATCCTTGACAGGCGGTCGCTTTAACTGCCGGAGTGGCCAGGAAGGAGGCGCCAAACAAAATACCCGCCACAAGTGAAAATATGGTTCGTCTGATCATTTGTCATACTCCTTTTGAGGAATTGGTGGGTAACGAGCTCTCTACGAGACTGAAGAAATCGTCGAAGAAAGCGTGGAGGTATTGAATGATCCATATCATTCCCAGTTCTATCAATTTGCAGCACTAAAACACCGAGTATCTGTCTAAGCGAAACGGCGGTCTATTTCTAAACAGATACAAGTTGCCATTTGCTACCAGTACTCGATGAAAGTTATGGGCGAGAGTCACAGCTTTGAGCACGCGACCTTTGTTGGTCGTGATCACTAATTTCGGTGTTCCTTCGGTAAGTGCTGGTACTTTGTTCTTACCGGAGATTAAAAGATAAAGGCGATCCTGCCGATCGGCCGCCATATCGAGTATGAGAATCTGATACCTGGACTTAATCGAAACGGAGTTTCCGGATGTGCGAACACTAAAATTCGGCGGACTTATCGGTATGTCCGACTCGGGCTTGAATTCGCTGAGAACTTTTCCATTTCTTCCGTAGTGACGAATGAGTGGCGGATAGTTGAAACTGAAATAAAAGCCTCCATCATTGTCAGGCACAATATGCCCATCGCTTAATTCATTAGTCGCAACTTCATCCTGATACTTTATTCGTTCGCCAAAACTGCGCAACAGCTTTCCTTGAGCGCTGAATAATCCGAAGAGAGATGGTCCCGTTTCGTTTAACGCAATGACCTCTCCGAAAGAGTTGGCGCCAATGCGAAGCAATGAATTTGGCGGCTTAATCTCCGCCTCAACAGAGCATTCCCGATTCAACTTGGAGATCTTTGAACCATTGTTACGCAGCACCCATATTTGCCCTCGAGTGGAGATCGATATATCCGACGGTGACTGCAGTTCTTCGCATAAACGTCCTATTCTTCCGCTCTTGAAATCCTGGACAAAAATGCCCGAAAGAGTGGTGTCAAGAAAATACATATTGTTGTTTGGGCCAACGATCACTTTTTCCGGAAAAGAAAAGGGAGGATCGGATCCCAGTACCTCAGAATGTGCGCTGAGCTTCTGCTGAGCCGATACGTGCGCGAGAGTAATCAGCAAGATGCAGGCGACAGCCTGAACACGGTTTAGGCTTAAGCTAATTGAGTTAAAGGAAAGTTTTATGAGGACGAGCATCAATGAGGTCTAAGTGAGATCTGCTGCCACATGCAGCAGAACAGCCCAGCTCTTCAGCAGCCGAAGCTCCTTTTACTCAGGGTACATTCTGGGCAAAATTGTCGTCGATCCCCGGGTGAGGTACGACGGCGGCAGTCTATGGAAACAAACCGAGACTGTCAATAACTTTTTCGAGAATGTTCTGCCTGCAGCACGCCTTGGGGCGGATCGCCCCGTCGCCGCAAAGGGTTATTGCGCAGTCGTCGTAGTCGCTGGACCAGCAGCTTTCTTCACGTACTTGTCATACCACGCCAGATACCGTTCTATGCGATCGCGCTGATAACTCGGCCGTTGAATGCCGTGGTTCTCGTTCGGATAGATGATCAGTTGCGTGTCGATGCCGAGACTACGCAGTGCCTGATACATTTGCTGACTGCCTTGCACAGGCACGTTGAAGTCACGCTCGCCGCCGAGAAACAGCGTCGGCGTTTGAATTCGATCGGCATGTAAGAACGGATACGAGATCTTCACGTAGGTCTCCCAGGCTTTTGGGTTCCACGGTGGTCCAATCTCGTAGTCGTATTGAATGATGTATTGGTCAGTGCCGTAGAAAGCGACAGTGAACGCAGTGCCGGCGCCGCTGGTCGCACCTTTGAAGCGAGTGTCGCTCGCGATCAGGTAATCGGTCAGTATTCCGCCGTAGCTCCAACCGCCCACGCCGAGTCGATCGGGATCGGCAACACCCATCTTGATGACGTGATCGACTCCGGCCAGTAGATCCTGCACTTCGTAGTTGCCCCAGTCAGCAAAGATCGAGCGCGAGAAGCTCTGCCCGCGACCCGAACTACCGCGGTAGTTAACAGCCAATACGGCATAACCACTGGCCGCGAAGATCTGCCGCTCGGTGCTAAACGAATGCTGGTCCTGTCCGTTAGGACCACCATGAATTCTCAGCAGCAGCGGAACTTTTGTTCCTTTGGTGTAGCCTACCGGATAGGTCAATAGTCCATTAACCTGCGTGCCGTCTTTACTCTTGAAACTGACCTCTTCCGTGACGCCGAGTTCCAACTCTGCAAGCAACGCATCGTTCTGGTGTGTGATCTGGCGCAGCGAGTTTCCGTCCCAAACATAGATCTCGTTTGCTTTAGTATCGCCACCAGAAATGGCCACAGTTTTTCCACCAGCGAAATTCCAATTCGAGATTACGACCGGAGGTGCGAGCAACCGCTCAACTGGTCCACCCGCGAGGTTTGCTTTAACCGGATAGACTGACCGATCGTCAGTCACTAAGACGCGGATCGACTTGCCATCCGGACTAAACCGCGGTGACGAAACTCCGCGATCGAGGTCTTCAAAAGCCTTGACGCGGGTCGGAGCAGAACTGCCGTCGGCCGGAACCAGCGCGAGATGTTCCATGCTGTAAGCGCCATACTTCTTCTCATCGCCTTCGAGGATCGCGATCCATTTCGAATCCGGGCTCCATTCCGGCTTTGAACGACTCGCGCGTATATTCTCAAAAGTCAACTGCTTCTCCGTCACTCCGGGTTTCGCTTCGGCGACGTACAGTTGCGCGGCGGGATCGCGGTCGGGATCGTCGGAGTGGTTGCTCATGAAAGCGATGCGAGTGCCATCCGGTGACCAAGATGGCGAGCTCTCATCCCATTTGCTCTTCGTGAGTCGTTCCAGTTTCTTTGTCGCGATGTCGTAGAGATAAATGTAAGTGTGACGTCCACTGAGCAGATAGCCCTGACCGTCCTGTTTGTACCTGTAACGATCGATGACTATAGGTTTCGGAACACGTGGTGTCGCACCGGGTTGCGGCGATGGTCCAGGATCCGCCTCGGGATCCGGATCACCAACCAAGAGGACCAGACGCTTCGAGTCCGGCGACCACTCGTGCCCCTGCAACCGGCCTTTGATCTCAGTGAGTTGCATTGCTTCGCCGCCATTTCGATCGAGCAACCAAACCTGATTGCCGCGAGCTTTGCCCGGCCGTGACGAAGTAAATGAAAGATACTTTCCATCAGGGCTCCATCGTGGCGAGTTCTCGCTCTCCTGACTGAAGGTGATCTGCCGATCGTTACTGCCGTCGATGCTCACCAGCCAGATATGAGAATTCGATTTGTCTTCCTTGGCGTCTGTAGCGCCGACAACGTAAGCCACCCATTGGCCGTCGGGCGAGATTTGGGGATCGTTGACATTGCGAAATCGCGTCAAGTCGTTGAGCCGCATCGGATGTCGCGCGGTCTGCGCGACAAGCGCGTAGGCGAATGCGAGAAGCAGCAGCAGGGACAGATAAGACAGGCGTCTGCGAAACATAGGGGCCTCCTGAACATGAATTACTGGCTGGTAAATAGAGCGCCGTGCAGAGTGGGAAGTTTAGCAGGAGGAAGGCAGAATAGCCACAAAGAGGCACAAAAAGGATGAGAGATGTCTTCTGTGCCTTTTTGCGGCGCAATCCGCTGCCTTAATTCTTATTGCGGCGGAATCACGAGTTTTTGACCAGCCTGGATCTTGTCGGGGTCTTTTAGTTTGTCACGATTCGCATAGAAGATCCGCATATACTCGTTCGGATCGCCATAGAATTGTTTGCTGATCTTCGAGAGATTGTCTCCGCTCCTGACCTCGTAGGTCTGACCTGCGGCGCTTTGTCCGCCACCCGCTGCTGCACCCATCGCGCGGCTCGCATCGACAGTAATGTCGGCTGTTATGTCGTCTGCGTTTGGGTTAACAAGCTTGATCTGATCCCAGAACTTATTTTTCGCTTCCTCTGAAGGTGCGATTCCGCGAATGAAGAGCTTGTTGTCTTGCACGTGCAGATTCTGAAACTGGATCCGTTCATTGTCTGCTGTTGTCAGCACGGTCTGATATTTCTGTTTGAGCTCGTTAAAGCGTTGTTGTGCGCCTTGTTGTTGCTCAGCTTCGGATGCGCCTTGTCCGAACATCTTGTCAAACAGTCCCATAATGATTCCTTTCACTTCCGAGCAATTAATAGTGTAGGGGTTGGAACAAGGAAGACGTTTGGGTTGTGAGAATGATACTAGGAATTACGTAGTGCAAGCGTTGTGATTCTTGTGTCTCTTTGTGGCTAATTCATCTCAGCGATGAGGCGGTCGACGTGAATGCGAGTGGTGTCGAGCAGGCGAATGCCGTTGTGTTCGTCGGCGCGAAGCAGCAATGGTATTTCAGTACCGCCGAGAATGACTGCTTCGATGCCGTGCCGCGCTTTCATTTCATCCGCAATTGCCAAAACTCGTGCTCGCGTTTCCGGCGAAAAAACGTCTTTTAGGAGTTCGCCTAAATAGATCTCGTGAATGTAAGCCTGTTCCTGATCGTTCGGCGTAAACAATTTGATGTCCGTGCGTGCAAAGACCTTCGGATAAAAAGGCGCTTGCATCGTGTAACGCGTGCCAAACAAAGCGACACTCTTTAATCCAAGCGCCTGCACTCGTTCGCATGCGGCTTCGACGATACTGACTAACGGCAAGGACGCTCGTTGCTCGAGTTCGTCGAAGACGATGTGCGGCGTGTTTGCGGTAAGCGCGGCGAAATCAGCACCTGCTTTGTGGAGCTTTTCGATCTCAGTCGCAAGATAATCGGTAACTTTGTCGAGTTGATCGGCAGTCATCCAGCCCAGCAGTCGCTTGAGGTCGACGCTGTTGATGATAATTGGCGGTGAAGCGCCGTCAGCTTTCTCGCGGTACTGGGCTGTCAACAATCGATAGTATTCGATTGTTGATTCAGGGCCAGTACCGCCGATTAAGCCGAGTGTTTTAGCCACGGATCACCACGGATCTAAAAAACCGATCTTATTGTTGGGTCGTGGAGCTCCTCGATGGCTCGCCGATGTCGTACTCGGGTTTTGGCACGCCCATGAGCCACTTGTCGAACCAACCTACGATGTGCTCTAAGCGTTCGACGCGATGCCATGGTTGCCCTGAACGCGACAGTTCATGCGATTCATTCGGAAAGCGGACCATCACCGTCGGTATCTTGCGATACTTCAACGCTCGGAACATCGCTTCACCACCAGAACCAGTCGGCGTCCGATAGTCAGCCTCACCGAGAATCAACATCAACGGAGTTCGGACTTTGTCGATGTAAGTGATTGGCGAACGCCTGCGGTAGTCTTCCGGATCTTCAAACGGCGGCGCCTTGAACCATGATGGCTGGAATAGCGTGAAGTCGGCCGTGTACCACCAGTCAGCCCAATCCGCGATATCGCGCTGCGACACTGCTGCCGCGAAACGCGTCGTCTGCGTGATCGTCCAATTCGTCAACAGTCCGCCACCACTGCCGCCTGTGACGCCGAGCTTTTTGTCGTCGATGTATCCGCGACGAATCAGCTCGTCGACACCGGCCATGAGGTCCTTGTAATCGTCGCCCGGATAGTTGTGCTGAATGATGTTTCCAAACTCCTGCCCGTAGCTGGTGCTGCCACGTGGATTTGGATAGAGCACTACATAACCTTTGGCTGCCATCCACTGAAACTCATGATCGAAGATATAACCGTAGGCTGAGTGTGGTCCACCGTGAATGTTGAGAATCATCGGATATTTCTTGCTGGGATTGAAATCCGGCGGTTTTTGCACCCACGTCTGGATTTTTTTCCCATCGAAGCTCGTGTACCAGATCTCTTCCGGCTGAGTGAGATTTAGTTTCGAGAACAACTCGTCGTTGATGTGTGTTAGTTGTTTAGGCTGAGCACCCGGCTTATCGAGCCAGTAGAGATCGCCGATACGAGTTGGAGTTGAGATCAAAAGCACAAACTTCGAAGCATCCGGCAAAGCGCGGTAGGTGACGACTGCCTGATTTCCTGTGGTCACATCAGACTCGCGTCCGCTCGAAACATCAAACGAACCGAGATTCGCTTTGCCTTCTTTGGCATAAACGACCGTGATGCTATGCCCATCGGATGACCAAACTGGCAAACTATCGCCACCACCGCGCGGCGCAACGTTGTCGCCACCCACTCCGCTTGCGATGTCGAAATCAAAATTCGCGGTGATGTTGCGTGGTTTCGCTCCGGGCGTCATGTCCATTATCCAGAGATCGGGTTCGGAATAAGAACGGACCGGCTGACTCACAGACGCAACAAAAGCGAGCTGTTTGCCATCAGGACTGAGTGTGAACGCGAATGCTCCCATATCGAAAGAAGCGAACTTCTGCGGTTCACCGCCGGTGACGGCGACAGAGTAAAGATTGGTGCTCGGCAGTTCGTAATAAGGTTCGTCTGTGGTGTCAGTGTCATAGTAGATGCGCGAACTATCCTTGGCCCAGAACGCGCCACCTTGATCGAAGTGTCCGGTGGTCAACTGTTTTGGTGTGACTTTTTCATCACCTGTCTTTGGCGCGTTGACGACCCAGATATGTTGTGGATGTTTGAAATCGAGATAGCCGGCGCCGTTTGCCCGATAGACTGCGCGATTGATAACACGCACGTCGCTTTCGCGTTCAGGCGACGGACTCGGACTCGCATTCGGCTGTGGCGGCGTGTTTTTCGCTGCTGCTTTCGCGATCTCCTCCGGTGTCGCGCTGTTGTAGAACATGATTATCTTTCCGTCGGGCGACCACTGCGGGTTTCCCGCGCCGCGTGGAAGAGTAGTGAATTGAAACGGCTCGCCGCCGGCCATTGCCAGCATGAATAACTGCGGTGGCTCGGTGCGGCCTGACACTTCAGGCGCGCGCACAAACACCAGATATTTACCGTCTGGCGACCAGCGCGGCGCCGAGTCACGCGGACCATTGGTTAGCTGACGTGTTTCACCAGTCGCGGTTGTGACCGTCCAAAGCGCGGTGTTGTAACCGTCCTTTTTGTCGTTGACGGTGACGCGCACAAAGGCGACGCGAGAACCATCGGGTGAGATTTGCGGATCTCCGATCCAAATGAAGTTGAAGATGTCCTTTTCGGTGATGTTTCGTTTTTGCGCCAGCGTTGGGACGGCGAACGAGACGACGATGATCAGGAGAAGTGAGACACGAAGCCGCATGATGGATTTTCCTTTCAGTAAACGAACTAGAGCCATCCACAGATTACGCAGATTGTTTTAATTAAATCTGCGTAATCTGTGGATGAGTATTTATTTCCGATACACGTAGTAAACCACGCCGCTGTAATCGTCAGTCAAGAGAAATGCATCTTTTCCGAAATTGAAAATATCGGCTGGGCGGCCGTTGATCTTCGCCGAATCGAAGAATCCCGTGATGAACTCTTCCATCGCGCCGCCCGTTTCGGGAACTCTGACAACACGATAACCCCGCCGCAGCCTCTTTTTTGTCGATCCATGTAACGCGATGAGGAAACTCGAGTCGAAGTGTTCGAACCCGAGTGGAGAACTGTGCGCCGGAAAGGCCGTCAGCGCCTCGGGCACTTTCCGACAGTCGAATCTCGATCCAGTTGTGTTGAATTTCGGATCGGGATAGATGCGCGAGCCGACCTGAAAACAATAAGGCCAGCCATAGTTCTTCCCGTCTTCCACTGCATAAAACGTATCGGCGGGGCGATTGTCGCCCAAGTGATCCGAGCCCATGTTCGTCGCGTAGAGCCGGCCTTTGATCCAGCGAAGTCCGACCGCATTCCGCAATCCGTGCGCGAAATGACGCTGGTTCTTGCCGTCAGGATCCATCTCGAGGATGCTCGCGCGAACGTCTTCCTTTTCCTCGCAGGCGTTACAACTGCTTCCGACTGCGACGTAGATCTTTCCGTTGCCACCGACGATCACAGTGCGCGTCAGGTGCCAGCCACCGTATTTATATCCGAGCCCGTAGTCGGGAAAAGTCGCCAGCACCTGCGGTTCGCCGGACGGGGCATCCTCGCCTGCTTGATAACGATAACGAACCAAACGATCTGTCAGCGCCAGATAGAACCAGTCTGTGCCGGAACGATCCGTATAAAACGCGACGGTGTTTGGATTGCGCAAGCCGCTGAGATATTTCGTGACTTTCTTGAAGCGCAGCGTAGTTGGATCAAACTGGTCGAGAATGTAGACGACACCACGACGGTTGTCGGTGAGGTTGTACATATCGGTGACGAAGATCCGCTTGTCCGGGCTTAACGCCATGAAGCGGACGCGTTTCAATCCCTGTGCGGCGATGCTGATCTCGTAACCTTCGGGCAGATTGAGATCAAACGATTTCCCGTTGGCGAGGGAAATGTGATGCGGAACGAGTTTTGGAGCGGCGGCGATTGGCTTAATGAAGCCACAAAGAAGCACAAAAAGTAAGAATGAGAGACGTGTCATTCCGTGAGAAAATAACACATCCGCAGAGCACACAGATTACGCAGGTTGATTTAAATAGAATCTGCGTAATCTGTGGATGAAGGGTGGCTTACCCCCATTCTGCGAGCCAAAGGAAGAGTGGAGCGAACCCCACTTCCCGACTTCGTTCTCCCTTTAATTCGACCGCAGTGCAAGCCACCCTCACATGGAAATAACACGCGAGCTGCCAAATTATTCCCGGCAATTTTCCTGAGGGTGGCGTGTTAGAATGGCCGGCAATCAAGGCGAGACAATGGAAACCTTAGGTAGGAACGGGGTATTCGATCAGGCAGCACTGGAGCACATTGATGCGCTCTATGGCTACGCCCTGACTTTGACGCGAGATATGAGTGACGCCGAAGACCTGGTGCAGGAAACTTATGTCCGAGCAGCGGGTGCTGCCACTCGACCAGATAACGGCAATTTGAAAAGTTGGTTGTTCGTGATCATGCGAAACGCCTGGTTGAATCAGGTGCGTCATAAAAACAGCGGACCTCATTTCGTCGATCTCGACAAGGACGAAGGTCCGGTCGACCCCGCGCAGGAGAATCCGCACATCGTCTACTTGCGAAACCTGGAACGGGAGCAAGTGCGGAAAGCGATTGGCAGTTTGCCTGACGCTTATCGCGAAATAGTCGTGCTGCGCGATATTGAAGGATTTACTTATCAAGAGATTGCGACGGTGCTGGATTGTCCGGCCGGCACCGTCATGTCGCGTCTCGGACGCGCGCGCGGAAAACTTCGGAAACTGCTTTCCAGCCGTCCGGCAAAGACGAAAATTAGAGCAGTGTAAGCCACGGATTGCACGGATGAAGACCGATTTGCCCAGGTGTGAAGAGATACGTGGACGGTTGACGCTGTATCTCGATAACGAGTTGCAGGGCGAGGAACGTGCAACGATCGAGGCGCACTTGTCAGAGTGTGAAGCGTGTGCGTCGATCTTCGCGAGAGAGCTGAACTTCCTTAAGGCTGTAAGAGAGAGTGGGCCGTTGCACGTCGCTTCACCCAAGTTGCGGGCGAAGGTCGAAGAGAGCTTGAGTGAAAGACGCACAGCTTCGTTGAGTTCAGGTGCGGGTCGAAGAGGTGATTTACGTTACGGCTGGCTAGTCGCCACGGCTGCCGGATTACTCGTTCTGCTGTTGCCGGTGGTTGTATGGCGGCTGGTGCGAATTCAGGAACCTTCTTCGACCAAACGGCCTTCCAGTTTCGCGTTGATGGCGGCTGACACTCACTTGCGTCGCACGCGCGGTCAATTGCCGTTAGAGATGGAGTCGGCGAGCCCGCAAGATATCTCGACGTGGTTTTCAAACAAAGTTAACTTCCATGTGAAGCTGCCGAATTATCAGGAATCGTCAGGACAGGAGAAGTTATACACGCTGGAAGGCGCGCGGCTGGTTGGTTTTCAAAATGATTACGCTGCTTACGTTGCGTACCGGATGGGTGATCGACCGATTAGTTTGGTAATTACTTCGGAGTCGGCTGCTAAACCGTCAGGTGGTGAAGAGATTGCCGCGCGCGGGTTGACGTTCCACTACAACGCGATCAATGGACTGAAAGTGCTCACCTGGTCCGATCGTGGACTAACGTATGCACTAGTCTCCGATCTCGAGGAACGTGGCCAGCAGTCGTGCATCGTCTGCCACGAAGGCTCCAAGGACCAGGACTTCATCGAGCCACTCAAACCTCACTAAATCTGTCTTGAATACATCTTGATGATGTGCTCGATCGCCTGCTGGCAGACTTTGCAGAAGTGATTAGTACGCGAAAACATGATGCAGTCGACCTCCGGCCGGTAGTAACCGCGCGCTTCGTACATCGCTCCTTCAAACGCTCCAACCTTTCCAAAATACTTCTCGTCCGCAAACATCTTCTGCTCGTGTTCCAATTCTTCTGTGAACAGCGCTTCCATCTCTTCTTCCGGCCGCTTGTCTTTTCGCAACTGCACTCGCCGCTTCTGGATCCCCAGTGAATAAGCCTCGAACGCTTCTTTATTCCACGGCGTCGGAATCGGCGTGCCGTTTGCGACGAGATTCCGCCATTTCAACGCGCTGACGTCGAGTAGCGCAGTTACATTCGGCTCCCATGGCTCAACTCGATCAGTCGCGGGCACGTAAGACACTGCCGACGTGTAGTATTCATCCGCCAGTCCGGCGAAATGATGACCAAACTCGTGCACAAATACGTAATTAGCGAATGCGTTGTCAGCAGCTACCGTGCTGTAGAGATTGAAGATTCCGCCGCCGCCATACGTGCGATTGTTGGCGATGACTTCGATGAACTCATACGGCGCAAACTGCGCGGCTCGCCGCAACGCTCGATTATCAAAAGTCAGCACATATCGTTCTGAACCGAACGCGTCGTAAGTCGCGCCGAGTGGCGAGTCGTGATAGACGCCGGTTGATGGTCTCGATATGCCCGACTCCGCAGCAGGCGGACAGAGTGCCCAAACATTGAAGTTCTTACGATTCTCTTTGAATGGCGAGGTCGAGAAGAGCACGTCCGTGAGCCGACGCGCGTCAGCTTCAAATTTTTTGGCTTCGGCGGCGGTGTAGCCGTCGCCGAGAATTAAAAAGTCAACTTTGGTTTCCGGCTCGCCTGTTTTCTGAATCGTGATGAGCGGCGCTGGTGGCGTCGGTTTTGATCGATCGACGAACTGGTCAGCGGGATCGATGGTGGTGGTCCAAATGTCCTGAAAGACATTCTTCGCGTCTCGCTTCTTTAAGACGATGCTGACTGGCGCTGCTGGAGCAGGGAAACGCAGCGACTCCTGAAACGTGCGTTTTATCGTCTTCGCTTCGTCAGTCGTTTCCCACTCACCGTAGATTGATGCAAACCCGCGCGAATACAGAAGCTCCTTGGTCTTTTGATCGCGGACTTCAAAGAAGTACTTGCCGAGATTCGACTTATCGATTGCCTGCGCCGGATCGCCGGGCCACGGCAGCGGCTCGATCATCACGCGATCGACGCTGAACACTTCCTGTGACGCGTCGCCGGTGTGGTAGTAATCCAGCCGCATTGTTTGAGCCGCGGCCGCACTAATGGCGAGACAAAACACGGCGAGCAGGATAGCAATTGGTCTAATTATCATGACGCGGATAATACAGATATGGCACTATGTAGGTCTATGGCTAGTGTCCTTGAGATCATCCCGCTCGGCGGTATCGGCGAGTTTGGAATGAATTGCATGGCTGTGCGCTACGGCGACGAGATGTTGATTCTCGACGCCGGCATGGGCTTTCCCGAAGAGTCGGCCTACGGTGTCGACGTTTCGATTCCGAACTTCAATTTTCTCGACGAATATCGCGACGACATCACCGCCATTGTTCTCACACATGGTCACGAAGACCATCTCGGCGCGCTGCCGTATCTGCTGAAACGATATAACGTTCCTGTCTACTGTTCGCACTTCACTGCGGGCCTGGCGGAAAGCAAACTGGAAGAACACGATCTGCTCGGCGACGTGTTGCTGCATCGTGTCGAGCCACGCGACGTTGTCGATATCGGCGTCTTCTCAGTTGAGTTCATACGAGTTTCACATTCACTCGTCGACTGCTTTTCACTGGGGATCAAAACGCCGGTCGGGACGATCATTCACACCGGCGACTACAAAGTGGACGAAACACCGGTGATTGGTGAGCCGATCGATCTGCGCTCTTTTAGACGTTACGGGCAGGACGGCGTACTGGCGTTGCTTTCTGACTCGACGAACGCGACTGTGCCGGGCCGTACACCTTCCGAACGCGCGGTCATACCTGCGTTTGAAGAAATCTTTTCCGAAGCAAAAGGCCGCATCGTCGTTTCGGCTTTTGCGTCGTCGATTCATCGTTTGCAGATTGTGCTCGACGTGGCCCAACAGTTTAATCGCCACGTCTGCGTGCTTGGTCGGTCGATGCAGAAAAACGTCGAAGTCGCAGACCGGCTAGGCTATCTCGATATTCCCGATGGTTTGCTCGTGTCACTGAACGAAGCGAAGCTGATGAGCGACGATGAGATCGTGTTTTTGGTGACAGGATCTCAGGGTGAGTCGCGTGCGGCGCTCTCGCAGATGGCGACGCAGAGTTATAAAGGACTGATGATCGACGAAGGTGACACTGTGGTGTTGTCAGCGCGCATCATTCCCGGTAACGAGCGTTTGATTTCACGGATGATCGGTTACATCTACAAACGCGGCGCAAACATCATTGAAGAAAAAAGGCGGCTGGTCCACGTCAGTGGTCACGCTTCGCAGGAAGACATACGAATCATGACTGAAGCCGTGCGACCGAAGTTTGTCGTGCCGATTCACGGTGAGTATCGCATGCTTTTTCGACACAAAGAGTTTGTCAAAAATCATCTCGGCTACGCCGAAGAGAACATCATCCTGATCGAGAATGGCGACGTGCTGGAGCTCGATGGCGAACGTGCAGCGATAATTGACAAGCGTGAGATCGGTCGCACGTTCATCGATGAGAGTGGATTCAACGAGATCAACAGCGACACAGTGCGCGAGCGCAAGCAGTTGGCTTACGAAGGAACGGTTACTGTTGTAGTGACTGTTGACGAAGAGACTGGCGAACTGGATGGCGAACCCAAGATCGTTGCGCGCGGTGTTCGCGGGTTGAGCGCGAATGGCTTTGGTACCGAGCAGGGGAGTTTGCTAAGCGACGCCAAGCGAGTGGTCACGGCAGCAATTGCGGGTGCTTCGCGACAGACGCTGTCGGATGAGTCGCTTTTGAAAGAGCACGTGCGTGTCGAGTTGAAGCGATTCATTCAGAAACAGACGGGCGCGAGACCGGTGATCACTCCGGTGATCGTGCTCGTTTGAACCACAAAAAGGCACAAGAGTTTTGTGCCTCTTCGTGGCTGTGTCTTCCTTCTACTGCTGGTTAAGACCGGTCTGCGAATAGTTGAAGTTAACCTGGTCATTTTCGTGACCGGCAAAATACAAGGGCTTGCCGTTAAGTAGCACGACAGCCCCCCAGGCCTTTACGGTGTTTACGCACGGGTCTCCGCCCATGACTTCATTAGTGATAGTGACGACACCGTCGCTCGCGGCATTGATGGCCGCTTGCAATCCCGCTGTCGCATCAAACGCGTGCATATTGTCTTCGCCGCTTGGACAGAGAACACCGTAGATGGCGATCTTAACTTGTAAGGGACTTGAACTCATGACATTACCTCCAGTTAGTGAAGTTTTAGTAGCCTCAACCATTAACGCGAGAACTGTCGGTGAAAACCACCAAGCGCGCAGCGGCCGACCTTGCGTATAGTGTTTCCTTGGGTGATGGGATACTGGACCAATAAGGTCGTGATGATTACCGGCGCCTCGTCGGGCATCGGAAGAGGGTTGGCGCTTGAGATCGCTTCGCGTGGTGGAAATCTCGGTTTGCTGGCGCGGCGGGAGGAGTTGCTTAAGGAACTCGTCGAGGAAGCGCGGGCACGCAATGTTAAAGCGGTCGCAGCGACGGCTGACGTTCGTGATGCGAAAGCAGTGCGTGAGGCTGCCGATCGCTTTCGTCGGGAGCTTGGGCCAATAGATGTTTTGATTGCGAATGCCGGTATCGGCACTGCGGATGACGCGGTGCATCTAAAACCGGAGCACGCTGCCGAAGTAATTGGTATAAATGTCTTGGGCGCGGTTAATAGTGTCGCCGCAGTCGCGCCAGAGATGGTCGCTCGCGGAACGGGACGGTTGGTTGCGATTTCGAGTCTGGCTGCGTATCGCGGTCTTCCTAAGTCCGCAGCCTATTGTGCGAGTAAAGCAGCGTTATCGTCGTATTTTGAAAGCGTTCGGCTCGATCTGCGTGACACCGGCGTCGGCGTGACCATCATTCATCCGGGATTTATCAAGACCGACTTGACTGCCGGGCGCGAAGCGAAGATGCCTTACCTGATGGAGCTTGACGACGCAGTCGAGAAGATCGTTTCCGCTATCGAGAAAGAGAAAAAGACCTGCGCTTTTCCGTGGCAACTCGCAACCATCGTGCGCGCCGGTATGCTCATGCCCACCGCGATGTACGACTGGATTGCTGCAAGGAATTCATTTAGAGAATAATGAACATTCTTCAAGCCATCATCCTCGGTTTGGTTCAGGGGCTGACAGAATTCATCCCGGTCAGCTCGACGGCCCACCTGGTTTTTGCCGCGCGCATCGTGAATCTCTATGGTGGCGCCGACAAAACGCTGCAAGCCCAACAGACCACCGCCACGATCGCCGTGATTCAACTCGGCACGTTGCTCGCCGTGCTGATCTATTTCGCGCGCGACATCGTCAACATCACTCGCGCGTTTGTTGGAGATCACATCGCTTTGTTGAGCAGATCGCGTGAGGGCTGGCGAGGCCTTTCAAACGACGCTTTGCTGGGATGGCTGGTGATTATTGGATCCATTCCCGTGGGCGTCGTCGGGCTGCTGTTCAAAAAGCAGATCGAAGGTACGTTTACAAAGAACCTGTGGGTCATCGCCACGATGATGGTCGTCGTCGGCGCACTGATGACGATCGCTGAAATCGTTGGTAGACGACGTCGTGACATGAATCGGCTGCGAGTGAGTGATGCATTGGCGGTGGGCTCGGCGCAGGTCCTTGCGTTGATTCCGGGTTCGAGTCGTTCAGGCTCTACGATCATGGGTGGCTTGTTTGCTGGACTGACCCGTGAAACTGCGGCGAGGTTTTCATTTCTACTCTCGATTCCTGCAATCGCAGCAAGTGGGTTGCTGGAATTGAAAGAGGCGGTTCACAAACTTCCGCCGGAGAGTTATGCGTCGCTTGCAGTGGCGACGATTATTTCGGGGCTTGTGGGTTATATGTCGATCTGGTTTCTGTTGCATTACTTGCGCACGCACTCGACCGCCGTGTTTATCGTGTATCGTGTGTTCGTCGGCGGAGTTATTCTTGCTGCGCTGGCATTTGGATACATGTCAGCAAATATTTAGCCGCGGAATACGCGGATAGAGGTGATTTGATGAGTTCACAGCGACCACGAAGCCCGCGCGTGCCCGTTGACTTTACCTTGCAGGTTGAAGGCACAGACGCTTCGGGAAAATCATTTCAGGCTGAGGCCAAAGCCACGAAAATCAGTCACGGTGGAGCGACGCTGATCATCGACGTCGACGTGCCGATTGGTTCGACCGTTCAGTTAACACAGGTCAGTGGTAGTAAGTTGAAGGCTGAAGTGAACGGTTCGTGGATTGACGACATCGATGGCAAGAGGCGTATTGGTGTTAAACTGCTCGACGCTAACGGATGGTTTGGAGAATAGGCCACAAAAAGGCACAAGAAGCACAAGAATAAATGAAAGCCAAACGCTGGATCGTGCGAGAGCATGATGCTGAAAGGGCCGCCTCACTGGCACGCGTTCTGGGTGTCTCACCAATCCTGGCTGCTCTTCTCATAAGACGCGGGTACACCGACGACCGCTCCGCGCGCGCGTTCCTGTCTCCAACTTACGATCAACTCCACGAGCCTTATCAAATGCTCGGCATGAAAGAGGCGGTCGCTCGTCTGCAAAAGGCAATCGCTACGGGCGAGCGCGTGCTTCTTTACGGCGACTACGACGTTGATGGAACAACTGGAACCGCCGTGCTGCTGCGAGCACTCAAACTTCTCGGCGCAAACGCTGGATTTCACATTCCACACCGTTTCACCGAAGGTTACGGCATTCAACAGGCGGCGCTCGAAAAAGCTCGCGCCGACGGCTACACACTCGTGGTCAGCATCGACTGCGGCATTCGCGCTCACGAGCCACTTCATTGGGCGCGAGCAAACGGTCTCGACGTGATCATCACCGATCACCATCTGCCTGACGAAAAAGAAGGCGCGCCGCCGGCGTTTGCAGTGCTCAATCCAAATCAGCGCGGCTGTGAATATCCGGACAAGAATCTCGCGGGCGTCGGAGTCGCTTTTAAACTGGTCCACGCGTTGTTCAGAGAGCACGGCCGTGAAGCGCAAGTCCCGGCGTTTATGAAGGTTGTGGCGATCGGAACCGTCGCCGACGTGGCCAAACTCATTGGTGAAAACCGCACGATTGTATCCATTGGCTTGAAAGACTTGGCGCAAGTCGCGAATCCTGGGCTAAAGGCGCTGATCAGCGTCGCTGGTTGCGGAGACGGCAAGGGCATGACAGCATACGATCTCGGTTTCCGGCTCGGACCACGCATCAATGCTGCGGGACGCATGGACGCCGCGCGCGCAGTGGTTGAGCTCTTTGATACGCGTGATTCTGAAGAAGCGCGCCGGCTCGCGAACCATCTTGACGCTCGCAATGAAGAACGGAAGACTGTGCAGCAGCAGATCATCGATCTCGCTGTGGCCGAGTTAAAAGAGGCCCAAGATTCTTACGTCGCGGTGATCGCGGGTGAAGGTTGGCATCGAGGCGTGATCGGAATCGCCGCCTCGAAGATTGCGGAGCGTGTGAATCGACCGTGTGTCGTGTTGTCGATTGACGGAGATCTGGCCCACGGCTCAGGGCGAAGTATCGAGGCCTATCACCTGTTGAATGGATTGACTGCGTGTGCCGATCTGTTTGAGAAGTTTGGCGGTCACTCGCATGCGGCCGGGATCACGATGCGGCCCGAGCGAATTGACGAGTTTCGTCGACGGCTGAACGAGCATGCAGCATCGTCTTTGAAGCGCGAGGACTTGGAGCCGTCAGTGAATATCGATCTCGAGCTGTCGCCTGAGAGTGTGACGTTTCCGCTCGCGAGAGAGCTTGAAGCTTTGGAGCCTTTCGGCGCTGGAAACCCACGTCCGGTATTTATGACGAAGAACCTGCGCTGCTTGTCGGAGCCGGTGGTAGTAAAGGACCGGCATTTGAAATTGAGGGTGGCTGGACCACAGAATCGTCCGCTGGACGCGGTCTGGTGGAACTGTATTGAGTCGCCGGGGCAAACTCCCGAGTTGAAGGGCAGCATCGAACTCGCCTACACGCTCGAGACGAACGTTTGGAATGGCGAGTATCGGATGCAGTTGAATGTCTTGGACTCGAGGTAATTCGAGCCGCGGATTACGCGGATGACACGGATTTAAATGCAAGAAGTAACACGGAAACGTGCGATTGCGCTGGGCTTGCGGGCCAGGGTGCCGGTGATTACGCGCCTGGTCGCGTTCGCGCTACTCGTGTCGGGCATCGCGGTCATCGGGATCTCTTATTACAAGCTGCGCAACGTCGAAAAGTTCAGGACGAAGTCAGCGAAGCCTGAACTTTCAAAAGAGGTCACCGGCGTTGTTGAGGGTTATGAACAACGCGTCACAAAAAATGATCGGCTTTACCTGCTGGTGAAAGCCTCGCGTGACGTCACCTTCTCCGACGGTCATCATGAGCTGGAAAATGTGAATGTGGCCATCTACCCGCCTGTGGGTGATGTTCCCGATCAAATCTCCGCGACACGCGCAATCTATCAACCTTCGGACAATGTCGTCTCTTTCATCGGCAAGGTCATGATCGAGACGAAAGAGAAGCTGAAAGTCGAGACGGAAGAACTTTCGTTCGATCAGAACAGTGGCATTGCACATACAGATGTGTTTGTCGCTTTCAGTCGCGAGAATGTTTCCGGCACGTCGATGGGAGCGATCGTCGATCAGAAAGCCAAACGGCTTGATCTGAAGAATGATGTTAAGTTGACGGTTTTACCAACCGGCGCAAAATCTCAGTCACGCGCACGGCCGGTCAGCATCAAGGGTGCACACGCGACGTTCGAGCAGCAGTCTTTGCAAATAAGCTTCACCGGTGGTGTTACGATCGAGCAGGAGCAGGACATTCTGAGTGGCGAAAACCTCAACGCCTTTCTCAACCAGGAGAAGCGCCTGGAACGAGGCGAGGTTCGCGGTAGCTCTTACATGCGCGTCATGGACCAGGGCCACGCTGCTGAGATTCATGCAGTCAACATGGATTTCTTCCTCGACAAAGACCAGCGTCTCGAACGAGCCACAGCCACTAATGACATCGCGGCACGCACGCTCGACGGCGATGCTGACGTGCAACTCTCCGGAAGCAGTTCGCTCGAAGCGTTGTTTGAAGCGCAGGCCGATACCAGTTTACTGAAACAGATCAACGCTGGTGGACGATCAGTGATCACGATGAGTGCGCCCAAATCGAGGGCGAGCGATCCTCGCGCAGCCAACAAACGTCTTACCGCTGACTCCGTGAAACTATTTTGGCGCAGCACTGGTCGCGATCTGGAAAAAGCAGAAGCCGCCGGAAATGCGGAGTTGTTTGTCGAGCCGTTGGTGGCCGGCCCTCGCGCGGACCGCAAAACGCTGAATGCGCCGCAGTTTGATTGTGATTTCTTCGAAGCCGGCAATCTGGCTCGCACTTGCAAAGCGTCGGGCGGCGCGAAAGCTGTGGTCGAGCCGATGCAGCCCGCAAAGGACCGCGGCACGCGAACGCTGACTGCGCAAAACATTAGCGCCATCTTCTTGAAAGATACACAGGACGTCGAGCGCGTCGATGCGCAGGGCGATGGAAAGTTTAATGAGAACGACCGCAACGGCGTCGCAGCGAACGTCTCTTACGTCGCTGCCGATGAAACAGTCAGACTGCGTGGTGGCGATCCGACTGTTTGGGACTCGCGCGGCCGCACAAAAGCTACCGAACTCGATGCCGATCTCGCCAATGATGTTTCATACGCGCGCGGCCGGACTACCACGACCTACTACAGCCAGGAACAAACCAACGGTGCGACACCGTTTTCCAAAACGAAGAGTCCGGTCTACATCGCAAGCGAGCGCGGCGAGTTTCATCACGACAGCGGTCAGGCGATCTACTCAGGCAATGCGCGTGCTTGGCAGGACGATAATTACGTGCGCGGCGACAAGTTGGTGATCTACGTCAACGACAAGCGAATGGAAGCAACTGGTCACGTGCAGACTGCGATTTACGACTCGAAGCGTCGCATCGACAACAACCTGACCGTCGTCCCTGTGTTTGCTGCCGCGGATTCGATGTTCTATTCAGACCCGGATCGGACGATTCATTACGAAGGCAACGTCGACATCAAACAGGGAACCGATCGAATGACGAGTGGCGTGGCCGATGTCTATCTCGAGAAAGAGTCGAACGAGATGGAGAAGACGATTGCGCAGCGAAACGTCGTGCTCACGCAACCCAATCGAAAGGGTACTGGAGATTGGGTCGAATACACGGGCGCGAATGAGGTGGCCGTGCTCAAGGGCAATCCGGCGCGTGTTGAAGACGTGGAGCAAGGGAACACGCAAGGGAATCGTTTGACGCTCTCGGTGCGGGACGGTAAAGTCACCGCCGATGACGCTCGTGGACCACTTGCGCCAGGCCGCGTCCGTTCCACTCATAAGATTCGAAAACCTTGAGACTACAGCATAATTTAACCGCGGATGACGCAAATGACGCCGATCAGAATCAGCGTTCGTTTGCGTCATCCGCGGCTAAATACGATATGGCGCTGCGTTGCGCACATCTCGTCAAAAATTATGGACGCCGTCGCGTAGTCGACGACGTCAGTTTGGAAGTTCAAACAGGCGAAGTGGTCGGGCTCCTCGGCGCAAACGGAGCGGGCAAGACCACGACCTTTTACATGATCGTCGGTCTCGAACGTCCCGACGACGGTAACGTTCTTCTCGGCGGGCAGGACCTCACCAAACTCCCGATGTATCTGCGCGCCCGACTCGGAATCGGATATCTGCCTCAGGAGCCCTCAGTTTTTCGCAAGATGACGGCCGCACAAAACATCCTCGCGGTCCTGGAAACTACTGGCCTCCGTCGTCGCGAACAGCTCAAGCGTCTTGAAGAACTGCTCGAAGAGTTTGGCATCAGCCACGTGCGCAACACTCGTGGCGACGCGCTATCAGGCGGCGAGCGCCGCCGCACCGAGATAGCGCGGGCCCTGGCTACAGAACCGCAATATATCTTGCTTGACGAACCCTTCGCCGGTATCGATCCAAAAGCCGTGGACGATATCCAAAATGTGATCCTCTACTTGCGAAATCGTGGCATTGGCATTCTCGTTACCGATCACAACGTACGAGAAACGCTTGGCGTAACTGACCGTGCGTATATAATGGCGGAGGGCAAGATTTTTCGATCGGGCCAGCCACGCGAACTCACGGAAGATCCGGAAGTGCGACGGTTGTACCTGGGCGAAAAATTTCGCATGTGATTGTTCACACTTTTGTGTCTTCTTGTACGTCTTTGTGGCAGAGAGTCTGCCACAGACAACGCTGATCGGTTATAATCCTCCCGTGCGGTTGAAACCGCGATAATCAACAAACGAATTAGTCGGACTGGAATCTGATCTGAGGAATGTCTCTTAAGCTAACCACCAGCCTCTCCCAACGACTCGTGCTGACGCCACAGTTGCGCCAGCGGATCGAGATGTTGCAGATGACGACGCTCGAGTTGAGCGATCTCATTCAGCAACAGTTGTTGGAAAATCCGGTGCTGGAAGAAGTACCGACCCAGGAAGAAGTACAGGAGATCGCCGAGAAGGTGCTCGATCATTTAGCGAGCGCCAATCCGGAAACATCACTCGAAGAGCAAGCTTCCGAGACCGTCAGTCCTTCTACAAATGGTTCCGGCGACGCCGAGGTTTTAGCGAGCCTGCCGGTGGACGGTGAAGGCGCCGAGACTGCCACTGCGGACCACGAAGAAGGAGTCGGCGAAGATGGACCTGCTGACGACGCACAGCGAGATGCTTTTGAAGAGATCGACTTCGGACGTGAGTTCCAGGACTATCTCGATCCCGGTTACAAGACGCAGGAGATCGAATACAAAGAAGATGCTCCGACTTTCGAACAATTCTTAACGCGCCCACCTTCATTAGCGGATCATCTCGAGTGGCAACTGCACATGAGCTCGCTCGATGGTGAGATTGTCGATGCAGCGATCTGCGTTATCGGAAACCTCAACGCCGATGGTCGTCTCAACGCCACTAACGAAGAGATCGCGGCGATGGAGAAGGTTTCGGAGGAGGTCGTGGAGCGGGCACGCCAGGCAGTTATGCGGCTCGATCCAGTCGGCTGCGGCGCGCGAGATGTCAAAGAGTGTTTGCTGGTCCAACTGGAAGTTTTAGGTGAAAGCGATCGTCTCGCCGCCAAATTGATCAGTGAACACTTTGCCGATCTGCAACAGCATAAACTGCCGCATCTCTCGAAACAGATCGGCATTGATGTTGAAACGCTGCTCGAAGAGTTGCATTTCATTCGTACGCTCGATCCATACCCGGGCCGTCGTTACTCGTCGGAAGAGCCGATTCTGATCAGCCCCGAGATTTACATCGAAAAGCTCGATGAAAACGACGAAGAGTACGTGATCTATTTCGCTGATGACGGCAGTCCGCGACTGCGCGTGAGTCAGCAGTACCAGCAGATGCTCAGTCAGGGCGTCAGCAACGAGACGAAGAGTTTCATTCGCGAGAAGATGCGCTCGGCAGTCGACCTGCTGCGAAACATCGAACACCGCCGGCAGACAATTTACAAAGTGGTCGAGTCGATCGTACAGCGCCAGAAAGACTTTCTCGATCATGGTGTGCAGTACATCAAGCCGATGATGTTGAAAGACATTGCGGAAGATATCGGCATGCACTTATCTACTGTTTCGCGTGTCGTGAACCGGAAATACGCGCACACGCCACAAGGCGTGATCGAGCTGCGACGGTTTTTCACCGAAGGCATGCTGAATGAAGAAGGCGAAGAGATCTCGACGCGGATTATCAAACTGAAGATCAAAAAGTTGATTGAAGAAGAAGATTCGCACAACCCGATTACAGACGATCAGGTAGTTAAAATCCTGGCCAAGGACGGAATAAAGTTATCGCGCCGAACAGTCGCGAAGTATCGCGATCAAATGCAAATCCCCGGTTCGCGCGAGCGTCGCGCCGTCGTGTAACACCCCTCTGAGCACGACGCGAAAATCCAGCGGAGGCACTAATGAAATTTGAATACACGGGAAGGCACGTCGAAGTGTCGCCGGCAATTCGGCGGCACGTGGAAGATCATTTCAAGAAACTCGATCATATTTTCAACGGTGACTCGACCCTCAGCACTCATGTAATTATCGACGTCGAGAAGAACCGCCAGATCGGAGAAATAATTGTCAACTGGCGCGAACACACATTGACGGCCAAAGACACAAACGCCGACATGTACATGGCCCTGACGCGGGCGATGGCGAAGATCGAAAAGCAGGCTGTCAAACTCAAAAAGAAAATTATCCACCGGAGCCAGAGTGGGAGATCTACTTCGCGCGTTGCACCACAGCCAGATGGACACATCGAGGCGACGCCGCGCCCGCCGAGAATCATTCCCGCCCGGCGCTATGCAGTAAAACCGATGACCGCCGAAGAAGCCGCGCTGCGGTTATCAGGAGAGACGGCCCAATTTCTGGTGTTTCGCGATGCAGACACGCAGCGCCTCGGTGTGATCTATAAACGCAACGACGGCAACTACGGCCTCATCGAACCGTGAGTTGCCACAAAGAGGCACAAAAGCACAAGATACTTTGCCTTTTGCGCCTCCTTGCGGCAGCTAATTACCTAACACTGAGAACGTGGACCACCCAGACGATGCACTCTCCTCTGTGTCCTGGTCAAGGATGCGTGTAGATTAAGCGTGGTCCGTATCTAACCATTGCCAAACGGCCGTTCCGGAGGTCTTTCAATGAGAGTTGAGGCCGCGTGCCCGCCACTCCACATTGAAGAGCCAGGTTGATCTGATTGGCGTTGTCGGTGAATTCCTCAGCCGACGAGGACGAAAGCGCCTTGCCTGACTGGGCATTGAGTTCATTGATGAACGCAGTCATCAGATTGCAAGCAGCGAGCGCTTGCCCTTGGTTTATACTTTTCTGCGCGTTCTGAAGCTTCACGCGAAGACTATTCAAGAGACCACGATTGATGCCACTCTGATTCAGACGGTCAATGAGCGCCTGGATCATTGCCTGGGGATTTTGTTGGCTACAAACGTCCCCCACGCCGTCCCCATCGCTGTCTTGCTGATCGGAATTCGGAATCAATGGGCAGTTGTCCAAGAGGTTTGCGACGCCGTCATCATCACTATCGGGACTTAGCGAGAGAGCTTGCTCGATTGTGATTTCCGGTGCTGAGACGACTGTCAAGTGGACGCCGTCAGCAAAATCCGTCGAGGCGCGGAAATTATATTTAAGGTTGGCCCAATCGTTAAACCCAGTAAGGACTTCATTCGGATTCGCGCCACAGCCCGAGCTAGGCATACTATTGATATCAGCACTCACGTTCGTGCTCGTAAAGTCGCCATTCTTGTTCCAATCTACCGCTTGATTAGCGGGAGTCAGAACTAACCAGCCGGAGCCTGAGTTAACGGCTTGGGCAGGCGCAACTACTGGAGGAATCGTCGCGGTGGGAGGTCCGTACACGGTCGTTAAAGCAGGACCACTGAGGCCCGCTGCGTCGTTTAGATTCGCCTCGTTAAGCATGAGCAGAACCGAATTCGAATAATCCAGAGGACGACCCAAAATAGGAACGCCGTCGAATTGCCTCGTGTAACTCATGACGCTCAAATAATTCGGTTTGCAGTTAGCTAATGCGTTTCCGCCATGAAGCAGTCCCAAGTTGTGCCCAAGCTCGTGCATGAATGTGCCAGCCTGCTGGTCTCTGCTGCCAGCCGTGTGGAAGTTGAATAACGACCAGCATATACCAAAGGGTCCGGTGCATCCGCCCAGCGAAACCACAAAATCGTTGCTATGGATTTCTGCGCATCCGGAAGTGCTGCCCTTTCCTACCAGATTGTGCACAAATAGCGAATAGTGATAGGCAAAGCGCTTGGCGTTCAGTACGTTCACGCTATTGGCGCTAGCTCGCTCCGCTGCAGTGCCAAAGTGTCCATTTTTCACCGTGTCAAAATCAGGCAAACCGCCACCTGCGGCGGTACACGGTTCGAAGGCAAAATCATCACTGTGTGACGTCGCCTCTTCGTCGAGTTGTACATGCAGAGCAATGCCTTTTGCGGCAAAACTCGCGATCACGTCGTTGATGCTATCCGTCCGTGGTTGATGAAGATGCATCCAGTCAACTTCCACATAAACATCAGGCCTGTTGATGTTTGCGTCAGGCAGAGTAAAGTCGATGTTGCCGTCGCCATCAAAGTCAATTCCGCTTGTTTCCCAATTATCACAAAGGCTATCCCCGTCATTGTCAGTATTTCCGTTGCCATCAGTGTCACTACAGGCAGCCAACGTGATCGGAGGTGGACCACCGGCGAAGCCGCAAGTGCCTGCCGGAATCTCAAACGCGAAAATTTGATTAGTGAACGCGTCTTTTGACCACATTGCATCTTTGCCCTCGTTTGAGAAACTCACCGGATCGCACTCGAGATCCTCGGTTCGTTGGCCTGGCGTAGAAAAGTTGAACACACTACTGCCAGTGCTTTTGTTCAACTGAAACAACTGCAAGTTGCCATTGCATGCTGCGAACAGACTGGCGCCCCCAACGGCAACTCCACTGTTTGGACAACCGGCTGGTGACGGCAGCGTGTTTAGCAGCGTGCCAGTCTCGCTATAGTGAAAGATCGTATTGGAGACATCAGGGCTCATGAAGACCGTGTTATCGCCTGCGTCCCAAGCGACTCCATCACAAATATCAAAGCCCGAAGCGCCGTTAAATAGAAAGGTCGCCGTTCCATCCAGCACCTGGTTGGATGGGTCGATATCGATCGCGTAAATTCCGTGCGCACCGCCAGAGCTATTCCCACAACCCAGGAGGTCGCCCTTGTCGCCGCGAAGAGACAGCGATCCCCAACCCTCCGCGGGGGTATCAGTAGTCGAGATGGTCTTAACAAGAGTCGCCGGACTGGTGGTGGGATCCAGAAAGTAGAGAGTATTGGCACCGCCGCCGAAACAACTTGTGACGAGGAGAATCGGATGCTGAAGCATGCCGACGGACAAGCCGGGCACTACAGCGACAGAAGTTCCGATTGAGCACTGGGCCGCGGCCGGAACACTTACTGACTGGAGAAGCGATCCTGTCGCAGCTTGGACCACGCGAGTTGGTCCGTTTCGTGAAGCGATGAAAGAAAGGGAAGACAATACTAAGAGGATGCCGATGATGGCGATCCAAAACGAGAGCCTGATTTTAAATTGCATGGCTTCTTCCTCCGAGTGAGTGGTGTTGAGGGCCGAAGAAATTCAGCTGCTGCTAAGTTTCTATTGAGTTTTCACGCCTCCTGCGTATTCGAAATGAGCCTGCTTGTCACTGTGATACCAGTATTTCTTCTCACCGAGCTGAAGAAGGATCTTGTAGCCCGGGGTCTTTCCCGGCAGGCAAAGGTCCTCGTAAGGCATACCGAGACAGGACGTCTTCCAATTAACTTCTTCAACGCGGAGAACTTTGACATCAGCCGCGACTGTTCCGGCTATCCGCTTTACCAGGTCTTCGCACACTCGTTGTAATTGAGCCGAGAGACCAGAGCAGGCGTCGCCAACCCCATCATGATCAGCGTCAAGCTGATCGGAGTTTGCTATCAGCGGACAGTTATCTTTTAGATTGGGCACACCATCGCCGTCAGCGTCGGGGCTAATGGAAAGGGCTTGCTGAAGAGTTATTTCCGACTGCTGCTCTCTTTTTTTACTGTCCGATTTTCGCGGCATCTGTGTAACTTGCTGGGCCAAAGAAAATCCTAATCCCAGGAAAACTACAATCGTCGCGGTGGGGAGCTTTTTCATTACGCGTAAGACGCTCGCAGAGGCACACCTGCGCTCAAAGGCTCAGGTAGTCAAATTATGAGCAAACGGGAGTGAGGCTCTCTTAAAGCGTGGGAGCGAGACTCTCGTTGAGGACGTGCTCATGCCAACTATACGGGGTTTAGATATGAGCACGAGCGAGGTCACGATATACACGGTAACTCAGGCGGAGTCAAGAATATTTGCGCAAGTAATATACGACCATAAAACTCCGTTCATTCCGTTTATTACAACTCGCGTAGTAAACTGATGCGCGTCAATGCCCGCTTCAACCACAAACGAGCAACCAGCCGTCAACAACACCCCTGACATCGTCATCATCACCGGCCTGAGCGGCTCGGGCATGTCCTCGGCCACAAACGCGTTTCAGGATCTCGGATACTTCTGTGTCGATAATCTTCCGGTAATGATGCTGCCGACTTTTGGCCGGCTGGTCACTGACGACGAAGACAAGGGAATCAGACGTGCCGCACTCGTGATCGACATTCGCGAGGGTGGCTTCCTCGCAGACTTCGAAAAACAACTCAAAGCGCTGCGCGATTCAGGCCTGAGCGTGACCGTTCTTTTCTTCGAAGCTTCAGACGACGTCTTGCAGTATCGCTTCAGCGAAACACGCCGGCCACATCCCGCTGAAAAAGGACAGGGGCTACTTGCAGCAATCCGAGACGAACGCCAGGCGATGTCGAGGATTCGCTCGCTCGCCGATCAGATCATCGATACTTCAGATCACACGGTTCACACTCTGCGACGCTTCCTGCTCGAAAGGTTTAGTCCCGACCGGCAGGGCGCGCCGATGCGGGTCGAAGTGCTGAGCTTCGGTCACAAGTATGGCAACCCGGGCGACTTGGAGTTATTGTTTGACGTCAGGCACTTGCCGAACCCGCACTTCGTTCCTGAGCTAAAGCGTTTGTCGGGTCACGATCGGCGTGTTGTCAAATATTTGCGTTCGCATGGTGAAGTGCAGGAGACGTTGGAACGCTTTACTGATTTGCTTTCGTACCTGTTGCCGCTCTACCGACGTGAGGGCAAGTCGTATGTCACGGTAGGAATTGGTTGCACTGGCGGGCGGCATCGTTCGGTGATGATCGCGAACGCCCTTGCCCGGGCCTTGCGGCGCGCGGGTTTTGACGCGCATGCTTCGCATCGCGACGTGCGAAAGGCGCGCACATCCGCATAATGAGCCACAAAAGGCACAAGAAGCACAAATAAAAGGGAGAACTTGGTTCAGTTTTGTGCTTCTTTGTGGCTAAGATTCAAGTATGAATACCGAAACGAAGAAGGTGGCAGGCGTGATCGTTACCCACGGTAACCTCGCGGGCGAGTTGCTCGCCGCCGCCGAAATGATCGTTGGTCCAATCTCACACATCGCGGCCGTCTCGATCGGTTGGCACGACGACGTTGACGCTGCGCGAGACGAAGTGCAGCGCGCCATCACACGAGTATCGCAACGCAAAGGCGTGTTGTTGCTGACTGACATGTTCGGCGGCACGCCAACCAACATTGCGTCGATGTTCCTGGAAGAAGGCTCGGTCGAAGTGATAACCGGAGTAAACCTGCCGATGGTGATCAAGCTCGCCACTTCCAGCCCTGAAGAATCGCTCGCGGAAATCGCGCGTAAGATTTGCGATCAAGGGCGGCAGGGAATTTATCTCGCCGGCGCCTTGCTCGCGCCACCCACCAAAAGCGGAGCCGACTGAAAGTGGCCGAACGTAGACTCCAGGTCACCAGCCGACTCGGTCTTCATGCTCGCGCCGCCGCCAACCTTGTTCGCGTTGCCAGCAGGTTCCAGAGCAGTCTCACTCTTCGACGTCTCGACGGCAGCGCCGAAGCCGATGCCAAATCGATCCTCAGTATCTTGACGTTGGCCGCCAATCGCGGCACTGATTTGAAGATCATCGCCGAGGGTAGCGACGAACAGGAGGCGTTGGATGCGATCGTTGGTCTCTTCTCGCGCGACTTCGATGAGAATGAAAAGCCCGACGTCGAACAGCCTTTGCCGGCGATACAAGAGTTACGTTGCAAGGGACTCGGCGTTTCCGACGGCATCGTGATCGGTCGCGTGCTGCGGCTCCAGGAGGGTACCCGTGAAGTCTATCGTGCGGTGATCGCTGAAGCAGACATCGAACGGGAGCGACGGCGTTTCCGCGCGGCCGTCAGACTGTCCAGACGCCAACTCGAAGCCATCAAGGTTCGCGCCGAGAAAGAACTAGGCCGCGGGCATGCTTACATCTTCGATGCACACCTGCTCTTTCTTGAAGACGCAAAATTGACGCGCGATGTAGAAGATTACATCGTCAAAGAACGTGCTAATGCTGAATGGGCTGCAAAGGTCGTCGGCGATCGTCTGCTTTCAATCTACACGCAGATCAACAACGAGTATTTGCGCGAGCGAGGTTCAGATATCGAAGATGTGATCCAGCGGCTACTGGCGAACCTCACTGGCGAAGGTCCGAAGTATCCGAATCTATCAGAGGATGCGGTCATCGTTTCACCTGATCTGCTGCCCTCCACAGTGGCTGAGCTTAATCTGAATCACGTAAAGGCGATTACTACTGACGCCGGTGGATGGACTTCTCATATGGCCATCATCGCGCGCGGTCTCGGACTCACGGCAGTGGTTGGTTTGCGCGATTTCTATCATCGCACGCGTACAGGCGATCAGATCCTCGTCGATGCTCTTCATGGCGAAGTTATTCTCCATCCGACCGCTGGCACGATTGAACAGTATCAAACGACAGTTGAGAGTCGTGGTCCAATCTTGCTAGAAGGTGAGAGCGTCGAGTCAGGTCCGGTCGAGACGCGCGACGGCGTTCAGATTACGTTGCGGGCGAATGTAGAGCTGCCGACAGAATTTGGGGCAGTGCGAGATTTCGGCGCCTGCGGAGTCGGACTGTTTCGTTCTGAGTTCCTGCTGTCACGGCCCGGACTGATGAGTTCGGAGGAACAGCAGTACGAAGCTTATAAATCGTTGGTTGAGGCGGCTGGTGAATACGGAGCAATCGTTCGGCTGTTCGACGTTGGCGGTGATATCGGAGCTGACCTCAAAGAGCGGGAAAGAAATCCCGCGCTGGGTTTGCGAGCAGTTCGTTTTAGCCTGCGACACAAAGAGGTCATGCGCACCCAGGTGCGTGCGATTCTGCGTGCAGCCGCTGTCGGACCACTCAGCCTGGTGATTCCGATGGTGGCTGATGTGGCGGACGTGCGAATGGCGAAACAAGTGATCGATGAAGAGGTGGCACGGCTTAAGGCCGAGCACACACGGTTTTCCGAGGTAGAAATCGGAGCGATGATAGAAGTTCCATCCGCGGTTCTAACCGCAGAGAAAATCGCGAAAGAGGTAAACTTTTTCGAGCTTGGTACGAACGATCTGGTCCAATACACGCTGGCGGTCGATCGTGGTAACGATAAGGTGTCCGATTGGTTTCGCACGTTGCATCCGGCCGTGCTCTACGGAATCTACCGCACTTTACAGGCCGCGAGCGAAGCGAACATTCCGGTGATCGTTTGCGGCGAGATGGCCTCTACGCCAATCTATGCTGCCCTGCTTGTCGGCTTGGGAGCCGTGGATCTGAGCATGACGCCCGCGATGATCCCTCGCGTCCGCGAAGTCCTTTCAAGTCTCGATGCTAGCCACATGCGCGAGCTGGCATCGACGTGCCTTGCCGCCGCCACGGCGGACGAAGTTGAAGAACTCGTCAACCAATCCGACTTTATCCGCGTAATCCGTGGCTAAAAATGAATAAGCTCCTCAATCTGCTGATCATCAAATCAATACTCGATACAGTTCTCGTTGGAACGATTGCCGTCGCGGTCTACCTGAACACGTTCCCGCCAACGTTTCATGGTTGGGGCGAAGCCGTACCCGAGTCACAGAGTGTTTCCGGCTGGGCGGTCGACAATGCGGATCCGTGGGGACGCATCGAGGTGCAACTTTTTGTTGATGGAAAGCTCGCCGGGATGCAGGTGGCGCAGTTATCTCGTCCGGATGTCGTTACGGCTGGATGGTCCAAAGACGAGTGGCATGGGTACGAGTTCAGGTTAACGGGGCTGAATGTGGGAATGCATGAGGCGCGTGTTTATGCACTGCATTCGAGTCGCGGTGGAGCGCGTTATACGTTGCAGATGTTAGGAGATCCGATCCGGTTTGAAGTCAGTGCAGATGGTAAATGGAGCCGCAGATAAACGCGGATTAATGCGGATCGCGCTGTGGGAGATTGCGTCCGTGATGGTGTCGTGTTTGATCGCGGAGTGGGTTGTGCTGGGATTCGTTGGGTCAAACAAGATCGTGGTTGCGGTTCCGGTTTTAATGGCTTTGGTGCTGATGATCTTTTCTCACCAGGCGTATGGTGAGACGCCGGCTCAGCTCGGGTTTCGCGTTGACAACTTTCTCGCGGCTGCGAAGCTGTTGCTGCTTCCAACCATAGTCGCTGTCGTGGTGATTGTGGTCGTCTCGGGAAATTATCTTCCCGCGCGACCACTTCGTGCACGGTTTCTCGTCGTTCCACTCTGGGCGTTGTTTCAACAGTACGCGTTGCAGGGTTATATAAACCGGCGAGCGCAGATTCTTGCCGGAAGAGGTTGGAAAAGCGTGCTGTTAGTCGCAGTGCTATTTGCTTTCGTTCATCTGCCGAATCCGCTGCTCGTCGTACTGACGTTTATCGGCGGCGTGATTTGGGCGGCCGTTTATCAACGCCAACCCAACTTGTTCGCACTTGCCCTCTCACATGCGCTCACATCGATCGCCGTCGCGCTTTTTTTGCCTTTGTCATGGGTCAACAGCCTGCGTGTTGGCATCAAATACTTTGGCTAGATAGTGCTATACCGGTTTGAACACTGGTTTGCTATAATCGGCCAGCCTTGCAAGAGAACAGGTCGGGCGGTCGCTGCCGGCGTTAAGCTGGGAGAGGAAAGTCCGAACACCACAGGGCAGCGAGCCCGCTAACGGCGGGGCGCTTGGCGGCTTAGACTGCTAGGCGACGACAAGTGCAACAGAAAACAGACCAGCCCGATAAGGGTGATGGGTGAAACGGTGCGGTAAGAGCGCACCGGCGCGTGTGGTGACATGCGCGGCCAGGCAAACTCCTCGCGGTGCAAGACCAAATAGGGAGGCGTCACAAGGGCTGCCCGCCCGAAGCGGATTTCGATTCGCTACGACCTCCGGGTAGGTCGCTCGAGCCAGCCGGCAACGGCTGGACTAGATGAATGATCGCCACTTCGATTATTCGAAGTACAGAATTCGGCTTACAGACCTGTTCCGCATTTGCAGGGTTGATTTTCGAAGTTAGACGAGAGGCGATGACCGATGGCTAATCGCAAAGGCGTTTTCATAGGCGCATACGTTCCGAACCACCTTAAGGAATCCTTACGTCGCCGTGCCGCCGCCGAGCACCGAACGCTTTCACAGGAGATCACACGAATTCTCGAAGAAGCGGTGCACGGTCGTGGTCTGCCGCCTGGCAGCGTCGATCGCCGCAACAAAGAGTCGCAACCTCGCCGCCGTTCGAGCGACCCAATGCCGCGACGCCGAGCCGATGATGCGCCGTATGTTGCGGGACCGGGCGGTAACCGCGCGAGCGACGAACGACAGGGTTAATATCCTGTAAATCCTGTCATGAAATACCTGATCATCGCTGTTCTGGTAAGTATCATCTTTGTACTGGTCTACGCGCGAATTCGCCCCTATCTCGAGCTGATTCAAAAAGTAGTCAAGTCTCTCAATGTCGTAACTGACATCAACGCATCAACAGCTTCACCACAAAAAACATCTTCAAGAAACAAGCTCGTTCGCTGTGAGAGTTGCGGGATCTGGATTCCCGCCGATCGCGCGTTGAAACTCAACTCAGGCCTCGCAACCTTCTGTTCGCCCGAGTGCATGGCGAAGGAGCCGGCCTCGAAGAATCGAAAAATCGCAGGCTAACGCCAAACTTCAGCCTTCATTTCTCACGCAAAGCCGCAAAGCGCTGCCGCGTTTTTTCGAGGGTTTTCTTTGCGTCTTTGCGCCTTTGCGTGAGGTCAATTCAAACTCGCCGCAGCCTCGCGGATCGCTCGATCCGTATCGGTGATCCAAAGCACTATCAGTCCCACGACGAAAAAGAAGATCAACGACAACAAAGCTGCGCGATAGGATCCCGTGCGAGCGATTACAATGCTGAACAACAGTGGACCCATCCATGACGTACCACGTTCGGAGACTTCGTAAAGACCGAAGAACGATGACTCTTTGCCCGCGGGGATCATCTTCGAGAAGAGCGATCTCGAGAGCGCCTGCGAACCGCCCAAAACGATCGCGATCACACCAGCCATAATCCAGGCTTCAGCGACAGTGTGCAGAAACCGATATGCGTAGATCACGATCGCGGACCAGATCACTAATGAGACGATGATCGCGTTCTTAGTTTTGATAAGGTAAGCAAGTCTTTCGAACAGCAGCGCGCCTGCCACTGCGACGAATTGGACCATCACGAATATCTCGAGCAGGAATACTGGATTGCCTCCGGGAAACAGTTCCTGCTCGAGAAACGCGCTCGCGGCGAAGATTACAGTCTGGATACCGTCGTTGTAGATCAAATAGCCGAGCAGGTAGCGCGCAGTGAGTGGTAATCGCAACAGTTCTCTGAAAGTCGCAGCGATTTCAGAAAAGCCGGCTGAGATATAACCCTTGCCGGGTGGTAGCTGCTTCTTTTGGGGACGCGACTTCAGCAGCGCAAACGTGATGATTGCAAAACCACCCCACCAAACGCCGGCTGAGAGAAGCGACAAGCGCACTGCCAGACCCGTCGAGAGTCCGAACTGCTCCGCGCGCACGACCAGGAGGAGATTCAGGACCAGCAAGAGCGCGCCGCCGAGATATCCGTAAGCGTAGCCACGGCTCGAAACTTTGTCGGCTTGATCCTCAGTTGTGATTTCCGGCAGGAATGCGTTGTAGAAAACATTCGACGCACCGAAGCAGACGTTCGCGATGATGAAGAGGAGGCCGCCTGCGAGATATAGATCACCTTTGATGAAGAACATCAGGCAATTTGCGGCGACGGCGATGTAGCAGAACAGCGCCATCATTCGTTTCTTCAAATCCGAGTAATCGCCTAACGCACCGAGGATCGGTAAAAGAAAGACTTGTACGCCAACAGAGATCGAGACGCAAAGTGTTGGCAACGACTTCGCCGTTACCGAACCAAGTGGGCCAAGGTCCAAGACGACACCGTTCTCGCCAACGGCAGCCTGGGCCAATCTCGTGAGGTACGGACTGAAGAGCGCGCCGACGACAGTCGTGTAAAACGCGGAATTGGCCCAGTCGTACATCTTCCAGCCAAAGATCTCGCGCGCATCGTTCTTATCAGCCACAGGGTTTCCTCTCGCCACAAAAAGGCACAAAAAGCACAAAACAAGGAACGGTGTTCATCTCAATTTCATTTTGTGACTTTTGTGCCTTTTTGTGGCTAATAATCCGACAATGGCAGGTGTAATGTCGGCCAGAGTTTGGATCCGAGCTGCGATTAGTTCACGTTGTGCGCCCCAGACGATCGTGGGCACGTCATGCAGCGTGTGATTGCGTGACGAAAGATCTTCGATATTGCCGTGATCGCTGGTGAGTATAACTGTGGTGCGTTTTAGATCAAGCCTCACTAGCAGCTCGCGGATGAAAAGCGCGAGATTCGTCAACACTTCGCGGGCTTTCTCCATGTCCTGCTCGTGGCCCACCTTGTCAGTGATGAAGTACTCATAAAGCGTGAACCGGTTCTCACTCGCAATTCGCGCCAGAACCTCCGCGGCTTCTGCCTCAGTTCGCGGGGAAACGTCCACGCTTCTTTCAATTAACACGCGATTGGTGAAATCCATAAAGACCGCAGCGTCGTTTTTTAAATCGGCGACAGTGCGGAAAGTCAGTCCTGCCGCCTCGACTGCCGCCGTCGTCGCTGAGACCCAGCGCGGACGCTCTGTGAAAAAGCGATCGCTGTAAGCGTTGGCAAACGTGACTGGTCCAACTCCAGCATCACGCAATTGCCGGAAGATCGAATGCTGACTAAGGATCTCGAGCAGTGGCCTGTTTGGAAATCCCTGCTTGTGATAGCCGAGCTGTGCAGGCGCGTTTATGCCGGTGAGGATTGTTGTCTGACCCGACGCACTTTGCGGACGTCCGTCAACACCGAGACGCGGGTCCGTAGGCACGACTATTCCATCTAAAAAAGGCTCGGGTGTTTCGTTCTGAAAGACAGCGAGCGGCGCCGCGTCCGGCAATTTGTCGAGCGGATTGAGTGGACCACGCGTGCCGATTCCCAGGCCGTCGATGAAGAACAGCAGGACGGAAGCGTCACTCGTCGTCATGCAGTAGACCACGCTCGCGATATAGATTTAGCTTGTTGTGAAGAGTCTTCAGACTGATGCCTAACAACTCGGCGGCGCGTGTTTTGTTGTTCTTCGTCTTTTGCAGTGTGCGCATGATCATCTGCCGTTCGACTTCTTCGAGCGGCGTGCCCACAGGCAGCGTCAACGTGTCTTCGTTACGCAGTCGCTCACGTTGTTCGATCGGGTAAGGCGCGAAATGATGGCGCTCGATCTGTTCGCCGGAACAGATAATCACCGCGCGCTCGATCACGTTGCGAAGTTCGCGCACGTTGCCGGGCCAGTTATGAAACTGAAGCGCGTCGAGAGCAGCAGGGCTGAGGAATCGCGCCGGACGCCCGTGTTTGGCGGCGAGTTGCGTAACGAGATGTTGCGCCAGCAGTGGCAAGTCTTCTTTTCGTTCGCCGAGTGGAGGCAGATGAATGCCAAAGACGTTCAGGCGATAAAGCAGATCGCTGCGGAGTTTGCCTTCGGCGACTGCTTGCTGCGGAGGACGATTGGTCGCAGCGAGTAATCGCACGTCAACCGGAATCTCTTGAAGGCTTCCGAGACGACGGACGGCTCGTTCTTCAATGACGCGCAGCAGTTTGGCCTGGAGCAGCGGCGGCATCTCACCAATCTCATCGAGCAACAACGTGCCGGAGTCGGCGAGCTCAAAACAACCCTGACGTCTTGAAGCAGCACCGGTGAATGCACCTTTTTCATGACCAAACAGTTCCGACTCCATCAACGTTTCCGGAATCGCGGAACAGTTGATCGCCACGAAAGGTTTGTCACGACGTGGACTCAGTTTGTGGATGGTGCGTGCGACGAGCTCTTTGCCCGTGCCCGATTCGCCGGTGATGAGTACGGAAGCAGTTGAAGGCGCGACTTGTTCGATGAGTGTGTAGACTCGCCGGATTGAGTCGGAGTTTCCGACGAGTTCACCGTAGACGCCACGATCCTGAAGTTGACGTTTGAGTATTTCGATCTCGATGACGGGATCTGACATCCGAATCAGTTTAGCATAGCCAATCCGTGGCTTTACGGAGAATAGTAAGCAGCGATTGCCTGGGCGAGATCGCTAACTGTTTGCTGAGCGGGCTGAATGTGAACTTTCAGACCGTATTCGACGGCGGCTGCGGCCGTGACTGGGCCAATACAGGCGATCACGACGCCGGGCAGTGTTTTGCCGAGATCGTGAGTGTCGAAGAGTTTGGCGAGATTTTTGATCGTCGATGGACTGGTGAAGGCGATACAGTCACCACTGCCGGCAAGCATCGCGCCCAGGCGCCCACGATCGAAATTTTCGGGCAGCACTGTTTGATACGTGGTGACCGCGTCGACACGCGCGCCCGCCTCTTCTAACGCTTTTGGCAGGTAGTCACGGCCCACTGCGGCGCGCGGGAGCAGGATGTTCAATCCGTGCAGATGTTCGTCACCGCCAACAAACTCGCTCAGCGCCGCGAAGACGCCTTCGCCAGTTGATTCCGTCGGAACGACGTCAACATGCACGTGCGCATCGTGCAGTTTGTCAGCAGTTTTCTGGCCGATGGCGCAAACTCTGATCTCGTCGAGGTCGTCGATCTTCAAACCACGATTTGTTAGCCGTCGGAGAAAGAACTGGACGCCGTTGGCACTGGTGAAGATCAGCCAGTCGTAACCGTAGAGATGATCGAGCGCTTCGTCTAAGCGTTCGTAGCTGTCGGGTTCGCGAATCTCGATGGTGGGACAAATGAATACATTGGCGCCGTAGCTTTCGAGCAGCGTGCTCAGTTCGTCCGCCTGCGAAGCCGCGCGCGTGATGACCACGGTTCGTCCAGCGAGCGGTTTATTCATCGAGCAGCGCACCTGCACCGCGATTTAGCAATTGAGCCGCGAGCGTCAATCCGATCTCATCTGCGTCATCCGTGGCACCCGAAAGATGATCGCGCAAAATTCGAGAGCCATCAGGCGCTGCGACGAGGCCCTCTAACCTTAGTTGGTCGTCATCTATCAAAGCATGCGCGGCGATCGGCAACTGACAACCGCCACCCAATCCTCGGAGAAATGCCCGTTCAGCCAAACACGCCAAACGAGTTTCACGGTGGTCCAATCGCGCAGTCGTCTCAACTGCAAACTCATTATCAATTCGTGTTTCAATCGCAATCGCCCCCTGTCCAACCGCAGGCAACATCTCATTGATCGGGATCCTTGCCGTAATTCGATCTTGCAAGCCAAGCCGCACCAAACCTGCTGACGCGAGAATCAGCGCGTCGTACTGTCCCTCGTCGAGCTTGCGAATGCGCGTGTCAACATTGCCACGCAGATCTTTAATTGCCACATCGCTACGCAAAGATTTAAGTTGAGCCAAGCGTCGCTGGCTTGACGTTCCAACCACAGCTCGCTGAGGCAAACGCAAAAGCGAGCTGCCTTCGATTCGAAGATCCGAACGCAGCACCAACGCATCACGCGGATCTTCCCGTTCGCAGATCGCGGTGATCGCCAGATTCTCCGACAGTATGGTCGGAAGATCTTTCAATGAGTGGACGGCAAGATCGATGCGGCCATCCAGCAGCGCCTCTTCGAGTTCTTTCGTAAACACACCTTGGCCGCCGATTACCGACAGCGGATCGCTCTTCACATCGCCGGTGGTCTTGATGATTTCGATACGAATGTCGATCTCAGGGTTCAGCGAGCGCAGGCGATCTCGGGCCTGTTCAGCCTGCCACAATGCGAGTTTAGACCCGCGCGAACCAATTACCAGAGGACGCGCCATCTCTTACTCCTCAGGACCAAACGGATCTTGCGGAGTCTGCGCCTCGTCAGGCTCGCTGGTCTCATAAAACCGGCGCATCTGATTCAAGACGGGATGTGAGATCTTGTTGACGATTGATATCAGCAACGACTCGATGGCTGTTTCCTGGTCCTTTGACAGTGGACCAAGTCGTTTGCGCTGGCGCGCCAACTCGGCGCGCGCAACGTCTTGAAAGTTCTCGCGCATTGCGCCTATGCTTGGCCCAATGTCCATCAATCGTAGTTTCTGCTGGAACTGCATCACCTCTGACTGAACGATCAACTCGGCTCTTTCCGCCTCGCGTTCGCGCTCGCGGATGTTTGACGTTATGACAGACTCCAGATCGTCTATATCGAAAAGAAAGACGTTTGGCACCTTGCTTACAGCCGGATCGATGTTTCTCGGTACGCTGATATCGATGAAACACGTGGGACGATTCCGGCGCCGCTCGCGTGCGGCGCGCGCATGTGCTTCTGTAAGAATGTAGTTGGGTGCGCCTGTGGAACAGATAACGACGTCAGCTTCCGCTAAAGATTGATTTAGCTGATCGAGCGAAACAGCCGTTCCGCCAAATTCCTGCGCGATTTGGCGCGCCGACTCTTCGGTGCGATTCGCGATGATGACGCGTGAAGCTCCAGCGTTGACCAGGTGGCGCGCTGAGAGTTCTGCCATTTCACCCGCGCCGATCAGCATCACCGTGCAGCCTTTAAGCGAGTCGAAGATCTTCTTGCCCAGCTCGACAGCCATGTAACTGATCGAGACTGCGCTTGCTGCGATCCCGGTCTCTGTTCTGACGCGCTTCGCTACGCGAAAGGTGTGATGGACGAGGCGGTTGAGAACGCGTCCGGCGGTGCCTGCCTGGACCGCGAGTGAGTAAGCATGACGGACCTGGCCCAGCACCTGCGGTTCGCCTACAACCATCGAATCGAGTGATGAAGCCACGCGAAACAGGTGACGCACTGCCTCGTCGTCAGTATGTCGATAGAGATGTTGCTCGAGGAAACCAGCGGGCAGCCGGCCGCTCGTGTCGAGGAAATGTGTTAGACGTCCGGCGCCAAACTCCAGTTGATCGTTGGCTGTCGCACTCAGGATCTCGACGCGATTGCAGGTTGAAACAATCAGCCCTTCACGCACGATCTCGCCGTCGACGAGCCGGCGCAGACCATCTGCGCACGCCTCATCGTTGAAGGCGAGCCGCTCACGGATTTCTACCGGAGCAGTCTTGTGATTCACGCCGATTAGGAGTATCGACATCCGTGTTTATCCGTCTAATCCGTGGCTCAAATCACCCGAAAACATGGTATCCACCCAGAAAACGGGTCCCGAAAAACGTGCAAAGCACCAGGGCGAAGCCGACCACACCTAACCAAGCTGCTCTGCGTCCACGCCAGTTTGCGGTCGATCGGTAAATGATCAGCACGAAATAGAGCAGCCATGTAAGTAACGCGAAAATTTCCTTCGGATCGTTGTGCCAAATTCGTCCGGTTCTTAGCGACGACCAGAACATGCCGGTGACGATGCCGAGCGTGAGCAGCGTCAAACCGATTCCGCCCGCGGTTGTGGCTAGTTCGTTTACAGTGGTCAGCGACGGTAGACGATGAAAGATGGCGCCGAAGGTTTTGAGTTTTAGTTCGCGTTCCTGAAGCAAATACATCACGCTCGCGACAAATACGATGAAAAACGCTGCGTAAGCGAAGATTAATAGCGTGGTATGGATCGGAAACAGCCACGTTGCTGAAAACGCAGCGGGCGCGTTGCCCGAGCCTGAACCGCTAATCAAAGCGATGAATGTCAGCACCGAGATTAGCGGCATTGTGAACGCGCCGAGTGCCTGCGCGCGATACCGAAAAAGCACGACTGCGTAAAGGGCTACGAGCGCCCAGGCAAGGAACGAAAGTGTTTCTCGTAAAAAGAAAATCGGATAATGACCGTCGATCACCCAGTCTGCGATTAACGCCGTCGTGTGTAAGATGAATCCCACCAGCATCGACCATTCGGCGACGCGCTGCAACGAGCGCCGTTTATTTACGAACGCCAGGATGGAATGGATGGCGGCGATCAGGTAAGCGGCTAAAACTGCGAGAAGTAGCGATCGCATAAGGAAATAAGGGAGATGAAATTCTAGTTGATCCGTCCTAATCCGTAAAATCCGTGGCCAGACTTGGCCTGAGACGTGCGCAACGTTATTCTTATGTGGTACATCCTAACGCCCAAACCTGCCTGACGTGAGGAGACCTGAATGTTTTCGGCTGCATCCCGTCGCTTTCTCTCGATCGTCGTGTTGATCGTGCTCGGACTCACGTTATGCGTGGGGCAAACCAAACAAGTAAACCAGAAACCCAGTACGCCGGAAGAGCCTCAGGATATCGAGACTCTCAAGATTGATACCGACCTGGTAACTGTCCCCGTAATCGCAACCGACGCGGGCGGTCTCTACATCGCCGACCTCCGGAAGGAAGAGTTTACGATTACTGAAGACGGGGTCGCGCAGGAGATTGCATTCTTTGGCAAGGTCGCCGCGCCGTTTCACGTCGTATTGATGCTCGACACGAGTTCGAGCACTCAAGACAAGTTGAAACAGATCCAGCAAGCAGCGTTCGCATTTGTGCAACAGTTGCAGCCGGCTGATCGCGTGAAAGTAATCTCGTTTGACGACAAGATCAAAGAGCTTAATGAGTTTACCAGTGATCGAGAAGTTCTCAGGGCGGCGATCAACGGAATCAGATCGGGTGAGGGAACGAGAGTCTACGACGCGATGGAGCTTGCGATGAATACTATTCGCAAGATCCGCGGCCGTAAAGCGATCGTGATCTTTACTGATGGTATGGACTGGCACAGTGATAGTGCGACATACGAAGGGACTGTGCGATACCTGGATGAAGAAGGTGTGGTCGTATATCCGATTCGTTACGACACGCGAGCGACGACCGAACGATTGGCGCGCGAACAATCTTCGGAAATCACGCCGCAGTTACCGACGATCAGTGTAATTAGAGGAACTCCTCCTAACGGCACAACTCCGCCGACGTTTCCGAGTGATGATTCAATACCGACGTCGGGCTCGCAGCGTAAGACTGGCCCACTCGGCTTGCCATCGGCTGATGAGATCATGCGCCGGCGCCGCGAGCAAGAGCGCAACCGCTATCCCATGCCAGGCGGTGGTGGTCCAGCGCCAACTGGAGATCCTACCGAGGTTCCTCCCGATCCAAACGATCCTGACAAGCGAGGACCGCGCGTGCCTGGAACGAGTCCAACAAATCCAGATCCGTATCCTCGAAGAGCGCCTCGTCCACAGGATGACTCGATCAAGGCGATGTTGGACCTTGCATACTTGACTGCCGACAAATACCTGCAAACGTTAGCCGAGAAGTCGGGGGGCCGCTTATTACGCGCCGACACCCTCGTCTCACTACCTGACGCCTTCTCGCAGATTGCGGCGGAGCTGCGCACGCAATACATGCTCGGCTACTATCCGCTGAATAAGGAACGCGACGAACGCTATCGCCACATCAAAGTAACCAGCGCGCGTAAAGGTGTGGTCATCCGCGCCCGCCCCGGCTACGTCGCCACCTCGGGGCGCTGATCCACCGTTCATCCGCGGGCCTATTTTCATAATCTCTATATCACGTTATCCTACCTGTGTGGATCGCGACGAAATCATCCGTGTGTTGCGAGCATTTGAGGCGGCTGGACTCGAATACGTGCTCATCGGCGCGGCGGCGATGGGCTTTCACGGTGTAGTCAGGGCCACAGAAGATCTCGATCTCTTCATTCGGGCCACACCGGAGAATATCGAACGGCTTCGCGCAGCATTGCGAGAGACGTACGAAGGTGATCCCAAAATCGATGAAATCTCCTCCGCAGATTTGTTGGGAGAGTATCCAGCCGTGCGTTACTATCCACCAACTGGCGATCTATACTTCGACGTGCTTACACGCCTTGGTGAAGTAGCGAGCTTCGAGACGGTCGACGCTGAGATCAAGGACGTCAATGGGACGCAGGTGAGAGTCGCGACGCCCGAGGCACTTTACCGGTTAAAGAAGGGTACCATTCGGGCACAGGATCACAAGGATGCAGCGATGTTACGCGAACGTTTCAACTTGAAGGATAAGGATTGATGTGAGAGTACAGAAGTTCCGCTCGATCGAAGAAATGAACAAGGCGCCTCTGCTTGATTCGCGACAATCGGACTTCGAGCGCTTCCTTCGGCACTGCGCCCGCTATTGGGCCATCGCCCCCAAGCGTTATCCACGCGGTGTGTTTAAGTTTCGCAGCATTGAAGAAGCGCAGGAAGCCCGCAGTAAACACAGCTCCCAGCATACCAATTAGTGATCCAAGTGAGATCTAGCTCGCGACGAGCGCAGCACGATCCGTCCAAATCCGCATTATCCGCAGCCAACAAATCCAGTTACAATCTGACTCATGACACGACGAGTTCTGCTATATCTGGGGGAAGACGGTTTCATTGTTGCGGAGGTTCCAAGCCTTCTTGGTTGCATAAGCCAAGGACAAACGCGAGATGAAGCGCTTTCAAACATGCGTGAGGCGATCAGTTTGCATGAAGAAGTGCTGCGTGAACGTGGCGAGCCGTTGCCGGATGATCGAGTAGAACTAGTCGAGGTTGCTGCGTGAGCAAGTTGCCAGTGGCTCAAACTATGTTCTTGGGTCGCCTGAGTTCAATATAGCGACTGCTAGTTGATTTAAAAACAGGTCTAGGTCAAATGCGCGGTTTGCGAATTCCTCTTCTCCGATATCCGTAATGTGAGCATCTGGACTGTCGGAGCAATACAAAACAGCCCCTCCCTTCATTTGGTGCCGAGTAGCGAAGTCAATTCCGATAAATACTTCTCCGCAATCAATTCCGAGTACCTGCTCATCATATAACGTGTTCGTGTAATTTATATGATCTGTGTGGGGGTCAAAAACCGCGAAACTGCTCCCATGCTTGTATGTTATGGCTTCGATTCCGCCCTCAGCTAATAATGTGCTTAGAGCATTTAGCAAGTCTTCGTCTTGCTCTAACCACATTCCATCAAAACCGTAATAGGCACAGCCGATAGGGTCGGGAATAACGATTTCTCCTTTTTTGATCTTTCCGCTCAGACTTCCCATCGAGCCGACAAACAATGCTCTGTCATCACTACCAATCAGACTTCTGTCGGTCATCTCACAAAGAGCATCTAATGTCATACCTGCACCGTATGTGGGTGAGGTAATGAGAATTCCGTTCGCCCGAAAGACATCAATCCCAGTTATTTTCAGAGCTTGCGTAGAACAAGTTCCCAGGGTGGACCTTATTATGGCGGACATGTCCTTACGCGGATTCCCAAGATTAATTATGGCGTTCATCGACGTTTACCCAATGTAAGCATTTGACGCGAGAAGGGAAAATCCTTGACCGAATTTGACCAATCTGACGCGCCTGCATAGAAAGGCCAAAGTTGAAGTAAGTCCCAGATACCTATAGCAAAAGCAGCAGCCAATGACATCCATTGTGGGAAATACGAGGGCCAAGGCCGTGAATACTCAAGTCCAAAAAATATAATTAACACTACAAGAGTTATTCCGTCGAAGAAAACGTACCAAGCCGCCACCTTCTGGATTCCCTCGCTCAGATTCAGATAGGCACCTGCGATGTAGAACCACAGCAAATCGACGACTTGGATCAAGGCGAAACCAAAGTAGAACAGGCCTGTAGTCTTTATAAAAACGGCAGCGACATAAAACGACACGAAAACGCCGAACGCTCCTAGGAGATCTATTCCCATTCCGGTAGGACCACTCGTGATTTCGGGCTCTTTCTGATGATATCGGAAACTCCCTATGTAGAACCTGACGAGAGTAAAAAGAAAAATGACGAGCTGACTGATTAACACGAGACTAAGCCACCCACGTTGGATGAGTGCGGACACTGCAGCTAGTACGCCATTATAAGCAGTGGCATTCCGAAAGAAACTATCGAGTGAGGTTTTTAGCACCAAGGCAACCAAGACACTAACGAAAGCATTTACGGTTAACCGAGTGATGTCATCGGATGCAGTCAAAACGCCTCCGGACTTTGCGCTACGATCCATTTTCGCCTCCTTTGTTTCTAAACAGGTCGTCGTGCTCTGGTCATCTGCGCGACAATGAGTTCAATCGACGTGTGGTAAGTGTATAATTCGCGTTTGCAGCTGAAGATCTGCTCCCGTCTCAGGCTCTCTTCTTCCTTAAAGACCCCACCCGCTGGCATGGGCATTAGGTGCACTGATTTTACCTTAATCGGAGAGTGGGGAACTGAGAAACCGCGCCTGCGAGTTGTGGTATAGTGCGTGGCAACCCATCAAAGCGAAGCGGGCCGACTTGTGGTGCAACACAAAGCCGACCCTTAACCCTCAACCTTCCATAGAAAGGATGAAGATCATGTTTAATGATAGTCCAAAAGACTGCGAAGAAACACCTCACACCAGAAACACTCTCAAACAACGCGCGCAGGCAGTAATAGACGACAGATCGATTGATGCACAGACTAGGGCTGTGATTCGTTACGGTTTGGAGACGGATGATCCGTGGCTGGCCGAAATCGTGCGCGGCGTTGATGCGGGAAAAACGATCGAAGAAACGATTGAGTTCTGGCAAAACACCAGTGAGAAGCGTAAATCAACTTTTTCTCACGCAAAGGCGCAAAGGACGCAAAGAGATCGAGATAAACTTTGCGTCTTTTGCGCTTTTGCATGTCTTGATCTTCGCAAATAGCAATTTCTATTTGCGCAATCATGTATGAGATCTACGAGAACTTATCTAGATCCAGCGAGATTCAATGCATGATCCGGCAAATAGAAATGTGAACTTCGGAAATAGCAAACAAGATCTGCGAAGTTCAGACAACAAGCCGAAAATTCAAGGTGCTATTTGCGGAAGTGCAATCACTATTCGTCGAGTTCAAGACAAGATCTGGCGGATCATGACTAAGATCTTCGGGATTCAATGCATTACTCGAGGAATTCAAGGCGCGCTTGCCGCAATTCACCACACATGCTACAAAAACCACTCATGCCTGACCGAGCTGCAGCCTGGGAACTATTGTGTGAATACACAAAGGGCGATAGCCTGCGTAAACATGCCCTCGCTGTCGAAGCCGCCATGCGCGCGTGCTCAAAGCGTTACGCCGAAGGACCAGCAGACGAAGATGAGTGGGGCATAGTCGGACTGCTTCATGACTTCGACTACGAGATGTTTCCCACGGCGGACCAGCACCCATTCACAGGCGCCAACATTCTCTGCGGGCGAGGCTACTCCGATCGAATCATTCGAGCCATTATGGGCCACGCCACCTACACCGGCGTCCCGCGCGATACCGACTTGGCCCGCGCGCTTTTCGCCACCGATGAACTCTGTGGCTTCCTGGTGGCGTGTGCGCTGGTACGACCGTCGCGCAGCCTCGACGACATGGAAGTCTCGTCAGTAAAGAAGAAGCTGAAAGACAAAGCGTTTGCGCGATCTGTGAATCGCGACGACATCAAGCAAGGTGTCGAAGAACTGGGAGTCGATCTCGACGAGCACGTCCGCTTCGTGATCGACGCGTTGCGGCCGGTTCAAAAAGAGATAGGACTGAATACGACAAGTGGTTAAGATGCGATGTGTGGTCCAGCAGGCTGAGTCGGCTCAACCGGATTTCTGCGGGCACTCACAATTGTCGCGAAGATCAAGAGTGTAAACGTAAGCAACGTGGCAAGGATCGCAGTCAGAAAAGCCTGTAGCTTGCGCCGTCGCGCGGTGTGACGGTAGACAAATATCGAAGAGAAGATTATTGCCAACACGGGAAGCAGGAGCGTAGAGCTCACCAGCAAGCCCGGACTCGACAAGGCTTTTACGGAGAAGACACCAAACACGAGTGCGATGCAGGAACCGGCGCCCACAATCGCCGCGAGCAATGACGCGGCTAACACAAGCTTCAATCGCATCAGGGCTGGTTCCTCGTTCTGACGCTGGTGTGCAAATGTCCTCCTTGGAGAAAGGCGCGCCAAGGATACCACAGGGAAGGACCATAAGATCCATCCACAGATTACGCAGATTTTATTAAAACAGACCAATAATGATCACCAGAAGCGCGCTGATTTGGCTGTCACGTCGTCAAGGTTTCAAGGATTTCGCGACACACCTCCCTTACTTCAAAAAGCTCACCACACGCTTTGTCGCCGGCGACACGATCGATGATGTCATCCCGATCATCCGTCAGCTCAACGTCGAAAACTGTACTGCGTCTTTCGATCATCTGAACGAATCAGTCGCGAACGTCGCTGAAGCGGAGAATGAAGTCGCTGAGTATCTGAACATACTTTCGAAGATTGACGAGAAACAGATCCGCTCAAACGTTTCCATCAAGCTGACGCAGTTTGGACTCGGCATCGATCCCGAACTGGCGTATCGCAATGCACGAAGTGTAGTTGAAGAAGCGCACCGGCGCGGCAACTTTGTTAGAGTCGACATGGAAGACTCGAACGTCACGCAAGCGACGATCGATCTCTTCAAACGGTTGCGCGCGGAATTTGGCCTCGACGACGTCGGGATCGTGTTGCAGTCGTATCTCTATAGGACGTACGCCGACGCGCAGGAACTCGTAAAACTGCCGGCGCGCATTCGTATTTGCAAAGGCGCGTACAACGAGCCACCGGAAGTCGCATTCCCGGAGAAGAAAGATGTCGATGCGAACTACGTCAAGGTGATGCAACTGTTGTTATCGAGCGGCATCTATCACGGCATCGCGACGCACGATCCGAAGATGATCGACGCCACGATCGAATTCGCGACGCGTGAGGGCATTGGGAAAGAGAAGTTCGAGTTTCAAATGCTTTACGGTATCAGGCGTGATTTGCAGCGGCAATTGGCACGCGACGGATTCAACGTGAGAATCTATGTCCCTTACGGGAAACACTGGTATCCTTACTTTATGCGCCGGTTGGCTGAGCGACCGGCGAACATCTGGTTCGTGTTGAAGAACCTGGCGAAGGGCTAAACCACAAAAAGGCACAAGAAATACAAAAAATGAGTGACTGGTACTGGATTCTATGGGTCGTCCTCGGAGCGATACTCGTTGTCGCTGAGGTCTTCACGTCCGGTTTTGTGTTGCTGTGGTTTGGTATCGGCGCGCTCGCGGCAGCGCTTGCGGCGTTTATCGGTCTCGATAGTCTCGCACTTCAGTTTTTTATCTTCGCGGGTATTTCAATTGCACTCACTGCTGCGTCGCGGACTATCTTCATCAATTACTTTTCGCGCGAGAAGACGGGACAATCACTGCGCACCGGCGTTGATGCGCTGCCGGGAAAGGTTGGTACTGTTGTCTCGTCGAGTAGAGGAGCGCTTCAGGAAGGCGCAGTGAAGGTGTTTGGATCGACGTGGACCGCATACCCGGCGCCCGGAGAGCCGCCGTTGGAAGCAGGCGAACGTGTTTGTGTGGAGAGTATTGAAGGTGCGTCGATTTACGTGAAGAGAATTGGTGAGGAGCCTGATTGGAGATCAAACACCTGAGCCGCAGATGAACACGGATCAGATTACTGTGGCTCGGTATCGGCCTCGTAGGTATCGTCGAGTGTCTTGTCTTCTTCGAGCGGTGGCAGCTCGATCGTGATCCGATCCGTCGCGGCAGGCTCGAGATCGTCGCCAGAAAAATGTGCGAGCACGACGGTAATATTATCTTCACCGCCGCGATTATTCGCTTCATCGATCAATGCATCGCACGCTTTTGAAAGGTCGTGTTTGCTATTGAGCACGATCTGCTGAATATCTTCCGCACGCAATTTCCCTGATAACCCATCACTACAAAGTAACACCAGATCATCCTGACGCAACCGAATCCGGCCGGTGACTGGAGCTACTTCACTCTGCGCCCCGAGAGCTTGCAGGATCACGTTGCGAAACATGTGCGTCTCGGCTTCGGATTCACTAATCTGCCCGACATCGACGAGTTGTTGCACAAGCGACTGGTCCTTCGTCGCTAGACGAATCTGGTCTTTGCGGATCACGTAACCACGACTGTCGCCGACTTGCACGAGATCGAGATTGTCGCCACGGATCGCGGCGCCGGTAAACGTCGCGCCCATGCCCGCGCAGCGAGAGTCTTCCTGACTCTTGAGATGGATCGCGTTATTTGCGTAGTGAGTAGCGCTTTTTAAGCACTCAACCAGATCGAGGTTTGGATCACAGGACGCATCGCCTTCGCCCATCAGCATCTGCCTGACAGAATCGACTGCCATGCGACTCGCGACATCACCCGCCAGCGCTCCTCCCATGCCATCGGAGACGACGAGGACGAGTCCCTTTTCTCCGAGATCGAAGCGAGTCAGGCTCGATGGTGGTGTGGCGCCATCGGCGCCGGTCCACGTTTGTTCGCTTGTCAGATCGAGTACGAGAAAGTTGTCTTCGTTGCCACGTCGAACTCGGCCAACATCTGATTTGGCGTATAACTCTACGATCATATAAGGAGAGCGTATTAGGAAGTCTGGCTGAGAACCGGGAGATTGTAACCCATCCTGTTCATCCTGAAAATCCTGTTAATTCTGTCCCACTTTCTCTAATGCCTGGTCGAGATCGGCGATAATGTCGTCTGTATCCTCGATCCCAACAGAAATCCTCACCAGCCCGTCAGTAATTCCGAGCCGCGCCCGTTTTGCTTCATCAACCGAAGCATGCGTCATCGTGGCTGGATGTGAAATCAGAGTCTCGACGCCACCTAAACTTTCGGCGAGAGTGCAGAGCTTAACAGACTCGAGCACGGTACGCGCGGCCACGAGCGAGCCGACATCGAACGCCACCATACCACCAAAACCACGTTGCTGGCGTCGCGCCAATGCATGCTGCGGATGCGACGCCGAGCCGGGATAGTAAACCTTGCGAACTTTTGGATGTTCTTCCAAAAACGCGGCGACAGCGCGTCCTGATTTGTCGTGCTGTTCCATACGCAGCGCCAGGGTCTTCGTGCCACGCATCACGAGCCACGAATCAAATGGAGACAAAATTGCGCCAGCGCTGTTTTGCACAAATCCGATCCAGTTCGCGTCTTCTTCGTCGTTTAAAACAACGACGCCGCCGACGCCGTCGGAGTGGCCGTTGAGATACTTCGTCGTCGAGTGCACGACGATATCGACACCGAACTCTAGCGGGCGTTGCAGATAGGGAGACATGAACGTGTTGTCGCAAACGACACGCGCGCCTGCCCGATGAGCGATCTCGCTGACCTCTTTCAGATCGGTAACGATCATCACCGGGTTCGTCGGCGTCTCAATAAATACCATTTTGGTGTTTGGCTTGATCGCGGCTTCGACGTTCAGGGGATCGGAAGTGTCGACGAAATCAAACTCTAGATTGTAGTTGGCGAGTATACGATTGAAGAGACGAGCGGTGCCGCCGTAAGTGTTGTCGGAGACGACGACGTGTTCGCCGGCTTTGACGAGTCGCAACGTTGCGTCGATCGCGGCCATACCCGAGGCGAACGCAAAACCAAAACGTCCGCCTTCGAGTGCGGCGATGTTTCGTTCGACGGCCGAGCGTGTTGGGTTTTGAGTGCGCGCGTATTCGTAGCCTTTGTTCTTGCCTAGCGCGTCCTGCGCGTAAGTTGATGTTTGATAAATAGGAACCGTGACGGAGCCTGTGCTCTCGTCAGGTTCGGATCCGGTGTGAATGGCGATCGTCGCAAACCCCATAACTTGCCTCAAAAGTATTTTTGTGCGTTTTTGTGGCTATTCATCAAAAATTCCCTGACTTCGATACCGCTCGGCGCCGTCGGGGAAGACAGTGACGACGCGTTTTCCGGGGCCGAGACGCTCGGCAATTTTGTACGACGCGGCAGCAGCGGCGCCCGACGACCAGCCACCGAGAAGTCCTTCGAGTTTCGCGATCTTCTTCAACGCGGCGCAAACTTCCTCGTCCTGCACCATCATGATCTCGTCGGCCAGAGAAGCGTCGTAAATCTTCGGAATAAAATCACGTTGACCTATTCCTTCGATCTTCTTTGGACCAGGTGGTCCACCACCATAGATCGAGCCTTCAGGTTCTACCAGAACGCAAAGCACGTTCGGATTAATCTTCCGTACTGCTCTCGAGACGCCGCAAAAGGTCCCCGAAGTTCCCGCGCCGATGACAACAGCATCGATCTGTCCGTTCATCTGTTCAATGATCTCCCGTGCGGTCGTCAATTCATGAAAACACGGGTTCGCATTATTCTCAAACTGCTGCGGCACGAAACTATCTCCAATCGACGCGGCCAATTCGTGACAGCGGTCGATCGCGCCCTGCATGCCCGCTTCGTGCGAGACGTATTCAATCTCACCGCCAAGCGCTTCGATTAACTTCATCTTCTCCACGGCAAATCCGCGCGGGACGCAGAGGATAACACGATAACCACGCGCAACTCCCACCAGCGCGAGGCCGATGCCTGTGTTTCCCGCCGTGGGCTCGATGATCGTGGCGCCGCGCTTTAGTAAACCCTTTTCTTCGGCGTCGAGAATCATTCCGAGCGCTGCGCGATCTTTGACCGATCCGCCGGGATTGAGCCATTCGATCTTTGCGTAAACGTCAGCGAGGGGCTGCGGAGCAAATCGGCCGAGATGAAGAAGGGGAGTTTGACCTATTAGATCGAGAACGCTTTCTGCGACGCGCGACATTAAGCGGATGGTAGCATTAGCCACAAGAAGGCACAAAAGTTACAAAAAATCTCAGGTTTTTGTACTCAATACTGAATCAAGCTCCCTTCACGTTTGGCCCGGCGCACGGCTCGTCCAAAGACCCATAGCGAGAAGGGAAGTAGCACGACCAGAAATCCGAGCAGTATGAAGAGAGGCTGAGTTACTTGCGCGAGTTCGTGACCTTCGATAAGGACTTGTCGAATTCCATCGAGTCCGTGAGTTGTTGGAAGTAGAAGCGAGATGTTGCCGAGTTTAGGTCCGGCGTAAGTCCTCAATAACTGCGTCGGAAAGAAGACTCCTGAAAATAACGCCGAACCAGCGCCGAGAAATATTCCAAACGGGTCGCCACGCTTGAATACCATCGCAAAGCTCGCCGAGAGTATTCCCAAACATGCAAGCACAACCGTGGTGAGTAACAGAAAGAGCAACGCGAGGAAGAAACTGCCGCGATACTGGACGCCAAAGAAAACTCGACCGAAGAAGAGATACAGAAACGAAAAGAAGGTCGTTTCGAGAAAGTCCCACGCTGAGCTCGCGACGATCACGGTTGGCAGATTGATTGGTGTGAGCAGCACGCTTTCCAACGTGCCCTGCATCTGTTCCTGCCGGATCGAGTTTGCGAGACTGGAAAAGCCGGTCATAAAGTAGTTGAGCACTGCGAGACCTGTGAGCCAGCTCGCCAGCGGATCGCGCCATTGAGCGAACTGCGGATCGGTGAAACCGGCGAAGATTTTCGATATGAAAAAGAGCGTAGTGACTACTGCGAGCACCGAGATTATGCGCAGAAAGAATTGCATGCGATAGCTGACGAACAGACGAAAATCGCGTGCTACGAATGCAAATATTCTGCGCGGCAATAGCCTAATGTGATCCGTCTTCATCCGTTAAATCCGAGGCTTCATACCTTTCCAAAACATCGAGCAGCGTCCCTCGCTCAGCTTCGATATCAATTATTCTCTTACCAGTACTCTGCAATTCTCTGATCGTTTCGTCGAGGCGATCGTCGCCGTGCTGGCGTGTAAATGAAATCTTTTCCCCGTCCAAAGTCGTTATGTGCACCATCTCCGTTCCGGACGTGAGAGCGCGCAGGTTTCGCGGTGTGTCGATCGCGCGGATCGTACCGCGACTGATGATCGCGACGCGCGCGCATAACGTCTCCACTTCGGCAAGATTGTGCGATGTGAAGAGAATCGTCACCGGTGGATCCTGCTGTGCGAGCGAACGGATCATGTGTCTCATTCGCTCCGCTGCCAGCGGATCGAGTGAACGCGTCGGCTCGTCAAGCAAAAGCACAGGCGGACTCGCCAACAACGCACGCGCCACAGCTAGTCGTTGCTTGTTGCCCGTTGAAAGCTCGCCGAACCGACGTCGCGCGACTTCGTCCAACTCCAGGTTGCCGAACAGTTCCTTGATGCGTTCTTTCGCGACGCGATCGGCGATACCATGAAGCCGCGCAAAGAAGAGGAGATTCTGCTCGGCGGTCAGTCGCCAGTAAAAACTGCGCTCCTCGGCTGTCGCTAGACCGATCTCTCTGCGCACCTGCTCGTCGTGCTTCACACTGTTGTGACCACGCACCGAGACTGTGCCTATTGTCGGTTGGACCAGGGTCGCAACGATCTTAGTCAAAGTCGTCTTGCCCGCGCCGTTGCGGCCGATCAAACCGAAGATCTCGCCGGTTTGAACTTCAAATGAAACGTTGCGCAGTGCTTCGACCGGATCCTTCGCCGGTCGACGAAAGAACTCACGCAAGCGCTTGAACGGCACTGGATAAGTCTTCGAAAGATTCTGGATGGAAATGGCGACGTCGGTCATCGCGCGCGTTGCCGAGGATCGAGATACTCTCGCAGACCATCACCGATGAAATTGAAAGCGAGGACAGTGAGGGCGATGGCTACGCCGGGAAAAATGAGTGCGTGTGGCGCAGCTTGCAAGGTAGACAAGTCGCGCGCTTCTTCGATCATCACGCCCCACGAAGGCGCAGGTGGAGGCACACCCAAACCGAGAAATGACAACGATGCCTCTGACAACACGGCTCCTGCCATTCCCAAACTCGCCTGCACGATCAACGGCTGAATCGCATTCGGAAGAATATGGACGAGCAGGATGCGTGTGTCACTCGCGCCGAGCGCGCGTGCCGCTTGAACGAAGTCGTATTCGCGCACTTTCAACACCTGGCCGCGAATCAGCCGCGCGTAGCCGACCCAACCGATGATACACAACGCGAGAATGAGTTTGTTCAAACCTGCGCCGAGAAACGCGACCATCGCGATGGCCAGCAACAAACCGGGAAAGGCGAGAAACACGTTGAAGACGTAACCGGAAACGAAACGATCGACCCAGCCGCCGTAATAACCCGCGATTGCGCCGAGAATCGTTCCGATAAATGCAGAAACCAGGACGACAATGATGCCGACTTGCAACGAGATGCGTGCGCCGAAAACCACGCGCGAAAAGATGTCTCGACCAGTTGAGTCGGTGCCGAACCAATGCGCGGCTGATGGTGGCAGATAGCGCATTGAGAGATTAGTGGCGCCGACATCGTATGTCGCAATCCACGGCGCAAACAACGCGACGATAACCAGGACGACAACGATGACCAGACCAATAATAGTTAGACGATTCATCTGTACTTTAACCACAGATAACACGGATTCTAAATCCGGATTTAAATCCGTGTTATCCGCGGCTATAAAACTATCCCACTCGGATCCTCGGATCTAACCACCGGTAGACCATGTCAGTTAATAGATTCGCGAGGATGTAAGTCATGCTGATTACCAACACACATCCCTGCACGACACGATAGTCGCGTTTCCCGATGCCGTCTTCGACGAGCAGCAATCCCAAGCCAGGCCAGCCGAAGATCTTTTCGGTGATGATCGCGCCGGCGAGCAGAACGCCGAGTTGCAAACCGAGGATCGTGACGACGGGAATCAGCCCGTTCTTCAGCACGTGTTTGTACACGACTGTGCGTTCGCTGAGACCCTTCGCGCGTGCCGTGCGTACATAATCTTCACCTAGCTCTTCGATCACCGACGATCGAACCATGCGCGTCAAAATCGCGGAGAGCGCCGCGCCGAGAGTGAATGCCGGCAGGATTATGTCACTCCAGTCGAATCGTCCTGACGGCGCGAGCCAATTGAGTTTGACCGCGAAGATGTAGACCAGCATTGGTCCAATCACAAAACTCGGGAGGCTAATACCGAGCAAGGCAACGACGGACGCGAGATTGTCGGTAACCGTGCCGCGATTTGTGCCCGCAACCACGCCGAGCGGGATCGCAATCGCGATCGCAATCGCCATCGCAACGACAGCGAGTTCGATTGTTGCTGGATAACGTTCGAGAATGAGACTGCTGACCGGGCGATCGTTGCGAAACGATAGACCCATGTCACCGCTGAGTAGCGCACGCCAATAATCAACATAACGATTGTCAGCGCCGTGCCAGACGAAGTGACGCTGACCATTCTCGTCGCTTGGAAATGAAAAGAAAAATGGTGGACGATTGAGCCCATGCTTCTCGCGAAACTGTGCAAACTGTTCTGGAGTTGCTTGTTCGCCGAGAACCGCTACAGCCGGATCACCGGGAACTAGCTCAATGAGTAGTGTGACAAGAGAGACGACAGTCCAAACAACCAGCAGCAGAATAAGCAGGCGTTTCAGGATGCTCACCGCGCCGCATCATAGCATGGCAACGGATCACAGAAAGTAAAAACGTAGCCCGGGGTTGGTTCGAATACTCGCACAGCCCCGACAACCGCGCGCTTACCAAACCATACCCCGCGACTACGTATCTGGTTGCAAACTATAAGAATGCTGCAACCAATGCCTAAATCATTTCGACCGGCGGCCCATGTGCAACGCCGCTATGCCGCCCGTCAGGTTCTCATACCCAACCTGATCAAAACCTACTTGTTGCATCAGGAGCAAGAGTTGCGACTGGTCCGGAAACTTCTGGACCGATGCCGGCAAATAGGAATAGGCGCTTCTTGAACCACTAATGACGCCTCCCATCCACGGCAGTAGTTTTCTGAAGTACAGATTAAACAACGGCCTCAGAATCGCATTCGTCGGTCGTGAAAACTCGAGCACAGCCACCCAGCCGCCCGGTTTCACAACCCGCGACAGTTCCGCCAGACCCTTCTCGACGCTCGACAAGTTTCGCAAGCCAAATGCGATCGTCGCCGCGTCGAAAGTCCCATCTCGAAAGGGCAGGTCTAACGCATCGCCTTCGATCAAAGGAATGCGACCAGACATCTTACCGGCAGCGATAGTTAACATCGGCCGGCAGAAATCAGTACCAACAACTCCTGCTCCTGTGATTTCAAACAACGTGAGCGATAAATCGCCAGTGCCACACGCAACATCGAGGACTCGCGAACTGTTTGACATCAGCTTATCGCGAACTCTGGTTGCAACAATCCGGCGCCAACGCTTGTCGACGTTCCCGGACAACAAATGATTCAACAGATCATACCGGCTCGCGATCGTGGAAAACATTTCGCGAACGCGGCCCGCATGCTCTTTCGCGGCACTTCCGTTCTCAAGCACAGTTAAGCCAAATCTGATGGAGGTTTGGTTGCAAGACGCTTGCAAACAATTTGTGATTACCTGGGATTGATGTTGCTTGCTGGTTTTACTGGTGGTTTCGGCGACGGAACCGGAGTCGTCATCTCACCGAGAACTTCGTACTGAACACGTCCATTCAGCGCCGCTTTGAGTGGTTCTGTCTCACCAGCGACGACGGAAGCGATTGCACCAGTCTTGAAAAGTCTATTAGCGAGGCGCTGAATGTCCGAAGCCGTTACAGATCGCAGCAATGTGATTTGATCCTGCGGATCCTTCAGGTTATAGGTGTCAGCATCGAGCCACGCATCCGGCAGCGCCTCAGGCTTGGATAATGCGGTCGCCACTTCGTTTATGACCTCTGTTTTCGCCCGCTCTAATTCTTCGGCAGTAGCCGGCGTGTTCATTAATGAGTCGATCACTTTACGTGCGCTGGCAAGCGCGTCGACAGCATTTTCACTATTAACAGCAGCGCCCATAACAAATGCACCGGGCAACACGTAAGCGTCGCTTCTGGCGAACACGGGTTGTTTTGCCAGCTCGGGCGTCATTCCCTGCCAGCGGTGTTGTGCGAGGCGGGCCAGTACTGTGGCAACGTGAAAATCTGTATTAGATCTGGAAACACCGCGTGCAGCCAAACGAACTTCGACAGTTGGTCCAGGAACATTGACGATCAAAGTCTTCGCGTCTGGAGGATTAGGTTGCCGAAAGGTTGTTGGCACGATCTGTTCGCTCTTGCGCCACGGGCCGAGTAATTGACGCAGGCTCTTCATCGCGCGCGCCTTCGAAACTCCGCCAACAATCGCAAGTGTCGCATTGTTTGAATTCAGGAACCGTTCGCGGGCGAGCATTAAATCCGCGCGGTCAACTCGCGCGAGGTCCTCTGGAGAACCTGCGGCAGGGCGGCCGTATGGAAACTCACGGAATAGTCTTGCCGCAATGGCGCGATCGGCAACTGTTGCGGGCGCAATCGACAGGTCACGCAGACTCTTAATTCGTTCGTCGCGCATGCGCGCGACAGTTTCCGGAGTCAACTGTGTCGCTAGCAAAGCATTGCGGAGCACTCCCACGATCTGCTCGAACTCCGCCACCTTGCCAACCATTGTGATCGTGATCGAATCGTAGTTGACACTGACATCGAGTTTCCCGCCCATTTCGCTGGTGAAAAACTCGATCGTGGCTGGATCGGGAAAGAGTAGATCGCCGAGGAGCGCCATCTGGCCTGACTTACCGGCGAGATCGAATGCGGCGCCGCTATTGATGCGGAGTTTCAGGATTACGTCGGGACTTCCGGGTTTCTGCCAAAGGAGAAGCTGGAGCCCATTCAGCAACTGTTCGCGCTCGGGTTGTGAAGTCGGTGTTTGAGAGAATGCGGGATAAAAAGCCAGCATTAGAGACAGAACCGCTACACCGAACTTCGCAGGGAATTTCATAAGCAAGCCTTAGCGAACGTCCTTGGAGTGCGGCGGCCTGGTGCCCGCTTTGTTATCGAAAACAACTGATCGAGGCCAAAGCGGCGCCAGGCCGCCGCACTCCAAAGAAGGGTCAAACATCTTAGATGCCGCATGTTTGCCCGTCAACCGTTTGGCTCTGAGACGCATCCTAAGCCCTGATTGACAAAGGGATGTGGTCGATCTGGCCCGGCAAAATAGTAAAAAGTATGTACTTGCCGCCCTCGCGGGATTAATATTCGCCCGATATTCGCTGTGGAGCGGAAGTTCTTTCCAGTCTGACCGTAACTTTTTTCGAGTTGTCGGTAACTATAGCAGGAGCTACTCCTGCAGGATCGAGTGCTTGATTGCCCGAGAGAACGACAGACGAGCTTTTGCTGGAAAAGTCAGTAAGCGGCGACCAGGCAGCCTTTCTGGAGTTGTACGATCGATACCGGCAGCCAATTTTTCGTTTTGCTTACCGGTTATTGGGATCGGTTGAAATTGCGGAAGACGTTACGCATGACTGTTTTCTCAGCTTGATTCGCAAGCCGGAGAACTATCGTCCTGAACGAGCTTCTTTGAAAACTTACTTGTATGCGGCGGCGCGTAACCTCGCCTTGAAACACTTTCGGGATCAGGGACGCGAAGCCGGAATGGACGAAGTCACCGAGGAGCCAACGGACTCACCGAGACGAGGACCGCTGCGGCGGTTGCTCGATGAGGAGTTGGCGACGAAGGTGAGAGATGCCATTTTTAGTTTGCCTCCACTGCAACGTGAGGCGCTCATTCTCTTCGAATACGAAGGATTGAGTTTGAACGAAGTGGCCGAGATTGCCGGCACTGACGTGGGCGCGATAAAAGCCCGGTTGTACAGGGCGCGAGAAGGTCTTAAACGTCTCCTTGGCCCATACTTAAACAGTGATCAGCAATTGAAACATGGTCAGGAAATTGTTACTTTGAGGGAGGCCTAAGATGGGCGTTGAGCCGGAAGATAAGGTTATTTCCGACGATGAGCTCAAGTCGCTGCTCGAACGTTGGGTCGCGCCAGGGCCTTCGAGAGTTCTCGACAAGCGAATTGAAACCAGCTTTGCAAGAGAATTTTCTGGTGCAGACAGACTGTCTCAGTCGGTGCTGCTCCCCCACAGGCGAGAAGAGGTAGTATCGATGAAGTTCTGTTCCGTATGTGAAGAGAAATTTGCTGACAAGTTCAGCTTTTGTCCGGTGGATGGAACGCCACTAACGGCCGTTTCCGCGAATGGTGACGATCCGAGTGTCACCGTGGCCCGCGATCCAAGTCTGACAATTAGTAGAAACAATCAGGCAGCGGCGACTGATACGTCCGCGGCTTATCGAGAAGAACCGGCTGATACTGAACCAGTTTACGCAGCGGCTGCTGCCAGTGGTTCTACAGCAATGGTCTTGCGAGACGAGTATCACCTCACATTCCTGGATGACTCCGGATTGATTGCTCGTCTTGGTCACGAACTCGGAGATGTCCGGCACGAATATCAACTGACCTGGCCGGAGTTCAAACGCGATCCTTTCGGATTTACGAAGCGAACATTTGTTGGCTACGGCCAGATGTTCGTCAAGTTTCTGCGTAAACCAAATGTGCTGGTCGCGATGGGCGCCGCTTTTTTGGGCATGCTGGCGCTGGTTGCCGCGGTGATGTTGGTCGATCGCTCGCAGTCGGCGGGATCGTCACGCGTTGGCCTGATCGTTTTTGCGATCATTGCAGGTAGTTTGCTCGTCGCGCTGTTTTCGACATGGCTCGGACGTGAGCGCGGCGCAGCAGTGATGGGAGCTGAGCCTTCCGACTCACGTAGCGTGGTCGCCGCAATGGTGACTTCCTTCCTCTTTCTCTTTTCAATTCTTGGCGTGATTGTTTGGCTGGAGCACAGGCATAAGCAGCAAGAGTTGCTAGCGCAGAACGCCGAGGAACTACAAGTCGAGCAGATGCTCGATATTCCTGAAGAGCAGCCGACCCCGGATCCAGGTCCTGCTGGTCTGAACAAAGGCAGTGGCGGTGGCAGCAAGCCCAAGCCTGAGAAACCCGGTGGTGGAGGCGGTGGCGGCCGTGAAGAAGCCAAGCCAGCCTCGTTTGGTAAAACCCCGCAAGCGTCGTTAGAGGTTCCGCAGATATTGCCGCCGGATCCCAAGCCGCCTCAAATCAAGAATCCGTCGTTGCCGGTCGCAGCGACAATTAACGCCGATCCGTTGTTGGTGCCACCTGACGCGAGAGTTTTGCCGTATGGTGACTACAAGTCGAAGAGCACCGATCCTTCGTCAGGTCCGGGCAAAGGAAATGGTATCGGAACTGGGACTGGTACCGGCATCGGTCCTGGAGAAGGAAACGGTCTTGGACCAGGTCGCGGTGGTAACGTCGGTGGTGGCGACTTCAACGCCGGTGGCGGTGGACCAGGTGGTGGCGGCGGTGGAGATTATTCCAAGATCTTCACTGGTAAGGATGTGACCACGAAAGCACGTCTGCTGTCGAAGCCTGAGCCGCAGTACACCGAAGATGCTCGCAAGAACCAAATTGTGGGAACGGTGGTATTGAAGGTTGTGTTTTCGTCTAACGGGCAGGTTACCAACATCAGAACTGTTTCTGGACTGCCTTACGGATTAACTGAGAGAGCAATTGCAGCCGCGCATCAGATCAAGTTCGTCCCAGCGACTAAGGATGGACATCAGGTCTCAATGTGGATGCAGCTCGAGTATAACTTCAATCTTTACTAAGACTGATTTTTATCCACAGATTACGCAGATAATCCATGTAATCTGTGGATAAAGTCTTTTATGCGCCTCACACCCTCCTGGATTTGCTCCATCGACGTCGCATAAGAGATCCGCACGAATCCTTCCGCACCAAAACCCGCACCATCGGTCACCACCACATGCTCGTCTTCAAGCAACCGCTGCGCGAACTGCGCTGACGTCTTTAATTCCTTGTCGAGACAACCACGCACGTCGGGAAACGCGTAGAACGCTCCCTCCGGTTCGGCGCACTTAATTCCCGGAATATCACAGAGAGCTTTCAATAGCCACGCTCGTCGCGCCGTGTATTCAGCGAGCATCACGCCTACAGACTCCTGCGGGCCGGTGAGTGCCTCGAGTGCCGCCCATTGCGCGATCGAGGTTGCGTTTGATGTCGAATGTCCCTGGACTTTTAACATCGCTTTGGTCCATTCGGCGGGTGCGAGCGCGTAACCCATGCGCCAGCCAGTCATCGCATAAGTCTTCGAAAACGATCCGGCGATGCACAATCGCGATCGCAACTCAGCCGGCAAGCTGGCGGCGCTAAACACCTCGGCTGGCGGATAAACAAAGCGTAGATAACACTCGTCGGAAATCACATAAATTCCACGTTCAGTCGTCAGCTCCATGATACGTCGAAACTCAGCCGGCGGCAGCACCCGGCCCGAAGGATTCGAAGGTGAGTTGAGAATGAGTAACTTCGTTCGTGCCGTGATCGCCCGCTCCACTTGCTCGACAGTGAGCACAAAATCGGTCTCCTCTGTTTCGATATAGACCGGTTTGCCACCAGCGAAGACAACGACCTCCGGAAACGTTACCCAATAGGGTTTCGGAATCAATGCCTCATCGCCAGGATTCAAGAGTGTGACTACGGCATTAAAGACTGCCTGCTTGCCACCGGCAGTTGCCATCACTTCATTTGGCTGATACTCCATGCCAAATTCGCGCTGGTAGAAATCGATGATGGCGCGATTGAGTTCGCGAATGCCGCCCGCAGCGGTGTACTTCGTGCGGCCGGCCCGCATCGCTTTTGCTGCGGCTTCCTTGATGTTCTCGGGCGTATCGAAATCAGGTTCGCCGGCGCCGAAGTCGCAAACGTTCGCGCCCGAGGCTCGCAGTGCTTCGGCTGCCTGCATTGCGGCCATCGTGGCTGACGACTGCATGCGAGCAACATTTTCAGAAACGGGAAACGGTGACATGGCAGGAATAGTTTTCATCCTTGATTCATCTTCTCTTTCATTCGTTTCTCAATGAACGGTGGAACCAGCCCCGTAATCGCGCCGCCGAGATGAAACACTTCTTTCACCAGGCGCGAGCTGACGTAAGAATAGATTTCGGCGGGCATCATGAAAACAGTTTCAATGCCTGGCTCGAGCCGGCGGTTCATCAACGCCATTTGCAGTTCGTACTCGTAATCGGAGATCGCGCGAATGCCGCGAACGATGACCGTTGCTTGTTGGGCCACGGCGTAGTTGACAAGCAGTCCACTGAACGAGTCGACGCTGACCTTACAATTACCCTGGTTGATGTTTTGCAAGACTTCGCTGAGCATCTCCTGCCGTTCCTCGACAGTGAAGAACGGTTGTTTCTCAGGATTGATCAGAATGCTGATGATTATTTCGTCGAAGAGTTTGCAGCCGCGCTCGATGATGTCCAGATGGCCGTTAGTAACTGGGTCAAACGACCCCGGGTAAATGGCGCGTCGCATGTAGATGGAATGTTAGAGGTTTAAACGGAAATCGTAAATAGCCACTTTTGATAAATAATAGCCGGATTCGGATCTTGTCGCGGAACTAGACGGCTGTTAGCATCGGTTGCATCGACTAGGAGACTCGGAATGTCACGCAATCTCACACAACCGGAAGCTTACATTCCTCCAGAGCTGATCGGTGTGTCCAAACGAGTAACACCGAAGCAGTTCGAACGACTCTGTCGCAAGTATCGCGATCTGCGGCTTGAACTCACCTCAACCGGAGAATTAATGGTCATGCCGCCTACGGGCTCACAAACAGGTAGACGTAACTCTAACCTCACTTATCAACTCGGAGCATGGGCCAGAAAGGATGGTACCGGCATCTGCTTCGGTTCTTCCGCTGGTTTCGCATTACCAAACGGCGCCGTCCGAGCGCCTGACGCATCTTGGATCAGACGCGAGAAGTGGGAACGTTTGACCACGCGAGAGAGAGAAGGCTTTGCTCCAATCTGTCCAGATTTTGTTGTCGAGCTTCGCTCTGAAACCGACCGGATTTCGCAACTGTTCAGCAAGATGGAGGAGTATATCGCTAACGGGGCGGCTCTCGGTTGGCTGATCGATCCACTGGCGCGACAAGTCTACGTTTATAGACCTGGTCGCGATCCTCTGATTCTCGAGAGCCCCGAAACAGTTTCTGGTGACCCGTTGTTGCCCGGATTCAACCTGGAGCTGGCCGCGCTTTGGTGACGAGAATCTGCGTAATCTGTGGATAAGATTTACAAGACCGCCTCGGATGTGGTTCAATACGGTTTGACAAATTCGCGTGGTGAGTTAAAGCGACTTGCGGCCACGTAAAATAATCCGCTAAACAGCTCGGTGAGTTTAGGTTTTAGGGCTCCGCGTTGTTAGGCGCGGGGCCTTTGTTATTGCTTATGTCGAACCTTCTCGAAATACTTAAAGAACGCATCGTCGTCTTCGACGGCGCAATGGGCACTAATCTTCAGGTCCAGAACCTCACCCTCGACGACTTCGGCGGCCCTCGCTTTGAAGGCTGCAACGAAAATTTGCTCGTTACGCGGCCGGACGCCGTTGAGAAAGTACACACAGGTTTTCTCGACGTCGGTTGCGATGTGATCGAAACTAATTCCTTCAACGGCACACCCGTCGACTTTGCCGAGTACGGCGTCGCAGATAAAGCCTACGACATGAACGTTCTCGCTGCGCGGTTGGCCAAACGCGTGGCTTCCGATTACTCGACTAAAGACAAACCAAGGTGGGTTGCGGGCTCGATGGGACCCGGCCGCAAACTGCCCACACTGGGCCATATTTCCTACGCCGAGCTCCGAGATGCTTACAGCGTGCAAGTGCGCGGCTTGCTTGACGGTGGCGTCGATCTCTTGATCGTCGAGACCTGTCAGGATCTGCTACAGACCAAAGCCGCGCTCGCCGCGATCTTCTCGGTTCTTGAGGAGCGACGCACGCGCGTGCCCGTCATCGCGCAAGTGACGATCGAAGTGTTTGGCACGATGCTCAATGGCACCGAGATCTCTGCCGCCCTGACAGCCCTCGCGCCATTTCCGATCGACGTGGTCGGCATGAACTGCGGCACTGGTCCAAAGCACATGACCGAGAGTATTCGTTACATCTGTGAGAACACCTTGCTGCCGGTTTCGGTGCTGCCAAACGCCGGTCTGCCTTCAGTCGTCGAAGGCAAGATGCACTACGACGAGACTCCCGATACTTTCACGGCACAACTGGTCCACTTCGCGGGTGACTTTGGCGCCAACATCGTCGGCGGCTGTTGCGGCACTACTCCCGCACACTTGAAACTCGTCGTTGAAGCGATGCAGCGCATTACGCCGAAGCAACGCAGCGCAAAGACAACACCCGCAGCATCGTCCATCTACATTCAACAACCCTACGTGCAGGACGCGTCCTTTCTGATCGTAGGCGAGCGCGTTAATGCCAGCGGCTCTAAAAAGATGCGCGAACTGCTCAACACCGAAGACTGGGACGGATTGGTCGCACTCGGCAAAGAGCAGGAACGCGAAGGCGCGCACATTCTCGACGTAAACGTCGACTACGTCGGTCGCGACGGTGAACGCGACATGCACGAGCTGGCTTCGCGTCTCGTCACAAACGTCAAGATCCCGTTGATGTTCGACTCAACCGAGTGGCAGAAGATGGAAGCCGGCCTGCAACATGCCGGCGGGAAGTGCATCCTGAACTCGACCAACTACGAAGACGGTGTGCCGCGGTTTATAAAAGTCTTCGAATTGGCGAAGCGTTACGGAGCCAGTGTGGTCGTGGGAACGATCGACGAAGAAGGCATGGCCCGCACTGCCGAAGGCAAAGTTAAGATCGCCCGGCGCGCTTACGAACAAGCTGTTAATGAACTCGGCATTCTCCCGAGCGACATTTTCTTCGATGCACTTGCGTTACCGATCTCGACCGGTATTCAAGAGGATCGACGCAACGCGCTCGAAACGATCGAGGCAATCGAACGCATCAAGGCCGAATTGCCGGGCGCCTTCACGATTCTCGGTGTCTCGAATATATCGTTTGGTTTAAGTCCTGCCTCGCGTGTCGTGCTGAATTCTGTGTTTCTACATGATGCGGTCGAAGCCGGTCTCGACGCCGCCATCGTCAATGCAAGCAAGATCGAGCCGCTGAACCGTATCGGTGAACAGGAGCTCAAGGTCGCGCGGGAGTTGATCTACGACCAGCGACGCTTTGAAGGAGATGTTTGCGTTTACGATCCGCTCACGGAGTTCACGAAGCTTTTCGAAGGCGTAAAGTCAAAGAAGACCGAGAAGGCGTCAAAAGGCGAGACTGTCGAAGAGCGTTTGAAGAACCACATCATCGACGGCGAGAAGATCGGTCTCGAAGACGAATTGCGCACGGCGCTCGAGAAGTATTCGGCGCTCGACATCATCAACAACATCCTACTCGACGGCATGAAAGTCGTCGGCGATCTCTTCGGCAGCGGCCAGATGCAACTGCCTTTCGTATTGCAGTCAGCCGAGGCAATGAAGGCTGCGGTGCGCTTTCTTGAACCGTTCATGGAGAAGAAGGGCGGTGCGACGGCCAAGGGAACGATGGTGCTCGCCACTGTGAAAGGCGACGTGCATGACATCGGCAAGAACCTCGTCGACATCATCCTGACGAACAACGGCTACAAGGTATGGAATCTCGGCATCAAGCAGCCGATCGAGAGCATTCTGCAAGCCTATGCGGAACACGGAGCCGACGCGATCGGCATGAGCGGTTTGCTGGTTAAGTCGACCTTGATCATGAAAGAGAACCTGGAATTGATGAATGAGCGCGGCATCACGGTTCCGGTTGTGCTCGGCGGTGCTGCGTTGACGCGGCGCTATGTCGAAGACGATCTGAAGTCGCTTTATCACGGACAACTGTTCTACGCGCGGGATGCGTTTGCTGGTCTGCATACGATGGATCGATTGACCGGCGGGAACGGCGAACACACAGGTCAGGGAAGTGCAATCGCCGCGAGTTCAGAAGCGCCTGAGGATCCCGAAGATCTGATCGGTGAAGAAGCTAAGCTTGGCATTCGTAAGACCGCACGGCCACGATCAGTTACGAAGAGCACTGGTGACACGACTCATACCACGCGTTCACATGTAAAGCCCGATGTGCCGATTCCTACGCCGCCGTTCTACGGGTCTCGTGTTGTTGAAGACATCGACCTCGACGACGTGTTCGCCTTCGTGAATGAGACGGCGCTGTTCAAGGGTCAGTGGCAATTCAAACAAGGCAAGTTGCCGCCGGATGAATATCAGAAGCTGGTGCGCGAGAAAGTGCGGCCGATTTATGAAGAGCTGAAGGAACGTTCAAAGCGTGAGAAGTTGCTCGTTCCAAAAGTGGTTTATGGCTACTTCCGCTGTCAGTCAGAAGGAAACGATCTGATCGTTTACGACGAAGACAAAGAAGTGCGATTCACTTTCCCACGCCAGCCCGCGAGCAAGCACCTGTGTCTCGCCGACTTTTTTGCCCCGCGCGAGTCAGGCAAGATGGACGTTGTGGCATTTCATCTCGTTACAGTAGGGCGGCGTGCGAGCGAGTATTCGCATGAGTTGTTCAAGGCCGACAACTACGCTGACTATCTCTACTTTCACGGACTGAGCGTCGAGAGTGCTGAAGCGCTTGCCGAGTTATGGCACAAGCGCATTCGCGAAGAGTTGGGCATTGCGGGATCTGATTCTCCGGTGTTGTCGCGGCTGTTCCGGCAGGAGTATCAGGGTTCGCGCTACAGTTTTGGTTATCCAGCGTGTCCCAATCTCGAAGATCAGGAGAAGCTTTTCACGTTGATCGATCCGGGACGCATCGACGTTGAGTTGAGCGAAGAATTTCAATTGGAACCAGAACAATCGACTTCGGCTATTATTGTTCACCACCCGGAGGCAAAATACTTCTCGATTGAATAATCTCCGTGCCTCTGTGTTCTCTGTGGTTAAATATAACAACGTGACCACGGAGACACAGAGGCACAGAGAAGCAGCTCAGGTTCTATCTTCCTTTGAACGTTTCGCCTTCCGTTTCGTCCGGCGCATGAATCAAGGCGCCTGGAAGCGATTCTGGACCTGGTGTCAAAGCACCATCGGCGCCGGCTGGATTCACCTCTCGACTTACAACATCATGAACGTTTACGGCCTCGAGCATGTCGAGGCCGCCGCGCGCGATAAACCACTACTGTTGGTTGCGAATCATCGTTCTTTCTTCGATATGTATGCCGTGTCGACGGTATTGTTTCGCAACACCAGCTGGCGCAAGCAGCTTTTCTTTCCAGTGCGCGGCCGGTTCTTCTATCAAAATCCCTTGGGGCTGCTGGTGAATCTGATCATGGGCTGGTGGTCCATGTATCCGCCGTTCTTCGCGACTGGCGATCGTCCGATTCCGGAGAAGAGGGCTTTTGACAAGTACTCGTTTAGCGTACTCACTGAACTGGCGCGCATTGGACCAGGCAACGTCATCGGGTTTCATCCCGAGGGCACTCGCAACAAGAGTAATGATTCATATTCGTATTTGCGCGCGCAGCCGGGGGTGGGGAAGTTGATCCTGGATGCGCGGCCACAAGTGATCCCGGTTTTTATCGCTGGGTTGTGTAATAGTCTACCAAAACAGGTGGCGCGCAACTGGAATCGCGAGGAGGTGATTCGCATACATTTTGGGCCACAATTGGATTTGAGTGAGCACCTGGAAAAGCCCGATCGGTTGCGGACGCATAAAGAGATTGCTGATGCGGTGATGGAAAAGATCGCTGAGCTTGGCGAAGCAGATAGATCCATCCACAGATTACACAGATGACAATCGTAATCATAAATCCTTCTTCGGCAAGTGGCAGCACGGGTGAGGCGTGGCCACAGATCGCGAGTGACTTGCGCTCGCAATTTGGTTCGTTTCACCCGCTCTTCACCAAGCATCGCGGCGATGCTGCCGCTCTCGCGAACGAAGCCGCACGCAAAGGAGCGAAGTTAATTATCGCCTGTGGCGGCGACGGCACTGTCTCCGAAGTCGCCAACGGCATTCTCACATCCGGTAAAGACGTTGAGCTCGGCATCCTGCCGAGCGGAACCGGCGGTGATTTCAGGCGAACACTCGAAATCCCTTCACAGAGCCGCGCGGCTGCGAGAGTGCTTCATACCGGCCGCACGGTGCGCATCGATGTAGGTCGTGTTTCTTTTGTCGATCACGACGGCGCTGAAGCGATGCGTTACTTTCTCGGTGTCGCATCGTGCGGGATGAGCACTAAAGTCATCGAGCGCGTTAAGGCCCAACGCGCTTCTTTCGCTGCCTCTTTATTGCAAACCGCGCTGCGCACTACGCCTATACATCTCGTGGTCCAACTCGACGATTCTCCTGAGTGCCGGCTTGTCATCTCAAATCTTTGCGTCGCCAATGCACGTTACTTTGGCGGCGGAATGAAGATCGCGCCCGACGCAAAACTCACAGACGGAAAGTTTGACATCATCAGCATCGCTGATCTGAGCACGCTAAAACTTTTTACCAGCGCACCGCGCGTCTACCTCGGCTCACACCTTTCCATGCCCGAGGTAAGTCATACTCTTGCGCGTAAAATCGCCGTCCGGCCAGCCGATCGCGCCGTCGAAGTCGCTCTGGAAGTTGATGGAGAACTTCCTGGAAGACTTCCCGCCTCGTTCCAGATCATTCCCGAAGCGTTGCGAGTCCGAGTTAGTGGCTGACAACTTCTAAATTCCTGTTATCATGAGATCGACTCATGGATGAGAGACGATCCAGACCCCGACTGAGCGTTCATCTCGATGCGGAGTGGCACGCCGCGGAGGAAAGACATTCCGCCCAAATCACCGATCTCTCCGAAGGTGGCTGTTATCTCGACACCGTGGGCGAGGTATTGGTTGGCGAGATTGTCGCCTTTCGTGTGCTGCTTCCCGACGGCGACTGGGTCTATCTGGAAGGCGAAGTGCGACACCATCAACATGGCCGAGGGTTTGGCGTTCAGTTTGTCGATCTTAACGAAGAACAAATGGAAAACCTGGCGCGTCTGCTGAAAATCGCGAGAGAGGCTGGACCAGAAGCTCCTGCGATTTCCGCAGACCTCGTCGAGGACTGAAACGATCCTGCTGAAGTTAACCTTACGTGGCAATTCAAGGCACTTTGAAGACGATGAGTCTGACGGACCTGCTCCAGTTTCTGGCAGCCGGCAGAAAGTCAGGCACGCTCAAGTTCGATCGCGGCAAGATCACCAAACAAGTCTATTTTAAAAACGGTCTGATCGTTGGTTCGAAGTCGAATGATCCACGAGAGTATCTGGGCCAGGTACTGCTGCATTTCGGAAAAGTCGACGAAACCCAGTTAAAGGCCGCGCGTGAGGCGCAGCGGACATCGGGCGCCAAACTCGGCGAGGTACTCGTCGAGCAGGGATATTTGACTGAGAACGAAGTACTCGAGATTCTCAAAACGCGCACACTCGACGCGATCTACGATCTCTTTGTTTGGACTGATGGCGAGTTTGAATTTTTCGACGAAGAGCCGCTGCCGGAAGATCTCCTGCTAATTGAGGTCGAGCCTACGACGGTAATCATGGAAGGGATTTACCGGCTCGACGAATTAGCGCGTTATCGCACTTTGGTCCCATCCGATCGAAGCATACTCGAGCTCGCTGCCGGTTGGACCTCCTCATTAAAACTCGGCAAAGAATTTCGCCAGATCCTCTTCTTCGTCGAGAAGCGGATGTCGGTTGCCGAGATCTGCTATCACATGCACGCTTCGGCTTTCCATGTTTACGGGCAGCTTTATACGCTAATCAACGAAGGTGTCGCGCGTGTTTGCGGCGAGCTGCCGGAAGGAAGTCCTCCGCCTGTCGCGGAGGTTGAAGACTTGCCTGAAAGCGTGACCGAGATGATCTGGTCGGCTGAGCGCAAGCTGGAAGAAGATCCTGAAGCCGCGTTACTGATCATTCAGAAGGCGTTGCATGAACAGCCGAACAGTGCTGAAGCGCAGGCTTTACTGCCGGCGGCTGAAGAGAAATACGTCAAGAGTGTTTACGATAGTGGAGCGCTTTCGCCGCATTCAGTGCCGCAACTACTTGTGCAACCTTCTGAGCTGACCAACCAGCAGATCGATCCGCAAGAAGGCTTTGTACTTTCACGGATTAACGGCTCCTGGGATGTCCAATCGATCCTTTCGATCTGTCCCTTTCGCGAGGCCGACTGCCTGCGCATGATCAGAAAATTGATGGAGCGTGGCGTAGTTGGGATCAGTCAGCAGTGAGTTTGCTTGAATCACGAAGAACCGTCGCGCCACCGGATGTGCGAGGTTACGGCAACGCGAAAGCGGACGCTCTTTCACGATTTCAAAGCCCGCGAGATTGAATATTCTCCGCCAGTTGTGTTGGAGTTGAAAGGTGCATGGTCCAGTGCGACCATGCCACTGTCGATCATGTATCCAGCAGACCAAACGGTCCCACCACAGCAAAGGCATGTCTTCGTAAATAATCGCGAGACCGCCGTCGCGCAGCACTCGATTCACTTCATTCAGCACGAGCTGCGGTTCGTGCGCGTGATGCAGCACGTAGCAGAGCAAAACAGCATCAAAGCTTTGATCCCTTACGGGAAAGTGACGGCCGTCGTAGGGCAGGTAATTGATACGTGCAGCAGTGCTATTGCCGACATCAAGGCCGACGACTGTTGTGCCGAGCATACTTTGCAGATGATGCGCGATGAAACCGTTGCCACAACCAACGTCGAGAACGTCGGCGCGTGGCGGCAGCACTCGTGCGACTTCGAGCGCCATGTCGTATGCGCGACCAACTTTTCGGCGTCTGCGCATTCGGTTGAAGCGACGTTTGATGGTTGTGGTTAGAGTTGTCACCGGTCGCGATTAGTGCAACCACGGTGCCTTTGAAAATGTTGCTAAAACTGCGTGAATCTAGGAGTGCAATAAATATGCGTCGCAAAGAATTGCCGACAAATGAAGCCGCGGATTGGCGCGGATTTATGGCAAAATGCGAGCATGACTAAACTGCTGATGACTGCCTTGTTACTGACTCAAACTCTACCTGCTGGTTACTGGCCGCTCGAGAAGAGCCAGCCGCTAATCGACAAAACACAAACGATCCGCCTGACATCGGATCTTTCGAAACTGTCAGATGGCGAGCGGAAGGCGGTAGCTAAGTTGATCGAAGCCGGTCAGATTTTTCAGAAGCTTTATGAAGAACAGCGACATCCGCAAGCACTCTCCTCCTATCGTGAACTGGTACAACTCGACAAACGAACGGGTTCGACACCAGCGACACAAAACCTGTTGACGCTTTATCGTCTCTTTCAAGGTCCAATCGCGACTACACTCGACAACAAACGAGAACCGTTCCTTCCAGTCGATCCGTTGAAGCCGGGAAAGAACGTCTATCCGTGGGGAATTACGAAAGAAGCGATCGATCCGAAGCGTAGTGATCTGCTTGATCTGCGGACTGTGGTCCGTTACGCGACTGCGCAGAATCTGCGTGCTGATATCGCCACGCTCAATAAATATCCTGCACTGCAAACACTCCATCCAAAGCTGCTGAGCGAACTGCAAGGCTTAAAGGCCGCGAACAATTCGTTGTACAGCGTGCCTTACGCTGTGGCGTACGCTGACGATTTAATGAAAGCGTACGGACTGTTGAACGACGCCGCCGACGCCGTCGAAAAGGACGACGATGAGTTTGCGAGGTACCTGCGCAATCGCGCTCGCGATCTTCTGTCGAATGATTACGAATCAGGCGATGCGAGCTGGGTTACAGGTCACTTCAAGAATCTCAACACGCAGATCGGTTCTTACGAAACCTACGACGACGAGTTGTTTGGCGTGAAGACGTTCTTCTCGTTTTGCTTGTTCCAGAACCGGCAGGAAGAGACGGCTGCGTTGCGACAGGCGATGAAAGGGCTACAAGCACTCGAAGACTCGCTGCCTTATCAGAACCACAAGAAAGTGCGGGAAGACATACCTGTCGGTGTCTACGATGTCGTCGCAGATTTTGGACAGTCGCGTGGTGGAAACACTGCCACGATTCTGCCAAACGAGAGTTACCTGGCGCGTCGCTATGGCCGCACGATCCTGCTGCGCGCAAACATCATGCGCGATCCGAACATCTTCGAGAGTACTGAACACATACTTGCGGCTGCGATTGCCGAGCAGGCAAAAGAGTTGACGTCAGATGGCAATTTTTATCGCACGTTGTGGCATGAAGTGGGCCATTATCTAGGCGTCGACCGCACGCGCGACGGTCGCGATCTCGACGAAGCGTTGCAGGATGATTCGAATGCTTTGGAAGAGATGAAAGCAGATCTTGTCTCTTTGTTTGTGGCTGAAGCGCTGCACAAGCAGGGTTATTACACGGACGCGCAGTTGGGAAGTGTTTACGCCGGCGGAATCCTGCGCGTGTTGCAGAACAATCGTCCGCGGCGCGATCAGCCTTACAACACTATGCAGTTGATGCAGTGGAACTTCTTTCTCGAGAACGGGCTACTGAGTTTTGATCCCGCAACGAAGACGATGCGAGTTCATTACGAGAAGTATCATGACGTCGTCGGCAAGATGCTGGAGAAAACGCTGGCCGTGCAGTATGAAGGCGACAAGGCTGCGGCGGATAAGTTTATCGATCAATACACGAAATGGGACGAGAACCTTCACGGCGTGATCGCCGCCAGTATTAGAGCGCAGCAGCGATACCGGTTCAGGGTGTTCAAGTATGCGGCACTTGGAGAGTAATAGCCACGGATTACACGGATGCAGGCGGATCATCCGTAATAAATCCGCGTTCCTCTGCGGCTAAAATCATTTTCCCTGAATTGCGTGTTGGGATATTTCTAAGTACGCCCGTAGCCGCACCTCCGGCAAACGAATTCTATCCGAAGCCAACTTCGCGCGGTCGAAATTGATCAACGCCAGATTACCCAGCACCGTCGACATCTGCGTCGCTAAATTGCCGACAGTATTCCCATTTTCCAGATTCAGTTCGTCCTCTTCGTAGTATTCCGGACCGAAGCCCTCCAGCGTTCGCGCAGCAGCGCAAAGATCGTTAACTTGATCAACTAACGGATCCAGAATTTCAAACGCTCGCTTCACATCGTAACGAGCGAATGCGCGCGCTATTTCAAACAAAGCGCGCATCTGGTCTTCATCCTGCGCTTGTGGCGAAGGACTTACCAGAGCGCGCGCTTGTTCGAGTAAGGTGAGAGCGCTGGCGCGTTTCTGACCCGGCCCGATCTGATTGGCGATTTGAGCCAGACGGTTTGCACGTTCACGCGGATTGCGAAGCCCGGCAATAGCTCTCAGCGCCTCATCAACTTTTCCCTTGTTCATCGCCCGAACTATTTCTTGTTGCTCGAGATTCGCGAGCGCCTGTTGTCGCTGATATGGATTCGTAACGTGTTCGTTGATGATCTGCCGCGCACGCGCTGTGTCGCCATTGTTAATTTCGCGCTGAGCGAGTTGTATGTACAGTTGCTCCTTTAATTCCGGCGGCGCCTTGTCGATCACGACCGCTGTGTTTTCGCCTGAGTTGGTAGCAATCGTGGCTTCGTACTGTTGCGTGATCCTGAAACGCGGATCAAAGGCTCCGCCGCTCAGTTCTGCGATCTTCTTTTGCACTGCCGCTGTTCCACCGTTCACAACGGTGTCGAGATCCGGGCCGAGTGCTTGCAGTCCGTTGAGCAGATTTAACGCTGCTTCCGTTTCCGATCCCGACCTTACTAATGGCGAATAACCGATGGCCTCATTAAATATCTTCTGAAACAACTCTCTATATTTGTCATCAGGCAGCACCGGCTTTTGCGACGAAGCGAGGTCCGGAGCTGCGGTTTGAGGTCTTCTCTGTGGCGCTTGCGCAAACCTCGCCAGGTTAAGCGCCAGATTCGCAGCTTCTAAGTTTTTGACTAACTTCTCGTTGAGAAGTTTGTTCGCGATCTCGACTGCAAACTGACTCGCCAGTTCAGGATTTTGTCGCTGAAGTTGGACCACTGTGTTAATCAGGTTCGAAGAGTATTTTGTTTTCAGACTTTCGCGCGCGAGTTGCAGTGCCCGATTCGGATCGTTGCGCATGATTTGATTAACAATCATCAGTTCGAGTCCACTTTCCTGCGCCATCTGTTCGCGTCGATTGCCTGACGGGTCGCGGGGCGGAACCGTAGCGTAAAGAAAAGCAAGAGCAGCATCAGGATCGCGGGTTGCCAACGTCTGAACGATCTCGCTGCGCAATTGTGTCAGCAGCGAGTACTGCTGAAAGTATTGCGGACTGCTGGTATCAATGGTTGTAAGAAACTCTTTAACGCCGGTCATCGCATCCGAGAGATATTTCGACGCGCGCTTCTCATCCAACTCCCACAAGATCTCGGCAGCCTGCAGTTCTGCTCTAATTCGAGTTTGAGGTGATTTGATTTGTGGGATGATGCCGTCGATGTCGTTCAACAACGCCAGACCTTTTGCCTTTACGGCATCGAGGTTTTGGGTCGTCTTCAGTTCCTGCTCGGTCGCCTGGCGCAACTCAACGAGCTTGATTTCGTAGCGCCCTTCCGGTGCGTTGTTGGCATCAAGCGGCTGTACCTCGATACGATAAGTGCCGGCACTCACACCAACAAACGCCACATTCTCTGGACCGTCACCGCCATTGGGTGAATCAAACTCTCCAAGACTCTTGCCGCCAGGAGAAAAGACTTTGACTATGACGTCAATGCCGTGCTGATCGACTACAACTTGAGCATAGGAGTTCTCTTCGAGATCGACAGTGAAAGTGTGAACCTGACCCTGGCTTAACGTCCGCTCGATTGGAGTGCCGAGCTTGAGCTGTGTGGTCTGGGCAGCTAGAGGAATACAAAAGAGCAATAAAGCAAGAATCAGTGCCGGTAGTTTACTCATGCGAGCATCTCCGATCAGCGGAAATCTTGTCTCGGAAGATCCGTATTATCCGTGGCTAAGACGCCGAATGTCCGGAAAGAGTTCCCAAAGACGGGATCTTATTTTCTAAACGCGTTGCTGCCGAGGAAATTCTCACGCACGTAAGCGACGGTATTCTGCAGCGTTTCGCCCGGATCGCGCGGCTTGAAACCGAGCTCGCGCGAGGCCTTTGCGCAGTTGAGATACCAGAAGTACTGGGCCATTTCGATCGCGCCGGGCTCAACCGGTGAGGCCATATCCCACTGTTTGAAAAGCGAATCGACAAGATTAACGCCTGTGATCGCGATTCGCGAAGGCAGCGCCAGCCACGGTGCAGAGACTTTTGTGAGACGTTCAAGCCGGCCAAAGAATTTCGAGAAGGTCCAGTTTGCCGCGCCGAGCAGGTAGCGTTCGCCGTGTCGACCTTTCTTCATCGCCATGCGAAATGTCTTTGCTGCGTCGCGCGCGTCCACAAAACTCAACCCGCCGGTCGGCACAGCGCCAATCTTGCGTGCCATGAAGTCCAGGATGAGTTTAGTTGAGCTGAGACGATCGTCTCCCGGCCCGAGCAGCAGGCTTGGATTCATGATCACGAGTCGCAGACCCTTGCCGTGAAAACGTTCCAACGCGGCCATTTCCTGGTAAGCCTTGCTCGCGTAGTACGGCCAGCGCGAGATGATGTCGAGCGGCGCCGGATAGCTTTCGTCTGGAACAACTTCGCCGTCTTTCGTGACTGCGATGGTGCCGCTCGTGGACGCGAGAACAATCGTTTTGACTCCCGCAGCTTTGGCGGCGTCACACAAAAGACGCGTGCCTTCGACGTGAATGTCGTACATCTCGCGCGCGTCCTGGCGTTCACGCGAAACCTTGCCTGCGAGGTGGTAGATCTCGCTGATACCTTCGACGGCGCGTTTGTTGTCGTCGGCTTTTGTGATCGAGCCGGCGAATGTCTCGACACCGAGATCCACTAGCCAATCAGGAATGGAAGTCGCCATGACGCGAATGTCTTTGGCACCTTCAGCAGTGAGTTGGCGAACGAGATGCGAGCCGAGGAAGCCTGTGCCGCCAGTGATAAGTGTGACTGCGCGCTGACGCTTCTCAATGGCCGCACGCCGCTTACCGGTGCTGGCCGGGGTCATTCGGGCGGTGCGTTTGCTGGGGAGCTTGGACGGCATGGAATCTCTGGATAGATCCGCGTTTATCCGCGTCATCCGTGGCTATACAGCAACCTCTGCTTCGATCGCTAGTTCCTTCTTCCGCTCCAGCCTCCACTGCCGCCGCAGGGCCTTTGCGTCGAACGGCGTGCGTGTGCGATCGCGAAGATTTTCCACCTCGTGTCTGACACGTGCGGCGATCAACCTGTAAGCTTCAGCACGCGCTAAGCCTTTTGTCATCTCTTCCAACTCTTCGATCGACAAGAAGCGTCCGATACGCGCACCCACGTCGCGATTCTTGATGATCGTCGTGCCCTTAGGCATCGCCTCATACGTGCCCTCGAGATACATCGGCAGGATGCCGACGCGAGCGTGAAGTGCGAGATAGCCGACAACCGGTTTGAAATCCGCCATGATGCCTGTCATCGAGCGCGTGCCTTCGGGAAAGATGAGCGCGTTGTAACCTTGATCGAGAAAAGATCGCGCATGACGAAGCGACTGTCGCAACGAACCGGTACGCTCCATCGGCACGAGGTTGGTGAAATTCTCCATCACCGCGCGTTTGTACTTCGTGTCAAAGAAATAGTCCGCCGCAGCAAGCGCAACAAGGTCCTGTCCAAATTCACCAAGCGCCATTTTCGTCAGGCCCATGTCGAGGTGAGAACAGTGATTCGCGGCGACGATGAAGTTTGTGTGTGGCGGAATGTTTGAGCGTCCTTCGTAATGTGTGCGCAGAAACTGATCGTAGAGAAACCGCTGTAGAAAATCGCCGGCCTTGTTACCTGCCGTGCGCACGAACGAAGGAATGTGTATCTCATCATCCTTGCGCAGTTCTTCCTTGCGTATATCCTGTTTAGCAGTAGCTCCCGGATGGCGACTGACCACGCTCAAGAGTTCTCGGACGTCCTGTATCTCATTGAACCTTTCCGGTGCGGAGATCGTGCCGCCGGCATTTTCAATGGCCGTTGCGAGTTCGACAAACATCAGACTGTCAAAACCAAGGTCGCTGAGTCGCGAATCGATCGATACTTCAGAACGAGAACGATTGGAAACAGTCGCGACTACACCCATCAACCACATCGAATCAGCGTCAGCAGTCTCCTGCACACTGCTGCGACGTCCTGACTTCTCATTTGCTTCCAATGACTCGAGAAGCCGGACCACTTCGCGTCGCTTAACTTTGCGCGTGGCAGTGCGCGGCAGCTCGATGTCAGTGAAATGCAGCACCTTCACGCGTTTGTAGTAAGGCAGTGAAGCGGAGACCTCGCGGAAGTGTTCGTCAACCAAACGATGCAACTCCGCGCGCGAGAGTGAAATGTCGTATTCGTCATCGGCGACCACCAGACAGGCGACTTTCTCGCCGATTCCGTCGGGCAAACCGACGATGCTGAGCTCTTTGATATATGGCGAGTTTTGGTAGACCTCTTCAAGCTCGTCCGGATAAACGTTCTTGCCATTCGTATCGACGATGATCTCTTTTGAACGGCCGACGAGATAAAGATTGCCATCGTCATCAACGCGACCGAGATCACCGGTGTAGAGCCAACGATCGACGAGCGTCTGGCGTGTCGCCGCCTCGTTTTCGTAGTAGCCGAGCATGACGTTTGGACCACGAGCGATCACTTCGCCAACGCCGGTCGAATCCGGGTCGGAGATCCGCACTTCAACGCCCGGCAAGGGTTTGCCGACCGTTCCGGTGAGCATGCGGTCTTCGGGACGCGTCACAGTTAAGACGGGCGATGCCTCCGTCAGACCATAACCTTCAAGAATCGTAAATCCGAGACCGTGAAAGTCGCGCTGTATCTTCTCGCTCAACGCAGAGCCGCCGCTGATGAAATAACGAATGCGGCCGCCGAGACCTTCGTGAATCGGATAAAACAATACCGGTCCAAGGTTGACTGCTGTTTTGTCGCGCAGCCAGGCGTTGGCGAAGATGAGATTGTCGGCAGTCTTACCGATCCAATCGCTGCGTTCGTAAAGCCTGTTCTTGATGCGGCGATGCAGCAGTTCCCACAACGCCGGAACGCCGACCATGCCCGTGACGTGACCATTCTTAATCGCTCGCGCCAGCGCGTCGCTCGTCAATTCAGGCAGATAAGTTATCTGTGCACCACGACTGAGCGGCGTCAAAAACCCGGTAGAGAATTCAAACGTGTGATGCAGTGGCAAGACTGACAACACGCCGTCGTGCGTCGTCATGTCAAATACCGAGGACAGCATCGACACCATGCTCGTCAGATTGCGATGCGAAAGCATGACCCCTTTTGGTTGGCCAGTCGTGCCGGAAGTAAAGATTAGCGAAGCGACACTCTGCGCGTGCGTGCGTTGCGGCAACAGCGCGATACGTTGGTCTTCGGTCTGCTCATCGGGCATCGCAAAGACTTCCGGATACGTCCACAAACGCGCCAACCCTTGTTGCTGAAGTCTCTCTTGCAGATCCGGATGCTCGTTGATGACGGCATCACTGCAAATGATTGCGGCGGCATTTCCCGCGCGCGCGAAGTTCAGAATCTCGGTGGTCGAACTTTCAGGATCGCACGGAATGCACGTGGCGCCGGCTTTCAGCACGCCAAAATAGGTCATGCCCCATTCGGGCGCGTTACTACTGACCAGCATCACGCGGTCGCCGGGTTTGATGCCTTCACTCGCGAGGAATCCGGCAACGCGCGTTGCGAGTTCACGCAGATCGGCGTAAGTGTACTGCTCCTTGCGCCCATCGCGCTCGATGCGCATCGCGACTCTGGTTGCGTGACGCTTGGTCGAGGTTTCGAAGAGCTCGAGCAGATCGCGATACGTGTAAACACGTTTCGGCTTCGCTCGCATTTCGTCTTCGAGTGTTGGAAATACCCATTTCGTGAGACCTGGCAGATGAATGTTGAGCCAGTAGTCGTACCAATCAAACCTCTCAGGGTTCCACGTCAAGAGGGATCGTTCGTCCTCACCGATGCGTTCGAAGAGCGAGCGCACGTTGTCTGAGCGAAACACATAAGCGTTCTCGACAGTGAACGGGCGAAACATGTCGAACGCGTCAGTCGTTTCACGCGTCAGCTCTTCGACTCGCTCGACACTACTCTTGACCTGATCGATCACTTCACCAATACGGCCGCCGCCCCAGCGCGGCCGCACGCGATCGA
>DATFHH010000164.1:0-6366 GCA_035248565.1 Pyrinomonadaceae bacterium | reverse complement strand
CGCTGCCATGATCGATCTGCTTTGCGGTGTGCTCAGCGGCGCGAACTGGGGACCGTTCATTCCGCCGTTTCCGCACTACCTGAAGCAGCCGGAACGCAGCGTCGGCAAAGGGCTCGGACATCTCTTCGGCGCATTTCGGATCGATGGCTTCATGGAACCGGATGAATTCAAGAGACGAATCGATGAATGGCGGCGCGTTTTCCGAGCTACGAAACCGGCGCCGCAAACCGAAGGCGTACTGATACCCGGCGACCCCGAACGCGCGGCCGAAACGAGACGCATTAACGAAGGCATTCCCCTGGCCCCGTCGATTATCAGTGAGTTGCACGCGGTGTCGGTCCAGAGTGGAGTGCCGTTCGAGTAAATCCATCACAGATTTCATGAATAATCCGTGTTATCCGTGTCATCTGTGGCTAAGAACCTTTCAAATTAAGCACCTGAAGAATGACGAAAATGACTCTATTGTCCGCTGAAAACGAGCAGCTTTTGGCATACCTTCTTGAAGAGGAAGGGATCGAGCTCTGCCAAAGTATTCCGCGCAGGCAAACCCACACGGAGTCGCCGCTTTCTTTCTCGCAACAGCGACTCTGGTTCCTCCACGAATTAGAACCCGGTAGTGCAGCCTACAACCTTCCGCGTGCCTTTCACCTCCGGGGCGCTTTGAACGTCACAGCATTGGAGCGGAGCTTTTGTGAAATCATCAGGCGTCATGAGGTTTTGCGTACCAGTTTTACTAGTGTCGACGGCAAGGCAGTGCAGATCGTTCATCCAGCGCAGCCCATTAGTATCGCACGGGAGGACTTGAGCGAGTTGGCTGTCGACGAACGAGATGAACGCGTGCAACAACTCGCACTCGCGGAAGCACGAGTTCCATTTGACTTGAACTGTGCGCCTCTCATTCGATTGCGCCTGCTGCGACTCGCCACAGACGAACACGTATTGCTGCTGACGATGCATCACATCGTCAGCGATGAATGGTCCGCCCGAATTTTCATCAATGAAATAGGAGCTCTTTATCGGGCGTTTGTGCGCGATGAATTATCGCCATTGCCGGAGTTGCCGATTCAGTATGCGGACTACGCTGAATGGCAGGCCGGTTGGTTGAAGAGCGAGCAAGCCGCCGAGCAGTTAACTTATTGGAAGAAGCAACTCACAGGTGAATTGCCATTGCTGGAACTGCCGACGGATCGTAAACGGCCGCCAGTCCAGACTTTCAACGGGGCGAGCTGTTCGCTGCTACTCGGTAGCCAGTTGTACAAAAAAGTCAATAAATTCAGCGGTCAGGAAAATGCCACTCTCTTCATGACCCTGTTTGCGGTTTTCGCGCTGCTATTACAGCGTTACTCAGGACAAAAAGACATTCTGGTTGGCTCACCGATAGCGGGACGCGAGCGTCAGGAGCTCGAAGGTTTAATCGGCTTCTTTGTTAATACGCTGGTATTGCGCGTCGATTTTTCAGGCGATGCAAGCTTTAGAGAACTTTTGCACCAGGTGCGCGAAGTCGCGCTCGGGGCTTTCGCGAACCAGAGTTTGCCGTTCGAATTCCTGGTGCGCGAGTTACAGCCTGAGCGGAGCTTGAGTCACACGCCACTGTTCCAGATCGTCTTTGCCACGCGTGGACCGCAGCGAGAAACTCCGCTGGCTGCCGCTAACGATTTGGAATTACGTCCATTGCACTTTGGCAATGAGAACGCGAAGTTTGACATCTTTCTCTCCATCGATGATACGGGTAGCGATCTGAATGCCAATGTGATCTACAACTCCGATCTCTTCGATGGAACCACGATCGAGCGTATGCTGCGGCACTTCCAAGCGCTGCTGGAAAGTGCTATGGCCCACCCGGATCGGTCAGTCTCGTCGCTGTCATTCGTGACGACGGCTGAAGCACATCAACTGCTCACCGCATGGAACGATACGAATAGAGACTATCCACGCGATTTCTGTATCCCGCAACTCTTTGAGCAACAGGTCAAACGTGATCCCGAGGCGATCGCCGTTGTGTGCAATGAAGAACAGCTGACCTATGCTGAGTTGAACGAACGTGCGAATCAACTCGCGCGTTACCTGGTTGAGCAGGGCGTTGACACTGAGTACCGCGTCGGGTTGTACATCGAAAGATCGATCGAGATGGTGGTCGCATTGCTCGCTATTCTCAAATCAGGCGCTGCCTACGTCCCGCTCGATCCCGAACTCCCGGCGCACCGTTTGTCGTTTCTGATTGAAGACAGCGGAGTAGAACTAATTCTCGCTTCCGGCGCACCGGCAGAACGACTGACGGATAATGGACTTCGCGTGTTGCGGCTCGACAGTGCGCGTGAGGCAATTGCCTGTCAAAGTGGGGTTAACCTGGAACGCGACATACAACCCGAGAACCTCGCCTATGTCATTTACACCTCCGCCTCCACCGGCAAGCCCAAGGGCGTCGGCGTTCCTCATCGTAGTGTGCTGCGTTTGGTCTGTGAGGCGAATTACGTACAACTTGACGAGAGACAATGCATTTTGCAACTGGCGCCCTTGGCCTTCGACGCTTCGACCTTTGAGATCTGGGGTGCGCTTTTGTTGGGCGGGCGGTGCGTGCTTTATCCCGAGCCGCGAGCGACGGCAAGGGAACTGCGACAGGTCATCGAAAAGCACGGCGTCCTGACAATGTGGCTCACCGCTTCACTCTACAACGCCATCATCGACGAGATGCCTGACTGCCTCGCCCATTTGGAGCAACTGCTCATCGGTGGTGAGGCGTTGTCAGTTGTCCACGTCCAAAAGGGCCTTGATCAGTTGACGAAGACGCAAATCATCAATGGTTATGGTCCAACCGAGGCGACGACCTTCGCATGTTGTTATCCAATACCACGCGCAGCCGGACCGTGGCGTGGCGGCGTGCCAATCGGCAAACCGATTAGCAATACCACAGCATACGTCTTGGACGCGCAACTCAAATTGGCGCCGATAGGAGTGGCTGGCGAATTGTACTTGAGCGGAGATGGACTGGCGCGCGGTTATCTAAATCACGCCGATCTCACTGCCGAGCGTTTTATTCCCAATCCTTACGGTTCACAGGCAGGATCAAGACTCTATCGCACCGGCGATCTCGTGCGGTATCTGCCCGACGGCAATATCGAATTCATTGGTCGTCTCGACACTCAGGTCAAAGTGCGAGGCTTCCGCATCGAGTTGAACGAGATTGAGCTTGCATTGACTGAGCACGCCAGCGTGTCGGAGGCGATTGTGCTCGCGCTCGAGAATGAACAAGGAGATAAACGTCTGGTGGCGTATCTCGTGTGTGATCGAGAGCACGAGCCCGGCATCGGAGAACTGCGCTCACATCTGAGCGAACGCCTGCCGGAGTACATGATTCCGTCGTTCTTCGTCAGGTTGGACGCGATGCCGCTGACGCCGAACGGGAAGGTCGACAAGCGCGCGTTGCCAGCGCCGGAACTGTCTCGTCACGACCTCGAAGGAGTGTTTGTCGCACCGCGCTCACCGATCGAAGAGATGCTGGCCCAAATTTGGAGCGATGTTCTCGGTCTGGAGCAAATCGGAGTTCACGACAGCTTCTTTGAACTGGGCGGGCACTCGTTGTTGGTAACACAAGTCGTCACGCGCGCGCGTGCGGCGTTCAAGATCGACTTGCCACTCCGAAGTCTATTTGAACGACAAACGATTGCCCGACTGGCCGAGGCCGTCGAGCAGGCTCTCGCAGAAGGCAAGGGCGAGGCTGAGCCACCGCTAACGCGCGTGCCACGCACAGAACACCTGCCGCTCTCGTCTGCGCAACAACGTCTCTGGTTTCTCGCACAGTTGAACCCGGAGAGCACTGCCTACAACATCCCGCGTGTCTTCCGTTTTGTCGGCCGTCTCAATGTCACAGTTTTGGAGCAGGCGCTAAGCGAGATCCAACGACGGCAGGAGTCGTTGCGCACAACTTTTAAGCTGATCGAAGGACAGCCGGTGCAGGTCATCCAAGAGTCGGCGCAATTTTCATTGTCAGTAACAGACCTTACGAATTTGGATGAATACGAGCGTGAAACGCGCGCACGTCAAGTCGCCACTGAAGAAGCGCAGTACCGTTTTGATCTGGTTCGTGGACCACTCTGGCGCACGAGCGTTTTACGGCTGGGTGAAGAAGAGTTCATGGTGTTCTTCACGATGCACCACATCATCAGCGACGGCTGGTCTCTGAGTGTGCTCGTGCGAGAAGTGGCTGCACTCTACGAATCTTTCCTGCAGCAACAGCCGTCACCATTGCCTGAGCTCGAGATTCAATATGCCGATTTTGCACACTGGCAACAGAAGTTGCTGCAAGGCGAATTCCTCGAATCACAACTCGCTTATTGGCGTGAGCAGTTGGCCAACTCAGTAACATTAACATTGCCCACCGATCGCGCACGTCCAACGATTCAAACAACAAACGGCGACCGTGAACTCTTTCAGTTGACACCGGAGCTGACCGCGGCTTTGCAAGCGCTGAGTCGCAGGGAAGAAGTCACACTCTTCATGACCTTGCTCGCCGCGTTCAAGGTTTTGCTTCACTTCTATTCCGGACAGACAAGCATCAGTGTCGGCACTTCGATAGCAGGTCGCCGTCATCTGGAAACGGAAAAGCTGGTCGGGTTTTTCGTCAACACACTCGTACTGCGAACTGACCTGGAGGGTGATCCGAGCTTCGAGGAATTGTTGGTACGAGTACGCGAGGTCGCGCTGGGCGGCTACGCTCATCAGGAGATGCCGTTTGAGATGTTGGTGGAGGAGTTGCGGCCGGAACGGAATCTCAGTCACACGCCGCTGTTTCAGGTCGTCTTCTCGATGCAGAACGTTCCGACTGAAGTGCTCCAACTTCCGGACGTGAGCTGGTATCCAGTCGAGTCGGAAACGCGGACGGCGAAGTTCGACATGACGATGAACCTGGTCGAGCAGGGCGGCCGGCTTATCGGACAGCTCGAATACAACACGGATCTTTTCGATAGAACGACAATCATCACGATGCTGGAGCACTTCCAGCGCGTGCTGGAACTCGTGAGTGAAAATCCCGGCGCGCAGCTCTCGTCACTATCGCTTTTGAGAGACGACGTTCGGCACACGCTGTTAGTGGAACGGAACGACACGCGCACCGAATACCCGCGGCATCTGTGCATTCAGCAACTATTCGAGGCGCAGGTGGAACGCGCGCCGAATGAGATCGCGGTCGTTTTCAATGACGAGCAACTGACCTATAGCGAGTTGAATGGCCGCGCGAATCAGTTGTGTCGTCATCTGACAAACCTTGGCGTTGGCGCAGACGTGCGGGTTGGTTTGTTCCTCGAGCATTCGATCGAGACAGTTGTCGCGGTGCTGGCGGTGCTCAAGGCGGGCGCCGCTTACGTTCCGCTCGAGCCGGCTCATCCTTCGGCACGGCTGGCGTTCATCATCGAAGATGCTGCTCTTCCAGTGATCCTCACGCAAAATGAAATCCTGCATAGATTGCCGCAGAGCAGCGCGCAGGTTGTTTGTCTCGACACGGATTGGAGCGTTATTGCGCGACACGCTGACGACGACCCTGACCAGACAAGCGCGCCTGAAGATCTCGCTTACGTAATCTACACGTCAGGTTCCACTGGCGAACCGAAGGGAGTGAAGATCAGACATCGCTCACTCGTCAATTACATCTGGTGGGCCAGGGAGATGTATTTGCAAAACGAGCAGCTGGATTTCCCACTCTACTCGTCGCTGGCGTTCGATCTCACTGTAACTTCAATCTTCACGCCACTCGTTACCGGAAACAAAGTGCTCATCTATCGCGAGCAGGATGCCGAGTCGTCGCTGTTGGCGCTTTTGAATGACAACCGAAGCGGCGTCGTTAAGTTAACGCCGAGCCACCTCATGCTACTCAAGCAGCGCGACCTTCGCGAAAGTAGCATTAAACGACTCATCCTGGGCGGGGAAGCGCTGACAACCGAGTTATGTCTGCAGGTGCACGAGAGCTTCGGAGGAGATATAGAGATCTATAACGAGTATGGACCAACTGAAGCTACGGTCGGGTGCATGATTTACAAATACAACCCCGAGCTTGACCGCCGCGCCTTTGTTCCTATTGGCCGTCCGGCTGCCAACGTCAGCGTCTATGTCCTCGATAGCAATTTAAGACCCGTCGCAGAGAACATTCCCGGCGACCTCTACATCGCCGGCGATGGCCTCGCAGAAGGCTACTTAAACCGCGACGAACTAACGGCTGAAAAATTCATCGACAATCCGTTCCAGCCCGGCACGAAGATGTACCGCAGCGGAGATCGTGCGAAGTGGTTGCCTGAAGGTGACCTCGAATTCCTCGGCCGGCGCGACGAGCAGGTGAAATTCCACGCGTATCGTATCGAGTTGGGTGAAATCAGGAGC
>DATFHH010000163.1:0-21742 GCA_035248565.1 Pyrinomonadaceae bacterium | reverse complement strand
AATAGCTATCGGCCGCGTGTCGAAGATGGTCTCGAAGGGTTCTCGGGTGCGACACCGTTCTGTCGTCTCTTGCGAGCAGTTGCGGCGACAGGCATGCCGCGCATTAAGTTCACAACCTCTTTTCCTCGCGACTTTCGTCCCGACATCGTTTCAGCAATTGAAGAGAACCAGAATCTTTGCGACTGGATTCACTTGCCGGTCCAATCTGGTAGCGATCGAATTCTCAAGCTGATGCGCCGCGGTCACAAACGAAGCGACTACCTCGAACGAATTCAGCGTATAAAAAATTCAAGCAGGCGCTTGGCGCTGACCAGCGATATCATCGTCGGTTTTCCAGGTGAGACAGACGAAGATTTCCAACAAACCGTTGAACTGGTCAGAGAATGCGAGTACGACAGCCTCTACATCTTCAAATATTCCAAACGCGCCGGCACCCCAGCGGCAAGTTTTCATGATAATGTTCCCGAGTCGGAAAAGAAGGCGAGATTTCTGGAGCTTGAAAGAACGCAACGCGCCGCGCAAGAAAAGATATACCGTTCGTATGTCGGACGCACGTTGAGTGTGTTGGTAGAAAGACAAAGCTCGCGCTCAGACGACGATCTGACAGGACACTCTACCTGTCATAAGGTGGTCAACTTCCGTGGCCAGCGAGGTCTGGAAGGCGCGATAGTTGACCTGCTCGTGACAGCAGCGAAGACGAACAGTTTGTATGGAACTTTGGTTGATGGACCAGCAGTAGAGTAAGGGGTACCTGCGTATGGAAATCGAAGTAAAGATCCGAGCACTAATGATGGATCCCAACAGCGGGACTCCTATTATCATTTTGAAAGACGTGCAGAGTGATACGATGTTACCGATCTGGGTCGGCGCCTACGAAGCGAACGCTATCGCGCTGGAGATCGAAAAGATCGCACCGCCGCGACCGATGACTCACGATCTCCTGCGAAATCTGATCGTGCAGTTGGGTGTTCAGGTAGAACGCGTTGTCGTGACCAGTCTGCGCGACAACACTTTCTTCGCGGTAATCGAAATGCGTAACAGCGATGGCGATCGGATGGTGCTCGATTCGCGTCCTTCAGATGCGATCGCGCTGGCTTTGCGTGCTGACTGTCCGATCTACGTCGACATGGAAGTGATCAAAGCGTCGCGCAATACTCTGCCGAGTGAAGAGGCGGAAGAGGCTGAAGTGCCTGCGGGTGAAGAGGAATGGCCTGACGTGATCGGCGAGGCCGGGGATTTGCCGATGTAGTGCAGAGCCATCCACAGATTACGCAGATAAATATTAAGAATGATCGTATGGAGCGATAGTTTGCCACTGTGCAGCGAATGGTAATCGCCATCGCCAACCAAAAAGGTGGGGTAGGGAAGACCACTACTGCCATCAACCTCGCCGCCGCCTTTGCCCGCAAGGGAAAACGTGTCCTCCTTCTCGACCTCGATCCTCAAGCCAACAGTTCAATCTCGTTTCTCGATCCACGAACTGTCGAGCGCTCGGTGTACGAGCTGATGATGGACGGGGAAGCGCCTGTCGAGGAATCCGTTTACGCCACACCCGTCGAGAATCTCGCAGTCGTCCCAGCACGAATCAATCTAGCAAAACTGGAGTCGAAGTTAGTTGGCGACTTCGACGCGCCTTTCCGTCTCAAAGATCGTCTCGAACCGTTCCGGCAACATTACGAAGTCATCGTCATCGACACGCCACCGACGCTCGGACTGATCACCGTCAACGCGCTTGTGGCCGCCACGCACGTTTTGATTCCGATTCAGTCGTCGTACTTCGCTCTTGAAGGCACTGACGATCTCCTCGAGACGATCGAGAAAGTTAAAGCGCGCCCGAACCCAAACCTCGAGCTGCTCGGCGTGTTGGTGACGCTGCATGACAAGCGCACGACACTCGCGCGCGAAGTTCACGAACAGATTCGCAGCGTCTTTGGTCCAAAGTTATTCGATACTGTGATCACTAAGAGCGTCAGACTGGAAGAGTCGCCCGCCTACAAGGAGTCGATCTTTAGTTTTGCTCCCAACTCATCAGGAGCAATTGAATACGGAAAACTTTGCGAAGAGGTAATCAGCCGTGTCTAAGAGAGGACTACCAACCGGCCTCCAAATGCGCCACGATGCGCATTACGTCGAAGAACTGGGACAACACCGGTCCGCACAGGTCGGCAGAATGATACCCATCGACAAGTTGGACCCGAATCCGGAGCAGCCACGCGTTGAATTCGGCGACCTCACGGAGCTGACCGCATCGATTGCGGAAAAGGGTGTGCTCGAGCCGCTGCTCGTCAAACCGAATCGTCTGACTGGGCGTTGGATGATTATCGCCGGCGAGCGTCGCTGGCGCTCAGCGCAGAAGGCCGGTTTGAAGGAAGTTCCGTGCGTGGAGATGGAAGTTGACGACGGCACGGTGGCGGAGATCGCGCTGATTGAAAACATGCAGCGCAAGGATCTGACGGTGTGGGAAGAAGCGGACGGATTACTGGCGCTGTGCGATCGTTTTGGCTACACACACGATGACATCGCGCGCAAAGTGGGTAAGAGTAGGACCACAGTGACGGAAGCATTGGCGATCGCTCGCATTCCTGAAGACGTGCGGGAAGTGTGCCGTGGTGCTGACATCAATGCGAAGTCGGTGTTATTGCAGGTTGTGCGGCAGCCTGACGACGATTCGATGAGACGGTTTGCGAAAGAGATTGCGTCGCGGGGCCTGAATCGAAATGACGCGAGAGAAGCGCGGCGGCAGGAGATGGGACCGCGCGTTGTACCCGATAACAAGCCTTACGTTTTCAAGTATGCCTCACCTGATAAAGACTTCAACATCGAAGTGAAGTTTCGTGCTTCACAGGTGAGCGATGCGGAGGTCGCCTTGATTCTCAGGGCTGTTGCTGACGAGATCGACGACGAACCTGTTTAGCCACAAAGAGACACAAATCACTTCGCCAAACTCTTCTTCTTCTCAGCCGCAGCGCGTTTCTGCAACGACTTAGCCCAACGCTCAAACGTCGGTTGTAGCGGTTTGAACAGCTTTGCTCTGAAAGTATGCTTCTTCTCGTTCCACGCCTTTAGTTGTTTCTCCGTGTACATCCGCACCGCAGGCTCGAGCTGAGTCTTCTTTAACGAGTGCTTAAGCGTGAGATGGTAATGTTGGCCCACCAGTGAAAACACCAGCGCGACGACATTGCTCTTAAACGACATCCGCGGAATTATCCTTTTGTGAAACGGCTTGTCAGCAGGTAAGAGGACGTTGACTGCGATCTCGAGCCACGCGCCCTTCGGACCCTGACGCGGATGATAGAGACCCGGGAGTTCAGTTGCTTGAAACTGCCCTTTAATTCGCGGTTCGGTGATAAATGGCACCAGCCGGATGCGCTCGATGCCCCGTGTGTGTTCGCGCGGCAAACTATCGAACGCGCCTTCGATCTGATCGAGAGTGCCTTTCGGCAGACTGCCTTCGTACTGATTTTCAATGCGTATGGCCATAGGAAGTGAATCACTTTAGGGGAAGGGCACAAACGCGGTCAAGTGAAGGATATTTGCGCCTCTTTGGAGTGCGGCGGCCTGGCGCCGCTTTGCTATCGATCGCGCTTGATCAAGGTCAAAGCGGCGCCAGGCTGCCGCACTCCAAAGCTAGACAGTGACGGCGCCGACACTCGCGCTGCTCACGAGCGCCGCGTACTTCGCCAGCACACCACTTGTATACCGTGGCGTTCGCGGGCGCCATGCCTCACGCCTTCGCGCTAACTCATCTTCAGACACATTGAGTTGCAACAACCGGCGTTCAGCGTCGATCGTGATCGAATCACCTTCGTGAACGAGCGCGAGATTTCCGCCAACTGCCGCCTCAGGTGCGACATGGCCAACAACCATTCCGTAGGTGGCGCCCGAGAAACGTCCGTCGGTGATCAGTCCTACTGAATCGCCGAGTCCTGCGCCAATGAGAGCCGAAGTTGGACCAAGCATCTCACGCATGCCAGGGCCACCCTTTGGACCTTCGTAACGGATTACGACGACATCGCCCGGTTTGATCTGCGACGAGAGTATTGCCTGCAAGCACAACTCTTCTGAGTCAAAGACTCGCGCCGGACCGGTGATTACTCTGTTCTTCACGCCGGAAACTTTTGCGACCGCGCCCTCGCGTGCGAGATTGCCTCGCAGAATTACGAGATGTCCGTCCGCATAAAGAGGATCGTTCCACTGACGGATGACGTCCTGATCGCTTGGCGGATCTTCCGACACGGCAGCCAGCGCCTGTTCCATCGTCTCGCCAGTGATCGTCAAAGCATCGCCGTGCAACAGGCCACGCGTGAGCAACATCTTCATCACTTGCGGTATGCCGCCGGCCTTGTGAAGGTCAGTGGTAACGTATCTGCCTGAGGGTTTGAGATCGCAGAGCACCGGGACGCGCTCACGGATTGCCTCGAAGTCATCCAGCGTCAACTTGACCTGAGCTGCGTGTGCGATCGCCGGTAAGTGCAAGACTGCATTCGTCGATCCGCCAACCGCCATCACCACCGCGATCGCGTTTTCAAAAGCCTCTCGCGTCAACAACCGGCGCGGCCGAAGTTGTTTCCGCACAGCACGTGCAAGGACTTCTGCTGATTTCGCCGCATTGCCGATGACTTCGTCATCTTCCGCGGCCATGGTGGAAGAGTAGGGAAGCGCCAGACCCATCGCTTCGATTGCCGCTGACATCGTGTTGGCGGTGTACATCCCGCCACACGAGCCAGCGCCCGGACACGCATGGCGTTCGATCTCGAGCAGTTGATTTTCTCCGATCTTCCCGGCGCAGTATTGGCCCACCGCTTCGAACGCACTCACGATAGTCAAATCCCGGCCTTGAAAGTGGCCTGGCTTGATCGTTCCACCGTAAACAAAGATCGCGGGAATGTTCAGACGCGCGATCGCGATCAGCGCGCCAGGCATGTTCTTGTCGCATGCGCCAATCGCCACCAGACCGTCGACCGACTGTGCCTGGCAAACTGTTTCGATCGAATCAGCAATTATCTCGCGCGACACGAGGGAATATTTCATCCCTTCCGTTCCCATTGAGATTCCGTCGCTGACGGTGATCGTGCCGAACGTCTGCGGCATCGTGCCGGCTTGTTGAAGGGCTGACACAGCGCGCTCGGCGAGACGATTCAAGCCCGCGTTGCATGGCGTAATTGTGCTGTGAGCATTGGCGACTGCGATGATTGGTTTTTCAAAGTCGCCGTCGTGAAAACCGACTGCGCGCAGCATCGCTCGATTGGGCGTGCGTTCCACGCCGCGCGTGATCGTGTGACTGCGCGCATTCGCGTCTTTTTGGCTCGGTTCCGACAAATAACCTCCTTGGAGTGCGCCGCCTTGGCGGCGCTTTGGCCAAAGCGGTGACAAGTCACCGTACTCCAAATTAGTTGCTCGCTTTGTCCACTAGTCTACTCTGACTTAGCCACGGCATCATATCGCGCAGGCGAGCGCCGACGCTTTCAATCGGATGCTCTCGCGCTTCGGCATCGAGCTGTTGAAACCGCTGTCGACCATTTCTCGCTTCAGCCATCCAGTCACGCGCAAAAGTTCCCGACTGGATGTCTGAAAGCAGGTTCCGCATGCGACGCTTGGTTTCCTCGTTCACGACAACCGGACCACGCGTCATGTCGCCGTACTGCGCCGTGTTTGAGATAGAGTAGCGCATTTCTGAGATACCGCCTTCGTAAAGCAGATCGACAATCAGCTTCATCTCGTGCAGGCACTCGAAGTAGGCCATCTCGGGCGAGTAACCCGCCTCGGTCAGTGTTTCGAAGCCCGCTTTGATTAGCGAAGTCAGGCCACCACACAACACAGCTTGTTCGCCGAAGAGATCGGTCTCTGTCTCTTCGCGAAAAGTCGTTTCGATGATGCCTGCACGTCCACCGCCGATCGCTGACGCGTACGCCAGGCCGATCGCTTTCGTATCACCGGTTGGATCTTGATTGATCGCAATCAGACAAGGCACGCCGGCGCCGCGTTTGTATTCGTGACGCACGAGATGTCCGGGACCTTTCGGCGCCACCATGAAAACGTTTGTGTCCGTTGGCGGTTCGATGAATCGGTAATGGATCGAGAAGCCGTGAGAGAACGCGAGATACTTGCCTGGCGTGATCGATTCGGCTACTTCGCGTGCATAGACGTCAGGCGCAAGTTCATCCGGCACAAGCATCATCACGATGTCGGCTTCGGCGGCAGCTTCGGCCACCTGCGCGACTCTTAATCCTGCGTTCTCGGCTTTTTCCCACGACGGGCTTTCAGTGCGCAGGCCGACGATCACATTGCAGCCTGAATCTTTGAGGTTATTAGCTTGCGCGAACCCCTGGCTGCCATAGCCGATGACCGCGATCTGTTTGTCGCGGAGAAGATTCTGATCTGCATCTTTGTCGTAGTAGATGTTCATTTACGAAAGCATCCTTTCCAAATTCTGGTCGCTACCCGCTGCCAACCGGCTAATCGCAATGTATCCAGTGCGAGTGATGTCGGTAACCCCGATTGGTCGTAGCAACTCAATAAACGTGTCAACTTTCTCTTTATTCCCCGAAGCTTCCACGATGAGTTGCGTGTGCGAAATGTCGACAACTTTCGCGCGGAAGACGTTCACGAGACTTAGGACTTCCTGACGTTCCGATCCAGAACTTGCCGAGATGGTGATCAATGCCATCTCGCGCTCGATGTGTGGACTGGTAGTCACGTCCTGCACTTCACGCACACGCGCCAGACGTTCGCATTGTTTGACTATCTGTTGAATCGTGCGGTCGTCGCCACTAGTGACTATCGTGACGCGGGACCAGCGCGGATCGAGACTCTCGCCGACGGAGATAGTTTCAATATTGAAACCTCGCGCACTGAACAAGCCGACAATGCGCGACAACTCACCCGGTTCATCTGCAACTATTATCGAAAGCGTATGACGCATAGAGACATTTCCGATTGCCAATTGCCGATTGCCGATTTGCTGTGTTGAAGGGTGCTTCAAATTGGCAATTGGCAATTGGCAATCGGCAATCAATGAACGATCATGTCGCGTGCGTTGGCTCCCGCAGGCACGATTGGAAAGACGTTCTCTTCTTTCGAGATCACAATGTCCATCACGGCAACGCCTTTGTAATTGAGTCCCGCCTCGAGCACGTCATGAAGCTCTGACGGTTTTTCGGCGCGAAAACCAGCGGCGCCATACGCTTCGGCGAGCTTCACAAAATCAGGTGCAACTGAAATGTCCACTTCTGAGTAGGTGCGATCGTAGAACATCTCCTGCCACTGACGGACCATGCCGAGATAACCGTTGTTCATAACCAGGATCTTTACCGGCAGGTCATATTGAATCGCTGTTGCAAGCTCCTGATTTGTCATTTGAAATCCGCCATCACCAACGACTGCCACGACCAGTTGATTTGATAACGCGAGCTGTGCTCCCAGAGCCGCAGGCAAACCAAATCCCATCGTTCCGAGTCCGCCGCTGGTTATCAACTGGCGTGCCTTCGTGAATGGATAAAACTGGGCCACCCACATTTGATGTTGGCCCACGTCGGTGGCAATCACTGCGTCACCCCTCGTTAGTTGATGCAGTGCTCGAATAACTGATTGCGGTTTGATGCTATTTTGCGATCCGGCAAAGCGAAGCGGTTGCAGTCGCTGCCATCTGCGTATTTGATCCCACCACGCTTCTCTGTTCCCGATTGACTCCTGAATCTTTTCGCTGCCTTGTTCGTGGGCCAGCGAAAGAAACTGGATCAGCGCGTCTTTGACATCACCAGCCAAAGGAAGGGAAGCCGCAACATTCTTGCCGATATTCGCGGGATCGATATCGACGTGAATAACACGTGCGTTTGGCGCAAAGGTGGCGAGCTTTCCCGTGACTCGGTCGTCAAATCTGACTCCGAGCGCCGCCAGCAAATCACTCTCTGCAACAGCCATGTTCGCCGCATACGTGCCGTGCATTCCGAGCATGCCTAAACAAAGAGGATGCGAGGAAGGAAATCCACCAATGCCCATCAACGTTGGTGTCACAGGAAGACGTAACGCCTCAGCGAAAGAACGTAAATACTCGTGCGCGCCGGAATTCGCGATGCCTCCGCCGATGTACAAGACCGGCTTCTTCGCGTTGAGAATCGCCGTCACTGCATGTTCAACGGACTGTCGATCGAGCGGCGCCGGTCGTTTAGAGAAGGGGAATCCGACATGGTCCAAACGTGAGTGATTTGCTCGTGCAGCGCTGACGTCTTTCGGAATGTCGATGACAACTGGTCCAGGCCGGCCCGACCGGGCGAGATGAAAAGCTTCACGCACTACGCCGGGAAGATCGCTTGCTTCACGAACCAGGTAGTTATGCTTCACGCAGGGCCGAGTAATGCCAACAGTGTCAACTTCCTGAAATGCATCCGTTCCGATCAAATGCTTCGGAACCTGTCCGGTGATCACGACGATAGGCGTCGAGTCCATGTATGCGTTGGCGATGCCGGTCACGGCATTTGTCGCACCTGGACCAGACGTAACGAGCACCACGCCGACGCGTCCGGTAGCCCGGGCGTAGCCTTCGGCCATGTGCACCGCGCCTTGCTCGTGCCGGACCAGGTAGTGGCTGATTCGATCGCGTGCGCGCCAGAGTTCGTCGTAAATGTGAAGGACCGCGCCGCCGGGATAACCGAAGATTGTATCTACACCCTCGAAAGTGAGCGCCTCGACCAGCATCTCAGCGCCGGTCGGCATAGTTATCGCCGCGTTCACGAGTTGTTGCTGCGCAATCATCTCCACTCCAAAATGGTCCACGGACTCTAACGTCTGCCAGCGGCTTTGTACAATTTATTCTTTTAAGATAATAATAAGCTTCATTCATAGACTGCTACGGGTTGGCTGTGGTAATAATTCAGACCTATGGAAATGGCCCAACTCGAATATTTCTCGAGAGTCGTTCAGGAGAAGAGCTTTTCGAAGGCTGCCGACAAAGTGTTTCGGACACAGCCGGCGGTAAGCATTGCCATCCGGCGTCTCGAAGAGGAGATCGGCTTGCCGCTGCTGGACCGAACACAAAAGGCTCCCGTGCTCACCGAAGCCGGCCAGGTCGTTTACGACTATGCGCAGCGAATACTCGCGCTCCGCGATCAGGTTGGTGAGGCAATTGCTGAGATGCAGAGTCTGAAGCGCGGTCGCGTTCGCGTCGGCGCAAACGAGAGTACTTCGCTTTATCTCTTGCCTGAGCTTATTTTGAAATATCGCGAACAACATCCGGACGTGAAGGTGGAGATCTTTCGCCACGTCTCAAACCGTTTACCGCGCGAGGTGCTGGAACGCAGCATCGATTTTGCGTTGATGGCTTCCGAGCCTGCCGATCGCGACATCGAAGCATTTCCATTGCTTAAGGACGAGCTGGTCTTAATAATGAGTCCTAAGCATTCGCTTGCCGGGCGTTCTTCAGTAAAGGTTAAAGACCTGGGGAGAGAGTCGTTTATTGCACATAACGTCAAGTCAGGATCTCGCGTGAAGGTGATTGAAGCCTTTGCAAGGCAACACACACCGCTGAATATCATGTTGGAACTTGCCACGATCGAAACCATTAAGCGGTTCGTGCAGAAGCGAGTGGGATTGGCATTCGTACCTCGGATGTGCGTGCGTGAAGAATTGGAGCGAGGTGTTCTGGTGAGTGTTCCGGTGCGAGGCCTCACGCACAATCGCACGCTTTGGGCCGCGCATCGTCGTGGTGCAAACTTCTCACCGGCCGCTGCGGCATTTCTCGATGTATTACGTACACGCGCCGAAAGCGGCGCTTGAATCACAACCAAAAATCGTCCCAGCAGGATGGACCTTTTTCACTGCATTTCTCGCTATTTACTAGTGAGGAGGAACGGAGCGCTGATGCAAACAAACAAAGTAGCGCCCGTTAAAACGAGACGAAGATGTACTCACTACTGATATCGATCATTCTTGTTCTTGGTGGGGCGCAAAGTCCAAGTGGCGACTTCAACGACAGCAATGCGACTAGCGACACTGTAGCTACATCACAAGCCACCACAACGACGAGTACTCCGGTGCAGCACAACAAGAAGGCTTAGAGATACAGGGCAGAGCCAACCCAAAACCCATAGCACGACGCCCAACCGGGAGACAATTAAAACCTCCCGGTCTTCGTGTTTTTGGACTAACTTCCTCCATCCTTCGCGTCTGATAATACATATTATGTCGCTTCGGGCTTTGCCTTATAATCCGGTTCTGCCCCAAAAAGCAGATTGACCGATGGTGGTTACGGATAACGAAGCAACCTTCCAGCATCTAACGTCGGTCGCAACGCTCATTCGCGGATTTGATTTTTGACTGGTGTTGGCGTGGTCCAAACGTCGTTAGCGTAAGTGAACAAGCATCGTTAACAGCTAACGCGGATCGCTGCTAAGACCTAACGATCGTTTCTACTATGGTAGAAGAAGTACGTTGACAACCTATTAGCGTGTCATGTATGTTCGCCGCGGCGACCATTGCGGGATGCAATAAAAGCGAAGGTTGCGTTGTAAGGTTCTTTGAAACAGTTTTGGCTTCTAACGGAGCCAAAAAACGACGGAGGCGGTGGGACTCGAACCCACAAGCCCCGAAGGGTCAGCGGTTTTTAAGACCGCCCCAATAACCTTTCTGGCACGCCCCCGCACATGATACGCGCCCTCTAGCGGCTACAGTGCTCATAACACCGTGGCGAGATCAACCAGTCCAGTCGCTTGTCGCATTCAAACGACTCCGGTATGGAACTAATGATCCCTTGCTAGAGGGCGCGTTTCACTATATCCGCGACGAAATTTAATTTCAACAACAAAACAAAGATTAAACGCACCTATCGAGTTAAGAACGCCACGGGTCGTTCGGCTTTTCCTAACTCTCGCGCAGCGATCTGTCTGAGTCTTTCCCTAACCCAACTCGACAGAGGTAAACCAGCTAAATCAGCCGCGCTTTTAAACGCTTCTTTTTCTGATTCATCAAGCCGCACTAACAGCGACTCGCCTTTCTTATCGCTGGCATCTTTTGGCGGACGCCCACGCGCTTTTTTCTTCACCATATATTCACTGTATCACGCGATAATATACTCGACAAGTATATTATTCTGATATACAATAAATCCTCTCAATTCACATAGCAAAGGCCCTCGCGGCGCTAACCGCGAAGGCCCTTTTTGAAAATCAAACGCGATTGCTCGCATCTGATCCTCTGCAAGTTTCATTGTGAGCGAATCGCCTCTTAAAGGCAAGGGAGACGCCCACAATGGAACCACGCGAAATCAAAGGTCTGGAAATAGCCGCCAAAACCAAGCTCACCCGCAAGGGTAAGAGCAACGTCTGGTCAGTACCCTCACAGAGCAATAAGCAGCAACAGTACACCGTTGCGCTTAACACTGAAAAGCCGAGTTGCACCTGTCGGGATCACGAATTCACGAATGACAGATGCAAGCATATCTTCGCCGTTGAATACACCATCCAGCGCGAGCAAACCGCAGACGGTCAAACCATCACAACCGAGACGTTAAAGGTCACGCGCAAGACCTACACGCAGAACTGGCCCGCGTACAATGCCGCTCAGACGCGAGAGAAGTCCGAACTACAGGCTTTGCTCTACGAACTGTGCAGAGCGATTCCTGAGCCTGTACAGCATCGCGGAAGGCCGCGCCTGTCCCTGGCTGACATCATCTTCGCCAGCACGTTCAAGATCTACTCCACCGTTTCCGGTCGCCGCTTTCAGAGCGACTTGCAGGAAGCCAAACGACGCGGGTTTCTATCAAAGATGCCGTCTTACAATTCCGTCTTTCGTTATCTCGAAGCCGAAGCCCTCACGCCCTACCTGTACGAACTGATAACGACGAGCGCGCTGCCGCTCAGAAGTGTTGAAGAAGATTTCGCGGTCGATAGTTCAGGATTCAGCACCGGTCAGTTTATGCGCTGGCTAGATGTGAAATACGGTAAAGAGGAAGATCGCCGTATGTGGCTCAAACTGCATTTGACGTGCGGTGTAAAGACCAACATCGTGACCGCCGTGCAAGTGAGCGATGGATACGCACACGATTATCACTACTTCAAGAGCTTGGTGGACCACACGGCTGATAGTGGCTTTAAGATGAAAGAAGTCTCAGCCGATAAAGCCTATCTCGGTGCAGACAATTTGCTCACCACCTTACGGCATGGCGCAATCCCTTATATTCCGTTCAAGATCAACTCGGTGCCTCAGTCAATCCACACTCCGAAATCAAAACTATGGACGCGCATGTATGAGTTCTATAACGAACATCGTGCGGAGTTTTTGGAGCACTACCACAAGCGGTCCAACATCGAAACGACGTTTCACATGATCAAATCAAAGTTTGGTCAACGGCTGCGAAGTAAGACACTCACCGCGCAGATTAACGAAGCGTTGTGCAAGGTGCTCTGTCACAATCTCTGCGTGGTCATTCAGTCACAGCACGAGCTGGGGATTGAAACAGACTTTTCGACTGAGGTAGTGGCGTAAGATTTCAGCTTGCACAGATGAAACAATGTGTCTATAGTGGGTGCCCTCAAATGAAGCGGGCTGGCAAGTGTTGTAGCACTCACCAGCCCTACACAGTCAACTCCTACCACGGTTAAGCAGAAAGGAATCGACTATGCAAGATAATCCTAACACGGAAAATTACACACAGCCGTTTTTGACGGAGCGCGAGGATTGGGAACTCGCCTTTGAACCATACGACGGAGAACCCTCTGCGGCGCTCAACCTCGGATTTAATCTGGCGGTGCTGCGCATCGAACTGGACAGTCTTTTGATCAAGAGTCAGCCAGTTATCGACGCACTTGATCTGGCAATGGAAGTATTATTTCCATTTACAGAATTTCACGACGCCGCTTTTGACTTGTTCATCAGGCTCACTGAGGGCAAGCTGAGCAAGGACGAAGAACAGATGTTGAACGCGCTGGGAATTAAGTTCTAAATTCTGTCCTTTCCCTCAAATTCAGGTTGGCCGCGAATCGCGGCGCGAAGATCGGTCAACTTGATTTTTGAGGCAAAAGAAGGTGTTTAGACCTTTTTGAGGCAAAGCCGTCGCTTCGGGCTTTGCCTATAAATTGTGAGTTTCCATTTTAATCCGCGACTTACCGTAAAAATCAGATTGACTGATTAGAAGGGTAAATCCAGATTATCGTCAATCAGAGATTCCACCGGCACCTTTGCCAGCCGCGCATACTGCAAGAGCAACATCACAGCCGGTTCGCGCCTGTCGGTCTCCCATTCGGAGATCCGCTTATAGGCCAAATCCGCTTCGAGTAGCTTCATCATCTTTGTTTGGCTTACTCCTAGATGTTGCCGGATAGCAAGTAGCTTGGCCGCAAGGCGCTCAGGTCTTGAGCGAGGCTTTTGGCCCATAGTTCTAAATCCTGATTCCGAGTTGATTGATCAGGTTTTCAACTTCCACACTTAGCCGCCCTTGCACTGTGGCGCGGAACAATTCAAGACTCACAGACCGGAATTCACTGTGCTCGTAGAGTTCTTCTACGGCACGGTTAATCGCGGCTGTGGCCTTTGCAGTGTTGCTTTGTGCAAGGTCTTGGAGTGCGGAAAGGTGTTGCGCGAGAACGAGTGCCAGCATCGGAAATTGAGCGTAAGGCCCAAACACGATCTGCCAGTCCTCACAATCCAGCGGAGCATTCTCCGTGTTACGATTTTCAAGCATGGTCGATTCCTCTTTCTTAACCGGATTAGGAGTCGATTGTGTAGGGCTGGCGAGTGTTGACGCACTTGTCAGCCCGCTGTCTTTGATCGCGCGATTACGACCAAACGAAAGAGACAAAGCCCTTTTAAATTTTGTCTCTTTCGTTTAGAATCGCGCCGATGTTATCCGCCTTTATCCTTGCGCAGAGAGTTCTCGATCTTTTTGAAGAAATTGGAGCCACGGCCGCCGAACGCTCAGCCGCGCTGGACGTAGTGCAGGCTTTAATTCGTCGGAACCGGATTGAGGGCGACGAGTTGCTCCCGCTTACCGACCGCTTTGCCTCTCCAGACGATCAAGTCGCTCCGTAACGTTTTCCATTTCTTCTTGAAGCTGTCCAACTGCTTCCAGTATCTCGCGCCATAACCGTCGCTCAGATCTTTGCTCTGCGGTTTCCGGCTGTCCGTGTGCAAACTCGCGTTGCAGTTTGTTAACGCTTCGCTTTAATTCCGCCGCTCTCGCTTTCAGCAGATCATCTTTAATTCCCATGACACGTCTCCCCTCAAAAATAAATCCTGTTTTAAATTTTGATCTTCGTATCTGAGCGCGCTATGTTACCAGACGTAAGAGCGCGATAACCTCTCCCTCAGAAAAGATCACTTCTTTTTTCTGCCTCGCGGCTTGTTCCAGTACGGGCTTTTGCACTTTGGGCACACACGAGGCTCGTTTTCCGTGTCTCGCGGTATCCACTCGTGTTCGCATCGCTCGCACGTATAGCGATAGACGCTGATTTTCTGTTTAGCCATAGGCGCACTATATACCTAAGATATATCACCGTCAAGTAAACATTTAGCTTGACCGCGTTATATACCTATAGTAATATACTGCGCATCGACATCATCTTTCCCGACAAGAGGATTACGCTATGACAATGACTGAGCGTCAGATCACAGACCGCGAAATCAAAGCCTTACAAATCGCCGCCAAGACTCAACTGAAACGTAAAGGCAAAGTGTGGCTTGTACCATCGCAGGCCGGTCACGGTGAATACGAAGTGCGTCCCGATCCGCAAGCGCCACGCTGCACATGCGCTGATTTCGAATTCCGCAATGCGCGATGCAAACACATCGTTGCTGTCGAATATGTTTTGATGCGCGAGCAAAAGCCCGATGGCAGCACAGTTGTTACCGAGACAGTGAAGGTCACGCGGCAGACTTATACGCAAGATTGGAAAGCCTACAATGCCGCTCAGACGCACGAAAAATCAGAACTGCAAGCCTTGCTCTACGAACTGTGCAAAAACTTGCCTGAGCCTGAGAGACCGAAAGGCAAGGGCAGACCAGCACTCTCTCTGCCCGACATTATTTTTTCAAGCGTGACGAAGATCTACAGCACGATTTCAGGTCGCCGCTATCAAACGGATCTCCGTGAGGCGAAAGCGCGTGGCTACCTAATGCATTTGCCGCACTACAACAGCGTATTCAAATACCTTGAATCCCCAACGTTGACGCCGTTCCTTTACGAGTTAATTACGCTCAGTGCTGCGCCGCTTAAATCGATTGAATCAGACTTTGCGGTAGATAGCTCAGGATTCAGCACCGGGCAGTTTATGCGCTGGCTAGATGTGAAGTACGGCACTAAAGAAGATCGCCGCATGTGGCTCAAGCTGCATTTAATGTGCGGTGTCAAAACAAATGTCGTTACCTCGGTTGAAGTGAGTGACGGATACGCAAACGATTATCCGTTCTTCAAAGGCTTGGTTGATCGCACGGCTGACGCCGGATTCACGATGAAAGAAGTCTCAGCCGATAAAGGCTATCTCGGCGCGTCTAACATGCTCGCATCGCTTCAACGTGGCGCGATCCCTTACATTCCATTCAAATCAAACTCAGTACCGGATTCCCGCTCAACCTATGGGCCAAAGTCGGAACTGTGGACGCGCATGTATCACTTCTACGCCTTGAATCGTGCGGAGTTTCTACAGCACTACCACAAGCGATCAAACATCGAAACAACGTTTCACATGATCAAGAGTAAGTTTGGTCAACGGTTGCGGAGTCGAACACTCACAGCGCAGATAAACGAAGCGTTGTGTAAGGTGCTTTGTCATAACCTCTGCTGCGTAATTCAGTCGATGCATGAACTGAACATCACGCCAGAGTTTTCTAACGTGGCGGCGTAAAAACACGAAAGCGGCAAGGTTCGCTTGCCGCCTTCGCGTGTTATTCTTTGCCTGCCGTGGCGGTGCTTCACGCCACTCCGAATCTTAACGCGCCGTGACTGCCTCGCGGGCCTGCGAGGTTGCTGGTGGAATTCTATCTAATGAATACCAAACCAGCAATGTCAGGCTTTCCGGTTCCTCCGAAAGTAGAGATTGCTGTATGTCTAAACGTTTCCGTAAGGTGATGGCCCTCATGGCTGGCATTATCGTATGGCTGGCAGGAGCGTTCCCCCAAAACGGATTAGACCTCATGGTTGACCTATTCCGTGCGGCTCAGATCCACCCTCTACGTGCCATTTGCGTTGCGATCGGAATGCTTCTGGTCATATATGCGCTGTGGGATTCAATTCTCGGAATGTTCGGCATTCAAACGCGTAAGCATGTGGAAGCCAATGTCAGAGAATGGTTAGACGCATTTCGGTTTAGTGTTAAGCGCGAGCAAAACGAAAACGCTCATTTTGAATTTATAGCGACGCCAGAGATGGGAGGATCATTGGTCATTGGCAACTATAAGCACCAATTAGATCGCTACATCATTGTACACGGTCGCGTTGCGTTGTCAGATACCGATAAGAGGATGTTTGATGGGCTTTCCCGTGAGGAACAAACGGCGCTGGCAGGCAGTCTTAGTATTTACCTTTCTCGAAGCAGGGCTTCGTTCAAGATAGATTTAAACACTAACGAGATCAATATTCAGAGACGCGTGCCTATTACAAACGAGTTAACGGAACACGTTCTCGTAACCGCTATCGAAGATTTCGTGAACGCTAGGTTGGGAACGGTGAACGCCCTGATAATGATGCTTACGGCGGCAAGGGGGGAACAAAAAGTACCCTCTACGCATCCGCCCCATATATCAGCAGCTAAGCAGATCCAGCCTCAACAAGAGTCGAATCAACAAAAGAATTAGACTCTAGTCATTTTGATTTTATAGGCACAGCTAACAGTTTCCATTTTAATCACCATTAAAAAGGCAAAGCCGTCGCTTCGGGCTTTGCCTCATAAATGGTGATTAAAGTGGAAACTGTTAGTCCTGCCTTAAAAATCGATCGCCATTTTTATTATTGAGCAAATGAACTTAAGAGCTGGGCGATGCCGACGTAAATCAGAAGTGCTCCAAACACGATGATCATCGCAGTGAGAATCCGCCCACCCGGAGGGCTCCATTGCAGGAACCATGGAACGCGCTCATTCCAATTATCGCGTCGCTCCCTAATTTGTTTGTGAAAGATGATTATAAAGAGTCCGGCTATGATAAAACAGCTTCCAAGAAGCAACTTTTCCAGTGAGCTATCTAGCATAGTCTGGATACGAATCCTTTCGCGGTCAATTTATGCGGTAAGTTGAAGGTCTGCTCCAAAAGTCGCTTCGATCCCCAGTTCGTGAACGGACTGAATCACGACGCAAAGATTGTGACACAGGACCTTGCAGAGAGCCTCGTTGATCTGTGCCGTGAGCGTCCGACTCCGCAACCGTTGACCAAACTTCGACTTGATCATGTGAAAGGTTGTCTCGACGTTGGATCGCTTGTGATAGTGCTGTAGAAACTCCGCCCGATTCAGCGCGTAGAAGTGATACATGCGCGTCCACAATTCCGACTTTGGACCATACGTTGAGCGAGAGTCCGGTACTGAATTTGATTTGAATGGAATATAAGGGATCGCGCCCCGATTGGCGGAGAAGCACGCAAAGTTGAACAACTTGCCCGTCGCTTCGTCGCTTCGTCGTTCGGTCGTTCAGGGCTTGCCGTTTCTGCCCCAAAAAGCCAATTGAGTCAGCACCGCAATGGTGGTTTTTGTGCCTTTTGTGGCCTACCTCAATGCTTCCAACGGATCGATCTTCGCGGCCCGGCGCGCAGGAATCACACACGCGATGAAAACAACGATTCCCAACGCGATTCCGACTCCGATGAAGGTGACGATGTCAATCGGTTTGACGCCAAACAGCAGCGTGGTCAGATAACGAGTCACGGCCATGGCGCCGGCGATTCCAATTCCAATCCCGACAACCGCAAGCAACATCGCGCGCTTGATCACGAGCTTGAGCACGTCACCAATCTGCGCGCCGAGCGCCATTCGCACTCCAATCTCGTGCGTCCTTTGCGTGACGTAGTAAGAAGTAACACCGTAAACCCCAAGCATCGCGAGCAACATCGCGACTCCTGCAAAAGCGCTGAACAACAACATCGGAACGCGGCGCGGCGCGGCGGAAATTGAGACGACATCATTCATCGTCTTCAAGTTGTAAGTCGGTATGCCTTTATCCACGGCGCGAATTGCTTCCCGCACCGAGCCTGCAAACGCCCCCGGATCACCGGTTGTACGCACAACCAGCGTAAGGCTGCTCCAATTCGAATCCTGAAGGTATGGAGTGTACATCTGGTTTTCGGTTTCTTTATCGAGCGACTCCACCTTCGTATCCCCTACGACACCGACCACTTCACGTGAAAACTTTTCGTCGCGCCATTCCGCGAAGCGACGACCGATTGGGTTCTCATTGGGCCACAACTCTCGCGCCATTTTTTCACTAATGATTACAACCTTGGGCGACTGTGAGTTGTCCTGATCTGTAAATAACCTTCCCGATTTCAACGGAATCTGAAGTGTCTGAAAGTAATCGCCTGTCACAGTAAGGTGCCGCGCGTTCACTGCTTCGTCGGGCGTCGTCGGGCGACCTTCGCGAATCACCGAGCGCCCCAACGCAAATGTATCGCCTTTCAGTGGAAGCGCGAGCACGGCGCCGGCGAATTGCACACCGGGAATTGCTTTTACGCTGTCGATCACCTGCTTAAAGGCCTGTACGCGCGCTTCAGCCTCCTTGTATTTGGGCCATAGTAAGACCAACCGCATCACCAAAACGTTATCTGCGTTAAATCCCGGATTGATTTGTCTCAAATTAAGAAAACTCTTGATTAGCAACCCCGCACCTGCAAGCAAGACAAACGACAGCGCGATTTCGGAAACGATGAGCAAACTTCCGACGCGATTACGTCCGCCACTCTCAGCTCCATGCCTTCCACTGTCCTTGAGCATTTCGTTGAGGTTGGGACGCGACGTTTGCAGCGCAGGGACGAGTCCAAAGAGAAGGCCCGCAAGAACAGTTACACCTAAAGTGAACCCAAACACGCGCAAGTCGATCCCGATCTCGTCGACACGTGGACTATTCGCTGGACTGATCGCAATCAGAAGTTTGACAAGCCAGATGCTCAACCCCAGCCCGATCAAGCCACTAAAGATCGAAAGCAAAACACTTTCTGTTAACAGTTGCCGCACGACGCGCATGCGACTGGCGCCGAGCGCTGTGCGCACCGCAATCTCCTGTTGGCGATAAGCAGCACGGGCCAGCAGAAGGTTCGCAACGTTCGCGCACGCAATCAGAAGGACAAACGCTACCGCGCCCAACAAAATCAGCAGAGACGTTCGCAACTCTCCGACGAGGCGTTCTTGCAGTTGGGTAAGTCGAGTGGACCAATTGCTGTTTGTCACAACGTAGTTCTGGGCAAGCCGTACACTGATTGCATCCATCTCGGCCTGTGCCTGCGCGATCGATACGTTCGGCTTCAGGCGCGCAATAGCGTTCATGTAACGGTTGTCGCGTACTTCGTCCGTACGGAGTCGTCGCGACCACCACATTTCCGTGTCGTCGGGATAAGTGAAACCGGGGGGCATGATCCCAACGATGGCTGTGGCCTCGCTGCCAATCATCACCGTGGTGTTCAGCACGTCAGTTGAACCGCCATACCGTCGTTGCCAGTATGCATAACTAAGCACGACCGGTTCTTTGCCTGGTTGGAAATCGTCTGGCTGAAACAGCCGGCCATGGAGCGGATTAGTTCGGAAGAGCGGAAAGAACTCGGGGGTTACACCCGCAGCGCGAACGCGTTCCGTTTCATCTCCGGTCTTCAGAAAAAAAGTGGATGTGTTGAATGCCGCAAGCTGTTCGAACGACTGACTTTGCGTTTGCCAGTCGATAATGTCAGGCACAGACACATTGGATCGCATAACTCCCAACTGCGGATTGACGCTTTCAAGCAGAACGATCCGTTCCGATTCCGGAAACTGCAGTGGTCGCAGCAGAACTGAGTTCACAACAGTGAACATCGCGGTCGTCGCACCGATTCCCAACGCAAGCGTTGAAACAGCAATCACCAGAAATCCCGGCCGCTTGAGAAAGCAGCGAATCCCGTAGCGAATGTCTTTGATTAAGTTTTCCATCTTTGTGCCCTTTGTGCTTCAGAAACCTACAGCTTGCCTCAAAGAGTATTAAGGATTGTTTACGCGAACCCACTTATTGTTGAACGTGTCTAGTGCCCATGTATCACCGGATTGAGTGTCAATCCTGAATAGATGTGGTCGTCTTTCAACTGTGCCTTGGGTCGCACCTCGCACAATGAGTTCGGTGGCATAAAGTTGATATCGTCCACTCGTTGCTGTTTGCGCCTGAGATGTAGTCGTCGTGGTTCGAGATAGAAACCACATGACCATTATGATACTCAGAGCAACGATCAAGGCTTTGCTTAAAATAGAATTTTTCATGTCGATCTCCAAAGCTAGTGATGTGGCTAGATCGACGAAGGGTTATACCATCTATTGGCTCTTCTTAACATTTCTTTTAGTCCGGCAGAGCTAAAACCAGTCAATCTGATTTTTGAGGCAAACGCCTATTTATGCGGCGAAGCCTTAAACGACTAAACTCCGCCGTTTACCTCAAAAGTCAGACTGAACGAGTACACTGGTAGTATCGTCAGATGGTTGGTAGTGATGCAGTTTCAGTAACGCCGAGGGCGTTCACTAATTTCAGCCCACGGCTTGGAGCGCAGCGACAACCGTGGGATCGCGATTTGGAAGTTAGTGAAACGCTGAAAGCGTTCGGCAATTGGCGAACTCTTTCAGAGTTTCATCGCTCGGATCAGGCTACCCAAGGTTCTCGCTCGCGCTCGAACCTCGGGCTGAAATTAGCCAACGCCTTCGGCGTTACTTGTCCTTCGGCGCAAACTGCATCACTACCCAGATGGTTTATTGAATTGACAGAGATTACGAAGTAGGACAGCGAAAAATTGCCTGTCCTACTTGTCGCGGCGGGGGTTTAGTCGTGACGTGCTCGATGCCGATCACGGTAGAAGTCACGCACATCCGCTCGACGATCACGACGATCAAATCTTAGATCGCGACTGTCTTGCCGCATATCACGCGTGTCGCTCCTGATGTCCTTCCGGTCGGCGCCCAATTCTGTTCGTGAAGTTCCCTCGTGTCTGTCTTCTCTGAGCTCAAGAATATCTCGCTGACGCTCACGAGCATCTGCCCGCAAGTCGCGTCGATCCGATCGGATGTCTCTTGTGTCAGAACGAATGTCGCGGCGATCGGCACGCAGATCTCGGCGTTCACCGCGATCAATATGCCAGTGTTGCGCCATGACAACATTAGCTGAAAAACAAACCATTCCGGCAAGTGACAATAGAATGCCAATTAGTCTTTTCTTCATTCCTCAAGTCCTCCATTTCAGGAATCAATATTGTTGGTGGCGCTTCGACGAAAAACTATGGAGGAGAGACGCAAATTTACTGTTAACGCATTAACTGCGTTTTCAGGGATCGGATTTTCGGCGAAGCCTCTAACCACCTTTGCTGTGGATTAGACGTTGCACCAGGTTGAGGAGCCGAGATTTCTTTCCTGGTATAGGAGGCGGCTTACACTGCGCTGCTGATTATTTCGGTCAACCCGGCCCGCTCGATTTGACTGTTGGCTGTTATGTCCGCATAATGCGCCGCGTTGATCCTCTCTCCGTCCCGACTCTTTCCCCAAGATCAGAACTCGATCTAACAAGTCCTAGAGATAGGGCGACGGTCTGCCGGACTACGGCTGCTTGAGCCGCAC